>NZ_BAWJ01000001.1 GCF_000586475.1 Psychrobacter sp. JCM 18903 | reverse complement strand
TACAGTCGCCACCATCAATATCCATCGTTCGAGAGATACTTTCTGGCGCTTCACTACTTAGGTAACTGCTATCACTAGTCAATGCAAAGCATTCAGTAATGCTGTATAGACTCCCTGCCATTTCCTCTCGATTATAGTCTGCAAACTCTGCTTGACGACCTTGCTCCTGTACCTGCTGGTCAATAAGCTCGTTCAGTAAATTATGATCGCGTGTCAGACACTGCCATTGTGTCGCACCTTTAGGCAGCCAATAAACACGACTGTCACCCACATGCATTATCGTTGCTTTTACCGCTCTGTCACTATTTAACTCTCCAACCACTATTGCGAGGGTTGCAGCTGCACCATGACGCTTATATAAATGCTTGGTTTGATTAACCAGCTGATGAATAGCATCGGCCGTTGGCTTTGTATTATGACTCCACAACCGACTAATCGCTTTTACCACCGCCTTTGAGCAATGTTGTGTGTGGCTGGAACTTGCCACACCGTCAGAGACTGCTAAGCAAAATTGTGCTGCAACTGGGGTCACTGCCATCACACCTAAGCCTTCTTGATATCAGTTGTCCAAAAAGAAAAAAGCATCTTGCTGTAAGTTATTACTGGCATTACCTTAAAAGGTAATTGCACAGGCTTGGGCGACAGAGGAAGTATCATTTAAAGGACAGTTATTGAGAGAAGCAGACATGATGGTAAGCCTGTATGTTTATCATAAAAGCTATTATAACGAGCAACCTAGAAGAAAATATCCTAGGTTAGAATATAAAGTTATTTAATTTGAAATGTAAGAATAATATTTAAAAAATTTTCAATTAAAAAATGGCTTGATTAAAAGCAATACTCTTACAAAAGAGGTAACTTCATAGATATAGACTAAGGGGCTGTCCTAGATAAGTAAAATAATCTAGGATAGTCATATGAGAAAGAGTAGATTAAGTTGGTACAAACAAACAAACTAAGCTTATCGAACTATTTGTTGCCGGTTCTACCGCAAGAACAGCATCAAGCTTAGTGGGTGTTAATAAAACAACAGCCAGCTATTACTTTCACAGGCTAAGACTACTGATTTATGAAAATAGTCAGGAACCTGCCTTCTAGAAGGCGAAATAGAAGTTGATGAGAGCTACTTTGGCGGCAGGCGCAAAGGCAAACGTGGTCGCGGTGCTGGTAACAAAGTGCCTGTGTTTGGACTGCTTAAGCGTAATGCTAGCATCTACGCTTGTATTATCCCTAATACCAGAGCCGATACCTTAATCCCTATATATAAGAGAGAAAGTAGAGCCTGATAGTATTGTTTACACTGACTCCTTTAGAAGTTACAACGCACTTGATATCAGTGAGTTCACCCATTACCGTATCAATCATTCAAAAGAGTTTGCACAAGACAGAAACCATATCAACGGAATAGAGAACTTTTGGAGCCAAGCCAAGCGACATATGCGTAAATATAATGGCATCCCAAAAGAGCATTTCCATCTGTTTTTAAAGGAATGTGAGTGGCGTTTTAACTACAGTGATCCAAAACGTCAATTATATCAGCTAAAACAATGGGTTAAACAAGAACTGAACTAGTTATCTAGGACAGCCCCAAAGATAATTCAGATAGCTTATTTCCATACTACGTGGGCACACACCGCCGTAATATATTTGAGGTTGGTATTAAACGAGGTGATGATAAAGAGTCATGGATTGAATTGGGTCGCGTCCGTCAAGGTATTTTTCCATTGTTGTATACTACTCAACCACAAGCATTAAATGGGATGCAACGTGGAACAAACGGATTACATGAAAAAGAAATTGAGTTCTCAGGAGATATGTCTAAAGGAATGCGAGTCTTCGGTAAAATCGTAGACTCAAACAGTATTGAATTGTGCTTGGTTGAAAACCAAGAAAACATAAATGAACAAAGCTTTAAGAAAGCTGTAGATCTAAATAATTAATATCCCTGAAGAAAATATATTAAATATTTGAGCTATGCACCACCCTGAAAAACTTGAGGTGGTGCAGTCTTTTTTGAGTAATACCTAGATAATTTAGAGCTTCAAAAACTCCTGATTTGCTGCGTTTTAAACATTTCGCTCATTGAGGTATGCTAAAGAAACCGTATAAGCGAACTTGGTAAACTAACGACTCGATGAGGAGTGACTGGCTCCTGTCGTCAAATCCATACATATAAAATTGAGAGGTATCAATTAGTCAAACCATCAACAATCAGCAAAAAATGCAAAACATAACTCATCAACGCTGAAGATAACTTTGATTTACCCTTCTGCTTAAGCGGACTAATAACCGTTAGTGCATAACCGTTGTATGCACCTAAACTAGTAACCTCACCTTCAAAACTAGGGAATTTTTGTCCGAACTCTTTTATGCGTCTAAGCTGAGAAGCTTTATTGACAACATGGCGATACGATTTTTTATTCTTCTCGTTGATGCATGACTCGGATTCGCTACAACTGATTTTTACCCGCCAATACTTGCTTGGTAGAATCTGGCACATGGTATCTAAGTATTTATAAAAATCCTTTTTTTGTTTAAAGGTAAAACGAATCTCACTTTTTGAGGTATTGGTTTTTTCGTAGAATAATTGAAGCATGGGTTTAATCTCATGCCTACTCGCTTTGGACTTATAAAGCGTCTCAAGATTGTCAAAACATTGATACACAAGCGCTTGCTCTTCATTATAATGCAGCGGTGTTGGTGCGATTAAAATATGATCGGAGCGTTGTTTACGTCTTTTAGATATGAGCTTATGATTAAATGTTCCATCTTCATTTTTTACCAAGCTTAATGCGCGTTCATAAATCATCAACGCATCATCGTATATAAAGTTTAAACTGCTGGCTGCACCCAACGCTTGGCCATCCTCAATGTCCAATAGAAGCTTTTCTATCATTTCACGACTATATCTACCAAACACTGCTGAATACTGCTTTTTATCAATACCAATAGGACCACTACTTAAAAGAGATGTCTTTACCTTATCAGCAAACATTAACTGTTCACAATCAACCTTACGATTCACGTATTGTCTAATGTTACTGAGATTGACAACATTATCTCTACTCTCTAAGGCATATTTATTGTGCTGCTTTAGGTCCATACGACTGGTACCAATCAACTTATTCACAACATCCAAAGGCAAGGTCAATTTAGCCTGCTGCAATTGATGACTTGCGATAATATCAGCGGTATGAATATATGAGCTAAAAGTCGTGATGAGATTGGCATGACCTGCGAACTCCATCAGCGCATCCCAGTAATTTGTCGAAACGCTGCGCACTTTACCTAAAAAATGAGTTTTAATATCATGGATTTTTATCTCATCATAATCTGTGAATTGCATGACAAGCATTGGGTTACACCTAATTATAAGCGCCATATTCGATATCGCATTATGACGAAAGCTATGTAGGGTAAGATCGTGATAAGCCGTATTTTCTAATATGCGTTTTAGTTGCTGCTCAATACTATAACGAGACAATGGGGTGGACTGATAAGCTAAAGTAAATAAATAGCGAGAAGACTGACCCTCTTTTAGATGAAAGAACCTTTTAAAATCTTCTAGCTCTTCTGGCAAAAGCAATACTGATAAATAAATTCGCCGCTTACCGTCATCTGATTTCAAATCACGATGAGCGTTAGAGCGAACAATGAGGTTATACTCCATAAAACCTTGATTGTCGTATTCGATATCTTTAACCTGCAACCCTAATATTTCACTGATACGCATGCCGGTACGGTATAGCAGTATTGTCAAGATGCTAAGAGCTTGTTTATAGTATTCACTTAGCGTCTCTTGCTCAGCGATACAACTAAGTATAGCGTGATAAACCTGATTCGGTATGAGATGGCTAGACACTATTTGCGGATCGCCGCCGCCTCTGATTTCGATATCAGGCGCTTGGTAATGCTTCTTTAAAGAATGATGCAGTGAGCAAATAACCGTCTTGGTAAACCCTAGTTTATTTGGATTCTTTTCGGCGATAATTTCATTGTATATATAGTGATAATCATGTTTTAAAGAGTGTGAAAAATCAGCTGTACGAGTCCCTGCGATAAAGCCATTACCGATCTCAGACAAATACCGCTTTAAGGTATTGATTTTATTACCGCTGGTAAGCAAATCAAGCATCCATCTCACCAGTCGTTCTTGGTTAGGATATAGATTTTGAGTCAATAAGTTTATTAGCTGTGGTTGCGCCTGCTTTTTATCGCCATTGAGTATGGTTCGTATTTCTTTAACTGCATCAGACCTAAAGCGTGCGACTTTGATAGTATCAAGTGAGTCCTCAGTGCTATTGCGAGATTCAATCACCAATTTACTGACGTGTTCATCTGATAGAGCCGCACTGGGTGTTTTAATACCCTGAAAATATCTAAGCCATTGCGATGTTGATATTGAGGTTTGTTTTTGCTGACCTGTTAGCACCTGGACCAATTGAACATCTAAATATACTTCTGGTAGCGTTTGCCAATAGATTGCAGTATGCCGTAAGTAGCTAGATCTATGGATGGACTTAACCGTGAATTTCTCTCCAATAAACTCCCCTAGCCTTTTTATCACTTGATGGTATTTAGGAAACTGGTTTTGCGCTTGATGCTGGCGTTGTAGTTTGAGCAACCATAAGCGACTGATATCATCTATGATGATCAGGCGTGTGTGATACACCTCATCTAAATCGTTTTCTGTAGTAACAAGCTCATTGCCATAGTCGGATGATAGTAGTCTGATCGGCATGACCAGTATGTCATTAGACATATGATAAATAGGCTTTTTTTGTTCTAGATAGTCATAAATCTCTTGAAGTATCTTTTCATCGTTATATCCTGCAAAACTAATGAGCGAGAATAAAAACCAGCTGATGCTCTCAAGTAATGAAAAGGTATTTCTCTGCTGCCACTTATCAAATGCTTGGGCAACAACATTCTGGGCTTTAGTCAGATATAAAAACTCATCAAAATCATTGATGTTTTTTGGGCGCTGTGGACGTACAGCAATGATGGGCTTTGGTAATAATGGCAGGTGTCTTTTTTTACGCGCTTCATTAATGTTATCGAAAAAACGCTTACGCTCGAATAGTGCAAACGGGATAAGATGCGCTGAAACGGACTTTTCAATGTCGTTATAAAGCGCTTCATATACACCATATATCTGCTCGTCTGTGATTAACTCTGGCGACTGATGCTCTTTAATAAAAGCATTCCAAGAGTGTTGGCACATCTCTTTTGTATGCTGTAATGCCTGCGTACGCTTATCCTGTGCTTTTGCTGAGCGCCTCAAATGACCATGTAAAGTCTCTAACTGTGTCATAAAGTTACCTGCTGTAATTCTAGTTCTTCTGCCAGCTGCTGATAAGGTTTTTTAGCAGCTACTATATGCCCTATAGCCAGTGCTGAATTTTTTCTCCATGCTTCTTGACCCATCATTTCATGACCAAAAATCGCCAAAATGACTGCTTCAGCTACTCCCTGCTCATGTAAAAACCTTTGTCCCACATGGCGTGTCCAATCTGGTTTAAAGCGAAAATGACTATCTAATTCTTTGATAATAATAGCCGGCCTGAGCGCATGAAACTCGCCTTTTTTATCTAAAAAATTTAGTAGCGGTCGCTGGTAATCAAAGATTTTATTCACTGCAGTGCTAATATTAAAATCTAAGCGTCCATAGCGCTGAGCAAAGCTTTTCAAGTAACTTAAAAAATTCTGGATAGCCTCATAAAGAAATGAACAAATAGGCACTAAGCGCTGACTGTTAGCAGTCGCCCGCTCCTCCTTATCAGAAATCCAAATGATGCCTACCTCAAGGTTGATCTGGTTGAGATAACCTGGTGCGCCTTCTACCGCTCTTATTGAAGTTAGTAAAAGAGAGACATGCCATAGCCACAAATTATAAAAATTGAATTTTTCTCTATAATTATGAGCAGTTACTACTTTTTGCTGTAAGTAACTCATGAATAGACTTACTATCGGATAGTCAGGGCTGTTTTGACTACCTATAGCATCATCACTGAGCGCTATCTTGGACAAATAATCGACGATGCTGGATTTTTTTTTATGACAGCGAGCGGTGAGGATCTTAATCGCATCGTGGTAGACTTCTTTTATCGCGTTAATCTCATGAGAGCTATACCAAGTGTCTGCTCTCTTTCTACTATTGCGTGAGGTGATGATAGTGGCCAACTGCGTGCTGCTGACTTCATAGATAAGGATGGTGTATAGTGACTTTTCAATCCTACCCAAGCTAATTAACGGTAGCTGTAGCGTTGCTCGTAGATCAGCAATGACTTCATTGATCAATACTGAATCTGGGTATCCTTTATAGGTTAAAAATACTCCCAATGGCTCAGGTAATGGGAGTTTGAACTGCGTCAATCGGTTAGCAATAACTGACTCTATCCCTTCTGTTCTAATACGCAGCGGTGTAATATCTAAATTAATAATAAACTCATACTTTGCTTTACGAGCACCAATATCAGTGATTTTTTTATAGTTGTTATTGATATCTTCAGCCAACCTTGCAACTGAATGACCAGTGTATAAAGAAAGCAATAAATAGACGATCGCTCGTTTCTTGTCCCTATCGCCTTCACCGTCACTATAATCATCAAACCATTGCCACAGCTTAGAGGCTATATTTTGAATAGCAATGAGCGATAACTGACGAATATTGCTGCTTACAAACCGCTCATTTTTATTAGCATGAGAATATTTTGCCTGTGTTCTTCGATAAATCTGATCGTATGAGAATTTTTCAGTATCTTTTAACTTTGTTTGCTCGAGATGAAAGAAGTCAGGTACGGGATTATCTAACCGCTCACGATAAATATCGTTATCATTTTTTGATTGCTCAAAACTTGTGACTGATACCAGCTCATCAGTATCATCATCCACGTCTGTGTGCGTGACATACTGAATACTTGGCTCATCAATTTTGCCCTTTTTGGTTTGTTTTCTGCCGTAGGAAGTTCGCGTTATGCTATCTCTATTATTAAACGCAAAATCGATGGTTAGATACATCTTGATAAATGATATGAGATTAGGATCATTCTTACTTTCAAGTTCAACTCGATAACGCTCAAACCTCTCATAGGTAGTCTGTAAGCTATCAGCTTGTAGCGTCGAGTAACAATGCCGCCAAATACTGTGATTGCGACTTACTGGATTCATCCATTTTCTAGCTTCAATATTAGTCTCACTAATACGTCTAGGTAGATTATTTTGTACAAAATAGAGGAGTAGATGGCATAACTTTGCGACCCACAGCCATTCTTTACTTGGATTGCTGGTATCAAAATTTGGTAGAAGATGGGTACTGGCGATAAATGCTCGAGTTAGATTTTCGGGCTTAGTCAGTTTACCGCTATAGGAATCGTATATTTTTTTGAGATGTTCTGAAGTTAAAGGTTTTGACTGTTTCGCTTCTACGGTAATGTCCATAAAGTCATTTGAGACTAAACTGGCTACGGTTATAAAGAAATGACGAATATCAGCAGTATAGACGTCCTCAGTATCTGGTATCAGCGTTTGCACGTTATTTGTTATTGACATAGAGAACCTTATCAATTAGTTCAGAGAAGGATGGCATCTCTGTGGGATACTGATTGGGATATAGACTTAACTGGTAGTCATAGTGATGACGCTTGAGGTCTTTAATATCTAAAATCTTCTGTATGGTCAGAGGTTTATTAAATAGCGATTGTTGCACTCGAGCAGGCATACTACTTTTTATAGCGGCAAAAAATTTTGGGTTAATAGTATCTAAATTTGTAAACTCATTCATAAGGTAAGACCAAGCGCGCCTCTCAATCTCAGATTTAGAAATATCGACTCTTCTAATAGCGATTTCATCACCGTCCATCAGTAATCCCACTTCTTTAAAACCCTCAAAAAAACAATATTGATCATCTATTTCAACAACTTCAAATAATAGTGCTCTACCCGAAGAGAGCTCATTAACCTCATCATCGATCCATTCGCAAAATATCTGATACGGTTTCATAGCACATTCATGCACTATCAAATTATCCTTTACGTTAATACTTTTGACGTTTCGTCTTATTGCCTTCTTAGTGCGCTTCGCCATAATCAATGACCTGTATGTCAGAGGCATATACCATAAAAATCAATTACATTCGATGGGGTAGGCATGCTAAAATATATTTTGGTTGGTGTCATATTACCATAATATACTGGTGTCTATAAATATATCTATTCTTTTATTATACCTTTTATTCATAAATATTTTTATGCATAAAAAACCTAAAGCCCTTTAAAGTAAAAGGCTTCAGGCTTATAGGTGTTAACGTTAATTTGGTCGGCGTCCTTGCCAAGGTTGGGGTTTCCCGCTCCAAATATGGCTTATAAAAGCACTAAAATCCCCACTCCTTAAATAAGAAGTGGGGATTTTTTTTGTTTAATTTTCTAGAATTATAGTCATACTTAGGGCGTGTCCTCAATTCAATCGATAGTTATCTAAATGGGTTAAAAATGGCCAAACGGCGTCAAATAGCTGACTAATATCTCGATATTATCCTTGTTTGACTGCAATTTATCTCATTTTTATCGCCATTTTTAAAATGAGGACATGCCCTAGTATTTGTAAGTTTATATCACATCTACATAATTAAGAGTAATAAGCGTTCTGTTGAAATATATAACGCTAAAATCAACCAGACTAAGGTGCTTGATTTTTTAGGCATGAAAAAGCCAAGACAAGCTTGGCTATTCTCATATATCATAAAGTCACTTGATTAGCATATCATAAGTTTATCTTGATAATTTTTACTACATAAATTACCGCTCTAACGATCAAACCCAACCCGCTTCCAAAAGCTGCTCAGTATTACTTATTTTGAACTCATGATATAGATTAAAAAATACTGCGGGGTCTTCAATGTTATCGAGCAACTCGCGTTTATTGAGCGCCACAAACATCGCCAGTGCATAAGCCGCACAATGGATAGACTTTTTAGGATTAAACTCACGATCCGTAAAGGCTTGATATTGCATAACTTCTTCATGCAAATGCGGATTTTGCTTTAGGGCATTCACATAGAGCCAATCATAAAATGTGGTCAATGGCTCTACGCTCCACTCCATGCCAAAATAATTATAACCAATCAGTTCACCCGAGGTCATTAAGCGCTCGTCCTTTCTGGCTTGTCTTGGCGGCGCACTTAACAAGTCAGTATAGGGGCCACCATCCTCAAAAATCATACTGCTTTGAAAGGCATTTTCGACACTGTACTGCTGCCTATCTTGTTCATTTGTTAGCTTCAAGCTCAATGGACTCAGCGGAAAACTCAATTTATTGCCAGACTTGCTCGATAGCTCAAGGACATGACTAAAGCCATACTTTTTGCGAATGACTTGATGCATATCATTGATGGATTTTTTCTTTTGGCGACTGGCAAACCCCACATGCCGCTCAAACCTAACCATGTCTGTTTTTACCAGATTGTCACTGTTGGTTCTCGGCATAAATACGGGTCTGTGTTCTACAATATCTTGTCTTTGATCCACAGAATTCTGTGTTTGTTGCATAGCAATGTGCCTTATATCAATAGTCTTTTATAGCTAGTCTTATATAAATATTCTTTTACAACGGCTCTTATAAAAATTGACGTTAAAACGTGTTGTCCTGACATCAATTTTACGGATAGCTACCTACTCAGCCGCATCTAATAACTTGTTAAGCGCCTCTACCATGGCATCATCTATAATACTGTCTTCCACATAGCTTATTACTTCGTCTATGGTGGTCAAATCCATTTCCCGAATACCCAAACTGGCTAGCTGTTCATTGATCGAGTCTAAACTGTCATTATCTTCAGTGTCGTCTAATAGATTTTCTTCAAATCTTCCTCTAACGAACCAATACATTTTTTCTAGCACGGTTTCTTTTTTGGTTAAAGTAGAATAGCCGTCACCATAAATAAACAAGTTGAAATGATAAGGTATCTCTACCTCATTAATGAAAAAAGTACGCTTACATTCTAGTGTATAGGCTTGAATGTCTTTGTCTTCAACGGATAGGTCTTCAGTGGCTTGGTCATCTTTATTACTTTCATCACTGTCTTCATCGTATTCAATCGCTTCCTCTACCAACCCACCTAGTATTTGATAGTCGCCCACTTTGACCTTATGATTGTAAATGATAGAGGCGTCTGCGATTGCGTCAAAAATAATGGCGCTGACGTCTAACGTATGATCGTCAATATCATAAAAACTCTTTAGCGCGGGTAAAAACTCGATCAGCTTTTCTTCAGGTACTGGTATCAAAAACTGCTGCTCATATATTTTAATCATGTCTTCAGGCGCATAAGTGTTGGCAGTATCGGTCTCATTTCTACCAGTCGGCTGTAAAGGTGCAAAATTATACGGGTTATAAGGATTAGTATCGGTCATTGGGGACGGCCTTTTTATTTGGGTATGCTGTGTTAAATGTTAATGCTACCAATTGATGAGTGATGTATCACATCCTACTCACACTGCGGCAGATCATACTCGATGCTATCAACCATCTCATGACGCTGTTCAATGATAAGTTGATAACCGTTAATCACGCCATTATACGGCAAGTGACCGTTATATTCTGCATAATGCGCAGCCAGACATTGTTGAATCACCAACTCACGCTTTGCCGCATTCATTTTGGCAATATTTTGCGGTAAATACGCAACAGCTTTACTGCTAGCCACGCCGCGCGACATCCAGTTAGCGCCCTCACTCCATGTAAAGTCGATGACCGCTCGCAAGTGATATTGCGGTAGCGGATAAGGATAATGCGCCAAGTCATATTGGATTTGCGCAATATCCTCTGCAAAGGTATCGTACTTTATATCGAGCACGGATAATAATGCTTTTAAGAATTCATGAGCAGTAAAGTAGCTATCAATATCTGTCGCATTAAGTCCTAGTATGTCGCTAGACAATACATGGCGCAGACGATCACAGGCGGATATGATGTGTTTTGGCGGATAACCCATGGCTTGGACAATATCTTGCGAACGTCGTTCACATTTCTCTATTTGGCTAACCGCCTCTTTTGCCAAAGGATGCCGCGGCGTATAACGATGAGTATATTTGGAAGGCGTGAGATTTTGGCTATTGATATGAGACATCAGTGACTCCTGAACTCCGACAACAATAAATAAAATAAGCCCAAATAGGCAAGTCAAATCAGGCATGGATAGCCTTGTCGGAGTACAGGCTCATGCGCTTTACCAGAGTGGTTTTATATCGTGCTGGAAGTTGCAATGTTTGCTAAGTGATTATTGAAAAACTTGGCAAACCGTTAAACCCACGATAGTTTTTTAGTTCTTTATAATAGTAATTAATAAGGCCTTACTGCAAGGCTGATGGTATTTAATCTTCCTCATGGTATGTCGCGTCATCCATCCAGACAATGGGGTCTTCGCACAGATGAACCAAGTGATACCAAATATCTTCGCTACGGGCGATACGGTGATGACCACGCTCAAAATACTCCACTTCCCAGCTATCAGGTAAGTTGACCAACGTGCGTCTGGCAACGGCCACATCTAAGCATTCATCATCAACCTCAACCATGACTCTTACCATCTCAGTATTCGAGGTCGGAAATGACAGTTTCATATTAGCCACGTCTGGTATACGGTCTGCTAAAACCTCACTGGGATAAATGCAAGGCGCAATTAATAGCGCACGCAAATTGTATTTGTGGGCGAAATGATTGGCGAACCAGCCACCAAGTGAGTGCCCTGCCAAGACGACTCGAGGATACTCGCGCATTTTTTCTAAAATTAACGCCTCATAAATATCGAAAATCTCGTTGAAATTATCTCGATA
Organism: Psychrobacter sp. JCM 18903; assembly: GCF_000586475.1. Taxonomy (GTDB): domain Bacteria; phylum Pseudomonadota; class Gammaproteobacteria; order Pseudomonadales; family Moraxellaceae; genus Psychrobacter. The sequence goes on along the minus strand of NZ_BAWJ01000001.1, from coordinate 341,351 downwards.
ATTGACGGTTTGGCAGGTTTTGGGCTCACGGCTAATACAAGTATATTTACTGGTCTCATTACTCGAATCAAGACCGTGAAAGAATAGTAAAAATGTGTCATTATTTTCAATGGGAAACATCATGGCTTTTTCCTTTTCCTTTTCCTTTTATCATTGTGTCTTTTATTTATTAGCATTACTTTTATAATTCAACCATAGACCATAAATGCGCTCAGCGACATCCATAGGAATCCTCGTATATCCAGCACCAAATGACACGTCATAGACCCTAGTCATCATCGCGAGAACCTCATCGGCGCTATCAGCACCCTCCTTAATCAGCATGTTAGCAATCTGCTCCGCCTCACTGCTGTACTCATCCCAAGTATCATTGTAATAACATCCCACAATACCAAAGTCATAACGATAGATGATATCGGTGATAGACCTCATTAAGCTTGCACTCGCGTGGTCATAATGTTCCGCCCATTGCTGGTATAACTGCTGACGTATGGGCAATACGCAAGGTAAAATAGGACGATCTTTAGGATCATTTCGTTTGTCTGCACTCACAACAGATAAGGGTTTGGCGCCACCTTCCCATAGCAATGGACAAGACGAAAACATGCCTTTTTCGCACACATTCAAACGCCATATTCCCCACATCTCCTTGCTGGCACGACTCATGATATAGACAATAATTTGATTGAGATAATCACTATCATAGATGATATGTTGACGATCAATTCTCACGCCTTGCTTGGGCAAGACATCGGTATAAGTGAGGGATATGTCACGTTCACTTGGTTCGGCAGCAATCACTACCTCAGAGCAATCTGGATCTCTCTTCATCAGCTCATAGGGAGCAACAAAGCTCAATGTCTCATCGCTATTATTTACAAAGTAGATATCATCTTCATAGTTATCGATAGACTCGTTATGCAGATAAAACAACGGTATCTTTGGTTTAGTTTGTACCTTATCTTGAATGGATTTAGGCAGTTTTGATCCACTTGACCAATTTAAATTATCGATACGTTTTTGCTCAAAAGTGTTAGTTGTGTTTGTCATAATATTGTCCTTATTTTTTAATTTATTTTGAATATCAGTAGCTTGTAGTATTTTTAATTTTGTGTGATTCTCAGAGCAAATTTAAGTCAGCCGAGCTTGTCCGCCGCTTTTAGAGCAACGTTAAAAAGCAAAATGAGTGTTTCACTGATGATTTTAGAAGTTATTTAAACTTATTTTTAACAATATGAAATCTGTGCCATCATCGATATGACAGCTATAATTTATGAGTAGCTTGGGTTTAGTTGATTAGAAAAATAATGATTAATGCCAGTCAGAGTGTTGATAGTTAACAGCAATAGCGAAGTTATAGGATGAAGCGTTGCGCCTCGAGGGTTAACTCTATGTTGCTGTTTTCCTGACTGAATAACGTCCTAACTCAGTAACTATAATATAGAAATTGAGAAAAATAAAGCGTCCAATTAAAGCGGACGACAACTGCTGTCGCTCAGCGTTATCGTATATTTAAGTTAAAAACATAATTTGGATTGAAGCGTAGTATATCTTGACCACTAATTAAAACTCGCTATTATTGACCGCTTAATATCACTTATTTAGCGCAATCGCAGCCGACTTCAACCAAGCAGCTGCTTTACCTAGAGGACGCTGCTTGTGCCATACGATTTCTAAAGCCACTGGCCAATCATGATCGTTAAAGTCCAATATTGGCTCGACTAAAAAACCATTATCCAGAGCACTGGCTACCACATGTTCAGGCACGAATGCCCAGCCTAAATTACGCTGTACCAGCTCAACAATGACCCACTGGCTCTCGACCCACCAGACATCAGATGCTATTCGCAACCGTGCTTTTTCTTCGCTATGGTTACGTGTTGCCACCATCAATTGCCGATAGCGTTTCAACTCCTCCCATCCCACTGGCTGACGAGCTAGCTCATGGTTCGGCGCGCACACCATTTTCATCGACACCCAACCAAGCCCATGAAAATTCAGCGCTGAAGGCAGTATTTCTTGACGCCACATAATGCCTAAGTCGGCGCGATCTTCTAGCACCAAGCGGCTGACATCTTCCATCAGCGGAAACAATAGTTCCAGCTCCACACTAGGAAATCGGCGTGAAAACTCTTCCATCAAGCCGCCCAATGTTGCTTCCGGATACAACTCATCAACCGCCAGTACCAATCGACTCTCTACTCCTTCGCCCAGACTTTTGGCCACCCCGCGAAAATGCTCACAACGCTCTAGTATCACTCGCGCCTCTACCAGTAAGCGCTCTCCAGCTGGCGTCAGGACTGGATAGCGTCCACTGCGGACAAATAAGCTGTTGTCCAAATCAATTTCTAAATTTGACACCGCCGTGCTAATAGCAGATTGCGCCTTGCTAGATAACGGGCGGCGGCTGAGAAAGAACCGGTCTCTACCGTGGCGACAAAGGCTTGCAGTTGCTCTAATGAAAGGCTCATCTATCTAAAAATCCTATAGGTTCTAACTTGGTTATAATAGTTTAACAGATACAATAGGCGCGAAAATAACTGATTCAACTAGGAAGCTTCATGCGCACCGTGAAAGATCGTATCCGTCATACTTTGGGTTTTGAGATAATAGGTTTAATTATATTTGTACCGTTGGCAAGCTGGTTATTTGGCTTTGATATTCAGTCGATAGGTCTTATCGCCGTGGCTGCTTCGATTATCGCGACGTTGTGGAACTATTTTTATAACCTGTTATTTGACCACAGTATGCTGAAGCTACGTGGCAATGTACATAAGACGGTTCCACTACGGATGTTGCACGCGTTTTTATTTGAAGGTGGTCTGCTGTTATTATTCCTACCAATAATTGCGTGGCACTTAGGCATCAGCCTCTGGCAAGCCTTTCTCATGGATATTACAATGGCTACTTTCTACTTGGTACATGCTTTTGTTTATAACTGGATTTATGACAATGTGTTTCCTATTCCAGCAAACCATCTGCTATCTCAACGTAATGATGTGGTCGTCTAATAGCAATGAGCCGTGCTAAAGATTTATCAACATAAAAACAACTTGGTATTTGAATGGTTACTGGCGCTTGTATCGCTATCATTGCTTTGTAATAATGCCTGCATCTACTAGCGTCTCATGTCAGTTATTGGGGCAGCAAGCACAATAATTTTGAGATAAATGTCTCTATATAATAATTGAAGCAATAAAGGACTTTATATGAAAAATATGACCAAGGTAATGATGGCAAGCGTTTTAGCAGTGGGAACATTGGCAGCAGGTTGTCAAACCACATCTACGCCAAGTGCACCCGTTACCCAGCCTATTACCTCGGATGCCTTGCAAGCCTATCATTGGCAACTCGTGGATGCCAAAAACACCAAGGGCGAGACCATTACTCCATTATTCTTTAATCCAACCGAACCATTAACCCTCGATTTTGTGACGGCGAATGGAAGCAATATCGTTACTTTGATGAATACTTGTAACAATATGAGTGCTGAATATAAGGTAGCAAATGGCGAGGTAACCTTGGGTCCAGTAAGAAGCACAAGAATGGCTTGCCCTGCCCCACAAGCCAGCTTTGATAGTGCCGCACTAGCAACCGTAAATGGTAAATATAGCATGAGCAAAAATGCCAATAACGTGCCTGTATTGACCATTAGCAATGCAAACCAAGTAGCGAATTTTAAAGCGGTTGCCAAATAATCATTGCCATATAGAGTGCTAAACCAGCCACTCAATAAAAAAGCCTCACTATTAATAAGTGAGGCTTTTTTTGTCTATATTTATTGTCTGAATACTGAATTTAGGCTTAGCGCAGAACTAAATTCTCAGTAAATAACCCGATTCTTTAGAAAATATAGTGTGCCCATAATAAATACGGGATTAATGAGCATGCGATGAAAAGTTAAAAATACTACTTAAACCTATTTGCTAGCCATATGACCAGCTCACGAGCTGGCGCATTATCCAACGCTTGAGGGATTTGGGCATACGTCATAACACAGTCATTCAGATCCGTCAGCATATGCAACAGTAAGCCCAAACCTATGACTCTGTATGGCTTAGGCAGCACTAACATAGCCGCATATACTGCCATTGCATAATAACTGTGCAGCGGGTGAAAGTTAATACTACAGCGATTGGGCGAGAAAATAGGCGTTGCTAGCAGATGATCCAAATCAACCAGCATAGTGCCGAGCAGTATCAGATAAACCCTTTTGTAATCATTGCGGAAAAACACATAAGCCACGATTAAAGGCATGCCGAAGTGAAAAAAGTAGTGAATTAAGGTTTGCGTCATTGACCTTTTGCCTATCTCATCGTGACCGTTCGTTTTCTAAGTTTATTCTATTTGAAAAACAGTGCCTTGGATTCAACCGTGTTCGAACAGACCTCATGTGCCAACGCAACAAATGCCTTAGTAGCAGCGCTCTGATACGCACCTTTTCGTTGTAGTAATACCGCTGTACGCTGGAGCAAAGACGGCGCTAAGGTAATCGCCACCAGCTCATCATAATTATGAGCGATGTTGGAAGGTAATAAGGTGGTCAGTTGAGTATGGCGAACCATTTCGATCACTGCGCTTAGCGAGTTTGCCTCCATCAGTACGTTTGGCGCAATGTCATGCTGACGACAATAATGCTCAATCTGTTCGCGCGTGGCAAATTCGCGGCTCAGCAATACCAGTGACTGCGCGTTTAGCGTTGGCAAATCAATCGCCGCTTGCTTAGCAAGAGGGTGATGTTTACTAACAACCAGTGCGAGCGTCTCTATCAGCAAGGTTTGTGTATCGATATCGGCAGACTGCACATCTTCAAAAGCAATACCCACATCAAACTCATCATCGAATATTTGCTTTTCCATCTGCTCCTGTGACATCTCCTGCACGCTTAGCGTGAGGCTCGGATAACGAGTATGAAACGCTTTGATTAAAGGTCCAAGCAAATACGTGGTAAAGGTAGGCGTAATCGCAATCCGCAACGCACCGCGACTGAGATCCTGCACGTCGTGGATGGCGCGCGTCCTTCCTCCAAATCCTGCAAGGCTCTATGGGCATAGCGCGCATAGACGTCACCGGCATCGGTCAATGTGACACGGCGACCAGAGCGATCAAATAAAGTCGCGCCTAGACCCTCCTCCAACTGTTTAATCTGCTGCGATAACGCTGGCTGTGACACGTACAAAGACGCTGCTGCTTGGGTAAAGCTTTGGTACTTTGCCACTGCCAAAAAATACTTAATGTGCCGAAGAATCATGGGTCATCTCGTGTGGATTAGGGATTGATAAAAGTTTGGTCATAAGTAATTATTATCGACATCATAACATACTAGTATTTTACCTTATAACGATAGTGACGTATCATTCCTTTTATCGACTTCACAGAGGCCAACGCGATGAAAGATATTATTGAAGGTTTTCTAAAATTTCACAGTGACGCCTATCCTAAGCGCGCCGATTTATTCAAAAATTTGGCGACCAAACAAAACCCGCGCACGCTGTTTATTTCTTGTTCAGACAGCCGCTTAGTGCCTGAGCTCGTTACCCAACACGAACCCGGTGGTCTGTTTGTGATTCGCAATGCGGGTAATATCGTCCCATCTTATGGTCCTGAGCCTGGCGGTGTATCGGCGTCAGTTGAGTATGCTGTTACCGCTTTAAAAGTCACGGATGTGGTGATTTGCGGGCACTCAGACTGCGGCGCGATGACTGCGATTGCCAACTGCACCTGCATGGATCATATGCCAGCGGTAGGCAGCTGGCTACGCTATGCTGACTCAGCACGGGTGGTCAATGAAGTCCGTAAACATGCCAGTGATAGCGAGCGGGTCGCTTCTATGGTTCGTGAAAATGTCATCGCTCAAATCGAAAATATCAAAACCCATCCTTCGATACGTTTGGCGCTAAGAGAAAATCGTTTAGCACTACATGGCTGGGTTTACGATATCGAGTCCGGTGACATCGATGCCTTAGATGGCGTGACCAATGAATTTGTCTCATTGGCCACGCACACTGAGGTTCGCGCTTATCCGATATCGCCACTGGCAGTCGCCGTTTAGCGTTACATAACTGTCATTATCAATGACTATGCATAATCAGAAAATCAATTAACCCAATAACCACCACCAACCTCAAAAGGTATTATTATGATTCAGTCTCAAGTGAGCAACACCGCACGTCAAACATTAACGGACACCATCATTGCTGCCAAAGCGGCAAAGAACCTGTCATTTGAGCAAATCGCTTCAGGAACAGGCTTGAGTGATGTCTTTGTCACTGCCGCTTTGCTAGGTCAGCATCCGCTACCTACTGATGCCGCCCAAAAAGTTGGTGAAACTTTAGGACTTGATGAGGACGCCATCGCGTTACTACAATGTATTCCATCACGAGGCAGCGTTGGTAGTGAGATTCCTACTGACCCGACAATCTACCGTTTTTATGAGATGATGCAGGTATATGGCACCACGCTAAAAGCCTTGGTTCATGAGCAATTTGGTGATGGTATCATCAGTGCCATTAATTTCAAAATGGATATCAAAAAAGTAGCTGACCCAGAAGGTGGTGATCGCGCAGTGATCACTCTAGATGGTAAGTTCCTACCGTTCAAACCTTTTTAAATGATGCTTTAAATAGCAGTTTAATCAGCGGTTTGTAAAAATAGTACTTATTGAAAAAGTCGACGTTCGGCATATAGTGACGTCGGCTTTTTTGGCGACTCAGGCGGTGATTTTTTGGTACTGCCTTTCTTAATACGGATTTTATATTATTCATGAGTACCGATCATATCTCCTCCACGGCGCGTTCGTCGATACTGACCTTGTTGTTTCCTATGCTGGTGATTGCTGGGTTGGCGATGACGCTGCGTCCAACGATCACTTCTACTGGTCCATTGCTGACAGAAATTCGCCTAAGCACAGGTATGGGTTTGCAAGCCGCCTCTTTATTGGTGGTGCTGCCGATGCTGTGTATGGGTATATTTCCGCTACTGTTGCCTTGGATTGGGCGACGATTTAGTGAAAGCGCGTGGATCACAGGCGGTCTGTTTGCGATTGCCTTAGCGTGTTTATGGCGCTTGTGGTTAGATACTGGAGGTACGCTGATAGCCAGTGCCTTAGTAGGCGGCACGGGTATCGCCATCGTGCAAGCATGGCACCTGGTGTGGTCAAGCGTTGGTATCCTGCACGCGTACCACTTGCTATGGGCGTTTACTCTGCCGCACTAATGACTGGTGGCGGGGTTGCCGCTATCTTGAGTCCGGTGGTCGCTCAACATTACGACAGTTGGCAATCTGGTTTGGGTATTTGGCTGGTAGTGCCAGTTTTTGCCCTCGTACTGTGGTGGCGGCGACCCTCTGAGCAGATGGAAAATCGAGACGACGGGGTAAGAATCAACTTTTTTGGCAATCGCCGTGCTTGGCTGCTGGCAAGTTATTTTGGTCTGGCAAACGCTGGATATGCTTGTATGATTGCATGGTTGCCAAGCTATGCGCAGACTTTGGGCTGGAGCGCGCAAAGTAGTGGCGAGCTGATCGGTATCATGACGATTTTTCAGGTCATTGGTGCGCTGGTTATTCCAATGTTATCCGCCCATCGTCTCGACCGCCGACCTTGGTTGTTTTTTGCCGTAGGGATACAAATTGCTGGATTTATAGGTTTGATTACCATGCCGACAGCTTTACTCATCTTGTGGATTGCCTTGATTGGCTGTGGTCTTGGTGCTTGCTTTTCATTGACATTGACCGTCGCGTTAGATCATTTGTCAAAACCCAAACTCGCTGGGGCACTGGCAGCATTTGTCCAAGGCATTGGCTTTATTATTACCGCCATCGCGCCTTATGTCGCAGGTGTGCTACGCGAGTCGACTGGCAGTTTTCAAGCGGTTTGGTGGATGCTATTGATCAGCCTTATCGGCATGCTGTTTGTCACCATCAAGTTTGCCCCAGCAAGTTATCATCAGGCAATTGACTTGTCTAAGCTTTGATTCAGGCGTATTGAGTCATGTCATGCGATATTCAAAACAACCTCAAGGATTAACTATGAAATGATTGATTATGAAAAAACTCGTTATCTATGCCGCGCTTGCAACCTCACTGTTGTCCATCTCCGCGTGTGCCAACACCTCATACTCACAGTATCAAGTGCCAGCGATTAAATCAAACGTAATAACTCAAGGAGCAGAGATGGCCACCATTCCATTATTGACTGGCGAGATGGCACAAAACATGGTGAATGCCGCCGCATTAGAGGCCAAAAACAACAATTTGATGGTATCTGTCACCGTCGTTGATGCCTCCGGACAAACCTTAGCAGTTCTCAGAGATCACCGCGCAGGCGTGCATACCGTGCGTGCCAGTTATAAAAAAGCCTATACCGCAAACTCACAAAAAAGAGAAACGGCGGTCATCGCCAAAGGCATCAAAGACGGCACGATTCCTGAAGACCTACGCTATCTGGATGAAAACATCCTTATCTTAGATGGCGGCGTGCCCATTTATATCGATGGTATCGTAGTCGGTGGTATCGGGGTGGGCGGCGCACATGGCAGCGAAGATGTACACATCGCCAAAGCAGGTCTAAAAGCATTAGATCAGCAGTAGAGCGCGCTAAAATTTTAAGATAAATATTCCACACATTATGCTGTTCAAAAATCGATAAGCCTGCCTGTCCTTATGTTTATCGTTACTTCTATAAAAGCAGAAGGAGAGAAACCATCTAATGATTTCTCTCCTTCTGAAATGCGCCATTAAAGTACCCCATGTCTTAATCTAGCCATTTTTAGCCCATATAGATGCCTCAATTAAATTGAGGACATACTCTAGATCAATGCCGCTAGATCCGTGAGCTTCTCAAGCACGACATCTGGTGAATATTTCTCCAGTTGCACATGGGTTTGAGCACCAGTGAGCACCCCAACACATAGACCACAATGGGCATTTTTGCCTTCTTCGATATCAATGCCGCTGTCCCCTGCTTTCAATACCTGTTGCGAATGCTCAATCCCAAACTTGTCCATAGCAAGGGTAATCATATCTGGTGCAGGACGACCATTGTGCACATCATCTGCTGTAATCAAAGCATCAATATCACGACCCACTGACCATCAAAAGGTTAATATTTTATTGGCTGTCTGAATATCGTAGCCCGTATTTAGCACGACTTTTCTACCCGACTGCTTTAATTGAGTGAAAAAATCTAGCATGCCATCGAGGGTTGCTACCGTGTCCTTGGTATAGGCTGATGCCAACGCTGATTTAAACGCATTAAAGGCAGTATCCGTCCATTTTTCCCTATCAGCGGTCGCGGTATTGTCATGTTTGCATACTTCATTGAGTATATCACTAATGGCTTGTCGCTTTTCTTTGCCAGCCCCAAACTCTAAACACACCTCTAAATTGACCTGAATGTCTATTCGACCAACCTGTTGTAAGGTGTGATTGATCGCATCACATACGGTCTTATAAACCAAATTATTTTCATTGACGGTCGTGCCTGCCATATCAAAGACACACAGTTTGATCGCGTCGAATGGCGCTTTGATACGATGAATATCTGTATTCATTATTTTGACTCCAATACTAAATTAACTAACTCTTCACCAAAGGCAAATCCCGTTGATGCGCCTGTGCCGCTTGTGATGGTACCGATGGCAACTCCTGATTCTGGTGATGCTTTAAACACGACATTGTCGGCACTTGGATAGACCCCTAACCAGTGCTGAGTGATGTCTACCTCACCGATATCCATGACTTTTTTGAACTCGTTGATGATTAAGTTATCTTGATAAGTGTCTCTAAAGGGCAGCTCTTTATCACAGTAATTATGACTATCACCAATGATAAGTGAGCCATCCGCTGATTGAACAACGATTAAATGTACGCCAGCCTTGCGCTCAGCAGCTTGGGTAGCATCAAGTAAGCTGATAAGCGCACGGGCTTCTGGTAGCTGGGCAAACCCATCATAACGAGCAAAACTCAGATCTGACATGACAGCAGCATTTAGTTTGAACGCTTGCCTTGGCATCACGCGCATCATATTGAGGGTACAGAGTTTGGCATCAGACTGCGCTAAAGTATCAGGATATAAGCCATGTAAATCTGCCCCAGGACAGATCACACAATGCGCTGTCTGTAGCGCCCCTCGACTGGTATGAACAGTGGGCAAATCAACCGCCTGAACCGTGGTTTTGTTATAAAAATCCACGCCATGCACTTGTGCTAACCAGTCCGCCAATTTGCCAATCGCCGTATTTGACTCAACTCTCAGCTCATACGGGCTATATAAAACGCCCAAACCTGTTTTAAGATAAGGCGTCTGCTCCTGTATTTCTGATTGGCTCAATAAGCGACAGGACTCGCCCATTTCAGTCTTCAAAAACGCGTCGGCAACGCTCATCGCTTCAGGGCGCTGAACCAGGATGTGCAAACCGGTATGCTCAACCTTGATACCGGCTTTTGGCGCGATATCCGCCCAGATATTGCGTGAGTGCATGGCACGTTGCCAATGCTCACCGCTACGCTGACCACTAACCGTCACAAAGCCAAAGTTACGAATCGAGGCATCTTTATTCTGTGCTTCACGCTCTACCAGCGCCACTTTCAGCCCTTTTTTTACGGCAGCATAAGCGCTGGCAAGACCAACGATACCGCCCCCAACGACGACCACATCATACTGTTTATCTGATAATTTACTTGTCCCTGTCATAGCTTTTTTCTTCTTTATGATTGATTACAAATGATACTCAATTTATGTTTTAGCGGCGCAATCCATGTTTTAAGGATTTCACTATCCGATGAAATAGTGCATTTGGATAATGACTACTCATCACGGTTTTTATGGATTCATTTACGATTCAGTTTGTCCATGGAAAAACGCTCTGTGCTTATCTAACAGCTCAGCCGTCAGTGGCTCGCCGTACGTTTTACTGTTTTTTATGTGATTGTCAGGAGCGACTGTTTCACCGTCATAAATCACATTTGGGTATATCGTCAATAATTTTGGACGCGCATTTTTAACAATAATTTCAGCTATTTTTATCGCATTTGGATTGGTATTCTCGCCTTTATCAATAACGGCTACCGATTCCGTCAGCGTATAATTTCCCTCGCTTGGGTCAACATAATCAATAGGCAAGCCTTGTGCTTTGTTTGCGATTGCTTGATGACGCAAGCCAAAACCAATCGGCACCTCACCTGCCATCACTTTTTTGATCGGACCTGAGCCTGATAATTCCAAATTTGGACCCGCATTGATGCGGATATCGTTCATAATTTTCTGCCCTTCAGCGCCCATTCCATAAGTAGCGGTGACGTCTTGAATAAAGAGCCAACCTGTCGATGAGCCATTAGGATCCACCATCGCAATTTTATTTTTGTAGATCGGGTTTGCCAAATCCTTGGCACTGGTTGGTCTGGGCAGATTTTGTGCCGCCATCTCTTTTGTGTTTAAAATAATAGCGCCCGTAAAGCCCAGTATTGGTGCATAGTAATTGGGGACCGCCACTTGCGGGTCAACGTCAAAGGTCAATTCTTTAAACATAGGATGCTTGGCTTGGGCACTTTCTAAGTAGAACGAGCTCATCGTCACCATATCAGCCTCTGTATTATCGCCTTCTGCCAGCAAACGCCCACCCAACTCCCCTGTCCCAAAAGACTGAAAGACATACTGACCCTCATAGCCTGCTTCGTCTAAAACCTCTTGGATGACCTCGACCGCTTCTTCGTCGGCATTGCTATAAATGACCACTTCTTCGACGTTGCTAGAAGCACCTCCTTCCGACTCAGGTGAATTACAACCTGCTAAGACGATTCCACACGCGAAACTTGCCACTAACGTTTTGAATAAAAACATTATTTGTCCTATTATTTGTTGATGTTTTAATAATGAAAAAGGTGTTGCTTAAAATATAAAACGAAAATAAGTCTTATCAATGCGCTTGACCGATGGGTAAGACTAAGAAGACGTTGGCACCACCATTGACTTAGGTTTTTATTGCCGCTCTACCAGAGAGCCGTTTGCTATAAATATGACGGACCATAGCAAACAACATCAGTGCGCCAATATTGGTCAGCAATATCATCAGCGACAAGATAAAAATCTCATCGAAGCGCGCAAAGTGCTGTAGCTCAACTATCTTGGTGGTGAGTACCATGGTTTTGGCACCTGAAATAAAGATAACCGCGCTAATCGTCACCATGGCGCTGATAAAATAGAACGAAGCGACTTCAATCAGCGTAAAAAATGAATTGGGCACGACGATGCGGCGTAACGATACAAACCATGAGTCACCCAACAGACCAGCCGTCGTCTCCCAGCCCAAATTCATTTTAGACAGTGCGTTTTTACTCATTAAATAAGGCGTGGCAAAGTAATGAATGATGTTGCTAATCACGATGATAAAAATAGTATTGGCGACCGCCGACCCCGAAAACACCATCAAATAGGCAATACCTACGACCATTCCAGGCACCGTATTGGTTACCAATGCTGAGCTTTCAATACTGAATTTACCCATTTTAAACAGGCTTGAGCGCTCGTATAACAGGCTGAAAAATACGTAATCAAGGTGCCAAACACCGCCGTTAATACCGCCACAAGTAATGAATTTTTATAGACCCGCATCAGATTGGCAGACTCTAAAGCCTCGCTGACAATCTCGGTGGTGAAGACCATCTGATAAGGCCATGATTTAATCCATGGGATGATGAATATCACGGCGAATACCAGTAACAGTGAGGCTAAAATCACACTCGATAACACCGCCAAAACACGGTCTTTGATTTTTGAGGTGGGCAGATCAATCATTTCAACTGAGTCATAGCGCACATTGAAGCGTGCCACGTACCATAGTATGGCGATGCTTAGGATTGATGGCACCAGCATAAATAGCGCAACCACTGCCCCCTTTTCGAATGAAGGTGACGCGCCTAAGATTTGGGTATAAAGCTCAGTGGCGATGACGCTATATTGCCCCCCAATCGACGCTGGAATACCAAAGTCTGTAAAGGCTAAAAAGAAACATTGAATCATCGCTGCTGCAAAGGTGCCGATTAGAGGGCGCACCACAGTCATGTCAAACTGGCGATAAGGAGAGTCTCCCATCAACTCTGATACAACGACAAACTTTTTGTCCAAATATTGGAACGTATTGTTCAATAATAAAAAAGCAATGGGCAAGGTATAAATGGTATAACCAAGCCACATGCCATAAAAGCCATATATGTCCTCAAACAGCTGAAAGCCTATAATCTGAATCAGCAAGCCTTGTTTACCAAAGGTATAAATAATGGCAAAGCCATAGGTTACGGTTGGCAACAACATAGGAAATAATGCCGCCAGCTTAATAAATTGTTTAAAACTTTTGGGCAAATTGGTCCAATGCACGGTATAAGCCAAAATAAAGCCCAAAACGTCGCGCTAAGCGCACTCATCGTTGCCACAAAAAAGCTGTTTTTCATGGTCTGCAAAAAGCCATCACTGCTCAAAATACTGGTGTAGTTTTCTAGCCTAATGCATCACCGACATTCAAAGACAGTGCCAGCAGTTTGACTAATGGCACAAACATAAACATAACGAATAAAACAGCAACGAATAGCCAAATTGCTTTTACGAGGGGTGAATTGCTCAATTTCATAAATATCCAAGACGATCAAATAGTCAAATACGTTCATTCACAACATTTTTATTTTTAATCAATATTAATTGATGGTGGCATCTTTTCGTTTTTGCTGATGACTGGCTTTGATAACGTTAAGATCGTCGGTATTGTCGATAGTTTTAATACCATCGATATCGTCATAACGATGTGTCACCACACTGTCATCCTGACCGTAATGTTGGCGCTGGGTATATTTGCTTAAGGGGTCGATATTTGCGCTATCATCCGCGAATAAACTTAAGATATTGCGACGCTTAATATTGAGCTGATTGAGAATGAAGTTTTTGACAAAATCATTGGCTGGGTTGCGAATGATTTCCGTTGGGGTCGCGAACTGTGCCACTTTGCCGTCTGAGAGCAGTAAAATACGATCAGATAACGTCATGGCTTCTTCTGGATCATGAGTGACTATTAAAGTCGTCAACTGATAGCGAACGGAAATCTCGCGAATACGTGCTTTGATGGTTTCTTTGATGACACCATCTAGCGCAGATAAAGGCTCATCTAATAACAGAATTTTAGGCTTCATCACCAAAGTGCGTGCGAGTGCCACGCGTTGCTTTTGACCGCCTGACAACTGGTTGATACGTTTATTTAGGTGGGCTTTGATATCGAGTAAGTCGACCAGTTCATCGACTTCTGCTTGCGTGCTAATATGGGGATTATTGCGTAGACCGTATTCGATGTTTTGTTTGACATTTAGATTGGGAAACAGTGCATAGTCTTGAAAGACAATATTAAAGCCTCTTTTTTTCATCGGCACTCGTGTAATGTCTTCGCCGTTATAAGCAAGACGACCGCCATTGATACCCGTCAAACCCAAGATAATATGCAATAAAGTCGTTTTACCACACCCAGAAGGCCCTAAGATTGAGACAATTTCGCCTTATTAATTTTGAGGGAAATATCTTCAAAGATGACTTTATTCTCATACTTTTTCGTCACACCTCTAAGCTCTAACATATCAACCAACCTGATCATTTATTATTTGTGTTGCCTAGGTCAGCAGTGTAGCCAGTAGTTGTGACATTTTGGTTAAAGAGCCATGACAATACGATGACATCAAACAACATTAGGGCGTGTCCTCAATTCAATCAATTACTCTCTAAATGGGCTAAAAATGGCTAAATTTTGCTAAACATCGTCACATAGCTTATCAATATCTCGATATTAACGGTGCTAGCTTCCTTGTTTGACGGCAATTTATCTCATTTTTATCACCATTTTTAAAATGAGGACACGCCTAGATAAAGTATCGAAAACAACCCCATAAGCATTTGCCAAAACATAAGGCCTCATTTAATACCATTAAATGAGCCTTACGGAAATAGCTGGCGAATCGATCATTTACATTTTCAGACGGAACAAACTAACCGTGAGCGTTATTGATTGGAGGCGGTAAATTGTATCAAGAGCTTTTACTCTCATTGAATGTCGGTATGAATCCTGATTATTGGTGACTGATGATGGTCATGCTGTAGTCGTAAAATGATCATAAGATGCTCATGCAATGTTCCTCTTGAGTAATCATTATGCTTCATGAGCCAATTTTCTCAGCTTGTGACGCAGTATTTTTCCGACAGTTGATTTGGGTAACTCGTCTATAAATTCGATATGACGCGGGCATTTATAGGCGGCCAGATTTGCTTGGCACAGCGCTTTAATATCATCCTCATTTAAGCTGTCATCAGATTTTACAACGTAGGCTTTGACCGACTGACCCTGCAACTTATCATCAATACCAACCACTGAACATTCGGCAACCTTAGGGTGCTCCTCAATGATGTTTTCTACTTCGTTAGGATAAACGTTGAAACCACTGACGATAATCATGTCTTTTTTACGGTCATATATTTTGATAGCACCCTGCTCATTCATAGACGCGATATCACCTGTCTTTAAGTAACCATCAGCGGTAAAAAACGTCGTATTGTCAATATTATGATAATGAGTAATGACGTTATCACCTTTGATACACATCTCACCAACTTCATTTATGGCGAGAATATTTTCATCATCATCACGGATATTGATATCGACACTAGCAGTGGTAACCCTACATTGCCACTATATTCAGTACCATTAAATGGATTAGCGGTACCCACGCCTAGCGTCTCAGACATACCCCAGCCTTCGAGGATAGGCAGACCTGTGACTTCACGCCAGCGCTTAGCGGTTTCAGGGGTCGCTGCCATACCACCAACTACAGTTAACTTGCATGCGGAAAAATCCAGATCCTTAAATTTGGGGTTCATCAGCAGGGCTTGGAACAAAGTATTAACACCAGGCAATAGATGAAAAGGACGCTTGCGCAATATCTTGATAAACCCTTCAATATCACGTGGATTGGTCACCAGTGTGAGATGCTGACCCACACTCAACCCAACTATTGAGCAGATAAACGCATAAATATGATACAGCGGTAAAGCGACAATGGTATTTATTTGAGTACTATCAGACATGGTGTCATAGACTGGCTTGAACCATTCGACAAATTGATAAGTGGCGGTCACAACATTTTGATTGGTAATCAAGATACCTTTGGCAACACCTGTCGTACCGCCAGTATATTGCAGCATTAATAAGTCGTCCGCTTGAATGCTAGGGCGAGAATAGCTTAATTTTTTGGCACGTTTTAAAAAGGCTTTATAGCGAGTCACGGTATAGCGAGAATTGGATTTCAACTGATAACAGGGAATGGCTTTTTTGACATATTTGGCAGCGATATTAACAAACGCACCTTTCACTACTCCTAACATATCGCCAATCTTGCTGATGACCACAGTTTTGACAGGCGTGTCTTTGATAATTTTCTCTAACGTTTTACAAAATGGTTCTAATATAAATAATACAGCAGTATCTGAGTCAGCCAATTGATGTCTCAATTCACGAGGACTATACAGTGGATTGATGAGCGTTGTGACCATACCAGCGCGAATTATCCCTATGACAATAGGCAGGTACTGGTTGACATTGGGCATCATGATGCCTATGACCGAACCCTTTGCTAGACCCAGACTTTGAATCCAAGCCGCAATAGCCAATGACAGGCTATCCACTTGCCCATAAGAATAAGTAACACCCATGTTGGTGATAAATTCATGGCTGGCATATTCTGTTAATTTGTCATCAAACATGTCAATCAATGTATTATGTGGCGGCGCTATCTGTGCATTTATCCCTTTAGGATAATGCTGCGTCCAAAACTGATCCATAATTTACCTTCCTTGGTAATCAACTTATGAAAAACTCAATGGCTTTGAAGCATTTCTCATAAAAAACATAACTACTCAACTTGCTGCCATCCTGACGTTGCATCATACTCATCTTGGTGGGCAAATAAGGGATGTGCTTTTGCTTCACTCAGGCTAAGCACAGGAGTCACGCAGACATCAACGAGTGCAAAAACTTGTTGCCAATGCTCAAGCGTTTGACTGGCAAACTTATCACTTACCGTCTTAGCTGCCGCTTGGCTTTCAGAGGTGTTTGGCATAACACCACGTTGCCAATGGCTGTTTTTGAGCGCTGGCAACGCCAACGCCTCACACAATCCTTGCCAAAATTTGAGCTCTAGCGAACCAATAGCCATATAGCGTGCATCTGAGGTTTTGTATAGGCGGTAGCAAGGCAATAATCCACCCAAAAAATCATTTTGTGGTGCTGGTTGTTGTCCTGAAAAGCTTTTCACCAGTGTTCCCGTTGCCTTTGGCATTATCATATGTTGATACAAGCTGTGCGTCATACTAACCGCAACATGACGACCTTTGCCCGTCCGCTGGGCGGCGAACACCGCAGCCAGCAATGCAATCACAGCGGTATCACTACCACCTGCCAAATCCGCAAATTGCACGTTAGGCATCGCCTGCTCACCACTCGCCGTCTTTAATTGGTCTAAAACACCGCTCATCGCCATAAAGTTAATATCATGACCGGCTTTATCAGCCCAGTCATGATTAATCTCAATTTTCGAATCGCTAGATGCCAAACCATAACCAGTAATCGATACCATGACTAGCTTTGGATTAATCGCATGCAGCGTTTTGGCATCTAGTCCCATGCCTTTTAGGACGCCGGGGCGAAAGCTGTCCAACATCACATCAGCATCTTTGAGGTGCGCTTTGATAGCAGCAATACCTTGAGGATCACGGAAATCATGACTTTCAGTAGTTTTGCCATGATTTAGTGCTTTAAATAATTCACCAAAGGCTCTGGCAGGATCACCATTTTTGGGTTCAATCTTAATGATTTCTGCGCCCAAATCTGCAAGCAAACGTGTGGCAAAGGGTCCCGGTAAATTACGAGTCAAATCAACGACGCGCAGCCCTTGTAAGCAATCTGCCATTAAATCTATCATTGAACCAGTGCTCGTATTAATCGTAGAATCAGTCATCAGAAAACACCTCTCCTTTATCTGCCATGTCTAGCAGAATTTGTGCTGGCTCAAAACGCTCACCGTATTGAGCCGCGAGTTCACGGCTACGGGTGATGAACGTCTCTAACCCCATCGAATTGATAAACTGTAGCGTACCGCCTTGATGTGGTGCAAAGCCCCAGCCAAAGATAGAACCGATGTTGGTATCAGCGACAGAGCGGACGACGTTTTCTTGATAACACTTAGCGGATTCGTTGGCTTGGATAAACATCAAACGGTCAATTAAATCTTGCTGTGATGGCTGCGCGGCTTTTGCTGGATATAAATTCATCAGCTCAGGCCACAAGTATTTGTCGCCGTTATCGGTATACTCATAAAAGCCTTTACCATTCTTTTTGCCCTCGCGATTGTGTTCTTTGACCAGCGTTTTGAGTATCTCGTACGAAGGACGCATAGCAATGGGTTTACCTTCAGCCTCCATATCTAGCTGCTGCTGTTCGCTCACGTGTAGCGCCAAACTTAATGAGACTTCATCTTGCAATGCCAATGGCGGCATGGGCATACCGGTTTTCATGCCAGCAACCTCGATGCTGCGCGGATGGACACCCTCGCCTAACATCGCCACCCCTTCTGACACATAAGTGCCAAATACCCGTGAGGTAAAAAAACCCCGACTGTCATTGACGACGATAGGTGTTTTACCGATTTGTAGCACATAATCAAAGGCTTTTGCTAAAGTGGCGTCATCCGTTTGCTCACCCATGATAATCTCAACCAACGGCATCTTATCGACTGGCGAGAAGAAATGCAGCCCGATAAATTGATTGGGACGGGTGCTGGCTTTTGCCAAGCCAGTGATAGGAAGTGTCGACGTATTAGATGCATAGACAGCCGTGTTAGGAATCACCGCCTCGCTTTGCTGAGTACACTTGGCTTTAATCTCACGATTTTCAAACACCGCTTCGATAATCAGGTCGCAGTCTGCCAAATCGTCATAAGACACTGTCGCTTGATACGATTGAGTAACGCCTGCTTTTTCTCCTCAGTAGAGCGTTTACGGCTAATGGCTTTATCCAAAATAGTAGCAGAATATGCTTTGCCTTTTTCAGCGCCTGCTATATCAGTGTTGAGGAGTACAACGTTAATCCCCGCCTTTGCAGTGACATAAGCGATGCCCGCGCCCATCATGCCTGCACCTAGAACACCAACCTTTTTAGTTTATAGCGCTCAAAACCATTTGGACGAGATTGACCTTTTTTAATACTATTCAGCTGCGTCCATAGCGTATTGATCATATTTCTAGATTCAACAGACAGCATACAAGCCGCGAAGTAACGAGACTCAAGCTCAAGTCCTGTATCGATATCCACTAAGCAGCCCTCGAACACACAAGACATGATATGGGTAATGGCTGGATAATTGCCGTGTGACTTTTGATTGGCCATGGCTGGTGCAATAGAAAATATCGGCACAATACTAGGATGTTTACTATCACCGCCGGGAATTTTAAAGCCCTTTCTATCCCATGGCTGCTGGGCATCGGGATTAGCTTTGATCCAGTATTTTGCCTGCTTGAGCATATCTGCTTTGTCAGTGGCAACGGCATTAATTAGACCCATGTCTTTAGCGGCAGTTGGACGCAGCTCTTTACCTTGGGTCATCAGCTCTAAAGCTGATTGAATACCAACCAATCGAGGTAAACGCTGAGTACCTCCGCCGCTCGGCAGCAAGCCCAATTTGACTTCAGGTAGACCCAATTTAGTTTTAGGCGAATCAATCACGATACGATAATGACAGGCCAATGCCAACTCCAAACCACCGCCAAGTGCCGTTCCAGTCATAGCAGCAACGACAGGTTTACCTGATTTCTCTAGTTTGCGTAAACTGGCTTTCAGTCTTCGACCAGCTCAAACGCTTGTTCAGCGGTTTTAATATTAGCCAACTGATCAATATCAGCACCGACGACAAAGGTCTTTTTGCCAGAGGTTAAAATCAAACCTTTGGCGGACGCGTCGTTAATAAAGCTGTCAGTCATCACTGCAAAATTATCGGTGAAACCGTCGCCGATGACATTCATTTTGCGACTACTTTGGTCAATCGTGACGGTGATAATGCCCTTATCAGATTCGGCAGAAAAGTGGTTCAATGCATTGATGGCGTCTACGCTGTTTGTGCTCATTTCAAATCCTTTTTATATTATTCTATGTCGATATCATTCACTAGAAACTAATGACAATCACTAAAATCTATTAGCGCTATCAGCACTACACGCGCTCAATGATAGTGGCGATGCCCATACCACCACCGACACAGAGCGTAATCATCGCGGTTTTTAGATCGCGACGTTCTAATTCATCAAGCACAGTTGTCATGAGCATCGCGCCCGTGGCGCCAAGTGGATGACCCATCGCGATAGCGCCGCCATTGACGTTGACGATATCAAGCGAGAGTCCGAAGTCATCGGCAGTATCCAGGGGAACAGCAGCAAAGGCTTCATTGATTTCCCATAGGTCTATATCTGAAGCTTGTATGCCTGCTTTTTTGAGCGCTTTTTGGCAGGCAGGCGTTGGCCCTGTCAGCATAATAGCGGGTTCTGAGCCAATGACTGAGGCCATGGTGATTTTGGCGCGTGGTTTAAGGCCTGCTTTTTGACCAGCAGCTGCACTACCCACTAAGCAAATTGCAGCACCATCAACGATGCCTGAAGAATTGCCCGCATGATGCACGTGATTTACTTTTTCAATGGTGGTATATCTGTCCAAGATAACGCTATCAAAGCCCATCTTACCCGGCATAATAAAAGAAGGATTGAGACCTGCTAAGGTTTCAACATTGGTATTGGGACGGATGGTTTCGTCTTTATCCAATAGCGTCATGCCATTGATATCGGTGACGGGAACGACCGATTTATCATAATAGCCCTGCTCCCAAGCATGCGCGGCGCGGCGATGCGACTCGGTAGCAAACGCATCGACATCGGTGCGACTAAAACCTTTTAGCGTCGCTATGGTATCCGCGCCAACGCCTTGCGGGACAAAATGCGTCGCTTCATTAACCCGTGGATCCATATACCACGCCCCGCCGTCAGAGCCATAGGCACGCGGCTCATCGACTCTACGCCACCTGCAACCACCATGTCCTCCATACCTGACATGATTTTGGCAGCGGCTAGATTGATAGACTCCAGACCTGAGGCACAAAAACGAGATAAAGTGACACCCGCCACACTTTGCGCCCAGCCAGCATCAATGACCGCAATACGGGCAATATCAGAACCCTGCTCACCAACGGGCGTCACGCAACCGAGCACCACATCATCGACCAAACTGGTGTCCAAATGATGGCGCTGTTGCATTTCCTTTAACAAGGTATGGGCAAGCCAAATCGGTGACGCCTGATACAAAGAGCCATCCTTTTTACCTTTGCCGCGCGGGGTGCGGATAGCATCATAAATGTAAGCAGTCTCAGTCATAAAAATCCCTTTTTATCTTTTTTGAATAAATAACCATGATGGATGATGGCAATATAATCGTCATGTTAGAATCGAGAACTAAAACCAATAGTTAAAATAGACAATTACATCAGCCATTTACATAAAGCGTGACGCCAGCTCTTTCATGATTTCATTGGTGCCGCCGTAGATTTTTTGTACTCGTGCATCAGCATATAGGCGAGCGATTGGGTATTCCGTCATATAACCATAACCGCCAAACAGCTGGACGCATTCGTCTATCACATCACATTGCTTTTGCGTCACCCAATATTTAATCAAAGACGCCTGCGGTACGGTTAATTTGCCCTCTAACATGGCATCGACAGCGGCATCACACATCGTGCTAGCAGCGAGATAATCAGCGTAGCATTCTGCCATTTTAAAGCGCGTATTTTGAAACTTCCAAATAGGTTTACCAAAGGCTTCCCGACCTTTGACATACTCTAGGGTCAAATTAATCGCGAGCTTCATCGCACCAACGCCCGTTAAAGCAATAATTAGACGCTCACGTGGCAGCTCTTGCATCATTTGAATAAAACCCATGCCCTCTACTGTGCCAAGCAAATTCTTTTGCGGCACACGTACATTGCTGAAAAATAACTCCGAAGTATCTTGTGAGGTCAGACCAATCTTATCGAGATTACGACCACGCTCAAACCCTTCTACTTTGTCCGTTTCTACCACGATAAGCGAAACACCTTGCGCCCCTTTTTCACGATCGGTTTTGCAGGCGAGCAAAATCAGGTTGGCATGCTGACCATTGGTAATAAAGGTTTTTGAACCATTGATAATGTAATCATCGCCATCTTTTACCGCATAGGTTTTGATGTTCTGCAAGTCTGAGCCTGTACCCGGTTCGGTCATAGCAATCGCAGCCACATACTCACCCGTCGCCATCTTAGGTAGCCATTCTTTTTTCTGCGCTTCCGTACCATGACTCAAGATATAAGGCGCGACAATACCTGAATGCACCATGCCGCCGAATCCGGATTGATTAGCCTCAGCTTGCGCATAAAGAAGCGCCGCTTCATGACCAAAGTCACCGCCGCCGCCGCCATATTCTTCTGGTATCGATGCACATAAGAATCCCATCGCGCCAGCCTCTTCCCACGCAGCGCGGTCAATCATGCCGTTTTTACGCCACTGCTCGTCCTTTGGCTCCCACGATTGAAACATTTTAAGCGCGCTGTCATGCACCATCTGGTGCTCTTCGGTCATCCAGTTCGGGGTGAATTTTTCAATACTCATATTGTCTGTCCTTGACGATGGGAAGTTGATAATGGCTAGGGCGTGTCCTCAATTCAAACGAGGACACGCCCTAATATAAAATACTATTGAGTGTAAACATATTACTTATGGTAATTTTAATTACCGTTATATACAATCTTAGTATTCTTTATATTTAATATCATGCAAGACTTATACTAGGACAGTAAAAGACTATGCGCAACCTATTAACAAACAATAGTAATTTATATTACCTATTTCAACTCTAGCTTATCAAGCCGATAAATAAGACGCTGTAGCACAGTATAAAAATTCTCACCGCACAGGAATCATCAAGCATGCAATCTACGAGTCAGATATCTAGTATGAATACAGCCCGAGCTTTGGCACCCTTATCCGATATGCGCCCTGCTACTTTAGAAAAAATTGAAAAAGCCGTTCGTAAAGTATTTGCAGGTTTTGATTCTAATGAGGTAACCATGGCACAAATTGCAAAGTCTGCCAATGTCTCACTACAGACGCTGTATAAATATTTTGGCGATAAACAAACGTTGTTTTATACCATTATGGATATCGTATTGGGCAGATTGGCGGCGCGTATCATGGATCATTTGCAAGGCATTGATAGCGTGCAAGATCGGCTACGCAAGACATTATGGGTCTGTTTTGACTTTGTAGACTCACATCCCGATGCGGTGATGGTACTGTCTTCAGTGTCGGCATCGCGTATACGTAATATTGCGATTTATGAAAATAAAGAGCTGATTGGGGCATTTTTAAATGTATTAGAAGATGGTCAAAACCGCGGGGTACTAAATGACACCGTGCCCCTTTATATACTTTTTGATGTGTTTATGGGTTTTATCAGTCGTCTTGCTTGATGCATATCATTCGCCAGACCGATACACCCATTAATGCAGAGTTTGATGCGTTATTCGTGATTTTATGGCGAGCCATATCAAAGCCTGATATATAATCAGTTCGATATACAATAATTTATACAATATTATGAAATATTCATACCAGCCAATTTTCAATTTCATCATTAAAGATCACAACGAAAAAAGCCTCACTTTGCAGTGAGGCTTTACTTAATGCTTAAAAAATAATGCTTAGAAATTAACATTCCTTAGATTTTTTTAGCTTATATTCTTCTACTCTATCAACCATTTCATAATCTTGTTCACTCATCTGTTGATAACCATTGCTCACACTGCCATAGGATGAACTTTTATTATCATGCTGAGCGTGCACAGCAGCATCTTTGATCTGGCAATGTCTTCTGCAAACGGCGTATGAGGGATATCCAGCACAGCAAATAGCGTGGCTAAAAATTCTTCAGCGGTAAAATATTTATCCATATAGCTGCCATCAAGCCCAAGGTATTTATTCGATAATACGTGACGTAGGCGCTCACAAGCAGGGATAGTATGCTTGATAGGATAACCCATGGCTTTGACAATATCTTGCGAACGCAGCTCAAGTGTCGCTATCTGATTGATCGCATACTGGGCGAGAAGATGACGTGGATGGTAATGACGGGTATATTTGGATTGGTTAGCAATGTGGCTCATGATATTGAACACCTTAGACTCCTGTAACTCCGACAAAAAAGGGTGAAATACGCCCAAATAGGCAAATAAAATCAGGCACAAATGAGGATGTCGGAGTACAGCTCATGCGCTTTACCAGAATTATTTTATATCGTGCTGGAAGTTGCAAGGTCTGTACGCCGCCATTTATAACGATAATGGCTGGCAATGACAAAACTGTTAAACCCACGATAATGACTTAAAGATGATAGCATATCAGATAATAGAAAATAAATACTGATATTAATACGCTTTGGTAATCACACGATTGTTACGGCCTCTCTGTTGCCGTCAAAGTCTGAATACCTTTATATTTAAAAAGGGTAGAAAAAATCAGACGATGACTCAACAAAGCTACCTAATTATTTTTAGACATTGTCCTGCATGATATAAAGTCAGTCCCAACTCAGTAAAGCCAGATTTCATCCCGCCAAAAGAGACTTTCGCCTCTTCTAAAGTCTTAAATGATAAGGGAATACTGTCTCTATTACCTGTCATTATATAATCGGCAAAGCACTTACCCATTAGCGTACCTGTCGTAATGCCGCGACCATTATAGGCCGTTGCTGTCAGCAAGCCCTCAGCGGGCTCCATGACTCGAAAAATATGATCTTGCGTAAAGCCAAAGCTACCAGTCCACTCATACTGCCACTTAAATGCTGGCAAATCGGGATAATAGCTTTTTTGCACCGCATTGGCCCATGATTGATAAAAGGATTTTGGTTTAAGCTGTGTACCACCCACCGTTCCCAATAATAGGCGATCATCGTCATCACGGCGAAAGCTAGACAAGGCCAAGCGTGTATCCCATGCCCCTGTTTTGTATGGCAAAATCCGATCTGCCACCTCTCCGCTGAGCGGCTCAGATGCAATCTGATAATAATATACCAGATAAAATGTCTTTTTAATTTCTGTCCATTCGCCTTCGGTATAAGCGTTGGTTGCAATAATGACGCGCTCAGATTTCACGCGCGCTTTAGAAGTCCTTGCATACCAATAGCCATCCACCTTTTCTAATGCTTCTACGGCGGAATGCTCGTAGATAGTCACACCAAGACTGGTAGCGACTTTTGCAAGCCCTCTGACATAAGCCAGCGGATTGATAGTACCTGCACGATGATCGAGTAGTGCTTTATTGATACTTGTCGTCCCGCAATATTCATGGCATTTGCTGCCGGTTAATACTTCAACATTCGCACCGCGGCGGCTAAGCTGCTCGTACCTAATATCGACATCGACTTCACCTTTAGCGTTATGTGCCATGTGGATATTACCGGCTTGAGTGGCTTGGGCGTCGATATTATAACGTTTGATTAAGTCGAATACTAAGCTTGGCGCTTGTCCGAGGGCTTCAGTTAAACGCTCACCTGCCGCTTCGCCTAGCGCAATATTCAAATCATCAGGGCGCGCCCAAGTACCAGCATTGACGAGCCCTACGCTTTTACCAGAGCCACCACTGCCTATCGTATGGCTCTCAAGCAAGATAACTTTGACGCCTTTTTCTGCCAAATGAATCGCCGCCGATAACCCTGTATAACCGCCGCCTATGATACAAATAGTCGCTTCAGTATCGCTATTCATCTGGCTGTAGGTATCAATAATAGGTGCGGTCATATTCCACAAACATTGCTCTTGCAACATCTTATATTCCTTCTAAATTACACGTTGTCTACAGTGGAGAGCGCGCTTGTGTCGTTATTAATGATAGGTTCTTCACGGGGGATAAATTTGTCTAAGAATACCCATAACAAACCAAATAGCGGTGATAACCAACAGGCAAAGGCAATGGTGCATAAGTGAGTGTCGCAATACCTAATGTTGCCGCGACGAAACTACCACCCATGTTCCAAGGAATAAGGGGAGATAACAGGGTTCCGGTATCTTCAATAGAGCGTGTGAGCGTGGTACGCTTGTAGCCCATTTCTTGATATTTGTCTTTTAATAAACGACCTGGCAACACCAGTGTGGTATAGACGTCACCGATGAGCGTACCGACACCAAGAGTACTGGCATAAGTGGTCATTACTAAACCAAATCTCGATTTCACCATTTTATTAATTTTTGCCATGATGGCTTTTAGCGTACCGTAATGCTCAATTGAGCCGACGAATGCTAAAGCAAAAATGGTCAAAGTCACGACCCACGTCATCGACATAATGCCGCCTTTAGACAGCAGTTGATCCACGACAGCAAAGCCCGTTTCACTGACAAAGCCATTTTGTAAGACCGTAAAAATGTCATGCACACCCACGCCTTGCATAAAGAAGGCGACCAATCCTGCGACCACCACACCAGATAAGACTGTTGGAATAGCAGGCATTTTCATCACCGCTGCGATGACAACGACAACAGCCGGTAATAAAGTAATAATACTAAGGTTATAGTTGGCCGCTAGTGAGGTTTGAATTTCTTTAATTGAGGTTAAATCGACATTTTCCGCGCCATAGCCCATACCAATCCAAGCATAGATAATCAATGCAGTTACCATAGCAGGTACCGTGGTTGGCAACATACCGCGGATATGTTCCCAAAGGTCAACACCGGCAGCGGCTGGCGTCAAGTTAGTGGTGTCCGATAAAGGAGACATCTTGTCACCGAAAAAAGCGCCAGAAACAATAGCACCGCCCGTTAGTGACGGCGGAATACCCAATCCTAGCCCAATACCCATCATGGCAAGACCAACCGTCCCAACCGTGCCCCAAGAGGTACCGGTTGCGACAGAAATAATGGCACAGATGATACAGACAGAAACTAGGAATGATGAAGGAGAAAAAACGCTAAAACCGTAGTATAAAATCGTAGGAACGGTACCAGCGATAATCCAAGCACCAATGAGCATACCCACACCCATTAGGATAATCATCGCTGGTAGACCAATTTTAACAACCTTTAAAAAGCGTTGTTCCATGCCATCCCAGTCACGGCCACGCAGCTTCATAAACAAGCCAGTGATTAAAATACCGCAAGCTAAAGGAATATGAGGGGTAAAATCTTTGAATACAAAAAACTGCACCATTAGAATAATGGCAGTCAACACCAGAGGTGCAATATCTAATAAAAAACTAGAAGACGGACCGTAGCCCTCTTTAGCTTCGTCATAAGGTTTATCATCCATCATAAGATACCTACCTTCCTTAGTAGTGGATACTGCTGTCATAGATATAACAGTAGTGGAAACAACCAATCCATGGCTGCTGATAATGCTGAAAAAAGTGCTGAAAAGGTTACTGCGAAGGGTGTAAAAAGCCTGTTTTGAAATCATGAATGGTTATTCATCACTTCCGCAGGCTTTCATACTAAAACAATAAATACTTAATAATTGGCGACCAAAATAGCGAATAATTGGCTTGCTAAATAAGCGCTGAGCCTACTTAACAAGCATCACATCACGTCACATTTTTATTAGCCAAAGTTGATGCCTTGCGCCAGTGGCAGCTCGGTTGAGTAGTTGACCGTATTGGTCTGACGACGCATATAAGCTTTCCATGCGTCCGAACCTGATTCACGACCACCGCCGGTTTCTTTTTCGCCGCCGAATGCACCGCCAATCTCAGCGCCACTGGTGCCGATGTTGACGTTGGCGATACCGCAATCACTACCGCGGTCGCTGAGGAACGTTTCAGCTTCACGTAAGTCATTGGTAAAGATACAAGAAGACAGCCCTTGTGGGACATCGTTTTGCATCTCTAGCGCATCGTCGAACTCTTTATAAGGCATGACATATAAAATCGGCGCAAACGTCTCACTACGTGCCACGTCATTTTGCTCATCAAGCTCAACAATCGCAGGGGTCACATAATAAGCATCTGGGAATTTATCCATCAGCACCCGTTCGCCACCTGTGACTTTACCGCCAGTATTGCGGGCTTTCTCTAATGCCGCTTGCATGTTATTAAAGCTGTCTTCATCAATCAGTGGACCGACCAGATTGCCTTCAAGCGGATGACCGATGCTCACCGTCTCGTAAGCAGACTTAACGCGCGGTAAGATATCGTCTTTGACCGACTCATGAACGAACAGACGGCGTAAGGTGGTGCAGCGCTGACCTGCCGTTCCCACTGCAGAGAATAGAATGCCACGTAGCGCCAAATCCAAGTCCGCCGTTGGTGCCAAAATCATGGCGTTATTACCGCCAAGCTCAAGCAAACATTTACCAAAACGCTCAGCGACTTTGGGTCCTACTTCTCGGCCCATGCGCGTACTGCCGGTGGCACTGACTAAAGCGATGTCTTTATTTTCAACCAGCGCATTACCGATATCGGTTTTGCCCAATATGATTTGCGATAAATGTGCTGGTGCTTCACCAAATTTTGCCAAGGCTTTTTCAAATAATGCTTGGCACGCTAAGGCGACAAGCGGGGTTTTTTCTGAAGGTTTCCAGATGACAGGGTTGCCACAGACGATTGCCAATGCCGTGTTCCAAGACCAAACGGCGACAGGGAAGTTAAAGGCAGAGATGACGCCGATGACGCCAAGTGGATGCCATGTCTCACGCATATGGTGACCTGGGCGTTCTGAGGCGATGGTTAGACCATAAAGCTGGCGCGATACGCCCACAGCGAAGTCACAGATATCAATCATTTCTTGAACTTCGCCAAGGCCTTCTTCTTTGATTTTTCCGGCTTCTAGCGATACTAAGATACCTAGGTCTTCTTTGTGCTCACGCAGGACTTCACCCAACAGACGAATCAGCTCACCACGTTTAGGGGCAGGAACGACACGCCATTCTTGGAAGGCTTGTTTGGCATTTTGGATTTTAGTATCGACGTCGGCCACTGTATCTAACGTGACTTTACCGATGACTGAGCCATCAATTGGGTGGTGACTTCAAAGTCGCCATTTTGATAGTGTGCTTCTTCTACGCCCATTGCAGACATATATTGCTTAATCATAATCAATCCCTTGCATATTGGTATAATGGTTTACTACGTCCTTGACTGACTTATAAAATTACCCTGCTACCTACTAAGTTGCAAAATAATAAATTTCTTGCAGGCATTCCTTTTTGGAATGACGTGCTAATAAGTCGGCTATAAGCTGGCTATTTTTAGCATAATTTGTACTAGATACTAACACTAGACAGGCACTGCTCAAGACTTTGAGCTTGCATCGCTTCATACAATGCCATCTCATCATAAATGGCTACGCCCAAATCACGCTCAAACTCTTGTTGGCTTGAGTAACCGTCATATTGGCTTGGCTGCGCCTGTTGCAGATTCGATTGAAAGATACCGGCGGCACTGACAGGCAAAAAGTCCTCGTAAACGATGGGTTCAATGCGAAGTACCTCATCATTAATCAGAGCAGTCAGCTTAGCATTAGGCAATTTATTCAAATCATCAGTGCTTAAGGTGGTGGCCAACAATGCTTGACCATCTTCAGAATCAAGGGTGCTGTCCGTCAACTGGTAATAAAAATACGCCAGCCCCTCATCGTGTAGAGTTTGATAATCATCAGGGAAAGCGGTAAATACTTCGGCTAAAATTTGATTGTATTGAGCCGCATTGTCCTCATTTGGGGTAGCACCAAGCTGGCGGCGAGCTTCGGCCAGTAATTCATCATAAAGCGCGCGGCCCTTTTGCGTTAACGCCACACCGCGTTGCTCAATCTCTCCAAAGCGCGCGGTATGGTGCCCTTGCTCGTACTCTTCATGGCTAGCGTCTGAATTATTAGCAACTTTAAAGCCAACCGCTTCTTGTAGCGCCTTAAAACTGGTTTGCCTTAATAAGATAGGACAAGCTCTACGCGGTGGCCCTTCGATGATGGCTTTTGAGGGTATGCCTCTTGCTTGCATGCCTTGTTGTACGGCATCAATATCCAAGGTTCTAGGCGTTAAATGATTGATATGTGGACCCTTAAAGCCAACCACATCAGCGACTAACGGATGCTGATTTAATAGACGCTGATAGAGTGCTTTTGCCACCGGCGTTTTATCATGCCAGCGAAATGTCTCTAGCGCTTCTTGGACAAATTGCTCTGCTTGCGCAGCAGTTAAACCACCTTGCGCCTCAAAAACCTCAATGAGGTCAATGACCCCAGCAGTAAATATCTGACGCTGCGCCAGTGTGGCCGTGGCTTCTTGTTGTAAATTTTCATCGGCAATCAAATCTAAACGCAATAACGAGGTAAAAACGCGAAAGGGGCTTTTATGCAATGAATGCGAGTCAAGTGCGCGAAAAGCTG
This sequence comes from Psychrobacter sp. JCM 18903, assembly GCF_000586475.1. Classification (GTDB taxonomy): domain Bacteria; phylum Pseudomonadota; class Gammaproteobacteria; order Pseudomonadales; family Moraxellaceae; genus Psychrobacter. The sequence goes on along the minus strand of NZ_BAWJ01000001.1, from coordinate 310,838 downwards.
TTGAATGCACGGGCACGCCAGCAGGCGCTAAATCGTAGTAGCCGACAGGGTGCATACCCATCACGGCAAAGAGACGGCGCATCATGCTCAGCTCTGCTGCGGTACCCAGTCGAATCGCCCCGTGACGCTCCATGCTTAGACGCTCAATCTCGCCCGTATGCAGCAGCTGTGATTTAATATCGGGATGTGAGGCTAATACTTCGACATTGACATCACTGACCAAATCAACCAAGTCGCCGTATAGCGGCACCTCATCTTGGTACATCGCTGACATGGCCATAGAGAAATCATGGCGGATATCATCGCTGCAGATAAAATCCTTATCTGGACTGACGCTACTATTTTTCACAAATAAACATCCTTGTAATAGAGTTAATAAATTTTTAGCTTAATAATAAGTATTTGATTTCGAGCATTTGGTTATGACGATGCGCTATCAATCCTAAGCACTCCTAAGCACTCCTAAGCACCCCTAAGCACCCCTAAGCACTCCTAAACATTAAGCGGCAGGCAATCCATCAGGAAGCGCCATGAGTACCTCTTTTAGAATATCCAACCCTTCTTTTAGGGTGTAAGGCTCTATGGTGAGTGGCGGTAATAAGCGAATGATATGGCGATGTTGCCCACTTGGCATCAGCAATAGACCACGCTCGCGGGCTTTGGTTAATACTTGCGCCATCACACTTGGATGCACATCATGCTCAGGATGGCGCAGCTCGATACCGCGCATCGCGCCGATACCGGTAAGACCAAATAACCAAGGCGAGATACCTTCTTGCTGCCATTGGCTGATGGTCGTCTGAATTGTTTCTGAATAATGCTTGGCTGACTGCCAAACGTCATTGGCTTGCATGATATCAAGCGTGGCATTGGCAGCGGCGCAAGCAACTGGATTGCCCGAATAAGTGCCGCCCAAACTGCCTTTAGTTAGACCATTGACACACTAGCCTTGCCTATAACTGCGCCTAAGGGCAAGCCGCCCGCAATACTCTTGCCAAGTAAAATAAGGTCAGGCTCAATCCTAAATGGGTAAAAGCAAACGGCGTACCCGTACGACCATAACCGGATTGGATTTCGTCCATGATAAGTAACATGCCATGCTCATCACAAAACTTACGTAGATACTGCGCAAAGGTGGGCGACAACAATTGAAAACCGCCTTCCCCTTGTACAGGTTCGACGATGATGGCACCGATATTGTCGATATCAGTTTCTACCATAAATAAACGCTGGAGCGCGTCAATCGCTTGCTCGTCGCTGATATTGTTATCGGGGCTGGGGAAAGGAATATGATAAACGCCGCTGGCCAACGCACCGAGCCCGCGCTTATACGGCGCGACCTTACCATTGAGATTGACGGCAGCCAGCGTACGCCCATGAAAACCGCCATCAAAAGCAATAACGCCTGTGCGACCCGTTTTCATGCGTGCTATCTTGATGGCGTTTTCAGTTGCTTCTGCACCGCAGTTGGTGAGCATCCCTGCCAGCTCACCGCTAATAGGCACAAGCTCACACAATCGCGGCATAAAGGTTTGGTACGGCTGATGTGCTGCCGCATTGTAGGCATAGTGAATCAGCGACTGGGCTTGCTGGATGATGGCTTTCACGATGTGGGGGTGGCAATGACCAAAGTTTAAAACACCAATTCCGCCAACAAAATCGATATAGCTGCGGTCATTGTCGTCCCAAACTCTGGCGTTTTTGCCTTTGACGAGCGTGAGCGGATGCACCATCGTAAAGGCATCGGTCACGTTATAAAACTTGTCCATGATGAATCTCTATCTCTTCCTTGAGTTAGACTCATTTCAACAAAACATCATTCCGGCAGCAAACGAATAATAGTTGTGGTGGCATTCCTTTTTGTCATTACCAGTGAATTAACTTCCTAAACGAATCCTTTAAAACCTAAAAAATTGCGTATTAGGCAGTTTTTTAGGTTTAGCTTGTTAAATTCTTACAGCAGATAACTTTGTAGAATAAAATAATAAGATATAAATTATAAAGCAAGCCCTAACGCCTTTTCACGCTGATCTGAGATTGTTAAATAAGCTGTAATCCATTCTAAAACTGCTTTGACCTTATGCGATTGTCCCGAAGAAACAGGATAAGTCACATAATAGCTGCCGCGACCCTTTGCCGCATAATCCCACGCCATGACTAAAGCGCCTGATTGTAGCTCAGGCTCAACCAAACGCAACGGCACCAAGCTATACCATAGCCCAGTAAGGCGGCAGAGATGCAAGCATGAAAAGTCTCAAAACGTGGCCCTACAAAGGTGCCGTCGACGCTGATATCTTGTTGCTTAAAGTACTCATACCACGCACTTAAGCGCGAACTTATTTGCAATAATACATAGTCATTCAAACAATCAGTACTCAGTGTTTTATCTCGCAAATACTGTGGCTGACAGACCGCAACGCAGTATTCATCGAACAATTTTATGGCCTCCATATTGCCCCAAATGCCATCACCGTATAAAAAAGCAATATCGGCATTTTGGTCTTCAGAAAAAAACGGCCCTGCCAGCTCTTTGATATCTAAATTAATGAGCGGATATTCTTGACTAAAGCCACTGAGCGCTGGAAGCAACCAACGGGCACAAAATGTCGGATGCGAGACTATTTTCAGCAGTTCAGTATTACTGCTATGCGACATCAAATTGGTGGTCGCCACCTCGATATGTTTTAAAATCTCTAACACTTCAAGATAATATGACTTGCCAGCAGGGGTCAATGAAATCCGGTGCGGCGTCCGATAAAACAAAGACAGGTTTAGCATCTCCTCTAGCTGCGCCACTTGCTTACTGATGGCGCTTTGGGTCATGTGCATCTCTTGCGCGGCATTGGTAAAACTCAAATGACGGGCAGCGGTCTCAAAACATTGCAGCGCCGTCGTCGATGGATATCGTCTAAAGGCTAATGGTTTATTGGTGTCGGTTTTCATAGATTGTTTTTCTTTTATCCCATCTTATTAAAATATCAATAACTCTTTAAAATCACGTTATCAGGCATTCCTAGCCTATGGCGTCATCATACCTATATTCAAGCTTAAATAGCGATACCTCACTATAAGCACTATGTAACTGACACTGATGTCATTATCGGATTTACTTAAGCATTCAACCAATTATTCAGTCGCTAATTTTAAAGACTCTCCTACAAAAAACACCGTCGATTCCTGATAAAATAGTAGGGTCTGATGATAGGCTCTGACATACCGCAACTGATTTGCTATCTTGCCCTCCTCTTTTTCATCATTACGACCTATGCCGCCGTTATTCTTAAACTCATGAATTATTTTTCAGCTAATTTTCACTATTAGCGCCTTCTTTATTTGTATTGGATCATATGAAACATAACCTTGAGGTGAGCGCAAATGCTCGCCGAACTCAGTATTTTCAAGTATTTTTAATGGGCGTCAGCGCCTTTATTATGAATACCACCGAATTTGTCCCCGTTGCCCTATTAAGCGACATCGCCCAAGATTTTTCCATCACCACGGCAGAAACTGGCTGGATGTTGACGCTGTATGCTTGGATTGTCGCGGCGATGTCATTGCCATTGATGCTACTTACCAGCCGTTTTGAGCGTAAAAGCTTACTTTTGGGCTTGTTTGTGGTATTTATTGCCAGTCATGTATTGTCCGTATTTGCTTGGAGCTTTGATGTATTGCTGATTAGCCGCGTGGGCATTGCACTTTCGCACGCGATATTTTGGTCCATCACCGCCGCGATTGCGATACGCGTGGCACCTGAAGGTAAAAAAGCACTGGCGCTTAGTGTACTTGCGACCGGTACTTCATTGGCAATGGTGCTCGGCGTGCCATTAGGCGCTTAGTCGGTCAATGGTTTGGCTGGCGGGCAACCTTTGGCGGTATTGGGGTGATTGCTTTTATCGTGTTTATTTTGCAAGCAAGGCTATTGCCAACGCTGCCAAGTATGTTTGAAGGCTCGTTTAGAAAAATTCCAGAATTGCTTAAAAACCCCTTATTGGTCTGTTTGTATCTACTGATTTTACTGGTCTTTACCGCGCACTATACGGCTTATTCTTATATCGAACCTTTTATGCGACAGGTCGGTGCCATCAGTGAAAACGCCGCGACGGTTGTCTTGCTATTATTTGGGGTGGCAGGGATTGCCGGCAGTGTGATTTTTAGTCGCTGGGGTGATCGTTTTAATACCAGATTGATGCTGATATCGATCATATTAATGCTGATATCTATGCTGGTGCTATTGTTTGCCGTGACCTCTATCTGGGCGCTGGGTTTCATTGCATTACTGTGGGGCGCCGCGCTGATGCTGCTGATTATCTCTATGCAAGCCAAAGTCATCATGGTTGATGTCACAGCCCAAGACATGCTGATGTCAATGTTCTCAGGGATTATTAACTTAGGCATTGGCGCAGGTGCGCTGTTTGGTGGTTATGCAGTAACGCATATTTCCATATCGAGTGTGGGCTATGTTGGCGCGGCTATCGCTAGTATGGCACTGCTATTGATGCTGTTTATGATAAAGCGCTTTCCCGAGTTAAGTAGAAGACTTGGTTAGCTAAAAATCTGATAGTAAATAAGCATAAAAAATGCCAGCCACTTAAAGGGGCTGGCATTTTGCTTTCTCGTTCATTTAAAAATAGGAAATAAGCCACCCATTAGAAATCCACCTTACCGCGCAAGGCTTTTGTTTTACCGCGCTGGGTCTTTTGATCCACCCGTTTGCGCTTAGCATTTCTGCTAGGTTTAGTTGGCTTTCTGGTTTGATTGACATGAGTGGCTTCTATAATAAAGCTTTGCAGCCGCTCAAAGGCATCTATCTTATTGCGCTCTTGCGTACGAAACTGTTGCGCTTTAAGCACAAACACGCCTTCTTTGGTAATTCGGCTGTCTTTACTGTCCAATAAACGCTGTTTGTGCTCATCACTTAAGCTTGAGGTATGGATATCAAAACGCAAGTGAATGGCAGAAGACACTTTATTGACATTCTGTCCACCAGCACCTTGTGCGCGTATGGCACTGATCTCTACCTCATTATCATTGAGGCTAATAGTGTTATTGATAAAAATCATAAGCTGCTTTTATAGAGTATGAGTCAGTATGATAAAGCATTATGGATTTGTCTGCTACTTTGCCAGCAGCTGACGGCTGCGCTCAATCACTGGCGCATCAACCATTTGACCATCTATCTCAAACACTGCCTGTCCACTGCGCTCATACTCCTCGACCACACGCTGAGCAAATGATAGCGCTTTGTCAGTCGGTTTTAATGCCTGCTGGACGACAGCCACTTGCTTAGGATGAATACACAGCATTCCTGACATACCCATCTGTGACCATAATTGCACTCGGGCGCTTAATCCTATCTCATCGTTAAAATCAGGATAGACCGTATCAATTGGCGCTGCTAACTCATATACTTTAGATATCAAAACCAACTGATAACGAATCTGGTTAGCAGTGATATCTGCGGCAGGCGTACCTACTTGTACTCGTAAATCATTGCACAAATCTAAAAAACCATAACTGAATCCGACCAAGCCTGATACTTTAGCCATCGCATCAATATGGTACAACCCAATCGCACTTTCTATGAGTGCAATAATAGGCAGCCCACTACCTTGATAGGCTTGCTCGATATCTGATGGTGTCTCGCATTTTGCTAGAATAACTCCTACAAGATTGGGCATCTGCTGGCAAAGCGCGATATCTTTTATAAATGACTCACTGCCTGCTTTATTGATACGCACCCAAATAGCTTGATAGTCTGCGCTGTCATGATATTGTTGTAATGCTTTACGGGCGTCTGCTTTATCTTTTAGTGCAACAGCATCTTCTAAATCGACAATAACCGCATCTGCGCCACTAGCAAAGGCTTTCGCTACTCTGTCGATGCGAGTCGCTGGCACGAATAGCCATGTTTTATTTTGAGAAGTTATATTTATTGTATGATTGGTCACTGAATCCATGCTTGATTCCCATATTGTTCAAGTAGCTGTTAATACCTTCATTATGCCACTATATCGCTGATCCCCATTCAAAATTAGCGATTCATTCTATAGCACAAAACTAAGGCTACTTAGCTATTCAATCAAAAATAAAATAAAAAAAACTGCATGAAAATAAATCTCATGCAGTTCTTAATAGTCATGCTTTCTTTAACTGGTATTCTAAGTCTTCTGACTGGCCAACTAAGCCAACATACCACCATCGACAACGATAGTCGCGCCTGTGGTATAGCTTGATGCATCCGACACTAGATACAATACCGTGCCAGCCATCTCGTCAGGCTCAGCCACACGCCCTAGCGGAATTGAGTGTAATGCCATCTTCAAAACTTTATCATTGGTCGTCAAGGCAGAAGCAAATTTAGTATCGGTTAGACCCGGCAATAACGCATTTACACGGATATTTAATGGGCCACATTCTTTAGCAAAGGCTTTGGTCATGCTAATGACCGCCGCTTTAGTGATTGAGTAGATACCTTGCTTGTCGCCCGCTACTAAGCCATTGACCGATGCAGTATTTAAGATGACGCCGCCACCTTGCTCTTTCATCATTTTGCCAGCGGCTGTCGACATAAAGAAATAGCCGCGAATGTTTACTTCAACCGTTTTGTCAAAAGCGGCTAAGTCCGTATCCAAGATATGGCCATAGTAAGGGTTGGCTGCGGCGTTATTGACTAAGATATCAATTTGACCAAACTCGCTTTTGATATGCTCAAAAATCGCTGAAATCTGCTCCATATCTCCCACATGACAGGCAAAAGCACTGGCTTTATGACCGTCAGCTTTGATGCTATCAGCCACTGCTTGGCAAGCATCGATTTTGCGGCTAGAGGCAATCACATGTGCGCCTCTTGATGCCAATAAACGAGCAATAGATTCACCAATACCGCGGCTGGCACCCGTTACTAGGGCAATCTTACCGGTTAAATCAAATAAATCTTTCATCATTATTCCTTATATTTTTATAAACTCTATATTCTTAAATAGTTATTTTTGAGTACTGTTATTAGATCACTGAGTGCATATATTTAAACGCAGATAATCTCTGTCATATCTAACAGCGATTATCGAGCACTAGCAAATGAATAACGAGCGCTCAACGATCACGTTTACGCTAGCATACCACCATCTAGGGTAAAGGCATGACCGTTCATAAAACTGCTTTCATCACTTGCAAGCCATGCGATCGCGGCAGACACTTCGTTAACATCTCCCAAACGGCGCATTGGACTGGCCTTAACCGTTGCTTGCTGCGTACGCTCATCCATCGTTGCCATGGTATTGCGTACCATTGGCGTATCGATGAAGCTTGGGCATACCGCGTTAAAACGAATATTGGCGCGCGCGTACTCATGGGCAGCAGACTTGGTTAGACCCATAACACCATGTTTAGCCGCGCTATAGGCTGAGATCATCGGCGCTGAACGCAGACCTGCGATAGATGCCACGTTAATCACATGACCACCACCATTAGGCAGCATACATTTGACGGCGGCGCGCATACAGTGCCAAACACCTTTTAAATTCACAGCGATATTGCGATCAAAGTCATCATCGCTTAGCTCATGCATTGGCGAAGGCTTATGGTCGATACCAGCATTGTTTACCACCACATCTAGACCGCCAAGCGTTTCCACTGCAAAGTCGAACAACGCACGTACTTCATCACCGCTGGTCACGTCTACTTTTTTAAATACAACACTGTTGCCAGCGTCTTGAGCTTGCTGGGCAACCGCAGCCCCCATCTCTTCTGCCATATCCCCAATCACGACTTTTGCGCCGCGACTGGCTAGCAATAACGCGCTTGCTGCGCCGATACCCGAGGCACCGCCCGTGATTAAAATTCGTTTACCCGTTACATCTGATGCAATTCCGTTTGTATTCAGTGTCATGATCTATCCCTCTACCTTAAGTACCAGTTTGCCCAAGTTTTCACCTTTGAAGAGCATCATCAAAGTATCAGGGAACGTCTCGATTCCCTCAACAATATGATCTTTCACTTTCATCTCACCTGACTGAATCCAGCCAGTAATGTCTTTCATCGCCGTCGGATATTCTTTGAGATTATCGAATACCACGATGCCTTCCATGCGGGCACGATTGACCAATAATGATAGATAGTTCGATGGACCTTTGACTTCTGTGGTGTTGTTATACTGACTAATCGCACCGCAAATAACGATACGCGCGTGCAGATTTATTTGTGTGAGCACATCATTTAAGATATCACCGCCTACGTTGTCAAAGTACACATCGATGCCATCTGGGCAGGTTTTCTTCAGTGCTTTTTTCACATCTTCGTTTTTGTAATCAATCGTCGCATCAAACCCAAGCTCATCGACTAAGAATTTACATTTTTCAGCACCGCCTGCGATACCAACGACGCGGCAGCCTTTAATTTTGGCAATCTGACCAACCAAGCTACCAACGGCACCAGCAGCGCCAGAGACGACTACAGTCTCGCCTGCTTTTGGTTGACCTGTTTTTAGCAGACCAAAATACCCTGTCATACCGGGCATACCGAGCACGCCCAAGTAATAAGACAACGGTGCTAGATTTGGATCAACTTTATACAGATTAGCACCATCACTGACGGCATAAGACTGCACGCCATCGTGACCTGCGACATAGTCACCAACGGCAAACTTCTCATGCTTGCTTTCAATCACTTCGCCTACAGTGCCAGCGCGCATGACGTCACCAATCTGAACCGGCGCGATATAAGACTTGGCATCGTTTAGCCAACCACGCATTGCAGGATCCATCGAGATATACTCAATTTTTATCAGCAGCTCACCGTCTGTAATAGTCGGCAGTTCCGTCTCGGTATACTCCCACGTCTCAGCGTTTGGTACGCCCACAGGTCTTGCTTTTAAGCGCCACTGCTTATTCATCTGCTTGTTATCAGCTATCATTATTTATTCCTTTAGAGTTGTATTTTTTGTTAATACCAAAATTGTTAATATCAAACATGATTCAAAATCTATTAAAACCACTCAGCTTGCATATTGGTACAGACCGCATTGTCATTATTCAACAATTCGATATCACGATTGATTAGTGGTAATTCCCAATCGATAAAGTATTTTGCTGCTTGGATTTTGCCATGATAGAAGTTTTGTTTCTCAACGTCGGTTGTATCACTTAATAACTGTTCCGCTTTGCTGGCTTGGCGAATCCAAATCCAGCTGACCACGATGGAGGCAAAAATATTCATCAATGCTTGTGCATTACCGGTCAGCGTTAGGGCTTTTTCCGTCTGCAAAACCTTACTCAAATGAACTAGCACTTCATGCAGATGACCCATATAAGGCATTAATTTACCAGCAAGCTTTGCGGTCTCTGGGGTGGTAATAGACTCTAAATCACGAGTAATTTCGCGTTTGAGAATTTGAATCCCAAGCCCTTTGTTTTGCCATAACTTACGAAATGACAAATCTAAAGCTTGCACACCATTTGTGCCTTCGTGAATGGGATTGAGACGATTGTCACGCCAAAACTGCTCGGCTTGATATTCACGCGTATAGCCTGCACCGCCTAATACTTGAATGCCTAAATCATTTGCTTTTGGACCATATTCAGAGGGCCATGCTTTGAGTACTGGCGTTAGTAAATCTAGCAGTTCTGATAGCTCAGCCTTTAGTGTGGCATCTTCGCAAGTATTGATACGGTCGATTAGGTTTGAGCCATATAAGCAAAGTGAAATACCGCCCTCGCTGTAAGCTTTTTGCGCCAAAAGCATACGCTTCACATCACCATGCTGAATGATGGCGGTTGCTGCATCTTCAGGTTTATTATTCGGTGCGATTCTACCTTGCGTTCTGTCTTTGGCATAATCGAGCGAATACTGATAACCGCGATAGCCAATCATCGCTGCGCCAAAGCCAACAGCGATACGCGCCTCGTTCATCATTTTAAACATATAGCGCAAGCCGAAATGCTCTTCACCGATGAGATAACCATGACATTCGCCTTTGTCACCAAAGCTTAAAGCCGTAGAAGTTGCTCCTCGGTAACCGAGCTTATGAATCAGTCCAGTTAAATGCACATCATTGCGTTCGCCGACCGATGCATCTTCGTTTAAGCGATACTTGGGTACCGCAAATAAAGAAATGCCTTTGACGCCACCCGGACCACCTGGCACTTTGGCCAACACTAAATGGACGATATTGTCAGACAGTTCGTGATCGCCGCCTGAGATATAAATCTTGCTGCCTTTGACGCGGTAAGAGCCATCATCTTGTTTTACTGCAGTGGTTTTGATGTCAGCAAGTGATGAACCTGCATGTGGCTCTGTCAATGCCATCGTTCCAGTGAATTCACCTGTCAGCATGCGCGGCATAAAGGCAGCTTTAATCTCGTCACTAGCAAAGTGTGAAATCACATTAATTGCAGCAGTGGTCAAAAATGGATAAGCAGTCGTTGATGGATTGGCAGCCATAAAATAACCAGCCACGGCCGTCATCACTGTTTCAGGCAGCTGCATGCCGCCGTCTTCAAAACTATAACGACCTGCGATAAAACCCGACTCACGGAAAGCATCGAACGCGACTTTTACATCACTTATCATGCTGACTTTTTTGCCATCAAACTGTGGCTCATTTTTATCCGCTACGTGGTTATGTGGCAAAAATAACTGGGTCGCAATTTTATTGGCCGTATCCAATACGGCATCAAATGTTTCGCGGCTATGCTCTGCAAACTTAGCGTGCTCGGTTAAATTTTCAGTACCCAATACATCATATAATTGGAACGGTAACTCAAAGTCATTGATAAGCGTATCTGCTGCCATAGTATTCTCGTTAGCTGATTAAATTTGGTTATCAATCGATATTAAGCTAATTTAACGCCTTACCGTATTGTCATTTATGACATAATTATGGTCAAATACGACATAAATAACACTTATATTTAGAAAATTCAGATAAAAAACTGATATTTTCAGTCTTAGAATTAAAAGAAGGATAGACACCTATGCCCTATTTCAAACCGTTTAAAGTCATTATTATTGGATTCGATGGTGTGCTCGGCAGCGCATTGACAGGTGCGTTAGATTTATTCTCATTTACGGGTGTCAGTTGGCAGCGATTTTTAGATGAGCCCGTAGAACCACGATTTAATGTGCAGATAGCAAGCGTTGGTGGCGTGGATATCAGATGTAGCAATCGATTAATCATGCAAGCGCATTGCGATATTCAGGACGTGGCGGAATGCGATTTGCTATTGATTCCGACTATTGGTGATTCAATCGATAAAGTACTGAGCCGAAATGCAGAATTAATACCACATTTAAAGCGGTTGGCAGACACCAAGTCAGATATAGCCAGCAACTGTAGCGGCGCTTTCTTTTTGGCAAAAGCAGGACTGCTAGATAATAAAATCGCCACTACGCACTGGGGTTACGCCAGTAAGTTTAAGGCAGACTTTCCACTGGTGGACTTACAAGAAAACCAGTTTGTTACTCATTCAAAAAGCAACTCAACAAACCAATTGGGCAATATATTTTGTGCGGCGGGCGGTAGTGCATTTTATGACTTAGGATTGTTATTAATAGAGCGCTATTGCGGACGTGAGATTTCTACTCAAGTAGCCAAAACCCAAATCATCGATAGTAAACGAGGCAATCAAAACAGCTATACCAATGTGACGTTGCACAAACCGCATTCAGACCAACTGGTAAAGCAAGTACAAGAGTTCATTGAGGAAAACTTCTACCAGACTATTCAAGTGAGCGGATTGGCTGCCATGGTTAATATCACCCCAAGGACGTTAAACAGGCGCTTTCAGTCCTCTGTAGCCATGCGCCCGATTGAGTATATTCAAGCCGTCAGAATTGAGCAGGCAAAGCGCCTGCTAGAATTGGGAGATGTAACGATAAAATCACTGGCCGAACAAGTTGGCTATGATGATATATCTTCGTTCACGCGTTTGTTCAAACGTGCGACTGAACTGACACCAAAAGAGTATCAAGATAAGTTTTCGCGCTTAGCGATTTAACACGGTTCTTTAATGGCTAATTTTATAAAGTTTATCTAATGCCTAAATCGTTTGCCACAATCCTTCGACATTTATAGTTTCAGCCTTAATGGTCGGGTAATCGGTAAATGCTAACTGATAGCCGCCATCAGTATTAGGTGTTAGCTGACAAGTCGCCCCGAGTGGAAAGCTGTGTTTTTTTCCAATATGACCAAAGCGCATGCCACTATAAATGGGTAATCCGGTCAGTTCATGCAATTGATGAATGACTGTCGCAACATCGTAGCGTTTGTCGTAGCTGTCTTCACCTGTGCCCGATAACGCGCCAAATACAATGGCTTGTTGATGCTTAAAGATACCTGCGAGGTACAAGTCATATAACATGCGCTCGATACGATAAGGTTGCTCGCCCACGTCTTCCAAAAACACAATGCCGCCATCAATACGCGGCAAATACTCACTACCAGCCAGCGATGACACCACGCTTAGATTACCACCCCAAATCGTGCCCGTTATTGCTTTGGGCTCAGCACTTGTTAGAATACTCGGTAAATTTGGACTGGTTAAAGCCGCGTCTGATATGTTGATAGCTAGATTAGGATTGGTGAGCGCTTCAACAAACTGTCGACAGCTGACTTGATCGGGTGCTGTTTTGCCAAACTCGCTATAGAGCATCGGTGCTGCGAGTGAGCTCATATCACCCTTTGCCAGTAGCGCACATTGGATAGCGGTCACATCACTGAACCCTGCGAGTATCGTGCCATGCTCCTTCATAATCCGTCCTAGCGTTGTCCAGTCAACCATGGGTAATATACGCATCGCACCATAGCCGCCGCGCACGCCGAGTAACAATTTTGGGGCGGCTATTGCACCCGTCGCGATATTTTGCAGATCACTCGCGCGCTGCGAATCCGTACCAGCAAAACGCAGATACTGCCGATTGGTAATCGTAGGGTTATTGACTTTAAAACCCGCACAAGCCACACGATCTAATGCCAACTGATTGCGGTCATCGCTACCGCCCACATTAGAGCTGGCAAAAAGTCGCGTTTCAATCGTTGGCGTAATACAGCGTGTTTGCGTGAGTGACGGCTGTGAGGATGAACGCTCACCCAATAACGCGGTCGGCAAATCATCTTGGTGAGCTGCGGACTATTATTAGGGTCTATAGGCTGGCGGCAAATACCTGAGAAATACCTTGCGTCGCCAATGCCGCAGTACCCGCACTAACACCTACTCGACGCAAAAACTGCCGACGGTTTAGCCCAGATGGCGTTTCAATCGCTGTATGCTCATTTTTGTTTCTATCATCTATTAATAACTGACTCTTAAAAACCATCTCTCTCTGCCACCTTATCATCTTTATTTTAATATACTTTTGCATCATCTTTATTTTTGCAGTCTACTTGCTTAAACCGCACAGCAGCATATTGTAAACGCTTTTTTGGCTATGATAGTTGCCCAACCCTTGCCACTATTTAATTTTTCGCCATGCTAGCCATGATACACACCAAAAACCTAGCCCTATTGGCACATTCCGCGACTTTGTTGTAGTATGAGAATACCGATTTCGGTTAAATAAGGATAATAATAATGGCTGAGAAAGCGATTGATAAACAGAAAAAAGAGGACATATTGGATACCGATTTAGAGTACCTCATCAACGAAGAAGAAAAACTGCAAGAAAAGCTAAAAGACAGTAGCCATCTTGAGCGTTTTGCCAAAGATTTGATGCTATTCATGAGCTTGATTAAAGACTACTATCAGGGAAACTATCGCGATATTCCCTATAAGACCATTTCAGCAGGTGTGGTTGGACTGCTCTATACTCTCAACCCAATCGATATCATTCCAGATTTCATACCCTTTATCGGTCATATTGACGATGCGCTAGTCCTCACCTTTTGCTTGAAGTTGGTCGAAAAAGATTTGCAAAAATATCAAACTTGGAAGAAAAAACAAACCGCTACCGACTTAAAGAAAAACAGGTAACCTTGTACAAGCTATCATCCTGAAATGATCATTATAAAAAATAATCGTTATAAAAAGCCACGACTGACAATCAATGTATCAGCCGTGGCTTTTTTATTCATTAATAGCAATTATTTATATGAGTTAATCTGGAACATCATAACGCGCTTTTTCTGGATTGAGACCGAACGAATAGACAAAGGTTGCAACGAGGCTATTGATAATAATAAACGGCAAATCGATAGCAGTATGCCCAAGCGCATAGCGACCAATCAGCCAAGAAACAATCAGCATAATAATAAAGAAACCGCCTAAGTACGCCAAAATTGCAGGATGCTTTAGATTGTAAGGTTGCTCAGGTTCAGGCTTCTTATCAAGTACATAGGTTCTGATTCCCCAACCAGCCGCATAAGAAAATCCGCCCAATACCACGTAACTAAAAAAATTCATATTGCTTAACTCTAATGACGTACGGTTTATAGCAAAATACTGTTTAAAACAACTTTATTGATCATAAATTCTGTTTATGAGCCGTGCTTGTTTAGAGGCTCTCATTAACATTATCAATCACAATATTGGCATGTGGATTGGCTAAAATATCGGTATTAACATCATCACACTCGACACGATAGATGGTATTGGCACCGCGATAAATATAGGATAAGTATTCACTATCTAAGAGTGGATCGATATTGGCATAGGCAGGCTTAACATGAGCCAGTACTAGCACTCGATCAGGACGCCCAATGACCGCATCGACATTGTCAGGGTCAATAGAGAAAAACTGCGGGATTTCGCTATTTTCAATCACTTCTAGCGGCTCAGCGTCATCCCAAACGCGCTTCGCACTTGCCGGCTCTTTCATCTGCATCACCCAAGAGCCATCCTGTTGACTGATTTTTATTTGGGCAGGCTCGTCATGACTAACCGTGTAACAACCTTCAAAAACCGATAAGTCTGTCGCCGCTTCGACCATTCCAGTATCAGCTTGAATGTTGCTATCGTTGCAAGCACTTAAAAATAGTGCGCTGCTCACCGCTATGCCGACTGGCAAGCACATCAGCCTTTTATAAAAAATGTTTGAGCGTAAGGACATAATAGGGTTATCCTGCATTCATGCATTAAACTTTTATGAAAATTGTCTTTAAAAAAACTATCTTTAAACAGTGATGACGACAATGTTGCTATTAACGTGATTTTTTAGGGCGTGTTTTCATCAACTATTGGCACTGTCGAATGATTTGCGCTACTCATTGACGCCAGCAAACTGCTGTTTTTTCTGCTGCGTAGTCAATACCGTTTGATACTGTGTCGCAACACAGCTCATTTTAACAGAAAATAGCAAGGTTACTATTATGATCTGTGCTTTTAGCGACTTTGTGCATTACGATTGCCCACATCAACGATAGATTTGTTATACTCATTCCCAAAATATAATGGAAGCGCTGGTGTAAAAACAACGCTAGCAAAATCCCTCCAACCCTCCCTATGTTTATCAATTTTTAGGTCAATAATTTTTTATGTCAGACAATCGCACCTCAGCGCAGCCATTCAACACCAGTAACGCGATGAATCCGTTGGCCGCCAAGTCAAACACCACCGTGGCCTATACGATGGTGCCTGTAAAGGCAATCCAGGCGCTGGTGGCTGGGGCGCACACCTCATTTTTAGTGATGGACGTACACAAGATTTGTACGGCGGTGATAAAGAGACGACCAATAATCGCATGGAGTTGATGGGCGCGATACAAGCATTGACCCATAGCCCGCATGAGCACAACCTCGAGATTTGGACAGACTCAAGCTATGTCAAAAAAGGCATCACCGAATGGATAGAGGGTTGGAAAAAAAGAGGCTGGAAAACGGCAAGTAAAAAACCCGTTGCCAATCAAGACCTTTGGCAGCAATTAGACAAGCTATGCCAGCAGCGCGATGTTGACTGGCATTGGGTAAAAGGTCACGCAGGACATGCAGGCAATGAAAAAGCGGACGAGCTGGCAAACTTGGGCGTGACGTCCAGCAGTGAAGAATTATCGAGCATAGAGCCGCAAGACACAGCTAAAAAAAAAGGGCAAATAATGCCTAATACAGCGCAAAATGCTGCTCACGATGACTGGCTAAGTTTCGATCCACTGGGTCTGGATATGACAGATGATGAGCTTGACGAAGATGTCATAGACACTGATAACGATACAAACCCTGCCGATGATATGATGAGTAAAGATGCTGTAACAGAAGCCGATCGCTATCAGCATAATGCTAGCAAACCAATGAGTAAAATAGAGATGCCGGAAACCCAAACGTCTATGACTGATGCGACGATAAATGATCATGTGCCCGCTACCGTTACTGGCATAGAAGAAGCTAATACACCAAAATTTGACGGCGACACCAGCCGTGCCAATCCGTATTTCATACCGCTGCTACCCAAACCTATCCATCGTCATGAGTCTGATCGCCAGCTCATTATGGATACTGAAACCACAGGTCTTGATCCGTTAAAAGGCGACCGTATTATCGAAGTCGGTATCGTGGAGATGATCGGGCGTAAATTTACGGGTGAAAAGCTCCACGTTTATATCAATCCACAGCGCGGCATGGATGATGAAGTCATTCGTATCCATGGTATTTCTGAGGCATTTTTGACCGACAAGCCTACCTTCGATCAAGTTGCTCAGTCGCTCTATGATTTTATGGACGGCGCAGAAATCATCGCTCATAACGCCACCTTTGATATGAACTTCTTAAACATGGAGTTTGCCAAAGTTGGTATGAACGACTTTGCCGAGCGCGTACAAGTGACTGACTCGCTGGTCATGGCAAAGCAGCAATATCCTGGGCAAAAAAACACCCTAGATGCTTTAGTGCGTCGCCTAAATGTGGGGAAGCAAGATCGTACTTTTCACGGCGCCTTACTTGATTCAGAGATTTTAGCAGAAGTTTATCTGGCGATGACAGGTGGACAGGTTACACTCGCCATCGAAGAAAACACGCAAACAGATGGTGGGCAGACAGCACACGCCAGTTTTGCCAATTTAGCGTCTTTATTGCTAGAGTCCTCTATGGATGAAAATACCAATCAAGAGTGGTATGCCGCGCTCGCAGAAGCGTATCCTGAGCTAAAAGCCAATATGTAGTCGCCGTATAAGCTGATGATATCAATCTTTAAGCAATAACATTTGTATAATATAGGCTTGATTATTGTTATATTAAGCGTTAAAACATCACCAGCAAGTGCTTTTTCGATCATCATTTAAACCATCGCCATTCTCATCAGTACATTATGGAAAAACACCTATGAACCAGTCTGCACAAATGAAGTTAACGGCCCCAACGCTTAGTGTTACTGATTTCAATCTACCATCGCTACATTTGTTGCATGATGAGATCATCGTAACCTTAAAAGATACTGAGATTCATCTGAGTGAATTTAATGATGATAATAGTCAAGCCCCTTTATTATTAGATTCTATCACTGTGCTAAAGCAGCTGTCTTGCATCTTTGAGCTGATATCTTTGGTTGGTGCAGAGGCTTTGAACACCGCTATTGTCAATGGTTTACAGCGCCTCTATGATAATGGTGATAATAACGATACCAGCTTGATTATGGACTTATCAGAAGCCATTATGACACTGGATCGCTATATCGAGTTTGTACTTTTGACAGAGTCAGTAGAGCCAACATTGTTGCTGCCTGTTATCAATAAACTCAATGCTCACGGGCAAGAAACCCCTATCACAGCAGACTATTTTGCAGCTTTTGGTAGCAGTAGTGTCATCATTGCCAACCCTGAACAAAACTTCCAACCACTTGACGAGCTTAACCTAGACACTGAACTACTAACTTATGCTTATCGTAGTGGTCTTGGAGTCGCTCTGCTCAATCAAGATGGCAACGTTAGCCCAGACGATCAGCAGAAGCTTGACGCCATGAGTGCAGCGTGTGCTTTGATAGCATCGAACACCAGCAGTCTATTTTGGCAAGCGGCCACCGCAGCTGTCACGGACATTGCCACGATATTACCGTTAAACCTGAGTCAAAAACATACACTGATTTACTTAGAACAGCAATTCCAAAGCTACTTGCCTGTGATGGACAAACGTTTTGCTGATTTGGTCAGTTTTGCTTGCCAGCGTGACAGTGATGCAGCCCAACGACTGCGTGAGCAATATGCCAGCAACCACTTGGAAAGCGCGCAACTTGAGCAAATGAAACGTTTCTTATTCGGTCCTAATCGCGCCCTGACCGATACGCTGAACACCATCATTCAGACCCAAATTAATACCATCAAAGAAAATGTGGATAGTTACGCACGCGGTGATTCATTGAACCCTGTCGATATGCAAACCGCACAGATTATCGAAGAGCTAACAGAATTGAGCTCAGCGTTACGCTTGCTTGGTTTATCAAATGCAGCCAATAGTCTCAGCGTAGCAGCAGAAGCTGTTAGTCATTGGCAAACGCCCTCGCCTGATGATTTCGATCACTTGCTGTTGGCATTAATGCATGCGGAAAACGCCACCATTGCAATGGCAGAAATGCACACACCAGGGGCCATCTATTTGCCACTGAATAACCCGCATATCTCTTTACATCAGCTCAATACGGCTAATGATACTTTGATACAAGAAAGTCGTTCCGCTATTGCCAGTGCAGAACAAGCCATTAACGATTATCTGGCTGAGCCAGAGCGCGATATGCTCAATATCCAGAACATACCTGAGATGATGCGCCAAGTGGCAGGGGCTGTGCGCTTCTTACAGCTGCCAACACCTGCCAGCATGCTCAGTCAATTGGCCAATTATCTTCAGCAACGCATCGAAGGTGGACAACGTATTGAAGACAATACGCTTGCCTGTATCGCTGATGTTATTATGGCCGTCGATCATCATCTAGATGGTTTTGAGCACAATCGCCCAGTCAGCAAACAAGCATTAGATGTGGGACAGCAGAGCTTGAGTCATCTACTCGCAGCCTAATTTTTATCATACTTAAGCACTAAAATGATATTTTAATGGCGGCTTTTCTGCCATAGCCCTTCATTTATATATAGTCGATCCCATATAAGCTAGATACAAGCAAGGTGATTGAAAGCACTACGAATAGTAGTGCTAAGCGAGCCTGACTGACACCGTATCCGAATGATATAGGATTGACTTTACTTCAATTAAAAAAAAGTCTGTATCAACACTGATGCGTACTGACCTTAACCGGTTTGGAATTTTACCTATGACCAGCGCTTTTGTATTTAGTGATGACACCATTTTATGCCGCCAGCGACCTAATGGATGGTGGCCGGTGCAGCTTGAATTACCCCCATCCGCTACACATTCAGACGAGGAGACCCAGCTTGCTTATCAAGTTGGTCATGTCACGCTACTCGAAAGCCTAGCACCGCGTCACTGGTCGCCTGATGTCAATCCTACTAGCGCGAGTGTAGATATTCTAGAAAGTACCGACAGTTCGATTAATACTCTCCACACTTTTACTGCGCAAGCGGCTAGCGCCATTACTTATGACTATGCAATTGCACATCACATGGTATTGCCTATCATCGCTGAGGGCAGCGGCAATGCGTTTGTTCCTTATCGCCAGCTGATTACTCAGTTGCCAGTGGCTTTGTCCGATCAGCTTAGCCAAGCGATACAGTTATTGCGCTGGCAAACAGATACGCAGTTTTGTAGTCGCTGCGCTGCCCCAACCATTCATGCCAAACGAGATGAGCGTGCGATGGTCTGTCCAGTATGCCGATTGCGCCAATACCCACGTGTACAACCCTGTGTCATCACAGCTATTACTCGCCCGAATCCGCAAACCGGTGAAATGCAGATTTTGCTAGCCCATCATCATCGTTATGGACAGCAAAAAACAGCGCCTCATTTATTACAGTCGCCACAACCGTTACTATACGGTTTGATTGCAGGCTTTGTAGAAGTGGGTGAAAGCCTAGAACACGCGGTGGTGCGTGAAGTGGCAGAAGAGGTAAATATCAGCCTATCAGATATTCGTTACGTCAGCAGTCAGCCATGGCCATTTCCGTCTAATTTAATGCTAGGCTTTCGTGCTTCTTACGCAGCTGGCGAAATTGTTATCCAAGAAGATGAGCTGTCGCACGCCGATTTTTTTGATCTGTCAAATTTGCCAAAAATACCCTCAAAAGGTAGCATTGCTTACGAGCTGATTGCACAAATTGCCAATGAGCAAGGTATTTTGCTTTAATCTATAATATCAATGCAGCATTTATCAATATCGTTATTATCCTATTATTCTAATGTCAGCGCTCAGAGCACACTTAGCACTTAGCACTTAGCACTTAGCACTGATATTAAGGTTTTAAAGCATATGCAAAGCACCACTAGTAAAAATAGCACCCACATCCGTCTCACCAATTTGCCAATCTTGTTCGACACTTTGGATATAGAGCGCTTACCTGCGGACATACAAGCGAAAATCTCATATATTGATGCTTGTCTACCGCAAACACAATGTGGGCTTTGCGAGCACCCAGACGGCTGCTTACCTTATGCCGCCGCTATCGTGTTAGACAATGAGCCATACAATAAATGTGTACCCGGTGGTCAACCCGTTACCAAGGCCATTGCTCAAATTATTCATATAGATAGTCATGAAGCGATACTTAGCGCTGCGCCTTCTCAGTGGCCAATAGATGCGACCTCTGAACGTCCGACTGAGGTACGTGCGGTGATCCGTGAAGATGACTGTATCGGCTGCACCAAATGTATACCTGCCTGCCCAGTCGATGCTATTGTCGGTACTGGTAAGCACATGCATACTATCTTTACGGATTTATGCACCGGCTGCGAGCTTTGCATCGCTCCTTGTCCAGTTGACTGCATCGATTTGGTCACTGTTGAAAGGGAGCTGTCTAGCTCTGAACGTACCACAGAGCAAGAAGATTTAAGACAGCGCTATCATACTCATTTAAGACGCGTCACCGAGCAGCTGGCTGATAGTAGCAATAGTAGACCTGTGGTCAGCATGGTTGAAGCAAAACTGAACAATGCCGCTAGTCAATCGTTGAATATCAGCGAAGCGCAGGCCAAAAATACTATTGCCGCAGCGAAGCTTCGTAGTAAAATTAAAAAGCTAGAAAAGCAGCTAAGTGTCCGTCCAAATGAGAGCAAACAAGTAGAGCTTGACGCGTTGCAAGTAGAGTTAAGTCAGCTTTAATAGCGTAATTATCATTTGTTAGACAGTCTACCCAACATCGCTAAAATGCATTTATCCCGATATCTTGTATCAGTTATTAACTATCAATAGCCAAAAAATAGTAAGAATACTATGAGTAAAACCGTCAAACATAAAACTGCCGATACCCCGCCATCGAGACGAATGCCCAATCGTGACGTGCGTCCATTTTTTGAAAAGCTGGCAGCGACGATTGATGAGCCAGTTACGGAATTGAATTATAAGAGTAATTTTGAGCTGCTGATCGCGGTCATCTTGTCTGCGCAGGCGACGGATGTGAGCGTCAATATTGCCACCCAGCAGTTATATCCCGTTGCCAATACACCTGAAGCAATCTTGGCATTGGGTGAAGACGGTCTAAAATCTTATATCAAAAATATTGGCTTATATAATGCCAAAGCCAAAAATGTCATCAAAACTTGCCATGATTTAATTGAGAAATTTAATAGCACCGTCCCTGATAACCGTAAAGATTTAGAGTCTCTCGCTGGCGTCGGGCGCAAAACCGCCAATGTGGTGTTAAATACTGCCTTTGGTCAGCCAACCATGGCGGTCGACACTCATATCTTTCGGGTAGGTAATCGTACGGGGCTGGCTACTGGCAAGAACGTCTTGATCGTTGAAAATAAGCTGGTCGAGCGTATCCCAGAGGACTTCATCGTGGATGCGCATCATTATCTTATTTTGCACGGGCGCTATACCTGCCAAGCCCGTACACCCAAATGCGGGGCGTGTCCTGTTTATGACGAATGTATGTTTAAAGACAAAGCCAAGTTTTTGGAGCTATAATTTTTAGAACGATAACGGCTCTAGTTATAAAAGGTTTAATTGATCTACTTTATATGAATAGCGTGGTTAAAAAAGCAGTAGACGCCCACTTACTTTTGTAAACATTATTTAAAAACTAGGAAGCCAGATGCAGACACTGACCGCGCTATTATTCGATGATTTTGAGACTTTGGATCTATTTGGACCTATCGAGATGTTTGGCTGCTTATCTGAGCATTATCGTCTGCAATTTGCCTCCTTAAACGGCGGCATTATCCATAGTAAGCATGGCGTTGCGATGCAGACAGTCACTGTTAGCGAGTTAGCGCATCAGACTGATATCTTATTGATGGTTGGCGGCATGGGTACTCGCCAGCAAATCAATCACAGATCATTTTTGCAGACGTTAACAATCTTGGTTGACCATGCCGATTGGGTACTTAGCGTTTGTACGGGTAGCGCATTGTTGGCTAAGGCTGGCGTCTTAGATGACAAGCGCGCAACGTCTAATAAACTGTCATGGCAATGGGTGATAGCGCAATCTGACAAAGTCCATTGGGCCGAGCAAGCACGCTGGGTTGTTGATGGCAAATTTTATACGTCCTCAGGTGTCAGTGCAGGTATGGACATGGCGCTTGGTTTTATCGCCGATAGACATGACATCGATACGGCGCGCCAGATCGCTCACTATACTGAATATCGCTGGCAAGAAAATAGCAAGATTGATGACTTTTACCATGGTTAATCCATGCCTAGTTACTTCTTAGTATTATCCATCGCTAGAGTTTTACCTCGATACACGGTAAAATGTGCTAATTTTTTTATTCGTTTTCGCCTTTTATTTTTATATACATTTAATAATGACTGAGTTCGTAGAATACAGTCCCTGCAATTAAGCGATCCCATTATGCGTGAATACAACTTATTTACCTCAGAATCTGTGAGCGAAGGTCATCCTGATAAAATGGCTGACCAAATATCAGATGCCATCCTTGACGCCATCTTACGTGAAGATTTGCATGCACGCGTGGCATGCGAAACCTTGGTTAAAACAGGTGCTGTGATACTAGCAGGTGAAGTCACCACGACGGCAAATATCGACGTTGAGCGTATCGTGCGTGATACCGTAAACGGTATTGGTTACCACCACTCTGACTTAGGCTTTGATGGCGAAACATGCGCGGTCATCAATATGCTCGGCAAACAATCTCCTGAAATCGCTCAAGGTGTCGATCGTAGCGATCCTGAAGAGCAAGGCGCAGGTGACCAAGGTCTTATGTTTGGCTATGCCAGCAATGAAACTGACGTATTAATGCCAGCCCCTATAGAATTTGCTCATCGCTTGATGGAACGCCAATCTGAGCTGCGCCGCGCAGGCGAGTTGCCGTGGTTGCGTCCAGATGCCAAAGCACAAGTGACCTTAAGATATGATGGTAGCAAGCCTGTTGCCATTGATGCTGTGGTGCTATCAACGCAACACGATCCAAGTATCTCGCAAAAAGACCTGCAAGAAGCGATCATGGAATCTATCATCAAACAAGTATTGCCTGCTGAATTATTACATGCTGGCACACGCTATCATATCAACCCAACGGGTAAGTTTGTGATCGGCGGGCCTGTAGGTGATGCTGGATTGACAGGTCGTAAAATTATTGTTGATACTTATGGCGGTATGGCGCGTCATGGCGGCGGTGCATTCAGTGGTAAAGATCCATCGAAAGTCGATCGCAGTGCTGCGTACGCCGTGCGTTATGTGGCTAAGAACATCGTTGCGGCAGGACTTGCTGAGCGCTGTGAAATACAGGTCAGCTATGCCATTGGTGTCGCTGAACCAACCTCTATCTCGGTCAATACTTTTGGCACGAATAAAATCAGCAATGATGAAATCATCCGTCTGATTCGCACCCATTTTGATCTGCGCCCTTATGGCATTACCCGTATGCTAAACTTATTACAACCAATGTATCAGCAAACGGCGACTTTTGGTCATTTTGGTCGTCCTGGCTCTGAAACTGCTTTTACGTGGGAAAAAACAGACAAAGCTGAGATCTTAAAAGCAGACGCTGGTTTGTAAAAATATAACGTTGCACCCCTTACAAACCTTCTTTATAAATTTAAAATTACCGACACTTATTAGGAGTCGCTTATGTCTAAAGACAATATGCAAGACAACAGCATTCAAGAAAGCAATGTTGACGCTAACATTGAGATTACCCCTGAAATGCAAGCATTTTACCAACGTGCTGATGCCATTATTGGTATCGCAAACAGTCAGTTGGGTTCTGAAGCGCATTCAGGACAAGTAGGTGCATCACTACTTTATGCAGCCGCACGTTATAGCGCATCTGTCGCTTCTATCGGCTTTGTCAAAGGCGATGACTTTGCCAAAGAAAAAGATGATATCGTTGAATTTTATGTCAAACAGTATCGCCAAATGCTGAGCGACAACCTGACTGATTATGCGCAGAATTTTGATAAATATGTTCAGCTTAATCAAGATGACAAAGCAGCCAAATAGTTCTATCGCCTTTAGCTGATATTTATAAAACGGCTGGTATAGTCATTTCAATTTAAAAGTAGTACAAGGCAACCGAGTGTAGACGTATATTTAATACTTCAAGCGAGATTAACGCAGTAATATTTTTATAGTGGAATGACTATAGTGATGCTCAAACCCAAGCTTAATCATAGGCTTGGGTTTTTTATTAATCATGATTTGGTAGATGACTGCTGATAAATAGGCTACTATCAATTAAAACTACCTTGTTCATCACATGGTTGCAACCAGCTATCGATAACAGGGACTTACCGAACACTATTTATAAGGACATATGATTATGAACCACTTATTCAAATCATGGCGATCATGCCTGTCATTATTAGGGTTATTAGTTACTATGGCTTTAGCTGGCTGTAATAACATCCAAAGCATCGATACGCCTGACACCGCCCCTATTCATAGCACTGGGCACAGCCAACAGAACAGCGACAACCCTTTCATCAAATGCCCACCTTACAACCCTGAGCAAACGATGTGTACCGCGCAATATGATCCTGTGTGTGTCAAAGTAAAAACCAGCTCAGGATTTAGTTATCGCACTGCGGGCAACTCATGCTCGGCATGTGGCACAACGGCGGCAGTAGGTTATGTCAAAGGACAGTGCTCATAACCTTGCTTTATAACTTTGGCTTCATAACTTTGTGTAAATACTTTATATCAAACTAAAAAAGACAATTAAATCATATAAAAAAGCACCCGCTTAATCATAGGCGGGTGCTTTTTATGATCTTTTAGATCGATAAAATCTAACCTTCAGGTTTTTCAATATCAGGTGGACCTGTCAGCAAATCTTCATCACGAAACTCATTGGCCGAATTATGCTCTGCTGACTCTTCGGTGACAAACCATTGCTGGTTGCGATACAGTATCAAACGATCTCGACTCAAGCCGCGTAATAAGGAGTACATCATAACGACTATCACAATCGCAAAAGGGAAACCTGACACAATGGAAGCCGCTTGTAGCGCACTCAAGCCACCTGCTGCTAATAGTACGGCAGCGATGACACCCTCTGTACCCGCCCAAAATAGGCGCTGAATTTTTGGTGGATTGGCATCGCCACCTGAGGTCAACATATCAATCACAAAACTGGCAGAATCCGATGACGTGACAAACCAAAGCACAATCATCACTACGATAAGCAAGTTCAAAGCTGACGTAAATGGATAAGATTCCATCAGCTTAAAAATGGCACTGCCAGTATCTGCTTGGACAGCCTCAATCAAGCCAGGACTGATGAGGTTGGGATCAGCGGCTGCCATTAATTCCATATTAACGGCTGAACCACCGAAAGCCGTGAACCATAAGAATAAGATGGTGATAGGAATTAATAACACCCCTAAGATGAACTCACGAATGGTTCTACCACGAGAGATACGAGCCACGAACACACCGACGAAAGGCGACCAGCTTATCCACCATGCCCAATAGAAAATCGTCCATGATGCTTGCCAATTTTCTTGACCATCATACGATTCTGTCCAAAGACCTAATGGCACAATTTGATGCAAATAATTGCCAATATTTTCTACAAAGCTATTAAAGATAAACTGGGTCGGGCCTAAAATAATCACAAAGCTGAGCAATATCACAGTAAATAATATATTGGTATCACTTAAGCGCTTAATCCCTTTATCTAGCCCCATAAATAGAGACAGACCTGCCAACATAGTGATTAAGGCAATCAAAATAATTTGCACTGTAATATTATTGGGTATGCCAAATAAGGTCTCAAGACCTGAGTTAATTTGCAATACCCCAAGACCTAAAGTGGTCACTACTCCAAACATCGTACCAAATACCGCTAGTGTATCGACCGTATGACCCCAGCCACCATAAATCTTTTTGCCCAATATAGGATATAGTGTCGAACGGATGGCCAGCGGTAAGCCCACTCGGTAATGGAAATAAGCCAATGACAACGCGACCATGCCATAGAGCGCCCACACATGTAAACCATAATGCAAGAACGAGATATTCATCGCTTGCTTGGCGGCAGCCACTGTTTCAGCTTCTCCTAGCGGCGGCGCCATAAAATGATACAAGGGTTCAGCCGTACCCCAGTAAAGCAGGCCAATACCGATACCCGCGGAAAATAGCATGCCGATCCAAGAGACTAGATTGTATTCTGGTTTTTCATTTTGATGACCAAGCCTGATATCGCCATAACGACTAAATATCATGTAAATACTCATCACCAACGTTAAGTTGACCACCACAATAAAGAACCAGCCAAAACGCAAAGACACGAATGCTTTGGCATGACCAAACAACAATTCTGCTTGCTCATTAAAAAGAGCACCAAAAATAATGAACACAAGAATTAATAACGCTGAAGTTAAAAACACAGGTTTACTTACCCGCGGAAAAGGCCTAAGCGGCCAACTTTTACATGATCCATTTAGTCATCTCAATTTTTGAAGGGGCTCACCTTAACAAGATACTGCACAACTATCAAATCGAATCAGACACTTTATAACCTTGCTATTGGTCAACAAATAAAAAAATCCTAAGATAACGATGCATCTTAGGATTTCAAATCACAATTGTTATATTGTATTTTTACGTAAAAAAAGAAGAAGCTAACTGCCTGATTCATTTAATAAAAACAGTATTAAAGCTGATATATATAATCTGCTAATCACCTTTCACGATTTTAGGCGGTCCTTTTAACAAGTGCTCATCAGCAAACTCATTGGCTGAATTATGATCTGCAGATTCTTCGGTGATAAAGTGCTGCTGAGCGCGATACAGTATCAATCGATCTCGGCTTAAGCCACGAAGTAAGGCATACATCATGACAAATATCACTAAAGCAAATGGCAGTCCAGCCACAATAGCGGCGGCTTGCAATGCGCCTAATCCGCCTGCTGCTAACAATATAGCGGCAATCAAACCTTCCATAATCGCCCAAAATAAACGTTGAATCTTAGGTGGGTTGGTATCGCCGCCCGCCGTCAACATATCAATGACGAAACTTGCTGAATCCGATGAAGTCACGAACCATAAAACAATCATAACAACGATGAGCAAGGTAATTGGTTTCGCGAATGGATAATACTCAACCAGCTTGAAAATAGCGCTACCCGTATCTGCTTGCACCGCTTCCACCAATCCTGGACTGGCCATAGCCGGATCAAGCGCCGCTAAAAGCTCCATATGGATAGCGACACCACCGAAAGTGGTGAACCAGAAAAACAAAATCAGCATTGGAATCAATAATACACCCAATACAAACTCACGAATGGTACGACCGCGACTGATACGAGCGATAAATACGCCGACAAACGGTGCCCAACTTACCCACCACGCCCAATAGAATATCGTCCAACCACTCTGCCAATCCGTATTACTATAAGCCTCGCCCCATGTTGATAACGGAATCATGGCAACGACATAATTACCAATATTTTCTATAAAACTATCAAAAATAAATAAGGTTGGTCCTAAGATGACCATAAAGGCCAAGAGCACACCTGTAAAACCCATATTAATGTCACTTAGGCGCTTGATACCTTTATCAAGACCAAGCATCAATGAGCCACATGCCAATGCGGTCACAAAGGCAATAATAATAAACTGTACGGTTAAAGAATTTGGTATACCGAATAAATTTTCAAGACCTGAATTGATCTGCATAACCCCTAGACCTAAGGAAGTTACCACACCAAACATCGTGCCGAACACGGCTAGAATATCCACCGTATGACCCAGCGACCATATATTTTCTCGCCTAATAACGGGTATAGCGTCGAGCGAATCGACAATGGCAGTCCACGGCGAAAGTGGAAGTAAGCCAGCGCCAATGCCACAATGGTATAAATCGCCCAAGCATGTAGTCCCCAATGTAAAAATGAGATACTCATGGCTTGCTTGGCCGCTTCTATTGTTTCCGCCTCACCGAGTGGTGGTGCCATAAAGTGATACAAGGGCTCAGCCGTCCCCCAATATACCAGTCCAATACCGATACCAGCAGAGAACAACATCCCTATCCAAGAAAACAAACTGTACTGCGGTTTTTCTGTTTGTTGACCTAAACGGATGTCACCATAACGGCTCGCTGCTAGATAAATACAGAATACCAGCGCAACGTTCATTAATATAACAAACATCCAGCCGAACTTATCCGTAATAAAATTCTGCAAAAAGCTAAATAGTGCACCAGCGGTTTCAGTAAAGAAAGCACCAAAGATAATAAATCCAACGATAAGTAGCGCTGAAGTAATAAACACAGGTTTACTTACCCGTGGAAAAGGGCCTAACCTGCCAACTTTTACATGATCCATTTGTTTGTTAGCCTTAGTTTTTTAGGAAGAATACCTTAACAAGATACCTCTTAACTATCAAATCTAATTAACTATTTACGTTTTTCTTATTGACAGAAATAGACCAAAACCATTTAGTAGTCTACCCTACAATAGTGAAAACGCTTGAAAAGCAACTGCTATTGATGGTTACTGCGGTATTAATTGTAATAATCTGCTAGCATTGCCGTCCTCTAATACCCAAACTTGTCCATCTACATTTAACACACTACGAATACGCTCGCCCATATCATAGCGATAGCGCTCAGTCGCGCGGCTATTTTCATCAAAATCGACGACTATCAGCGCTTTAGAGGATAAACCACTAATGAGCGCATTACCTTGCCACGCTGGGAAATCATTATATTTTCCAGCGTTATAAATACTCATCGATGAGGGTGATATCACTGGCGTCCAACTAATTTTGGGCGGCGTAAACTCAGGACGCGTCTCATGGTCAGGAATATCCGTGCCTGTATAGTTACGCCCATTTGATACGATTGGCCAGCCGTAGTTATGACCTTTTTCAATGAGATTAAATTCATCACCGCCCCGTGGTCCCATCTCATGCGCCCAAAGCCTACCTTTTTCATCGAACGCCATACCCAATACATTACGATGTCCTATACTCCAAAACTGTGCGGCAATGTCATTGCTATTATCTACAAAAGGATTGTCTGCTGGCACTGAGCATCAAGATTTGACCTAATAATTTTGCCCAAATTGACGCTCATATCCTGTGCTGGTGTTTTTTCTTGGCGCTCGCCTGACTGATATATAAATATTTTCCGTCAGGCGAGAAAAGCAAGCGATGACTATAATGCCCCTGCCCTTTTACTTTCGGTATTTGCTCCCAAATGGGCGTAAGATCCTGCAAACGAGGCTTGGCTGTATCCAATCCTATCAATGTCGCTTTGATGACTTTAGCGCCAAATTTATTATTATCAGTGTCATTCCCTGCTTCAACGTAGCTCATATAGACATGATTAGCAGTAGCAAAATCTGGTGCAAGAACGATATCGCCAAGACCACCTTGCCCACCATAAGCCACCTTCGGTATACCACTGATGGTTGTCTTGGCACCTGTTGCCGTCTCAACAATGAATAACTCGCCTGTCTTTTGGGTGACAAGTAATTTAGGGGGCTCATTATTAACGGCAGGTAATGCTGTCATTGCCCAAGGCTCATCAAACGTGGCTATTTTTTTAGTGATAAAGGCGGGTTTTTCGGTACTTGCTAGCGATTCACTAGCAGAAGCTTGCCCTTCTTTATAGTCTGTTAGGTCTTCATGAGTATTGACGGCAGTTTGATTGGAGCAAGCAGGAGCACTAAACAGCAGTGCGCTGATCATTATCGGTAACATTAATGGCGTGCTTAGGTGCTGCATACTGATGATCGTCATTTTGTCGTCTCCGTAACTGTTGATGTCTTATTCCTAGTGTTTAGTTTTCAGTGCTTAGTTTATTTATAACATAGTCAAAGCACTCAAACCGTAAATAATAATAGCGCACAAAAAAACCCCTTACCCGCCTGTAGAAAAAATAGGCAAGTAAGAGGTTTGTTTTAAACCACGGTCAGTTAGGGTTAGATATTAATTCATGCTACGTTTCTCAAACACCAACTTATCATCTGCGCCGACATCGACTTTGATGATATCTCCTGCGCCAAAATCACCAGCCAATAGCTTCAATGACAATGGGTTTTCAATCTCCTGTTGGATCGCACGTTTTAGCGGGCGTGCGCCATAGACAGGATCATAACCAATCGCAACCAGTTTGTTCATCGCATCAGCTGATAACTCAATATCCATCTCACGCTCATGCAAGCGCTGACGTAAGCGATCCAACTGAATCGCAGCAATACCTGACATCTGTGACATACCGAGCGGATGGAATACCACAATCTCGTCGATACGGTTGACAAACTCTGGGCGGAAATGCTGCCCAACTGATTCCATCACCTCAGCTTTGATATCTTCGTAACTTTCACCGACCATCTCTTGGATTTTGTGCGAACCCAAGTTACTGGTCATAATGATGACCGTGTTTTTGAAGTCCACCACGCGACCCTGTGAGTCCGTTAAGCGACCATCGTCCAATACTTGTAGCAAGATATTGAACACATCAGGGTGCGCTTTTTCAACTTCATCAAACAAAATCACACTATAAGGCTTACGGCGTACAGCTTCCGTTAATGCGCCACCTTCTTCGTAGCCCACATAACCTGGAGGCGCACCCACCAAACGACTGACACTGTGCTTCTCCATATACTCACTCATGTCGATACGAACAATCGCATCCTCACTATCGAATAAGAAGTTCGCTAGTGACTTGGTCAATTCAGTCTTACCGACACCCGTTGGTCCTAAGAATAAGAACGAACCTGAAGGGCGATTCGGATCAGACAGACCAGCACGGCTACGGCGTACCGCATTGGCTACCGCTTCGACTGCTTCATCTTGACCGATGACGCGTTCATGAAGCTTTTCTTCCATCGCTATCATCTTGTCACGCTCGCCTTGCATCATTTTACTCACAGGAATACCTGTCGCTGCCGCTACGACTTCGGCAATTTCATTATCCGTGACTTTATTACGTAGTAGTTTTACACCACTACCTTCGCCTGTCTGCTCTTTTTGTTCTGCCAAGTCAGACTCAGTAATGCGGCGCTCAAGCTGCGGAATCGTTTCATACTGCAGCTTACTCATAGTCTCGTAATCACCTTCACGACTGGCTTTGTCATAGGCGATACGCGCTTTATCAAGCTCGTCTTTTAGCTGCTGACTGCCTTTGACCAAGGCTTTTTCTGCTTGCCAAATCTCATTAAGGTCAGCGTACTCTTTTTCTAGCTCTTCAATTTGTGCATCAAGCACTTTACGCTCGGCTTGTGCACCAGCGTCTTCTTCATTTTTGAGCACTTCGCGCTGCATTTTCAACTGAATCAAGCGACTGTCAAGCTTACCTAAGGCTTCAGGCTTGCTGTCCATCTCCATACGTAAACGACTCGCCGCTTCATCAATCAAGTCAATCGCTTTATCTGGCAGCTTGCGATCGGTAATATAACGATGGCTCATCCGCGCAGCAGCAATAATCGCGCTGTCTTGGATATCAACACCGTGATGCAGCTCATAACGCTCTTTTAGACCACGCAAAATCGCAATGGTGTCTTCGACCGTTGGCTCATCGACCAGTACCTTTTGAAAACGACGCTCAAGAGCCGCATCTTTTTCGATATACTGGCGATACTCATCGAGAGTTGTCGCACCGACACAGTGTAGCTCACCACGCGCAAGCGCAGGTTTTAGCATATTACCAGCATCCATCGCGCCATCGGCTTTACCAGCACCTACTAAAGTATGCAACTCATCGATAAATAAGATGACATTGCCTTCTTGCTTTGATAAGTCGCTGAGTACCGCTTTGAGTCGCTCTTCAAACTCACCACGGAATTTTGCACCCGCAATCAATGAGCCCAAATCTAACGACAACACTTCTTTGCGGCGTAGTCCTTCTGGTACGTCACCATTGATGATTTTTTGTGCCAAACCTTCAATGATAGCCGTTTTACCAACACCTGGTTCACCAATCAGTACTGGATTATTTTTGGTACGACGTGACAGTACTTGAATGGTACGACGAATCTCTTCATCGCGACCAATCACAGGGTCAAGCTTACCAAGTTCCGCCTGCTCAGTTAAGTTAATCGTATATTTATTCAGCGCATCACGCTGATCTTCAGCATTTTGATTATTCACGGTATCATCACCTCGCAATTGCTCAATGACAGCTTTTAATTTACTCGCTGTTACGCCCGCACTCTCAAATATCTTTTTGGTTTCACCTTGCTCAGCGAGCGCCAACATCACCCATTCAGTGGCGATAAAATCATCGCCTTCTTTCTGCGCTTGACGGTCTGCCAAGTTCAAAATTTTAACCGAATTTGGGTTTAAATTCACATCACCTGTTGGCTCACTAATCGTTGCTTGATTGTCGAGCGCCTTTGCCACACCATTCTTTAGCGCAGGGATAGACGCGCCTGCTTGTTGGCAGATAGATAAATTAGACTCATCCTGTAGCAATACTGCAAGCAGATGCACAGGATCAATACCTGTATGGTCACGTCCTAATGCTAGGCTCTGTGCTTCTTGAATGGCTGATTGTAGTTTCTGGGTAAATTTTTCGAACCTCATAATTGTGTCCTTAATTATAATTAGTATTATCAGTCAGTGGATGCAACATAAAATACCGAACGCGCCGCATTTAAAACATAGCGCTTATCGTCAATTTTATCGTGTTTCAATCACCGTTAGTTGTTATATATATAGGGTATAACATACAAGATTTCAACCTACTTGTGCAAGTTGTCAATCAATATCTATGACTTATTAGTAAATACTGAAAAATAGTAAGATTTTATATAGGTAAAAACCTTACCCATAGCAATGATATTATCACAAACGATCAATAGGCACACTAAGAGAATATTTCAAGAGAATAAATAAAAAAACAACTAAAAGAGAAGCTTACTCAACAATGAAAGGCAAGCAAGAGACAGTTATAGCAGAGATTCTAATGCGCTGTAGCTGCTAGAAATTTACTACACGATAGCCAGCATTAACATAACGCTCATTCTACAATTTCTATCGATGTACCAACCTTAACTGCCGCCATAATCTCATCCATCTCATTATCAGTAACCGCAATGCAACCATCGGTCCAATCACGTTGTTGGTTAATCCACGCTAGATGACCGAAGCCGTTCATCTGCCCATGAATCATAATATCGCCACCAGGATGGACGCTGCGTGATCGTGCCCGAGCTTTGTCCGCAGCATTGGGGTAGCTTATATGGATGGAGCGATGGGCAATAGAGTTCTCATTCTTATAATCTAAGATGTACACCCCCACGGGTGTGCGCTCATCGCCTTGCTGCTGTTTATGACCAACCGGACTATCCCCTAGCGCAATACGATAAGACTTAATGACTTTATCACCACTCAATAGCTGCAAAATACGATCGGATTTATCGACAAAAACTTTATCGATAACCACCGTACTAGAAATAGGCTGACCATTATTGCCTGTAATTTTTGCATCCGAGGAGGTTGTTTTGACATACCCTATCGCACTGGTGCTCATAATGGTGGTCAGTCCCAGTCCTATCACAACAAACAATCGACGCGGCTTTTTACTAAAATGTAGAGAAAGAAATGACATAGGCTTTAATAACTCCGTTTAGCGTTAGAAAGTGAAATGGCAACATACCACGCTATTAACTTACCAAAGCACTATGCCAGTTTTTGTGAAAATTTCATGGATAACATTAGGGCGTGTCCTCAATTCAATCGTTTACTTTCTAAATGGCCTAAAAATAGCTAAATTTTGCCAAACATCGTCAAATAGCTTATTAATATCTCGATATTATTTGCGCTACTTTCCTTGTTTGACAGCAATTTATCTCATTTTTATCACCCTTTTTAAAATGAGGACACACCCTAGGATCTTTTGAACATAAAAACTTCGTTAATACCATTACACCATACGAATCGCGCCATCTAAGCGAATGACTTCTCCATTGAGATAGGCATTATCAATGATATGCATGACCAACTTGGCAAACTCATTGGGGGTGCCCAGACGCTTAGGATAAGGTACGCCCGCCTCTAGTTGTTCGCGTGCTTTTTCAGGAATGGTCTCCATCATCGGTGTGGCAAAGACGCCCGGCGCGATAGTCATGACGCGAATACCATGACGTGCCAGCTCACGTGCTAGCGGCAAGGTCAGACCGACGACCCCCGCTTTAGACGATGAATAGCTTGCTTGTCCTACTTGCCCATCGAAAGCGGCAATAGAAGCCGTATTAATAATGACGCCATTATCAGCGTTCTTCTCTATGGAGCTGTCTGCGTTATTGGCATTTGCTACACGCTTTGCAATACTGGCTGCGACCAAACGCGCGACATTAAAGGAACCGACAAGATTAATATTGACGCCGCGACTAAAAGCATCGAGATCTGCTGGGTTATTATCACGGTCCAGCAGCTTTTGTACCACAGCGATGCCCGCACAGTTGATAGACCCCTGTAAGCCGCCAAATTCTTTTTCAGCCGTATCCACAGCCGCTTGTACCTCATCACTACTGGTCACATCACAGCGTGTAAAACGCGCATTGTCACCTAGCTCGTCTACCAGTGCTTGCCCTGCTGATTCATTAAGATCTGCGATGACGACGTTACCGCCTTGATTGACAATAGCACGAACCACTGCCTCTCCCAAACCTGATGCACCGCCTGTGACCAAAAAGCTCCGTTGTTCAATGTGCATAATTATTCCTTTCATTAATGTTTTTACTGTTATTTTTATCAGTCATCGATTTCTATCTTAACCTGACAATATGAATGCATTGCGCTTTATTAAGCCGCAGATAAACTGCGCAGCAAAAAGCGCTGAATTTTACCACTTGGGGTTTTGGGCAACTCTTTCACAAACTCAACTTCGCGCGGATAAGCGTGAGTTGATAGACGTCTGCGGACTAAGTCTTGAATTTCTTTGGCAATCTCGTCTGTGCCTTCGATACCGTCTTTTAGCACCACATACGACTTAATGGTATGACCACGCACTTCGTCTGGCACGCCAACTGCCGCTGACTCTGCGACTGCCTCATGCTCCAGCACGGTGTTTTCGACATCGGTTGGTCCAACGCGGTAACCTGCGGTAATGATAATGTCGTCATCACGCCCTGAAAACCAATAGCTGCCATCACTGTGACGCTCAACCACGTCGCCTGTTAAATAGTAATCATCAGCGAAAGCGTCTTTTTCGTTCCAGCTATAGCCGCGGAAATAAAACGCGGGCGATTGACTGACCACTACGGCAAGCTGTCCTTGTTCGCCATCAGCTAATATATTCATATCATCATCTAATACAACGAGTGTATGCCCCGGTAGCGCCATGCCCATCGAGCCAACCGGACATTCATGTGCTAACGCATGATGCTCACAGCAAGTCATTCCCGTCTCGGTCTGCCCATACTGATCGCAGACTTTACAGTTTAAATAGGTTTCAACCCAATTGACCACTTCGGTATTTAAGGTCTCGCCTGCTGAATTGGCACAGCGCAGTGATAGTTTAGCCTCATTGTCATTACTATTGTCATTGTGAGCAGCTTCAAAGACGCCACTCGATTTCATCATCCGAAACGCTGTCGGTGAGGACGCCAAATTACTAATCTTATGACGTACCATAAAGTCGCGGGTATTTTGTGCATCAAAGCCAGCTTCATTAAAATACGTTGTTACCCCTAATAACAAAGGTCCTGTAATCGCATAATAAAGACCGTATGCCCAGCCGGGATCAGCCATGTTCCAGTAATTATCATCCGCTCGCAAGTCAATCGCATAGCGCATGTAGAGATAAAACGCTGAGAGCGCACTTAGCGGCACACTAACGCCTTTTGATTTGCCAACCGTACCCGAGGTAAACATCTGTAAAAATGGCGCATCAGTATCTAATGAAACCGCGTCTACCGTTTGCGACTGCGTTGCAACCTTTTCAGCGTAGCTATCATCACCCCAGCTTTGCGCATCTACCTTGCTACCAACCAACACCATTTTGGTTTGCTTGGCCAAGTCGTCAAACTTGCCACGATTTTCTTGATTGGTAAAAACCACTTTGGTATTGGCTTTGTCCATCCGATACTTAATCGAATCATAGCCAAAAGCGGTAAATAACGGCTGATAAACTGCACCGATCCGCCAAGTCGCGAGTACAATGGTGAGCAGCTCAGGAGTGCGAGGTAGCATGGTCGCCACTTGGTCACCAATTTGCACGCCATAAGACAACAATAAATTGGCGACTTGTGCGCTTGCCTTATCAAGCTCAGCAAAGCTCATGCGCGTTACATTGCCCGACGTATCTTCATGCACCAGTGCAATATTATCACCGCGACCATCACGCACATGACGACCACAGCACGCCATATAAGCATTCAAGCGATCCTCTAAATGCTCGCCAAATATCTCTGTTAATAGCGCGTTCATATCAAAGTTATGATAGTAATCGCTGTAGCTCATTGGCGGGTGTGCAGTATGATTTGAAGCGGTATTTACGAATGATAGGTCGGAAGAAGAGGTGTTCATAAGCTAATCCTTTAGCAATAGCAGGTAACGGGCGAAATAAGAGCATTGTCAGCAGAAAAACAGGCATATCCTAGCAACTGTTTTTTCTGCTTGTTCGCACATATCAATGTGCATAGACTCTATTAGTAACGCATTTTAATATTTATTTCAATACATAACGTATCATTTTTATAATTCAATCACAAACTCTTGATGGAGATTTATTTCAAAGCACTCAGCAGCCACTTAAAAATCCCAGCAGCGCCTTTTCTTCATAACTTTGATGCTGTTTAGTACGTCCACGGCACGCTTGTTTATAAGGTTCAAAGAACTGCCCTGCTAAAAAGCGCTCTATAATAATGGGATTAATATAAGATGTTCGGCAGACAGCAGGGGTATTGCCCAGCTCATCAGCGACACTTTTTACCATATCAGTCACCAGTTGCTGACGTTCTTTGCTATCAGGTTCACTGGCTAATATTGCTTTGCCCTGAGCGCTTTGTAGCTCATCATGCAGGTAACTGGCAGCAAGGACACTGGCCATCCAAGTACGAAAGTCCTTTGCGCTATATAAATTACCGCTATACATCTCACTGTCATGACTATGACTATGACTATGACTATGACCGCTAGTATGCATGCGTAGATAGTCATTGATATCGCTACTGTCGACGACTTGCTTGTGACCATCGTCATCCAAATATTTAAAAATCTGATAACCAGGTAAATCAGAACATGCCTGTACAATCTCAATCAAACGCTCGTCTTGCAATTCAATATGATGCTCTTTGGCACTTTTACCGACAAAATCAAACGCCAGTCCGTTATCAGTTTCGCTCACATGCTTACTTCGTAAAGTACTCAAACCATAGCTTTTATTGAGCTTGGCATAGCGGCTGTTACCGATACGAATCAATGTCGTTTCTAATAGTTTGACCACTGCTGATAAGACATTTTCACGGGATAATGATTTGGCTTTCAAGTCCTTTTCGACTTGTGCACGTAGATTCGGCAATGCTCTAGCGAAGCTATCATGGCATCGAACTTGGCTTGGTCACGTACGCGATCCCACTCAGGGTGATACAGATACTGTTTTCGTGCTTTGTCATCGCGCCCCGTCGATTGCAAGTGCTTTATCATCTTGGCATATCCAAACCTCTGACCACATCGGCGGTATCACTAGCGCATTAAAACGCTGCCGCAAGGCTTTGTCTTTGACCGTTTTGCCTGTGGCGTCTTTATAAGTAAACCCGCGCCCCCAACGCCTACGCGTAAACCCAAGCTCATCATCACTGACATAGCGCAGATTAGCAAGGCGAGCGAGTTTTTCATAATCATGGCGTATGTCATGCGTGGTTGTTTGGTCATTTAGCGTCGCCATAATACATACTCGATTGATAAAATAGTCGTTTTAGCATAATGAATTACGATTATTTTTGCTGTTTATTTGCCAAGAGCAAAGTGTAATCAATGTGTAAAAAAACACGCTAAAAAAGGTTCTAAATAATGAGCTTTTAAGCCATAATTTGATAACAATAACAATTTAATTTGAATAAAACACAATGAAAAATACTTCTATAAAGATAGCAGCATTATCTAAAGACGATTACGAATTTTGGTTACCTTTGTGGCAAAACTATCTACAATTTTATGAGACCAGTTTGCCATCAAGTACCATCCAAAACACGTGGCACAGTTTGCTCGATAGTAACGTGCCGATTTATGGTTTTGGTGCTTGGCAGTACGACAAGTTAGTAGGTATCACCCATGTGGTGCTACACCCCAATACTTGGAATACCACTGAGTGTTGTTATTTAGAAGATTTATATGTCAATGAACAGGTACGCGGACAAGGCGTAGGACGAGTACTGACTGAAAAGGTGTATGAGTTCGCTCATAGTAAAAACTGCAACCGTGTGTATTGGACGACACAAGAGGGCAACACCACGGCGCAAACTCTATGACGCCATCGCCACTCAAACAGACATGGTGCAGTATCGTAAAAACCTATGATTTGTACTACCTGTCTTATGACTTACAATGAATGAGCAAATAAAAAACGCCAAGCGTTAAACACTTGGCGTTAATCTGTTGACTACTACTCTAAAAATACTTATTTACCATAAACACATAAATAAGCCGTTTCTACTGCCACTTTTACTTGAAACTTCTGATTGGCTTCAACGATAAATTGCTCACCCGCATTAAAGGTTTGCCACTCATCACTTTCTGGCAATTTGACCGTCAATGCACCACTGACCACGCTCATGGTTTCAAATTCGCTGGTGCCAAACTCGTATTCACCAATCTCCATCACCCCAACTGTTGCAGGCTTAGTTGCCGTTTGAAAGGCAATAGAAGTGACTTTATTATCAAAATAACTATTAACGCTTGGCATAATTTTCCTTAATTAAATATTAGGGCGTGTCTTCATTTTAAAAATAGTGATAAAAATGAGATAAGTTGCCGTCAAACAAGAAAAATAGTGCAGATAATATCGGGATATTAACAAGCTATTTGACGATGTTTGGCAAGACTTAGCCATTTTTAACCTATTTAGATTACCATCGATTGAATTGAAGACACGCCCTGGTTACTATTTTATTTTACAACCCTGCTTTTAGCTCGCTTCGATAAACTGATCGAGGTCGCCATCGAGTACCGCACCAGTATTAAAGGTTTCAACGCCAGTACGCAAGTCTTTGATACGTGAATCATCGAGTACATAAGAGCGAATTTGACTGCCCCAACCGACGTCTGACTTGCCATCCTCGACCGCTTGCTGAGATTCCATGCGTTTTTGCATTTCAAGCTCATAAAGCTTAGCACGCAGCAACTTCATCGCCGTCGCTTTGTTCCCATGCTGGCTACGCTCGTTCTGACAAGTGACCACCACGCCACTTGGCTCGTGGGTGATACGTACCGCAGAATCGGTCGTGTTCACATGCTGACCACCCGCACCCGATGAGCGATAAGTATCGATACGCAAATCTGCTGGATTGATATCAATCTCGATATTATCATCAATTTCAGGCGACACAAAAACGGCAGCAAACGAGGTATGACGACCGTTATTGCTATCAAATGGTGATTTACGGACTAAGCGATGCACGCCGATTTCGGTACGTAACCAACCAAAAGCGTAATCCCCTTTAATCTCAATCGTTGCTGATTTAATACCGGCCACGCTACCAGAAGACACTTCAATAACTTCAACTTTGAAGCCATGCGATTCCGCCCAGCGGGTATACATACGCAACAGCATCTCTGCCCAATCTTGCGCTTCGGTGCCACCACTACCCGACTGGATATCCAAGTAGCAGTTATTAGGATCCATCTCACCGCTAAACATCCGGCGGAACTCTAAATCCGCGACGCGTTTCTCCGCATTGTCGAGCTCTGCTTGCACATCCGCCAGCAAGGATTCATCCTCTGCTTCTACCGCCAGCTCCAGCATGGCAGACGCATCTTCC
This sequence comes from Psychrobacter sp. JCM 18903, assembly GCF_000586475.1. GTDB lineage: Bacteria > Pseudomonadota > Gammaproteobacteria > Pseudomonadales > Moraxellaceae > Psychrobacter. The sequence goes on along the minus strand of NZ_BAWJ01000001.1, from coordinate 270,465 downwards.
AATGTGCTCTCAAGCGACACCACAACATCGATGACGCCATCAAGCTGGCTTTTTTCTTTATTAATCTTAGTCGCACGCTCTGGATCATTCCATAGCTCGGGGTTTTCTAACTCTAAATTGACTTCTTCTAAGCGTTCTTGCTTACCATCGAAGTCAAAGATACCTCCGCAAGTCCTGCCCACGCTCTGATAAATCTTTGATTCGTTCTTGATACGGATTGATTTCCATAAAGTTTCCTGTCTTTTTAAATAAATATCACGCTGATATGGCGCTATTTTAAATGAGATTGACAATAAATAGTTGGCTAATTATGACTGGCTTTATATTAAATAACGTTAAATAGCCTAAATCGACCAATCCTCAACCGCCCAGCGATGCGACAACGCATGAGCATGTAGCGCATCGTCGGGTGACACACAAATAGCCACATCCGCCCACTCAAGCAATGGAATGTCATTTTTGGAATCTGAATAAGCATAAGTTTTATCAAAAGTCGTGCCTGCTGATTGCTGCTTCTCTAACCATTTATTCAAATGGTAAATCTTACCCTCTTTAAAGTTTGGCTTGTCTGTCAATTTGCCCGTATAGCGCTCATTTTTTATCTCAAGCGGCGTTGATAACACATTGGCACCTTCGATACCAAAACGCTTGGCGATAGCCGAAACCACAAAATCATTGGTCGCAGAAATAATCACCACCTCATGACCTTTTTCAACATGCTGACAAAGCACTTCCATCGCTTTTGGGCGTATGTGTGGCTCAATTTCACTTTTAATATAGTCTTCTCGTAGCTCATGCAATCTATCCATCGGTAAGCTACTCAAAAACTGCGCCACAAATTCATTATATTCCGTCGCATCAAGCGTACCTTCGATATAGTCTTGGTAAAACTTTTGATTGGCCGTGCGGTATTGCGCTTCATCGACGAGGTCGTGTTTGACGATATACTCGCCCCATAAATAGTCGCTATCGACGTCGAGCAAAGTATGATCTAAATCAAAAAGTGCCAGCTCTTTTGGAGAAAATTGTGCTTGTGTTGCCTGCATAATGAGACCTTATTATTGTTTGTTGAAGGACAGAAATACAACTGGTTTTTCATAACCATCGCTTTGGAGATAAATAATTTTTCTTGAATACTACTGTTTACCAAATAAAATTATGGTAACTTTATTTATATAACTTGTGGTTAGGCTGTGTCCTCACTCTGAACGAAAGCGCCTAAATGGCTAAAAATGGTGACACGCCCTAGTATCTGTTTTGCTTACTTCATCATAAAAATAGAGAATCGCATGGAAGCGCCTGATGTCAAAAATGTTTTGCCAAGTAAAACGCGTCGCCCTGCCCGTTCGATCAAAGAAATCAGACAACGTCAGCTGGGTAAAAGCTATCAATCACCTTTCGACCGTATACTGTATGCGATCTTAAATGGTGTGATGTACGGCGTTGGCGGTTTACTTATCGATCTTACTATTGTGGTTATTCGCTCAATAGCTGGTATAGGTAATGGCGACGTTTTTTGGTTATTCACCCCATTTATGTTGGTCGTGGGCGCAATCATGGTTTTATCGTTGGTAAAAATGCTGGCGCTGAGAGCGTCAATGCGCTCAACATCAACGAAACAACCAATCATAACGCTTACCTTAATGACTACTCTATACGCCACGATATTTTTCGCGGACTGATTATTGGTATTATCATTTTTGCCATCATTTGGCTGGTCATGATGCTGATGGTATAAAGCCTCTCTATGTAAAAAACGTTTGCCTGATTTATTTAAAAACAATAGATCAATATCAGACAATTCAAGGATTCTTTATAAATTTCTGCTTAATCAGGCATGGCCACTTCTGTTAAGCCCGTTTTAAATTTTTGACAACGCTCCGCATAATGCATTGCTGATAATTTCAACATCGCTGCTTGCTCATCTGTCAATGTTTTCACCACTTTGGCTGGTGCGCCCATCACTAAAGAATTGTCCGGAATAACTTTGCCTTCGGTGACCAAAGCTTTGGCACCAATGATACAGTTTTTGCCAATTTTGGCATTGTTCAATACCACTGCCCCAATACCAATTAAGCTATTGTCACCGACTTCGCAGCCGTGCAGCATCGCTAAATGACCAATGGTGACATAGTTGCCGATTTTGACCTCAATGCCTGCATCAGTATGAATGACACTGTTTTCTTGTACATTACTATAATCGCCGATATGAATGCGCTCATTATCACCGCGAATCACTGCACCAAACCACACGTTAGCTTGATGACCCAAATAGACATCACCTATTACTCGTGCTGAGTCTGCGACCCAACCATTAAAAGGTACCGCGAATTCGGGCACCTTGTTTAAATATTGATAAATCATAACGGCTCCTTGTTATATATAGTAATGAAATAGGTCAGTCATGAAAATTAGTCATGAAAGCGAATCATAAAGACCAGATATCTCGATTTGCTGTCCATTGTGGCAAAGCCAAAAGGGAAAATCCAGCGCTATTAACGGCTAATAGTTAAAGCCATACTTTTCAATCTAAAAATCGGCTGGCTATCTGCGGGCAGATTGTATATAATGCGCAAAATCTGTGCCTAAGCGAGCGGACATGATGCAAGTTACCTATTCACTATCTAGTGGGTTTTGTAGTTTCCATCAATAATGTCTTCTCGCTTTTTTGTGGAAAAATTTTGGGTTTAGGTGTTTTTTAGTATCCATTAATAGCAATTTTTGCGATACAAAAAGCCGCGTTCAATCCAAAATTTCATCATGAAAATCATGGCACTCACTAATAACAGCGGAGGCAACCCTTGAATTCATCGGCAGAAATACAAGCAATTTTGGCATTAGCAGACGGTACGATTTTTCGCGGTGTGAGTATCGGCAGTCTCGGTCATCGTGTCGGTGAGGTGGTGTTTAATACAGCCATGACAGGGTACCAAGAAATCCTAACCGACCCAAGTTATGCGCGCCAGCTGGTCACCCTAACCTATCCGCACATCGGCAATACTGGTACCAATAGCGAGGACACTGAGTCTGGCAATGGTCATCAAGTATGGGCCGACGGTCTTATCATCCGTGATGCAACGATGGTTACCTCAAACTTCCGTAACTCAGAATCATTAAGCGACTATTTATCACGTAACGATACCGTTGCAATCGCTGAGATTGATACCCGTCAATTGACTCGTCTACTACGTGATAAAGGCGCACAAAATGGCTGTATTATGACCGCATCCAACGGCGACACAATTAGCCATGATGACGAGCAACAAGCCATCAAATTGGCACAAGAGTTTGCTGGTATCGAAGGCATGGACTTGGCAAAAGAATGCTGTACTAAAGAGACGTTCGAATGGACAGCAGGTACGTGGGATTTATCAGATACCTTACTTAACCGTGATGCCATTGGCAGCCATGATAGCGGTACTGGCGGCTTCTTTAAGCAACTCGGCACTCACATCGATTCTAAATACAATGTCGTCGCCTACGACTTCGGTAGCAAAACCAATATCCTGCGTATGCTGGTTGACCGCGGCTGTCATGTAACCGTCGTTCCTGCACAAACGCCTATCGCAGATGTGCTGGCGATGAACCCAGATGGTATCTTTTTATCAAACGGTCCTGGCGACCCTGCAGCCTGCGACTATGCTATCGATGCCGTGCGTCATATCATTGAAAAAACTGATGTGCCAACCTTTGGTATCTGCTTAGGTCATCAGCTGATTGGTCTAGCTAGCGGCGCAAACACCATTAAAATGAAAACCGGTCATCACGGCGCCAACCATCCAGTTCAAGACTTAGCAGCTGGCACAGTTATGATTACCAGTCAGAACCATGGTTTTGCGGTTGATGAAGACACGCTGCCTGATAACGTTAAATCTACCCATCGCTCATTATTTGACGGCACCAACCAAGGTATCGAGCTGACCAACAAGCCAGTCTTTAGCTTCCAAGGTCATCCAGAAGCCAGCCCAGGTCCGCATGACTGCGCGCCACTGTTTGATAAGTTTGCAGATATGATGGCAAAGGCTAAAGCTTAAGCAGTTAATCAGCTTTTAAGTATCAGTCATTAGCACACAGTAAGTATTCGTTATACAGCTTAGATCACGCATGATGGTTTAAGCTGAGCCACGCAAAATATCGTTTTATTAAAGTGTTGCTTTATTAAAATATAGCACTGTTCAAATACGATTTTAGCCGAATATAAATCAATTAAAATATCATACTAACGAAGGTAGCCCTAACTATGCCAAAACGTATCGACATAAAAAGCATTCTTATCATAGGCGCAGGTCCTATCGTCATCGGTCAAGCATGTGAGTTTGATTATTCGGGTGCACAGGCCTGTAAAGCGCTAAAAGAAGAAGGCTACCGCGTCATCTTGGTCAACTCAAACCCTGCAACTATCATGACTGACCCTACCATGGCGGACGCGACTTATATTGAGCCGATCACATGGCAGACGGTTGAACAAATCATTGCCAAAGAACGCCCTGACGCAATCTTGCCAACCATGGGTGGTCAGACGGCGCTAAACTGTGCATTAGAATTAGACAAGCATGGCGTCTTGACCAAGTATAACTGCGAATTGATTGGCGCGACCAAAGACTCAATCGAGATGGCAGAAGATCGCAACTTATTTGATAAAGCCATGAAGCGTATCGGCCTTGAATGCCCGCGCGCTGAAACCGCTGAGACCATGGAAGAAGCATTTGCGACCCAAGAAAAAATGGGCTATCCGTGTATCATTCGTCCCTCGTTCACCATGGGCGGCTCAGGCGGCGGTATCGCATACAATCGCGATGAATTTATCGAGATTTGCGAGCGCGGTTTTGATTTATCACCAAACCATCAATTGCTTATCGATGAATCTTTAATCGGTTGGAAAGAATATGAGATGGAAGTGGTTCGTGACAAAAACGACAACTGTATCATCATCTGTGCGATTGAGAACTTTGACCCAATGGGTGTGCACACTGGCGATTCAATCACAGTCGCACCAGCACAGACTTTGACCGACAAAGAATACCAAATCATGCGTAATGCCTCATTGGCAGTACTGCGTGAAATCGGCGTTGAAACAGGCGGCTCAAACGTGCAGTTCGGTATTAACCCTGATACTGGTCGTATGGTCGTCATCGAGATGAATCCACGTGTGTCACGCTCATCAGCATTGGCGTCAAAAGCCACTGGTTTCCCGATTGCTAAAATCGCGGCAAAACTGGCAATTGGTTACACGCTAGATGAATTGCAAAATGACATTACAGGTGGCAAAACGCCAGCCAGCTTTGAGCCGGCGCTTGATTATGTTGTGACGAAAATTCCACGTTTTAACTTTGAAAAATTCCCGCAAGCCGATAGTGTGTTATCAACCCAAATGAAATCGGTTGGCGAAGTCATGGCGATTGGTCGTAACTTCCAAGAGTCGATGCAAAAAGCATTACGTGGTATGGAAACTGGCAATGATGGTTTTGATGAGCAAATTGACTTATCGAAAGTTAGCATTGAAAAGGCACGTAGCGAAATCACCAATCGCTTAACCATTCCAACGCCTGAACGTATTTATTATATTGCGGATGCTTTCCGTATCGGTATGAGCGTCGATGAAGTATTTAACCTAACCAAAATCGACCCATGGTTCTTGGTACAAATCGAAGATATCGTGAAAACTGAAGCAACGGTGAAAGCATTGGGTTTTGGTGGTTTAACTGAGAAGAACTTACGCAGCTTTAAACGTAAAGGTTTATCAGATTTGCGTTTAGCAAAACTCCTTGGTGTCTCACAAAAGCAACTACGTAAAAAACGTTGGGACTTAAACGTCTATCCAGTCTATAAGCGCGTCGATACCTGTGCCGCAGAATTTGCCACCAGTACCGCCTATATGTACTCAACCTACGATAGCGAATGTGAAGCCAACCCAACGAATAACAAGAAAATCATGGTTATCGGTGGCGGTCCTAACCGTATCGGTCAAGGTATCGAGTTTGACTATTGCTGTGTACACGCCGCCCTTGCGATGCGCGAAGACGGCTACGAGACCATCATGGTCAACTGTAACCCTGAAACGGTTTCAACCGATTATGACACCTCTGATCGTCTATACTTTGAGCCAATCACGTTAGAGGACGTACTAGAAATCGTCCGTATCGAAAACCTGATGGTGTGATTGTACAGTTTGGTGGTCAAACGCCATTGAAACTGGCTCGCTCTCTTGAAGCCGCTGGTGTAAAAATCATTGGTACTAGCCTGATGCGATTGACCGTGCTGAAGACCGCGAACGCTTCCAGCATATGATTCAGCAATTGAACCTTGTCCAACCAACCAATGCCTTAGCGACCAGCTTAGAAGATGGCTTGGTTAAAGCAAAAGACGTTGGTTATCCACTAGTCGTACGCCCATCATATGTCCTTGGTGGCCGCGCGATGGAAATCGTCTATAACGAAGATGAGCTAAGACACTACTTGCGTACGGCGGTTCAAGCATCGAACGAAGCGCCCGTCCTACTAGATCGCTTCTTAGACGATGCAATCGAAGTCGATGTCGATTGTGTTAGCGACGGTACAGACGTCGTGATTGGCGGTATCATGCAGCATATCGAACAAGCTGGCGTGCACTCTGGTGACTCAGCCTGTTCATTGCCACCTTACTCATTGTCTGATGAGCTGTGCGATGTGATGCGCGCGCAAACGGTCGCCATGGCAAAAGAGCTTGGTGTTGTCGGCTTAATGAACGTACAGTTTGCCGTAAAAGGTGAAACGATTTATATCTTAGAAGTGAACCTCGTGCTGCCCGTACCGTGCCGTTTGTCTCTAAATGTATCGGTACTTCTTTAGCGCAAATCGCGGCGCGCTGTATGGCTGGCACCTCATTGAAAGACCAAGGCTTTACCACTGAAATCGTTCCAGCATTTTTCGCGGTCAAAGAAGCGGTATTCCCGTTTGCGAAGTTCCCTGGCGTTGACCCAATCTTGAGCTGAGATGAAATCAACGGGCGAAGTGATGGGCGTTGGTAAAACCTTTGGCGAAGCATTTTATAAAGCCATTATCGGTAGTAATGAGCGTCTGCCAGTCTACCGACCGAAGGCGAAACCAAAACTGTCTTTATCTCAGTACGTGATAGTGACAAAGCACAAATCGCCCCTATCGCTCGCCAGCTTGTTGACTTTGGTTTTAACATTGTATCAACCACTGGTACGCAAAAAATATTGAGCGATGCCGGTATTGAGTGCAAGCAAATCAATAAAGTTACCGAAGGTCGCCCGCACATCGTCGATGCCTTGAAAAATGGTAAAATCGACCTTATTATCAATACCACTGAAGGCAAACAAGCACAAGAGGATTCATTCTCTATCCGCCGTAGCGCCCTGCAAGGTAAAGTGTTTTATGTGACGACTTTAGGGGCGGCAGACGCGGTTTGTAAATCTTATGCCATTGACCTACCGTTTGAGGTCTATAAGCTACAAGATTTGCACGAACAAGCAAAGACTATTGCTTAGCTCTATTGACTTAGCAGCATAATTTCAGTAGATTAAGCATAACGGCAACGCTTGTTTAACAGCGAATGCAAAACTTGTTATCGATTTTCATATAACAATAGGGCTTTAAAAAAACGTACGGCTTAAAAAAGCAGTACTTTAAAAAAATAAAGTTTTAAAAAGATAGACCTAAAAAGCATAGTGGCTAAACTGCGACTATGCTTTTTATTACGTAAGGTTAAAGTGCCTTGTTTGTCAGTGTATCCATGCTCACAGATAAGCGCGTGTTTAGTTGTTACGCAGTCTAAACCTCATTCTTTTTATATCTTCACATACTCATTGCAACAACACTGACACCATCTCACTATTCACTAAGAGTAGGAGATGGTGTGGTGTTATTGGTTTAAGGAAAAAACATGCAACGTTATCCCATGACTCCGCAAGGACATGCGGCTCTAGAAGCCGAATTAAAACAGTTAAAAAGTATCGACCGTCCACGCATCACTGCTTCTATCGCTGAAGCCCGTGAACATGGCGATTTGAAAGAAAATGCTGAATATCATGCTGCTCGCGAACAGCAAGGTTTTTGTGAAGCGCGTATCCGCGATATCGAAGCCAAACTTGGCGGCGCGCAAGTGATTGATCCTGCAACATTGCCAAAAGATGGTCGTGTGATATTCGGCGTGAGCGTCGTTATCGAAAACATGGACACCGGAGAAGAAAAACAATACAAAATCGTTGGTGATGACGAAGCAGACTTTAAAGCGGGTAAAATCTCAGTCAATTCACCGATCGCACGTGGTTTGATTGGTAAGTCTGAAGGCGATGAAGCGCGTATTGAAACGCCAAAAGGCGTGGTCGAATACGAAATCATGAAAGTGATTTACGATTAATTTTTCTTATTTGAGAAATATCTGAATAGAAAGCCTTTGATAGCAATTCTTTGATAAATAAAAAGCTTTTGATGACAGCAGTACTTTAGCGCGAATCAGCTGGAAATTTACTTAGCCAATGAGCGTAGAAAGTAGTACATAACCTCATTATGAATAGAGCAGAAGTTACACAACGCTGCTTTTTTAGTCTGTTTGTTTTAGCGCATAATTGCTCGAGTATAGATGCTGAGCCTTGTGCTGATTACAAGTGTTTCATGATAAGCATTAGACATCAGTGCTTAACAACTGACTAAAATAATGATGGAGAGATAGCGAACGTTGGCTATCATTAGTATCTTTACCCTCGTTATTTGACATGGTTTACATGCTCATTTGACGGGGGTTTTTCTTTTCTAAGCGTTATTTTTTACGCTTTGCTTTCTGCTACTACATTAGCGGCTTTATTTACTGTTATTTTAAAGGAATCTATTATGACCATACACATCGATATGCTAGCGTTACTGACTATAAATAAGAAGGCGTTTACCCAGCACAGCCTCGTCAAAAAAAGCGTGATAAGCACTGCTGTTCCAACAATCTTAGCAGGCGCTTTATTGACGGTATCTACCGCACATGCTGCGCCTGAGATTGCCATCACTTCTTCTGCTGGTAGTAGCACTACCGTCATTGAGCAGTATTCTGACGGTAAAACCGCGACCATTACAGCGACACCACACGGCATCACTATGCAAGACGGCATGCCTTATGCTGTGACTCAAGTAACTAACGTTCCACGCTATACGGTTCGCCAAGTCGCCAGTAATAGTGCGAACAATACGGTCGTCACCCAACGCAGCACCACGGTTACGAGCGTACCCGTGACCAACCAAGTCACCAATCAAACAAGCAAAGTTGATGTCATAGCCGTGCCGACGACTAGCGTGACACAAGTATTGCCTGTGACGACGGCTACCCAATTGCCAGTCATCAATACACCAACGACAACCGTAGTGACGAACCAACCTGCAACGACGCAAATAGTATCTACGTCTTTAGATGCTCTGCAACTGACCCCGACCTTTAGTACGCCTGACGTGGTGAATGCACAAACCAAAGTGATGAAAATATTAAAAAACAAAGATGGTCGCGAAGTGGCTGTACCTGCGAACCATATCGCACCTGGCGACATCATCGAATACCACACCACTTATACCAATACCACGGCACAACCCATCACTGACATCAATGCCATGGTGTCACTGCCAAATGGCGTGCAATTGGTATCATTGAATAGCCCACTACCAACGCTTGCGACAACAGGCGGCGACAGTTATCAGACTATCCAACAAGTGGGCAATACTGTAGTCATCACGGAAAATTACTCTGGACTCAAATGGAACTTGGTTGACCTTCCTGCTAATGCACCGCAAACGGTTGTTATACGTGCGAAAGTTCAGTGAAAATTAGATTTTAAAGTTTAGATTTGAAAGTATTGTTATTTAATTAATCTTAAAATTAATAAAAGGTCTTGCCGGCTAATTTCCTAGTCAGCAAGACCTTTTTGATGAGTGTACCTTATTCCTTAACAACCAACCTTTTGCTATAGTGCTATTAACTCAAAACAAATATCCGGTCATTATTTCCATGTATAAATTTACTCCTCTCTATTCATTGGCTTTTATCACTTATGGCTGTATTTTGAGTTCTATATCTTGGGCTGAAGCTGCGAACCAGAATTTGACGCTAGCTTTTATATGTCAAAAATTTGTACTGCCTATATGAGTAAAGACGGTCATGAATATTGCGATGATGGTTATATCCTTAAAAGCAAAACGTTAAATAATGGCGAAGTAATAGAAACTGTGCTTATGGATGACATGGGTAGCTACGGCTGGAACCATACTTCGCTCAAAAAAATCGATAAAGATACTTATCATGTCTATATCGGCTGTGGTAGTCCGTGCGGCACTAATATACTATTTGGTCGTGGCGGCAAGGAGCAATACTTTGGCCGTTATTTCACCTTTGACCTAAACAGTCGGTGTAGCGTTGGATATAATAATGATAAACAATTATGGACGGCTAGCCGATTTTTTCAGATAAAGAAATCGATTTTCCTTCAACCTATGACCCTGACGCTTTTGCAGCTTACCCCAAGTACAACGTCGAGTTTGATAAAAAAGGAGGTCTCATTGTCAAAGAATACTTCTCAGAAGAAGTGGTTCAAACCTTGCCTAATCCCTGCTCTCATAATTAAAAAAATTTCATAAATAGCACGACAATAGTTGTCGCATGAAATAAATATTTCTTCAATAATTACAGTGACTTACAAGTCAATTTGCTAAAATAATAGCCAATAAATGAATTGGTAATCTTATGGCCACCATCAATTATGAACGACTACAAGGCAAGCTCAATATTTTAGCGGATGCTGCTAAATATGATGTTTCTTGCTCATCCTCCGCTGGTACGCGCAAAAACCAAGGCGGTGGTCTGGGCGATGCTTCTGCAACTGGTATTTGTCACAGCTACACTGAAGATGGTCGCTGCGTCAGCTTGTTAAAAATCCTCTTAACCAATCACTGTATTTACGACTGTGCTTATTGTACGTCGCGCAAAAGCAATGACACCCCACGCGCTGCTTTTAGCGTCGAGGAAGTCGTTGATTTAACCATGCAGTTTTATCGTCGTAACTATATCGAAGGGCTGTTTCTGAGCTCAGGTATCTTTAAAAGTGGCGATTATACGATGGAGCGACTGGTTGAGGTCGCTAAGATATTGCGGACACGTGAACGCTTTAATGGCTATATCCATTTAAAGACCATTCCGGGTGCATCAAAAGAACTGCTATTAGAAGCGGGATTATATGCTGACCGCTTAAGCGTTAATATCGAGATTCCGACCAAATCAGTCTAGCACTGCTCGCCCCAGAAAAATCACATGATGAATTAAAAGCACCGATGGAAACGGTTAAAACTGAAATTATTACGATCAAAGAGAGCCGGAAAACCCATAAGAAAGCACCAAAATTTGTGCCAGCAGGTCAAACCAGTCAGATGATTGTTGGCGCGAGTAACGAGACTGACTTGCAAGTGATTCAGCTATCGAGTCATTTTTATAAACAGTACGATCTTAAGCGTGTCTACTACTCTGGCTATGTGCCGATGTTGTCCGACAGTCGCCTGCCAGCCATTGGAACGCCAGTGCCAATGATACGTGAAAACCGTCTGTATCAAGCGGACTGGCTGATGCGTTTTTATGGTTTTGGCGCGCATGAAATCGTTGAACCTGACTCGCCATTTTTAGACTTAGACTGCGACCCAAAGCTTGCTTGGGCAATCCGACACCGTGAGCACTTCCCAGTTAATATTCAAACTGCAAGCTATGAGATGATTGTGCGTATCCCGGGCATTGGTACTAAGACGGCTAAAAAGATAGTAAAGGCGCGCAAGTTTAATCAGTTGACGCTTTATCATCTCAAAAAATGGGCGCGGCGGTCAATCGCGCCAAATACTTTATCGCAACTACCGGAAAAAACGAACATTTAGCGCATTTAACGCGTGATAACTTCCGGCAATATGTATTGGCACAGACGCAGACCAAGTATAAAGACCAGCGTAATGGGCAAATGGCTTTGTTTTAAATAGCACTGTTGTAATTAGCATTGTTTCAATAATTACTATTATAAATAGGAGTGTAGATGTCAAAACTGCTGCAAAGCCACGACTATACTGTCGATCACTTAACACCCAGCATTGTGCTTTATGAGCCAAGTTTTGAGGGTTGGCTGAGTGCGGTATTTTATGTCTATGGCAATAAATTGCAAAACGATGATTCTCTACAGTTAATCGCTCAAGACTGCTATGTACCTTCATTAATCGCACAAGCGACTAGCGTTACTACCGATGAAGACAATGCCGAACGCGTACTGATAAAGCTGAATAAGCTCTTAGGTCGTTCAGGCATGCGTAATATTCTTTGGGGATTTTTATCAGAAAAGCATAATATCGGTACGATTTTATTTCAAGTGGTCAAATATGCCATTGACTACCCTAGCCGCCATATTATGGAGGATTTGGGTAATCTCAATGTCTTAGAGCTGGTGCAAACTGTCAAATCGGTCGGTCGTGAGAAACATCGTATGGAAGCCTTTGTACGTTTTGAGCATACTACTGACGATATCTATTTTGCGCGAGTGGAGCCTGATTTTAATGTATTGCCTCTGATTGGCGAGCATTTTCGTCAGCGCTACCAAGACCAACACTGGGCTATTTATGATTTATCCCGTGCTATGGCATTTATTATGATAAAAGCCAAAGTACGCCTAAATGCCCCGCTGCCCTGCAAACCATCACTGATTTAGATGATACCGTGCTGCGCAATCCTGCCAGTATTCATAGCGAGGATGAGCAGCGCTATCAAAAATTTTGGCAAGGTTACTTTACCAACGTCAATATCAAAGAGCGTAAAAACCCACGTTTGCATAAGCAATACTTGCCGCAGCGCTATTGGAAATACTTAAGCGAAAAACAAGTACTGCCAAATGCTGAGCATTTACAGAAACGTCGTTAACGGCTTTTATCCTTCGATTCAAGCTTTATGCGTCTCTCTCTTAGAAACTCGACCATATAACCTTATCTTTTTATCTTGATGGTTGAGTTTTGGCGGCTTTTAACTGACAATAGCCACTTGTTATTATGAACTGGTCACCAATGCCATTATGAAAGTTATGCGCTTATTGTCGTCTTTAAAGCATGATGAATCCGAGCGCGGTATTTTTCATCTTGGGCGCGCATTGGTCAAAAATGGCCATACATCTATCATCGTCTCTAGCGCCGATGAAGATAATGATCTGGTCAAACGCCTAAAGCGTGATGGCAATAATTATCATCAGCTACACATGAATAAAAAGTCTTGGCTGTCGTTACTACAAGTCACGGCGCTGCGGCGTTTAATTGAAGAGTACGATCCTGACGTGATCCATGTGCACTCACGCACACCTGCATGGATACTGCATTTGGCATTGCGCCGCGCCCGTGTCAAGCGGATACCAAAGCTAGTGTCAACCATGTATGGTTTTTATCCGATCAATAAGTACTCTCAAGCCCTACTCGATGTCGATACCATCATTACCGTCTCCGATAGTGTGACCAATTATCTAAAAAAAGGCCTGCGCGAGAAGATGCAGACCCTAAAGTCATCAAACGCATCTACCGTGGTATCGATACGCGCCGCTATCCTTATCGTCATAATCCGTCTGTTTACTGGTTACGGCATACTTTTGCTGAATATCCTGAGCTTGAGCATAAAAAGTGGCTGGTATTTCCAACTATTATTGGCAACGAATATGGTCAGGAATGGCTGATTGATATTTTGGGCAACTTGCAAGAGCAGTTCCCTAACATCCATGTCATTATCATGGATGATGATTATAGAGATGGTGACGTCGCGCATGAAGATTTCCGCCAACGCACTAATACATTAGGGTTGGCTGATCGAATTACTTATGTAGGTAGCAAACGTAATGACATGCGTGAATGGCTCTCAGCCGCCAATATCGTGATGGCGCTTGCGAATGAGCCTGAATCAATCGGCATCAATGCCTTACAAGCGATTCATTTAGGTACGCCCGTTATTGGGTGGGATCAGGCCGCATTTAGTGAGATTTTACAACCGCTATATCCTCAAGGGCTGGTCAAAAAATACAATGCCAATGCGCTATGTAAAGCCGTGAGAAATCAATTAGAAAGCATCACACGCCCTGAAATGACCAATAAATTCACCATGCGTGAGATGATTGAAGAAACCCTCGCTGTCTATCAAGGTTTATACGACGACTCGCTCGCAGAGGAACAAGCTGCGAGCGATGCCGCTGCTGTTAAAAGAATTAAGAAGACGCTAAAAAAATCCTCTAAACCCACTAGTAAGAAGCCTGAGTCTGCTTATGTCGCGCTTGTACCAGCCGATAAACAAACTAAAGTAAAGCTTATCAAAGAAAAACCTAAAGCGATAAGTCCCTCAAATCCGCTTACTGACTCAGAAACGCTTCAAGATCATAAAGACCTGTAAGCCTACCACTTTATTACGTAGGCTAATATCTAACAGCTTGCTGGGGCGTGCTTTCACAATGACTCCTTTCGTGCCAAAAAAACGCGGCTTCTATTTGTAGAAGCAGCGCGGGAAATCACTATGATTATTTAAACATCAACTTAAGTGGTTATTAAAACGTTAATTTAGTAGGTCGTCGGGGTGTGCGCACTAACAATGCGAGTCACGCCATCAGTAGGATTGATAAAAGTATGCGGGCGAATGGTATCAATCACGTAGCTATCCCCTTGGTTTAATAAATACGTCGTCTCATCGATACGGATAAGAATCTTGCCTTCAATAACGGTGCCAATCTCTTCACCTTCGTGGGCAATTTTTTCTTCCGTTGAGCTGTTCGGTTGATACACCTCAATCAAAAAACCCAAATTCTTGGTAGTGCTACAGTTGTATACCTGTCTTAGTGACACTCTACTACTCGGTTCGCTCAGCTCCAACAAATCCTTCGGCGTTACCACGACTCTCGCCTTTGGTTCCTTCCATTCATCACTAAAAAACGTGGTCAAATCAGAACCCAATACCGCCAAAATTGCCTTTAGCGTATTCACTGCTGGACTGACTTTATTGCGCTCAATGGAGCTGATAGAAGTATTGGTTAATCCCGACAATTTCGCAAGCTTACGTTGCGAGTAGCCTTTTGCGAGGCGCAGCTGATTGATCTTTTTACCGATATCCTCTTCTGGCGACTCGTCATTTTCGGCTGACATCGCTTTCTCAGAGTCTGTCAGCTCATCTTCATCATCACCACTGATGTCGTCATCTGTATCGATATCAGCCGCTTTATCGCTGGCAACATCAGCGTCAATGCCGTTATTAATATCAATGTCAGTGCTGGCATTGTCTACATTGCCTTCAGTAGTGCTATTCAGTTTGGGGTTTGCTGGCATAGTGAATGAATTCCGTGAATAGAAATTTGGACAAGTCGTCTTGTGCATAATTTAACTCAGGATGCCATTGTACACCAATCATAAATGGATGTTGCAACAAGCTGATGGCTTCGACCAAACCATCAGGCGCTAGAGCCTCAACTGATAAACGCGCGCCTACTTCATTGATTGCTTGTTTATGTAGCGAGTTAACGTGCCATTTTTCACCAAAGGCGGCAAGCCTGCCATTTGGTTGAATAATCACGTCATGAACTGGCTGATACTGCACTTCAAGTGGCTGAGTATTGTCCTCTAAATGTGGCTCATAAAACCCCTCTACTTCCCTCCAATCAGGATGTAGCGTGCCACCAAAATGCACATTCATCTCTTGCAATCCTCGGCAAACCGCCAGTAATGGAGTGCCAGTCTTGTCTGCATAATCCAATAACTTAAAGCTCAGCTCATCACGACCCAAGTCTTGTTTCGCTTCGATATGCGTCGCGCCATAACGCGTTGGTGCCACGTTACTATAACTGCCCGTTAACAAAATCCCATCTGCGATATCCAGTAGCGCCTCAAAGTTTTCGCTATCGGCAGCAGTGTTTGGCAGCAGTATGGGATTGCCACCATAAAAATTCACGGCATCGATATATTTTTGATACACCGCTTGTGCTGGCTGCCCATCAACCATCTTATGACAAGAAACAATAGCAATAATAGGTCTAGAATTTTTCATACCGTCTTCCCTAGTTATAACAAATAGACCTCATCGTCTATATTGCTCAATCCTTTATTTAGCTGAAATTTAACACAGCACCTCATAAAATGTAAACTATAAATTTCAATATTACCGATATTAATAATAAAATTGGAAAAATGCATTAATTTAAGATAATTTTAAATAAAAATTGACAACTATATTTTTCACACCTATATTGGAAGTCATCAGCGAGACATTAGACAAGGGTTGACGTTTATATCTCGATGTTAAGGGCTAAGAACAGCGAAATCTAAAGAATTCATATTATTAATAAAATCGGTTTTGAGAAATATAAAGAGAAACCTAAAGAGACACATAGAAACTGCTTAAATAAGAGGTAATCAATCGCTGTTTTACCAAGCATTGGTTATAAATATCACTAAAAGACGATGCGCCAGCAGTATCCGTATTGACAATAATCCCAGTAATTCTAAAAATTCATAGGAAGAATAGACATGACGACAACCAATGGAATGGTCGAATCTGCAAACAACACAGAATACGTTTATGTTGCGGCAGGTGATATTAATGGCTTACTTCGTGGTAAGCGCATCCCTTTCAATCAAATGGAAAAAGCAGAAAACGGTGCGATACGATTGCCTTTATCTATCTTAGGCGTTGATATTTGGGGTGCTGATGTCATCGAGTCTTCTCAATGTAATGGCGATATAGATGCCATTGCCCGTCCTACTGGTCGTGCCGCCTATCCACTTCTCAATACCAGTGCGCCTTCATCGCTATTGCCCGTTTGGCTTTATACAGAAAATAACGAACCTTATTACGGTGATGCCAGACACGTTTTGGATTACATTAGCAAAAAATTCAAAGCGCTTGGTTTGACTCCAGTGATGGCCACTGAGCTGGAATTTTATTTGGTTGACTATACTGAAGCGAAACGCCAAAACCGCCTATCCGTCCCAAAAGCGGGCTAAGACTGAATAAAACCTCAATTTTAAGCATCAATGATCTATTACAATTCGATGAATTTTTAGACGAAGTTTATGCACAGTGCAAAAAGCTCGATATCCCAGCAGATGCCGCGTTGGCAGAGAATGGCTGTGGTCAGTTTGAGATTAATTTATTACACGTAGACGATCCACTAAAAGCCGCTGACGATGCTATTTTGTTCAAACAGGTCGTCAAGGCCGTCGCTGCTCGCCGTAAACTCACTGCGACATTCATGGCAAAACCTTTTGGTCTACAGTCGGGGAATGGTTTTCATGTGCATTGCAGCTTATTAGATAAAGACGGCAATAATGTCTTTGATGATGGGTCAGATGAAGGCTCAGATATCTTGCGCCATGCAGTCGCCGGATTGTTAAAGACCATGTCAGATTGCACGTTGTTATTTGCCCCACATGTGAATTCTTATCGCCGCTTTACACCCGGTACGCTAGCACCAAACAATGTGTCATGGGGTTATGAAAACCGCACGGCGGCAGTACGTATCCCTGGTGGTGACTCAAAAGCACGCCGTATCGAGCACCGTGTCTCTGGGGCAGATGCCAATCCTTATCTGGTCTGTAGTGCGGTACTGGCAGGTATGCTGTATGGCATCGAAAACAAGCTGGAAGCGCCAGAACCCATTAATAGCATTACTTACGACGAAGCAGAGCTTAAGACCTTGCCACTTGACTGGCTGTCCGCCATTCGCAAATTTGAAAGCAGTGATGTGATTGATTCGCTGTTCCCAAGCGAGATGATTGAGCTGTTGATCGCGGTCAAAAAGCAAGAAGCCAAACGCTTTGCTCAGCAAGTAACCAACCTTGAATACCTCACCTATTTACAGGATGTTTGATATGTCAAATAGCAACTCAAGTAGCAATTTAAACGGCAACACACCAACCAACCAAAACCTATCCTCGAATAATACGCGCAATATCCCGCATTATTCAGACAAAGGGCAATATCCTGATAGCTATTATGCAGCCAGCCGTAATCCTAAGCCGGATAGACCAACGCTAAAAAATGATATCCAAGTGGAAATATGTGTGGTTGGTGGCGGCTATAGCGGTTTATCCACTGCCCTGCATCTCATTGAAACGGATCATGAAGTCGTGGTACTGGAAGGCGCGCAAATTGGTTGGGGCGCATCAGGCGTAATGGTGGTCAAATCGTCAATGGTCTAAATGCCAGCCTACAAAAAATCAAAAAAGTCTTATGGTCAAGAAAATGCAAACTTCGTTGGTCAGCTTGTGACCCGTGGTGGCAAAATCATTCGGCGCTTTGTTAGAGACTACGATATCAGCTGTGATCTTAAAGAAAAAAATATCTTTGCGGCATTAAATAATGGGCAGCTAAAAGACTTGCAAGAAACGCATGCACTGTGGGAGAGCCATGGTATGCATGATCGAGAAATGCTCGATAAGCGCGGTATCCAAGAGCATATAAAATCAGATGCCTATGTGGGCGGAGTCATCGATCACTCCGGTGGACACTTTCATCCACTAAATCTTGCATTGGGTGAAGCATCTGCCATTCAGCAAGGCGGCGGCACCATTTATGAAAACACCTTAGTGGTTGATATTGAGTATGCTGACGATGCTATCAAAGTCATCACCGAGTTTGGCACCGTCACTTGTAAGCAGGCGGTGCTGTGCGGCAATGCCTATCTCAATAAAGTCATCCCTAAACTGACTGACCGTGTCATGCCCGTATCGACGCAAATTATCGCCACCGAGCCGCTGGGTGATTTAGCAGACCAGTTACTGCCAACCGATGTTTGTGTCGAAGATGTCCGCTACATTTTGGATTACTATCGCCTGTCAGCAGATAAGCGCATGTTATTTGGTGGCGGTACGGTCTACGGTGGTCAAGACCCCGCTGATATCACAGCTAAAATCCGACCAAATATGAATAGGATATTCCCAGAGCTACGTGACGTCAAAATCGACTATGCGTGGAGTGGTAACTTTGCGTTGTCTTTTTCCCGCGTACCACAAATGGGCAAACTACATGAGCGAGTATACTTCGCCCATGGCTATAGTGGTCATGGCGTGACAGGCTCGCATCTATTTGGACAAATATTAGCCGATGCCATCAATGGTAAAACCAAAGAGTTCGATGCTTTTGCACAAATTCCTTGGATTCCGTTCCCAGGTGGTCGAGCGCTGCGAGTCCCTTACTCTGTCATGGGCTCATGGTGGTACGCGCTAAAAGATACCACTGGCATGTAAACACATGAAAGCCTTGAATAATAAACATTGAATAAGGTGTTTTTATTTTAAAAGCGGTCGTTACAGTGACCTCTCATAGCAACGGATTGTTGTGATAGGGCGCGATAGACAGTTGATTCGCTACTGTCCTACTGTCTGTCGCGCGTCAACCATAGAATAGAGCTTGTTTAAAAAAACAATGAGGTTTTACAGGGAGCGTAAATATGAACATGAAGCTCAATGATGCTGTCGAAGGACAGTATCATAATAAGCGAGTATTTCTCACCGTCATAGTAGCCGTCGTCATCTATCTGGCTTTTGCTTGGCTATCTACCAGCCGTGCCCCAGACCAATCTTGGGGCGCCTTATCTTTACTACCAACCTTATTGGTATTAGTCACTGCTATTGTCTCTAGGCGACCATTCGAATCCATGATCGCAGGCTGTGTCGCTGGCCTCGTGATGCTCAATCCTTTTGATTTGGTCTCCCCTTTTGCAGACAACATGTCGATGGTGCTAGGGAATGAGACCATTATTTGGATTGTTCTCGTCTGCGGTCTGATGGGCGGTCTCATTCAGCTTCTTGAGATCAGTGGGTGTCTAGATGGCTTTAGTGAATGGCTACAAAAAATCATTAAGTCGCGCCGTCAGTCATTATTGGCCACTTTTGCTTTGGGCGTGGTGGTTTTCATTGATGATTATTTAAACTGTCTAGCCGTATCAACCTCCGTCAAAAAACTCACTGACGTCTATAACGTTTCTCGTGAGAAGCTTGCTTATATCGTCGATTCAACCGCCGCACCGATGTGTATTATCGTGCCTATTTCTACTTGGGCGGTCTATTTTGCCGGTCTTTTAGAAGAAAACGGCGTGGCTGGCGATGGTGAAGGTATTGGGCTTTATATCAGCGCGATTCCTTATATGGCGTATGCTTGGTTTGCACTTTTGATTGTATTCTTGGTCGCGTATGGCATTTTGGGTGACTGGGGTCCGATGAAAAAAGCCGAGGCACGCGCCAAAGCGGGTAATCCTGTTCCGGAAGCCTTTGTAGAAGAGCAACTGATCTCAAACGTCCAAGCCAAACGTAAGCTGTCGTTCAAAGCCAATATCGCAAACTTTGCTTTCCCAATGATTTTGTTAATTGTCTCGACGGTCTACTTCGAAATCGATCTCTTACGCGGTGCATTATTGACCTGTTTTGTGACCGTCGTTGTCTATTGGATGCAAGGCATTTTAAGTTTTGAGACGCAAGTTGAAGCCATCTTTAAAGGCTTTAAAGTCATGCTTTATCCGCTCTCAACCGTCATCGGCGGTTTTTTCTTAAAAGCCATCAACGATGAGCTTGGTATGACCTCATATGTGATTGAGGCTATCACGCCTTACATGACCATTATTATTTTCCCTGCCGTAATTTTTGCCGTCATGGCTTTCTTAACTTTTGCCACATCATCAAGCTGGGGGCTGTATGTCCTTGCCATGCCGATTGTCTTTCCAATCTCTATTGCACTAGGCGTTAGCACTCCCCTTATGATTGGCGCATTGTTATCAGCATCATCATTTGGTAGCCATGCTTGCTTCTTTAGTGATTCATCGCTACTTGCCGCGCAAGGTGCTGGCTGCTCCCCTATGCAGCATGCCTTTACCCAGTTCCCCTATGCCATGCTCGGTGCGGGTTTATCCGTCGTCACCTTCTTAGGATTGGGTTATATGATGCTTAAGCCAACCTTAACGCTATTATTGTAATCATTGACTAACGGGCAATGAGAGATTATTCGTTAGTCAATAAAAACAAGCCTTTTATATGGTACTCACTAATAAATACGATAAGGATTTAATCATGCGAAATGTTACCGTTGCTACGACTCAAATGGCATGTGGTTGGGATATACAACAAAATATTGCCACTGCGACTGAGTTGGTCACCAAAGCCGCCAACGCTGGTGCCAATATCATTTTGCTACAAGAGTTGTTTGAAACGCCTTACTTCTGCCAAGTTCATGACTTTGATTACTTTACCCTTGCGACCACAGTTGAGGATAATGCGGCCATCAATCACTTCAAACAGTTGGCTAAAGACTTAGAGGTAGTATTGCCGATTAGCTTTTATGAAAAATCAGGCAATACCTTTTTTAATAGCGTGACCGTGATTGATGCCGATGGCGAGATACTTGGCACTTATCGTAAAACGCATATACCAGATGGCATTCCTTATGCCGAAAAATTCTACTTTACCCCCGGCGATACTGGATTCAAGGTTTGGCAAACCAAGTATGCCAAAATCGGTGTCGGTATTTGCTGGGATCAATGGTTCCCTGAATGCGCTCGTAGCATGGCATTGATGGGCGCAGAAATACTGTTTTATCCGACTGCTATTGGTGATGAGCCAGCATTGGACATCGACTCAAAAGGTCATTGGCAACGCTGTATGCAGGGTCATGCTGCCGCTAATCTCATGCCAGTCGTAGCAGCCAATCGTATTGGCACTGAAACAATTACTCAAAACGGAAACGATAGCACCATGCAGTTCTATGGTGGCTCGTTTATCACGGATGGTCGCGGTGAGATCATCCAAGAAGCATCTAAAGATAAAGAAGAGATACTTAGTACGACTTTTGACTTAGATCAACTGGCTATCGAACGTCAGCAATGGGGCGTTTTCCGTGATCGTCGTCCATCGATGTATGGCACGTTGCTGACTCATGGATAAAGTTTGTTAACAAGCAAGCTCACTCGCGCTATCGTCAAATAAGGTGCTCTATATGTCATTATTACCGAACCGATTAATCACGGGCTCAACACCACAACAAGACGGCTTTTACATGCCAGCAGAATTTGAGCCGATACAAAAAATATGGATGGTGTGGCCTTACCGTGCTGATAACTGGCGACAGCAAGCCGCTCCTGCTCAGAAATCTTATGCTGATGTTGCACTGGCAATTAACAGATTTTGTGAAGTTGGCATACTGGTCAATCCTGATGATTATCAATCATGCCGTAATAGTCTACCTGCTGATATCGACGTCATATCCATGCCCAGCAATGATGCTTGGCACGTGATACTGTCCCGACATTTTTAATCAATGATAAAGGCGAGCTACGCGCTTGTGATTGGACATTCAATGCATGGGGCGGCGACTATGACGGACTATACTCGCCGTGGGATGACGATGATAAGCTGGCTGAACGCTTATGTGACCATCTAGATATCAAACGTTATCGAACGGATGACTTTGTCATGGAAGGCGGCGCGTTTCATGTCGATGGTGAAGGCACCGTTCTGACCACGCGCATGTGTCTACTAAGCCCAGGGCGTAACCCGCACTTAACCGAAGATCAAATTGAAGACAAGTTAAAAGCCTATCTCAATGTACAAAAAGTGCTGTGGATTGATGACGGTATCGATCCTGACGAAACCACTGGTCATATTGATGATATCGCCTGCTTTGCGCGCCCTGGTGAAGTGGTTTGCTTGTTTACTGACGACCCTAAGCATCCGTTTTATGAGGCAACGCAAAAGGCCTATGAGCAGCTCTCAAATATGACTGATGCAAAAGGCAGACGTTTAAAAGTCCATAAGCTTTGCTGTACCAAGCAAACTGTTACTTTACCTGAGAACTATGATATTGAGCAGTCTGATGATGCCAAGGCGCGTCATACTGGCGATGTTTGTATCGCTTCATATGCCAATTTTTTAATTTGTAATGAGGCTATCATCGTACCGCAATATGATGATGAAAATGATTCATTAGCCATCGAGCAGCTTGAAAAAGTATTTCCTCAGCATCAGGTAGTGGGAGTACGCACAAAGGAGATTGTCTTTGGCGGTGGTAATATTCACTGTATTACTCAGCAGCAGCCAAAATCATCAATTAAAAGCACGCGCATAAAAATATAGACCCAAATGGATTTTGAACCCAATAATATTTTAAAAAAGGACATAGCTATGAGCGATTATCAAGTTAATAACCCAGCCACTGGCGAAGTAGAAGCCACCTACCCTACGGCAACTGAGCAGGACATCCAGAACGCTATTGCACAAGCCGATACCGCTTATCAAGATTGGCGTCAGGTTTCATTGGATGAGCGCAGTGCCATACTTCATAAAATTGCCGATATCTATCTTGAACGTCAAGATGAGCTGGCTCGCATCGTTGCCAATGAGATGGGCAAGCCCGTTGCACAAGCAAAAGGTGAAATCGGTCTAGTTGCCGATATCTATCGCTACTATGCAGACAACGCTGAGCAGCTACTAGCACCTAGTACCATTGATGTTGATTCAGGGTCAGCTTCGGTAGAAAAACGTCCTGTGGGCGCTCTATTAGGTATCATGCCGTGGAACTACCCGCACTATCAAGTGGCACGTTTTGTCGCGCCAAACTTTATGGCGGGCAATACCGTTATTCTAAAGCATGCACCGCAATGTCCTAAGACTGCAGAAGCCATCGCTGATATCCTAAAAGATGCTGGCTTACCAGAGGGTGTTTATAACAATGTGTTTGCCACCAATGAGCAAGCAGCGACTATCATCGAAGACAACCGCGTACAAGGCGTTTCGCTAACAGGCTCTGAGCGAGCTGGGCAAGCAGTTGCTAAAATAGCAGGCGGCGCGCTGAAAAAAGTCGTGCTAGAGCTTGGCGGTTCAGATGCCTTTATCGTTGCAGCTGATGCTGATATCGAACAAGCTATAAAAGGGGCTATTTCTGGTCGTTTTGGCAATACAGGACAAGCATGTAATGCTGCCAAACGCCTTATCGTCGTCGAATCTGTTTATGATAAATTCGTTGAAGGGTTTACTAATGCCGTAAGCAATATGGCACTCGCTGATCCACTTGATGAAGGTACTTTCATTGGTCCAATGTCTTCAAAGGCAGCCGCAGTTAACTTGCAAGAACAGCTCGATAGCGCCATTCAAGCAGGCGCGACCGTATTGGTCGAAGGTGGCATGGTCAAAGACAAGCCGGGTGCGTGGTTTAAGCCTGCGGTATTGACAGATGTAACTGAGTCCATGAATGTTTATCGAGAGGAGTTATTTGGTCCTGTGGCGGTCGTCTACAAAGCTTGTGATATCGATCATGCCATCAAGATAGCTAATGATGTGCCTTTCGGACTTGGCGCTTCTATCCAAACGCAAGATGCTGCGCTAGCCGCTGAGATTGCTGACAAATTAGAAGTCGGTATGGTCACTATCAATGCGCCTTCTGGTAGCGAAGCCAATACCCCGTTTGGCGGCGTCAAACGCTCAGGATTTGGTCGCGAGCTTGGCACTCTTGGTATTACTGAGTTTTTAAACTATAAGTTGATTCGTGATAAGTCGTAATCGACAGAGTCATTTTTAGAACAATAAAAAGCCTAACATGGACTGTTAGGCTTTTTATTGAAAGTTGATGTTATTAAAAAATAACCCATCGGAAAAACTATTGCTTAGGCGGGTTGTCTTTTAACCACAACTGATTGACGATTTTTAATTCACGTAGTTCTTCTGCCATAATTGACTCGCTAATACCTGGATACTTCACCCTTGCATAGCCATATAACGCAATGCCTAAGACCGTCCAACCAAAGAAAATCCACCACTCGATAGGGGTTAGTGCGGATGGCATACCTGGCATATACAGCATGAGTATGCCAAAACTTAGCGCAATCGTGACCATACCAACGAGCTTACCTGCTGGTATTCTAAATGGGCGTACCATATCAGGCTCGCGGTAGCGAAGTACTAAGAATGAGATAGCGACACAGGTATAAGCAATAACGATACCAAAGCCACCAGCATCGACGATCCACACTAGCATTTTACGACCAAACAAGGGTGCTAGTGTCGCCAAGCCACCGATTAATAAAATGGCATTCGACGGCGTCTTATACTTTGGATGTAGCTTGCTTAAAAATGCGGGCAACATACGTGCTTTTGACATGGCATAAAGTAGGCGGCTACCACCAATCAAGAAGGCATTCCAACTTGATAAAATACCCAGTACACCGCCAATGACTAATAAAATACCTGCCCACTTGCCATGCCAAGCATTGGTCATCGCATCCGCAGTGGCGAGCGTTGAGTTTTCGGCTTGTAAGAGTGGCAAGGTCGTGCCAACACTCCAAGCGATACCCACGTACCACATTACCGCAACGACAATCGATAAAATCAAAAACTTACCAATATTAGGACGAGTCAGATCAATTTCTTCTGCCGCTTGCGGAATAACGTCAAAGCCGACAAACATAAACGGCACCATGACAATAACGGCCATCATACCGCCAATACCACCGATAAATGCAGGCGCTTGTACTGAGTTCGAGCCTTCAGGATTGAACATGACTGCGCCAATGAACAGCAACGTACCCACAAATAAGATGCCCAATACGGCCGTCTTTTGGAACCACGCACTGACTTCCATACCGCGGATATTTAGCCAAGTGACGATGACTGAGCCCAGCATCCCAACGCCCACCCAAGTGGCGTAAACATCCCAACCAGCGATGGTCCAGAGATATCCTTGATTATAATTGGGGATGAAATACTCTACGACTGTCGGCAAGGCAACCGCCTCAAACGCGACCACCGAAAAATACCCAAATAGAATACTCCATGAGCAGATAAAGGAGACATTTACCCCCAGTGCTCTATGCGTATAGGTATGCTCACCGCCCGTAATCGGCATCGATGCGGCAAGCTCGGCATACGTCACACCAATCAGTATCACTGCCAAACCGCCTATCAAGAACGCCAGCATTGCGCCCCACGTCCCCGCAGATAAAATCCAACCACCAGCCAAGACTACCCAGCCCCAACCAACCATAGCACCGAATGCTAAGGCGATAATATCTAGCGTCCCTAACGATTTCTTTAATTCAGACATAACCTGCTCCTTGTCTGTGTATCATCCGTGTTAACCCTTGACGGTCACACTATCTTTTGTTTAGTGGGATAGTACCCATCATAATTATCATATATACCTTTTGATCGAAGCTGTTCGGCACTACTTGTTTCATATTCAAATAGTACAAACAGCAACGGCGTCTTGACTTGCAAGGCGCCGTTGTAAAAAATGTACTCAAAGCGAGTGCCATATGGGCAATCTTGCTGTGCTATTAAAAATAGCCTTCTAACCAAGATCGAGGCTTGATTAAAAGTGATGTATTTCACTATAAATAAATACTGAATACTTATTAAGCAGTTAGGATACCTTTGATAATATCTAGACCTTCTTGGAGCACTTCATCTTCAACCGTCAATGGCACCATCACGCGAATGGCATTGCCATACATACCGCAAGACGCTAATAATAAACCTTTCTCAAATGATTTTGCTTTTAGGTTAGTCGTCGCTTCCACATCAGGCTTGCCATCACTATCGATTAATTCAAACGCGAGCATCGCGCCTTTATGGCGAATATGACCGATACTGCTTAAGTTTAAGCCCTTTAAGAAAGCTTCGATTTTGTCGCCAATCTCAATACTGCGCTCAAGTAGGTTTTCCTCTTCGATGACTTCCATGACAGCGAGTGCAGCCACACAAGCCAGTGGATTACCAGAGTATGTACCGCCCAAACCGCCGACTTGCGGCGCATCCATGATATCAGCGCGACCGATAACGGCAGAGATAGGATAACCACCCGCCAAGCTCTTGGCACTGGTCATTAAGTCAGGCTCAACGCCCAACTGCTCGGTGGCAAACAACGTACCCGTACGGGCAAAACCACACTGCACTTCATCAAAAATTAAGACAATGCCATGCTCGTCACAGATATCGCGTAGAGATTTGGCAAATGATGGGGTGACTTGATGAAAACCACCCTCGCCTTGTACTGCTCGATAATCATCGCCGCCACTTCGCTAGGATCAATATCCGCTTGAAAAATCATCTCAAGGCTATGCAGCGCTTGTGCTTCTGTGACATTCAACTCTTCAGCTGGGAATAGCGCATGGAATACAGGGCCTGGCATTGGACCAAAATTCTTTTTGTACGGCAGCACTTTACCTGTCAAACTCATGCACATTAAAGTACGACCGTGCCAACCACCAACGAAAGAGATGATACCTGGGCGACCAGTTTTCGCACGAGCAATCTTGATACAGTTTTCGACGGCTTCTGCACCAGTCGTTAAAAAGAAGGCTTTTTTCTCACCGCTGATAGGGGCTTTTTCACAAAGTTTTTCAGCAAGATCGACATAGCATTCGTA
Organism: Psychrobacter sp. JCM 18903; assembly: GCF_000586475.1. GTDB lineage: Bacteria > Pseudomonadota > Gammaproteobacteria > Pseudomonadales > Moraxellaceae > Psychrobacter. Next base: position 243,060 of record NZ_BAWJ01000001.1, on the reverse strand, counting down.
GTTGATCATTTGCGCCGCAGTATGGGTAAACTTGTCAAGTTGCTCATGCACGCGCTGGGTGATTTTTGGATGGCTGTGTCCCGTATTCAGTACTGAGATACCACCAACGAAGTCAATATAACGATTGCCTTCAACATCCCAAACTTCTGAGTTTTTTGCTTTTTCTGCAAAGATGGGATAGGCAACGCCAAGTCCTGTTGGTAACACAGCTTTACGGCGCTCAAGTAGTGATTTATTGGTAGTCGTCATGGGAATATCCTTTTCTTTATTTTTAACATAAGTGCCAATGATTGAATGGCGGTTTTGAGGAATGGTTTATCTAATAGTTAACAGTTATTAGTTGCTAGCTATAGATGGGATTCATGGTGCTGAATCCGTTCGATACGGTGTGACAATTAAAACCTTAAAAGAGAGCGTATGTCGCTAAACGGTTAGCTGACGTCAGAACACCAGTATTTGGTCACGACATACTCTTCGATGCCGTATTTTGAGCCTTCGCGGCCGAATCCAGACTGCTTGACACCGCCAAATGGGGCGACTTCAGTAGAAATCAGACCCGTATTATGACCAATAATGCCGTATTCAAGACCTTCAGTGACACGCCATGAACGTGCATAATTGCCACTGTAGAAATAGGCAGCCAAGCCATAAATCGTGTCGTTGGCTTGACGAATAACGTCTGCTTCATCTTTAAACGTAAAGATAGTGGCAATAGGGCCAAAGATTTCTTCGTGCGCGATATCCATCTCAGCACTGATATCGGTAATGACTGTTGGATTGTAAGTAAGCTCTGAGGCGTCATTGGTGCTGCCGCCAGCGATAAGCGTCGCGCCTTTGTCTAAAGCATCTTTAAGTAGCGCTTGCACTTTTTCTAGCGCCTTTTGATTAATCAAAGGACCAATATCCACACCTTCATCCATGCCGTTACCGACATTTAGCTCAGCGACTTTTTTCACAAACACATCTAAGAATTCATCTTTAATGCTGTCTTGCACATAGACACGGTTGGCACAAACACAAGTTTGACCAGCGTTACGATATTTAGAAGCAATTAAGCCTTCAGCTGCTTTTTCCAGATCAGCGTCATCAAAGACGATAAATGGCGCATTACCGCCCAGCTCTAATGACAGTTTTTTGATGGTTGTCGCACATTGAGCCATCAAGGTACGACCGACTTCGGTAGAGCCTGTGAATGAAAGCTTATGAATACGTGCATCGCCCGTTAGGATATCGCCGATGGTTGAGGATTTGCCCGTCACTACTTGGATAACGCCTGCTGGAATACCTGCTTGTTCAGCCAATGCAGCGAGTGCTAATGCAGAAAATGGCGTTTCAGTCGCAGGCTTAATAATCATCGTGCAGCCTGCTGCCAATGCTGGCGCGGCTTTACGGGTAATCATCGCTGCTGGGAAATTCCAAGGCGTGATCGCTGCGCAAACGCCAACGGGCTGCTTGAGTACCACATGACGTAGCTGCGCGCTATTGGCAGGGATAACATCGCCATAAACACGCTTGCCTTCTTCGGCAAACCAGCGGATAAAGCTATTGGCATAGCCCACTTCACCGCGCGACTCGTTTAGAGGTTTGCCTTGCTCAGCGGTCATAATGATAGCCAAGTCTTCTTTATTGGCATCGATGAGATCTGCCACTTTTGTAGTAGCTCAGCACGCTCTTTTGGGGTTTTGGCTGCCCAAAGGATTTGGGCTTCATGAGAGGCGGTAACCGCGTCGTTCACATCGTCGGTCGTTAGTTGGTACCGTACCGATAATATCGCCGTTGAAAGGATTGCTCACATCAATAGTCGAGTCATCACTAGCGGCATGCCAGCCATCTTTGATGAAACACTGCTGTTTAAGTAGATCTGGGTTCGATAGCTGTAGCGTAGACTGTGACAGTTGTGACATTGTGACGCTCCTTGTCAATTGAGGTTTGCAAATAGGATTCGCAGATTTATAGCGATAAGTGAATGACAATAAATAGAAGGTTATGATTTAAATAATTATTGATAACTTGTTAAGTGTTCAATATACTGAACATCTATTCTATATATGAGACATCATTATAAGAATGATAGCCAGCCATTTGCAACCCCTATTCTCATTTTAATGATGATTTATCGCGTTATTTTTATATTTTCCCAATTTTACTGACTTTTATAGGTTCCTTATGAGCTCAACTGCCGTTCCTGCCTTGGACAAAACCTTTCAGATTTTAGATTTAATTACTGATAGCTCACAGCCTTTAACCGCAGCTCATATTGCTAAAGAGCTCAATCTACCACGTAGCTCAACCCACAATATTTTGCAAAGTCTTTTGACCAAGCATGTCATCTATAAAGACAGCGATAGCCGCTTTCATTTAGGCTCTTATTTGATGTATTGGGCGGGTAAGTATGAGCAGCAGCAAGGCGTCATCCAGTTATTTAAAGACCTCATTGTCCAGTATCCGATTCTTCTTCAACATACAGTTACTTTATCTAAGCTTGATTTAGGTGAAGTGGTGTTTTTAGCCTGTCATGAAGCGCCTGCCCGCTTGGCTTTACCTTTCGCGCTGGCGTTCGCGTACCAGCGGTATTCTCTGCCACGGGCAAAGCCATGCTCTCAACCTTTTCTATGGACAGTATAAAATCTATCTATGCTACCGGTTTCCCCGCACCTATTACCCAACACGGTGTTGATAACTTTAGCGATTTGTCCACCGAGTTGACCGCCATTCAAAACAGTCGCATCTCACTCGATGATGGGCAACTGCGCGAAGGGATGTATTGTTTGGGTACTTATATTCGCAATGCATCAGGCAATGCCGTTGCGGGTATGGCGGTTAGCTTTTTGCAAGGCGAATATGAGTCCAAGCGTGCTGAGGTCAGCGCGGTATTGATTAAATTGGCGCAGCAAATTGAGCAGCGTTTGGGTTTTATCGATAATAAATAAAGTTAAAACGCTGCTAGTTTCTTGCTTACTTCAAACTCTTTCAGTTATTTTGGTGATAACTGTTAATCTTCTGAAATAAGCCCTGATAAAAATGCTTGCAAATTGTCATTGAGCTTTTGCAAGTAATAACCGCCCTCGACTAAAACAATCAGTGGTTTATTTAGCGCTTTCATCTTTTGTCCTAGTACATTAAACCCTTGCGTACTCACGGCACATCTTGCTTCTGGGTCATTTTCATAAACATCGAATCCTAAGACATGAACGATGACATCAGGGTCAAATAGCGTCATCGCTTCGATAGATTTATCAACATACTCAAAAAACCCAGCTTCATCGGCACCGTGCGGCATTGGAAAGTTAACGTTATAGCCTTCACCCACGCCTGTGCCCCTTTCAAACGCATGCCCTGTCACTGCGGGATAAAAGTTAACGGGGTCACCGTGAACCGAGGTATAAAGCACATCGCTGCGATCATAAAATATCTCTTGGATACCCTGTCCGTGATGCATGTCGGTGTCTATGATGGCGATTTTTTCGTATTTTTGCCGCAGATGCTCAGCGATGATGGCGGCGTTATTTAGATAGCAAAATCCGCCAGCGGCGCTTTTGCGAGCATGATGACCAGGCGGTCGTGAGAAGCAAAGCTGTATATGACTTTCGGCACGCTCGGTATCTGATAAATCATCGTTCAGCAATGCTTCAGCCGCGTTGAGTGCAGTCTGTGCCGACCAATAGATAGATGTCCAAGAATGCTCGCTGATAGGCGCGCTATCATCAGCTTGATACTTTGCTGCTTTTGCCATGATACCGATACCGGGATTGTCATACGGCAAAAAAATCCCCGTCTGTACCTGCGCGCCCAAGTCTTCCTCGACTGCTATCCAGTCATCATAGCCATGTTTGAGAAACTCAACGTAACCAAAATCGTGAACCGCTAATATAGGCCCAATGCCGACATCAGTAGCGGTCGTCACCTCTAACCCTAACGCTGCTGGTGCTTTTAAGAACTCAACCATACGCTCTGGTATCTCTAACGGCTCATGCATTTTTCCATAAGAAAAATATGGCAGCGGTCTATGCAGTCTCAGGTTTTCATGGCTATATATTTTCATGCTCAACATTCCTTGTTTGACACTACTCAACTTTAGATTATTTTATTAAAGAAATTCCATTTCCTAGCTTTTGTGTTTAGTTTCTATCACTGTAAATATAAGGCTGCCGACACTATTTTAAACAATCCCATCGGCTTTTAGCTTAGCGATCATCTCGCTGTCGTAGCCCAAATCAGCAAGCGTACTATCGGTATGCTCGCTCAACTTCGGTGGCGGTGACCGATAAGTGACGGGTGATGCAGATAGTTTGATTGGACTACCAAGTGCTCTTACCAGACTGCCTTGTTTGGCAAAATCAATTACCATCTCACGTGCTAACGCTTGCGGCATCGCCAATGCTTCAGCGATGTTATGAATCGCTCCGCATGGGATACCTGCTTGATCCAACACCTCTAACCAATAAGTACGTGGTTGCTCGACAAATTTCTTACTCAGCTCAGCGCACAGTAGCTCGCGATTGGCAACGCGTTGTGGATTGGTCCTAAAGTGCTCATCGGTATGCCAATCAACTGCAAGCACATCACAAAGTTTGGCAAACTGAATGTCATTCCCACAGGCTAATATAAAGTGCTGCTCACCCTGACCTGCAAACACTTGATAAGGCACGATATTAGGATGCTGATTGCCCAGTCTGGGCGGGATTTGACCTGATGCCAAATGATTCATACCAACATTAGCCAGCATGGCAAGCGCACTATCTAAAAGTGCAACGTCTACCTGTTGCCCTAACCCAGTAGTCTCACGAGCAATCAAAGCCGCTTGAATACCAATCGTCAGCTGCAATCCTGCAAACAAATCGACCACTGCGACGCCAACCTTATGCGGTTCACCATCACTTGGACCCGTGATACTCATCAAGCCTGATAGACCTTGAATAATATAGTCGTAACCGGGACGCTCGGCATCGGGTCCTGTCTGACCAAAACCCGTCAATGAGGCATAAATCAGGCGCGGATTATCTTGCTTTAGACTGTTGTAATCTAAACCGTACTTCTTAAGACCACCAACCTTAAAGTTCTCAACGACAATATCGCTATCAGCAATGAGTTGCTTGATGATGGTCTGCCCTGCATCAGTGGTGATATCGACAGTGAGGGATTTTTTATTACGATTGATGGTAGCGTAGTAAGCAGAGGTATCATCGCTGAATGTTGGCGGCGCCCAATGGCGCGTTTCATCACCAATATGCGGACGCTCAACCTTGATGACTTCAGCGCCCAAATCTGCAAGTACTTGGGTGCAAGAAGGACCTGCCAATACTCTCGATAAGTCGAGTACCTTGATACCATGCAATGCGCCTTTCGCCATATCCGTCATAATAATCCCTTATTGTGTCGCGTATTTTTGACAAAAAAATTGTTCTTCAGGATGTAATTTTTCAGTAGTTAAATCATGAAGAACAAATGAAGAACGTACGCTATTGCTAATGCTCTTTTAACAAGAAGCCAAGCAGCAACGTACGTCATAGAATACAGTTGTATGAGCTAAAAGTACTTAAAAGAACGCTTGAATCCCAGTCTGCGCACGACCTAAGATGAGCGCATGAATATCATGAGTCCCTTCATAAGTGTTAACTGCCTCTAAGTTCATCACATGACGGATAATGTGGAATTCATCAGAGATACCGTTACCGCCATGCATGTCACGCGAAATACGTGCAACATCCAGTGCTTTACCGCAGTTGTTACGCTTAATAAGTGAAATCATTTCAGGCGCAGCGTTGTCTTCATCCATCAAACGACCCACTCGTAGCGCAGCTTGTAGACCTAGCGTGATTTCAGTCTGCATATTAGCAAGCTTCAACTGTACCAGCTGCGTTGCCGCGAGCGGACGACCAAACTGCTTACGGTCTAGCGTATATTGACGTGCTGCTTTCCAGCAGAACTCAGCTGCCCCCATCGCGCCCCATGCGATACCGTAACGGGCTTTATTTAAGCAGCCAAACGGTCCTTTTAGACCTCGAATATCTGGAAAAGCATTGGCTTCAGGAACGAATACTTTATCCATCACAATCTCACCCGTGACTGATGCACGTAGTGAGAACTTGCCTTCGATTTTTGGTGCTGATAAACCTTCATGCCTTTGTCTAAAACAAAACCACGAATCTCGCCGGCATCATCTTTTGCCCAAACGACAAACACGTCAGCGATAGGACTGTTGGTGATCCACATCTTATTGCCCGTCAACTCATAACCGCCATCCACAGCGCGCGCACGAGTAGACATCGATGAAGGATCTGACCCAGAGTCTGGCTCAGTCAGACCGAAACAGCCAACATACTCACCCGAGGCCAGCTTAGGCAAATAACGCTCTCTCTGCTCTTCAGTACCGTACGCCCAAATAGGATGCATCACTAAGCTTGACTGAACACTCATCGCTGAACGGTAGCCCGAATCAACTGCTTCCACTTCCTTAGCAATCAGACCATAAGCGACACTTGATAGACCTGCACAACCATAGCCCTCAATCGTGACACCAAGCAGACCCATTTCACCCATTTGACGCATGATATTACGGTCAAAATTCTCATTGCGATTGGCTTCAACGATACCCGGCATCAGCTCTTTTTGAAAAAACTGATGGGCGCTGTCGGTGACCATGCGCTCTTCTTCAGTAAGCTGGTCACGTAGTAAAAAAGGATCTTCCAATCAAAGCGTGGGCTAGTAGATGTTGCCATGTGGAGCTCCTTGGTATCAGTCATCCTGACTGATGAATAGTGAGTGATGCATCATTTGGTCTAACAAGTCATTGACTTCGTTATTCCGCTATGCGAAACTTAGTTTCATAATTTAAAACCATTTAAACAAACTTTTGCCGCGCTGTAAACCTTTATCCAAAAAAGATGAGTATAAAATGACAAAAAATGTATCAGTAGCCATACCACTATTGAATCGCATGACGACTATGCTTGAACAAAGCAAGGAAGAGAATGATCGACAGTTCGTTACGGCACTGGGTCGCGGGCTGTCTTTACTCGCAGCATTTGAACATGATAATAGGCTCACCCATCAGCAATTGTGTCAGATGACAGATCTGCCAAAAGCGACCATCACTCGCCTTATCCATACCCTAACCACGCTTGGTTTTTACGTCTCACTGAGCACGGACAATATCAATTGGGCAGTAGTGCTGTACGTCTGAGTGCGACCGCATGGAGTCGTCACGATATGATCGCAGCGGCTGAGCCATTACTGCGGCAGTTCGCTAGCGAAAACGAAGTATCGGTGAATGTGGCAACCGAAGTCGAAGGAGAGATGCGCTATCACGCTTGTTGTCGTAGCCCTGCTCGCCTATCGGTCAATTTACAGGTTGGCTCAGCCGTCCCTGTGGCACGCACTGCCATCGGACGTGCTTTTTATGCGACAAGTACGCAAGCGAGACAGGCTGTCATCATTAAAAATCTACAAGAACAGTTATCTACCGAGGATTATGACCATGCACAAACCGCCCTAGCCAGCGCGGCAGAGCATTATGAAAAATACGGCTATACGATATCAGATGGTGAATTTTCTAACGACATACTGGCAGTCGCGGTTGGGGTATATGATGTCGCGACTGGGCAATATACGTATTCGCTCAATGCCAGTGTGCCAAGCGCTAATTGGGAAGCGGATGAGTATGCTGCGATGATAGTGCCGAAATTACAGGCGTTGGCGGAGCGGATTGGTTCGGGCGTTTAAAAGACAATAGACCATAAATCTATAGTACGAGCATCTTGCTTAATTGATGGGTTTTATTTTATGAAAAATGCTTCATTTTAACCCATCAAACCTCAGCCCAAACTTCATTAGATACTTACGCAATCTATCGCTATCATTAGGGCTTTTTAGCTTATCGCGTGAGTTGGCATACAGATAGCGCCCCGCCGCCGCTTGGTTTTTATGATTGATACAAACCTCAATCACATACGCCAGTTGCACTACATCAAATGGATCAATAGTTGTTAGCATGTCTTCATCGAGATATTGGCGTAAGATGTTATGGCTACCCTGCTCGATAGTTTCGCTATTTAAAGTAGCATCTGGACTGTTATTACTTAGGCTATTTTTATTTGCGTTATTGCCTTTATTATCATTACTCAATCTATTCGAGCCATTCAAGCTGTCAGGCAATTCCCAAAGATGTGTTAAGCGTTCAATCTCCGCTTGTACGTCATCATTGCGAATCACTTTACTTTCAGCCAGCGTGGTTAGGCGAATCATACTGGCAGTCAAATCACGAAAGTTCCCCTGCCATGTCGCATTCGCACTCATCGCAAAAGCTTCATACAGCTGTCTTGCTTCTGGCGTAAATCGATATTGCTGCTGTTGCTCGCTACCCAAGCGCGCCAGCTCGTAATCGATATTGGCAGGTAAATCTTCCAACCTATCTTTGAGTGATGGCAAAAAGAACGTCCATGTATTAAGACGCGCAAATAAATCCGCTCGAAACTCACCATTAGCGACCGCTTGCCGCAAATCTTTATTAGTGCCTGCCATTAGCTGAAACGACACGCTAATCGGTGTATCACTACCAAGCGGATAAAAGCGCTGCTCCTCCAGTGCGGTCAATAGCATCGCTTGCTCATCAAGCCCAAGCTCACCAATTTCATCTAAGAATAACAAACCACCATCAGCTGATTTTAGCAGCCCATCTCGACTCGTCGCAGCGCCCGTAAAGGCACCTTTGACATGACCGAATAATACACTCATGGCGGTGTCACCACGCAGCGTGGCGCAGTTTACCTCAACAAATTTTTCAAGCGTGTTTTTGCCTTGCGTGCTGTTAGCTTTGGCTTTTTTGAGCGCGTAGATTTGGCCTGCCAATTGAGACTTGCCCGCCCCTGTTGCGCCCATCAATAATATGGGTGCGGTTGATCGCGTTGCCACCTTTTCAATATCGGAGATGAGCTTTTGATAAGCGGCATTTTGGGTGACTAGATTGGCTTGCAAGGTTTGCCAATGTTGCTGTTTTTCTGCTTCAAAGCGTTCACGTAATCCATCATAGCGCGAGACGTCTAGATCGATTACTTGATAGCGACCTTTCGGATCAGCTTGGTCAGGTCTTGGGCAAGGAGAAGTCTGAATCAAATCTGCTGGAATAAATCCTGCTTCTACCAACAAAAACCAGCAAATCTGCGCCACGTGTGTACCCGTGGTCAGATGCAGTAAGTAATCGGTACTGTCCTGAAAATCAAACCCTGCGGCAAAGTCATATAGCTCAGCATAAACATCGGCAAAATCCCACGGACTAATCAATGCCACATGATGACCAATCACGGTAGTGTTTGGACTAACTTGTGCCACGTCATCTTTAATAATTTTAAACAGTCGCTTATCGCGCTTGCTATACAAGATATGCAGCTCATCGACCAGTAGCTCGTCATGCAAACCCAAACTGACGGTTGGACGCCAACGTTGCCAACGCTTATCATTAAAGCCATTGTCTAAGGTAGTGCCAAGGAAGCCGATGACGGCGGTTTTGTTATTTGGATCACTATTCATAATATTACTTATCACTGAGTATCATTAGCAAATAATATATTATTTTCTATCTAGTTAGATATATTTCTATATATTTTTAACTCATGATTAAATAATCTTTTCCTTTTGAAAAATATATTTAAATTAAACCTTTTATTATCAGTTACTTAAAAAGTAATTTCTAGCAGTTATAAAACTTGGCACGCCCTTAGCATTATATAAAGTAAGAATTATCTTTCATAATAAACAGACTTTGCAATGCTAAGGAAAATGCCATGCAACCAACTACTCATAATATTATTCAAGACGGTGGAACGCCGATTAGACTTTGGACTAAGGGCGTCCATGTCGACCCAAAAGCGCACGATCAGTTGATCAAAGCCTCAAAAATGCCGTTTGTTTATAAATGGCTTGCGGTGATGCCTGATGTGCATGTCGGTATTGGCGCGACTATCGGTACGGTACTGCCAACCAAAGAAGCGATTATTCCAGCAGCCGTTGGTGTCGATATCGGTTGCGGAATGATGGCCGTACAAACTACCCTAACCGCAAACGATTTGCCAGATAGCTTGCTCGGTCTGCGTACGAAGCTTGAAAAAGCCATTCCACATGGTCGTAGTAAAACGCGTGGTCGCGGGTCACGCCGTGATGTCGGCGCATGGGCAAACCCTGATGACACCGTAATGAATGGTTGGGGTACGCTGGTTGATGACTTTAACTATATAACCCAAAAGCACCCTAAACTTAAAAATACCAATAACCTTAATCATTTGGGTACGCTGGGTACGGGTAACCATTTCGTCGAGGTGTGCCTTGATGAAACCAATCAAGTTTGGATCATGCTGCACTCAGGCTCACGCGGTGTGGGTAATGCCATCGGTCGCTACTTTATTGAGCTGGCACGTGAGGACATGCGCAAGTGGTTTATCAACTTGCCTGATAAAGATTTGGCCTACTTTGCCGAGGGTACAGAGCATTTCGATGACTATTGGTTTGCGGTGGGTTGGGCGCAGCGTTTTGCCTTTAAAAACCGTGAAATCATGATGGAAAAAGCCATCAAAGCGCTACGCCACATCATACCTAAGCCGTTTGATGCTGCGGTAAAAGCGGTGAACTGTCATCATAACTATGTGGCTAAAGAAGAGCATTATGGCGAGGAAGTATTTGTGACCCGCAAAGGCGCTGTCCGTGCCCGCGTTGGTGAATACGGAATCATTCCGGGATCAATGGGTGCCAAATCATTCATCGTACGCGGTAAAGGGAACGAAGAATCGTTTTGCTCTTGCTCGCATGGTGCAGGTCGTATCATGTCACGTACCGAAGCGAAAAAGGTATTTACGGTCGCCGATCAAATCGCGCAGACTGAGGGCGTAGAATGCCGAAAGGACGCGGATGTGATTGATGAGATTCCAGCGGCTTATAAAAATATTGATGACGTGATGCAAGCACAAAGTGATTTGGTAGAAGTGGTACATACACTGCGTCAGGTGGTGTGTGTTAAAGGCTAGTTTGTTGAGGAGTAAAGCATGAATTTAGACAACATAGTTTTTGGAATTGGCTATTCTCAAGGCTTTTACTACGTTGAATTTAAAATCAATCAAACAGCTATACTTAAGTGTGAGTTTTTAGATATTTTCAAAAATATTCTAAACTTAGTTGAGATTGGTTTTGTATTACAGCAAGAGCCTTTGAAAAATGTGTACTACTTCGTAATCGATGACTACAGTCGCGAGGTTAACTTTAAAGTCTCACCAAACCCACCAATGGACTGGTTAATTTTAGGAATACCTGTGATTAATAATATGGAAAAATTTTGCTTCGATAGACTGGCTTTTTGCAAAGCTTTGAAATCAAGCATTTTAGAGTTTATGCGTGAGCAGAATATGGACTACTTAGGTAATCCCAATATACCTAAAAACCTCGATGGTTACGGTGATGAAATCTGGAAAGTTATCGGTCATGAATGGTTTTAGTAATTTTTGCAAAGGAGAACAAACTTATGAAACATGCTCAAGCTATAGAAATCATACGAAAACTCAAAGCAAAAAAAGTCAAATTTGAACATGGACTATCTGATGCAGAAGTTCAACAAATTGAAAATAAATTCAATTTAAGGTTTCCACCTGATTTACAATATTTTTTACAAAAAGAGCTGCCCATATCTAATGGTTTTGTTAACTGGCGACTAGGTTACAGTCAAAAATTGAGGCCATGGATATTCGTAAAAGATAGATTGGCCATTTAGTGGCATAGTGTTTGATATAGAGCATAATGCATTCTGGATGGAAGAATGGGGTGAAAAGTCTAATGATCTTAATGAAAATATTATGGTCGCTGAAATTTATTATGAGACTTATCCTAAAATGATACCCATTTACTCGCACCGATACATTCCTAGTGAACCACATAAAACTGGTAACCCTGTTTTTTCTATTTATCAGACAGACATCATTTACTATGGATACGATTTAGCACACTATTTTGCTCATGAATTTCGTTTTGAATTGTCAGATAAATTTCCAATAATCGATGCGCCAAATCATATTGATTTTTGGGGCGATATTGAATCCTGATTATAATAAGAGAGAACCAAAATGAAACTCGCAGAAGCCCTATTTATGCGTAGCGACATGCAAAAAATTTGGCGCAAATCATTTGCATGAGCGACTTTAATACCCCTAAACGAATATAGATACGGTAGACTAAGATGTGCGTGGCATGTGACCACAGCGCAGATTTATAAGCACTTTCACATTGAAAAACTTGATAATGACTTTTATATGAGGAAATACCCATGTTAAATATGAACGATATGTTAGGCGCCGTAACTGGTAGTGATAACGATGAAAACGGCCTATCAGCTTGATCGACAGCGCAAAAAACATCAGCAGCGAAGACATACAAAGATACCAAAGCATGTCAAAAGCTGAGCTATTAGATGAAATCAAAAACTCTGAGCACAGCGCAGCCGTCGTGACGTTTATCAAAGAGTTATTAGCGAAAAAATTCAACAGCTAAATGTTGATATCTAAAGCTAAACTTTGATAGATTGATAGATCAACAGGGCCTAAAAAATATGCGTCATACCGTATTTTTTAGGCTCTTTTATTTGATAATAATTGATAGTGAATTAAGCACACACGATAAAATAATCACATCACGCTTTACGAAAAATTAAACTTTGAGAGTGTACCAATGAGCTTTATGCCCAACCAAAGCACCAGTAATGCCAGTGCCCATACTGCGAGCACCAAGCGTGCGACCCTAAAAATAGATGGCGGCACTGGCGAAGGTGGCGGACAAATCATTCGTACCGCTCTCTCATTATCGATGCTGACAGGCATACCCATTGAAATGTTTAATATCCGCGCTGGGCGAGCCAAACCTGGGCTAATGCGTCAACACCTGATGTGCGTACAAGCGTCACAACATATATCGAACGCTAGCGTGACAGGCGCAGCGTTAGGCAGCGTATCATTTCGCTTTGTGCCGAATGCGATTCGATCAGGTGATTACCATTTTGATATTGGTTCAGCTGGCAGTACCAGTTTGGTGCTACAAACGCTACTTCCTGCTCTGCTTTTTGCCAATACAGATCAAAGTGCTTATTCAACGGTGAGTATAAAAGGCGGTACGCATAATCCATTAGCGCCAACCACGGACTTTTTACAGCAGGCATTCGTCCCTGCATTAGCGAAATTAGGCATGCACGTTGATATTGAGTGCGTGCAAGCAGGGTTTGCGCCTATTGGTGGCGGCATGATTAAAGCGACGATAACACCATTTATGCGCCGTGCGAATACGCCACCCTTACAGCTAACCAAGCGTGGAGAGCTTATCGGTATAGAGCTGGTCGCGAGCGTGCTCAATCTAGAGTACGACATTTGCAAACGTGAGCTTGCCAGCGCAAAAGCATCATTGGTCGAATCGGGAATTGATGAAACGCTGATAACCACTCATAGTCATAAATTGCAAGGCATTGGTGAAGGCAATAGCTGCTATGCACAAGTCACTCATGAGGTTTCTGACACCCAAAATCATAAAGAATATCACGCCGAGGTGTTTACTTTATTAGGAGAGAAACGCAGCTCGGCGGAAAAGATAGGTTGTCGTTTATCAGGCTTAGTCAAACGTTATGTATTTAACACCGACTCACTGGTCGATGAATACTTAACCGATCAATTACTCTTACCGTTGGCGTTAGCAGGCGGTGGCGAGTTTACCGCGCGTGTCGTTAGTAAGCACACTGAAACCCAAGCATGGCTCATTCAGCAATTTTTGCCCGTTGAGATTAAGCTAAAGTGATCGATGAGCAGAAAACTTTGGTACAAGTTGTCTGTTAAAATCACGCCACTAACAACATCAACAGTAGCACTCTGTTACCCAATTACTGCTATGCAGTGATATCATATGTGTATGATGTAGGCGATAAATCTGAGCGCTTTGTCAGTGTCTAACAATAATGGTCATAAGAGGGTCGCTTTTACCCTACTCTCTCTTTGAATCATTGTCACCTTTTTAATATTTATGTATTACTGTTGAGTGTAGCCATGCCCCAATCTCGTACCAATCTAAATCCTGAACCTAAAACCAACTCTCCGTATTTGGTCGGCTTATTGCTGCGTTATAGCACCTTTGGCGCTGCCATCTTAATATTTTTAGCAGGTCTACTATTGCTAAATTGGTGGTTAATTATTCTCGGTGGGTTTGGGGTATGCTTGGGGATTTATGACGTCATACAATCAAAGCATGCTATTTTGAAAAACTATCCCGTTGCCGGACATATTCGTTATGTACTTGAAGACTTTCGTCCTGAAATTCGACAATATTTGTTAGAAAATGACAAAGAGCAAGTACCGTTTTCACGCCAGCAGCGGGCGCTAATTTACCAACGTGCTAAGAACGTCAGCGACACCAATGCCTTTGGTACGCTAGATAATTTATACACCAATGGTAAAGAATGGTTTTTACAATCAGCCATTAGCCAGCCTTTAGACAACCAAGACTTTCGTATTATCGTTGGCGGTGAGCGTTGTCAACAGCCGCATGATATGTCGGTATTTAATATCTCGGCGATGAGCTTTGGCAGCTTATCGGCTAACGCGATTATGGCGCTCAATCAAGGCGCAAAAATGGGCGGCTTTACTCATGATACGGGTGAAGGAGCTATCAGCCTTATCATCGCAAGTTCGGTGGTGATTTGATTTGGGAGCTAGGTACAGGGTATTTTGGTTGCCGTGATGATAGTGGCAATTTTGACCCGCAGTCTTTTGCCGAAAAAGCGGTTGATCCACAAGTAAAAATGATTGAAATCAAATTATCTCAAGGGGCAAAACCTGGCAAAGGTGGCGTGCTACCCGCGGAGAAAATCACCCAAGAAATCGCTGATACCCGTCAAGTACCGACAGGTCAAGATTGTGTGTCGCCCTCGTCGCATACAGCCTTTAGTACCCCGCGAGAATTGGTGGCTTTTTGGCAACAATTGCGTGAGTTGTCAGGCGGCAAACCTGTAGGCTTCAAACTTTGTGTTGGTCAGCTTGGCAGTTTATGGCCATTGTGAAAGCCATGATCGAAACCGATAATTATCCTGATTTTATCGTCATCGATGGCGCAGAAGGCGGTACTGGCGCGGCTCCTGTCGAATTCATGGACAATGTCGGCATGCCGATGGTTGAAGGATTTTTATTAATACACAATACTTTGGTCGGCGCAGGCATTCGCGATAAAATCAAACTTGGTGTGAGCGGTAAAATCGTCTCTGGTTTCGATATTGCCGTATGATTGCCTTGGGCGCAGACTGGTGTAATTCAGCGCGCGGCTTTATGTTTGCTGTTGGCTGTATTCAATCACGTTCGTGCCATACTAACACTTGCCCGACGGGCGTTGCCACCCAAGACCCTTATCGTCAAAAAGCGCTGGATGTACCAAGCAAAGCTGAGCGTGTCGCAAGCTTCCATAAAAACACTCTGAAATCCCTAGCCAGTATCGTCGGTGCGGTCGGCTACAACACCCAAGCCAATTACAACCGTATCATATCGCGCGCCGCCTCGATGATGGACAGATAAAACTATTATCGAAGTTCTTTTATTTTACCGATAAGGGAGCGCTACTCAATAATAGCGCCCGCGCAGATGTGTTTAATCAGATGTGGGTCATGGCGAACCCAGATAGCTTTTTAGCCAATGATGACGCCTCATTGCTTATAATAAAGACTCACGGGATAAAGGTAGAGAAACACCACATCGGTGGAACAGAGCCTTGGTAACTTTGCGAGTATCACTGGCGGTGGGCAGTTAATCGGCAACGTCAACAATACTTTTCGCGAATTTCCGCCTAGCAGCGATTAAGAAATAGCGATCAAAAATCCGTGAGCTCTGACTATTTATATCTCACTCCATACTATAAAAGATATATCATTGATGCCAAATTTCGCTCTTCCCTTACCTTTAGGAGCACTCGTCCTACTCTTGCTAAGTGTCAGTGCTTGCCAACCGATAAGCACTGATACTGCTGACAACAAGACACAAAACTGGTCGTGTCAGACTCAAGATGCACCATTTTCTTATAGTGTTTGTAGCATTGACGCTCAAGCCTTGATGGATGGCCGCTATTCATTGAAATTGTTTTGGCAGCAGCCTGATAGTACGAAATCGTTGCTCACCTTTGAGACGTTATTAGCCACATTGCCCTCAAATCAAGCACTGAGCTTTGCTATGAATGCAGGTATGTACAATGAGAACTATGCACCGATTGGTTATACCATCATTGATGGTGAAGAGATCAAATCGCTAAATCTTAAAGAAGGCGGTGGCAATTTCCATTTATTGCCCAATGGTGTGCTGTGGTGGGATAAAGTTGGAAAAGTACATATCACAGAAAGTACCGCCTTAAACGAGCAGCTTAACAGCGGCGAAGCGAAGCCTTGGTATGCCACCCAATCAGGTCCTATGTTGGTTATCAATAACGAGATACATCCACAGTTTAATCCTGATAGCACCTCACTCAAGATTCGTAATGGCGCAGGTGTTTGTGATGACGGCCACATAAAATTTGTCAATAGCGATGAGCCGGTGACATTTTATCAATTTGCATCGTTATTTAAGGATGCCTTAAACTGTCCGAATGCTCTGTTTTTAGATGGCGGGATTGCGTCGGCATTATATGCGCCCAGCATTGATAAGCATGATAAAAAAGAGATGGGTGTGATGGTTGGATTGGTTAAAAATAAAGATTAGGCGATGTATTTATTTTTAAAATAGTGATAAAAATAAGATAAATTGCATTGAATAAAAAGCACTTGAGACGACTTTGTCATCCAAGTGCTTTTTTATTAATAGCAACAGTTAATGGCTAACAATAGCTAAAATTAACCGCCCAAACTCATCTTGGGACCAAACGGTTCATAATGAACGCTATCAACACCGTGATTTAGCGTCACTAGCCCATCGATCATGCTTTCCATAAATGGCATCGAGCCACAGACATAAATATCAGCAGGCTTAGGTAATTGAGCAAGCCACGCCTCATCTAATAGTTGTCCAGACTCAAAATAGAAAATATGCTTTTCTACAGTCTCAGCCTTTTCTAACAGCGTCTCCACTTCAGTATTGAAAGCGTGATGCGCATCATTTTGGCAAGCATAAACCCAGATAATAGGTCGTTTTGGATTGGCTAATACTTGTGCTTCCAACATAGATAACACAGGGGTTACCCCAACACCCGCACTCATCAATACTAGCGGAATCTCATTTTGCTGTACCAAGTCTTGATTGAGCGCAAAGTCACCTGCTGGTGCCGATAATAAAACCGTATCACCCACTTCTAATTGGTCGTGCATATAGTTTGAGACCAAACCATGATGCTCATTGCGGTTATCGCGTCTGACCGCAAACTGAATGCCTGCATCGGTACTAGCAGAGTACAAAGAGTAATGACGCAGGGCAACATGGTCACTGTCTTTTGGATCTGTCTTCACTGTGATGTACTGACCTGCGGTTAAAGTCAATTTGCTCAGGTCGATCTCTTGATGACTTTCTGCATTATCCTTGGCTGGTACAACTGTAAAGGCAGCAATATCCGTAGCAGCTGCTACCTTTTTAGTCACTACAAAAGGCGCAAAACCCTGCCACATCGCCTCCTTATACATGCCATGTTCAATCTGGATAAATACTGAGGCAATCTCATTATAAGCTTCAGTCCAAGCATCGATGATATCGTCATTGGCAGCCTCGCCCAGTACTTCCTTAATTGCACCAATTAAATGCTTACCCACGATAGGATAATGCTCAGGCAAAATTTGTAAAGCACGATGCTTGTGGCTGATTTGCGTGACCTGTGGCAATAACGTCGCCAATTTATCCAAGTGCTTAGCAGCGGCTAACACGGTCGTTGCTAGAGCCGTCTGTTGACGACCCAATTTTTGATTGGTTTCGTTAAATATGTCCAACAGCTCAGGATGCTCTTCAAACATATTTTTATAAAACACCGTGGTGATTGCCGTTCCATGCTCTTCAAGGACGGGAACAGTTGCGGTGACGATTTCTAAAGTCTTTGGTGAAGCCATACTGTCTCTCTTATTAGTACCAATTCCAAAAAGTATGAGGAGCGCTGTCAAACTCGTTTAGTCTACTGAATGTAGTACTTGCACGCGCTTTTTTGCTACTAAAATGGTTGAAAATGGCATAAGTTCATTACATTGATTGGTTGATTAACATATGAAAAATGAAGTGCTTAAATAAGTAACGACGACTGATTTTTACAAACAATTATCAAATTCTTGTCATCAAATTTTTTGCCGAACCAGTCAAAACACCTTTATAAGATTCATTTAAAATGAATGTTATCATATTTTGCTGCTTATACCAATGCCGTGTGACTGCAAAACTGATTATTTTCGACAAAAAAGCAGCCGCTATGCTGTCATAACGGCTGCTTTTATCAGAAAATATAGGGATTAACAGGTTTTTTAATTTAGGGCGTATCTTTATCCACACGTCAAAATTAACGCGCTAGATAATTGGTCATCTCTTCTACCCCATGTAAGGTCATCGGATACATTTTATTGTTAAATAGTTTCTTAATTTCAACGATGGTTTGGGTATATTGCCAGTACGCTGGATCTTCAGGGTTGAGCCAAGCGACTTTATCAAAATGCGCGAGCACCCGCTTGAGCCAAACAATACCCGCCTCATTGTTCATATATTCAACGCTGCCACCAACTGTCATCAGCTCATATGGCGACATTGACGCATCACCGACGAAGATAACGCGATATTCGCGACCGTATTTATTAAGCAGCTCATACGTTGGCATCGGCGCCCTATGGCGACGATTATTGTCCTTCCAAACATAGTCATACAAACAGTTATGAAAGTAAAAAAACTCTAAGGTTTTAAATTCATTTCTAGCCGCAGAAAACAATTTCTCAAGCGCTTCAATATGGACATCCATACTGCCGCCCACATCGAACAGCATTAGTACTTTGACACGATTACGGCGCTCAGCTTGCATATGGATATCGAGCACGCCTTTTTTTGCCGTGCGTTTAATAGTCTCATGAATGTCTAGCTCATCGGCGCTACCGGTACGGGCAAACTGGCGCAAGTTTCGTAGTGCCATTTGAATTTGACGGGTACCAAGCTGACTGTCATCATCAAGGTTGCGGTATTTACGCTGCTCCCAGACTTTAGCGGCGCTACGTTTACGTGATTCACCGCCAACGCGCACGCCTTCTGGATGGTCACCATAGGCACCAAATGGCGATGTACCGCCTGTACCAACCCACTTACTACCGCCTTGATGACGCTCTTTTTGCTCTTTGAGACGCTCTTCAAGCGCTTTCATTAGCTCCTCTAACGAGCCATATTTTTTGAGCAGTCGGCGCTGCTCTTCGGTTAGGTTTTTTGGGTCTAATTTTAAGTCAAGCCATTCTTTAGGAATGTCCGTCAATTTAGCCAATAGCTCATCCATATCTAGACTGTCGACGCCTTCAAAATAATCTGCCATTGCTCGATCGAATTTATCAAAATGGCGCTCGTCTTTGACCATACAAAGCCGAATCAGCCGGTACATATCCTCACGACTGGCAAAGGTAGACAACTCTGGATTTTCAGGATGCGGCTGCATCATCAGCCCTTGATCTAATGCGGCATTTAGGTCAAGCAGCTCACGCGTACTGACTGGCACACCATAAGTACGTAAGGTATAGAACAATTTGATAAACATAAGAGTCGCATCGCTTATTGGCTGATATGGTGACGAGTGAAGCCATTTTATTAGGCGTGTCGTCATTTTGAAAATAGTCTGTTGCTTAACGGCGCATTATATTAGCAAAGCGTTGCAACAAGCTCACATCGGCTTCATTTTTAAGCAGCGCGCCATATAACGGTGGAATAGACTTTTCACCACGTAAGTTTTCTTCCAACTCTTCTTGTGCCATATCATCAGCCAGTAGCAACGTTAACCAATCGACCAATTCTGAGGTTGATGGTGGCTTTTTAAGCCCTTGGACATTACGCAGCTTATAAAAAATATCCAGCGCATCATTGACCAGTTTTTCTTGGATATTAGGGAAATGCACGTCAATGATTTGACGCATGGTCTCTTCTTCTGGAAAGTCAATATAATGGAAAAAGCAGCGACGCAAGAAAGCATCAGGCAACTCTTTTTCATTGTTTGAGGTGATAATAACCACAGGACGCTGCGCAGCAGTGATGGTCTCGCCTGTCTCATAGACATAAAAAGACATTTTATCAAGCTCATGCAGCAAGTCATTTGGGAACTCGATATCAGCTTTATCAATTTCATCAATCAATAATACACTGCGCTCGTTACTGGTAAATGCCTCCCATAACTTACCGGGCTTGATATAATTGCCAATCTCATACACCTTATCATCACCCAGTTGCGAGTCACGCAAGCGCGATACGGCATCGTACTCATACAACCCTTGCTCCGCTTTGGTGGTTGACTTGATGTGCCACGTAATCAGCGGCATCCCTAAGCTTTCAGCGACCTCCTCCGCCAATAATGTCTTACCAGTGCCCGGCTCGCCTTTAATCAATAGTGGTTTTTGTAGTGTCATCGCGGCGTTGACCGCCAACTGCAAATCGTCAGTGGCAATATAATTTTGCGTACCAGTAAAGCTTTTTTTCGTTTTATCAGTCGTGCTCATAATCAAGTCTCAGTTATTGTTATAGATTAGGCTATCAAGAGCCAGAAAAGGCTTAAAGGCAATTGATGGCAAATAAATAATCATTTAGATTAGCACAGCATGATTGATTGCCAAAATACTCATGCGTTCGCAGTTGTTGAAAAATAATAGATACCTTGAACGCCCTTTGACGGTTGGTCGGCGCAGTTATAAAACGTTTTTTCATAAAAAAAGACACGCATGGTGTCTTTTTTATGGTGCTTTTCATTCACAGTACTTTTATTGATAGCGTCTTTTATATAGCTACTATAAAAGCAAAGCTCCAACCATCGCTAGCAAAAATTTAATATCACTTTACTGACGTCGCTTTACTGATGGCACTTTATTGATGTTGCTTTACTACTTATCGAGCTTTTCCATATTAGGCTTTTTAGCTAAACTGCTGTCTTTTTTTAAGCTAACGTCTGCTTTAGGGTTAGCCGCTAAAGGCGTTTTATTAGACGGTTCAGCAACAGTGGCTTGATCGGTTAAAGTCGTGCCTTCTGTCAAATAATTGCCAGTCGTCAGCTGCATGGTCGCTTGTGTATCTTCTGCAGTACGACTGCGCGCTTTGTCTAGACTTGACTCAAAAGCACCGCGAATAAGCTGCCAAACGAAGCCCACAAACAAGCCGACCACTAACACCACGAGTATCGGCAGCATATTGGTAATCGCGCCAGCCGTGTCTTTCATCATAATCGCATAAACCACGGCGATACTAGCGGGGGCAATCACACTTGGATCGCCAAGGGCAGTACCTGGTGCCAATAACACAGCAAACAATATCATCCAACTCATACCGCCCAACGGCCGCGGCAGCATACGAGCGACCAGCAACCACAATACCAACACAATAACGACACCACCCAGATACGCGTACATCGGTAAGTCTGCGGGTGGCACGTCTTTTACCAGCTGTCCCCACCAAATAGCAATTTCGCCGAGAATATCACTAATGGCTTCCAGCGGTAAGCTGTTTATAATACCTTTTAACCAGTCCATGCGTGTGTAGTTACCTGCGTTTATAAATTGTGCAGCGCGTTTACGCGCTTAACGATAGACAGTGTGCTATTTCAACGAACCATAATATCGAATATATTATCGCCAAAAGCCCTTAAGACATAAGCACTTGAAACATGACCTTTTGCCTCGCCACGTATTTTTTGTCTTGTCACTCATATAGCCTGCTAGTTTATCACGACTTTCTACCAAAATGCATGAGCGCAAATGTGTCGTAAACTTTTTCTTGCTGGCTGTCATGCAACATAGCCAAAAGAAGCTGATTAAAAACTCGCTTCAAAAATACCCATTAATCATAAATATTGTCTTGTGCTTCACGTGCACGTAATTCCGCTTGGCGGCGCATCACATCTTGCGGAGGCATTTGTACAAAATACCCTTGCGACTGTAATTTTGCCAGTACTTCTGCTTTATCAACGCGCGCAAGCGTCGGCGTATTGGCTAAGTCCAAGTGCATCACAAATTTACTGCGCCCTAAACTGGCACGGAAATCTTTTGGTAATACGCCAAGCCAATCTTTAATCTCGTCGGTATCATCAGGATAATCAGGACGGGCAATATAGACATACATATCGTTATGTTTGGGGAATTTATAAATATCACAATGCATAATAATGACCTATCAGAAACTATCGCCATAGATTAGCATATTTTGGGTGAATATCAGTAGTCGCTTTACGTTTTGCAATAGGCATTCATGCTAAATTGACTACTGCCTACCAACCGTAAAACGCTTTACTTATCGATACGGTATTGATTATTCTCACAAAAAATAATTTTTGCCAAAATTATTCACTTTAATCGCCTAGATGACTTGTAAAAGCGCGGTGAACCTTTCATAATAAAAGCGTTTTTCAGGAGAGAGTCTTGAGCAAAATATCAAGTGCGTTCATATTAATGAGCTGGCGCTGATAATTGCTACTTGACCACCGAAGGCGCATCCACCCTGCCAATCGCTCAGGTAAAAGGACTGAAAAAACACATGTCACGACTGTTTCGCTGTCTACCATCAATTGCGTAGCACACCCAAACATAAGGCATAACAAATCTGGAGAGCGGTAAGGACGGACGACGCCTTACCCACCGAAGGGGAGAAAATGCGACATCATTTAATTTGGTTTTTTAAGGCTGATGCTTTTAAAAACGTGCAATGATGGTTCGTGTTGAAAATCTCAGGTTACAGGACAGATAGGGCTTTTGCTTAAACCGACGTTCAGCGTCTGTTTGGCGGATTGCGCTATTTTTCTGTGCTACCTTTGGTTGCAATGTTTGCACCTTGCAATATTGCTTCTCGCTACTATGATAAGGCACATCAGCCTCATACTTTGATACTTGTTTTTACGACTGGTTATCGAATGCAGCTGATGTCCACATAAGGATTTGTTATGACCACTACTCAAGATAATACTGCTCAAAGCGCCAACACTTCAGCCCTAAACGCACACCTCTTTATCAGTCTCACGTTGATAGTGACGGCAAGCTGGTGGATTTTTCTGGTTGGGAATTACCAATCCATTATGGTTCGCAAATCGAAGAGCACGAAGCGGTACGTACTGATGCCGGTATGTTTGATGTCTCACATATGGTCGTCGCTGATGTCACAGGTAGCGATACCAAAGCATGGCTACAAAAGCTACTGGCCAATGATGTCGATAAACTCAAAACCGTCGGTAAAGCGCTATATTCTGGCATGCTCAACGAGCAAGGTGGCGTCATCGATGACTTAATCGTTTACCTAATGAACGAAGACGCTACTGAATACCGCATCGTTTCAAACGCTGCTACTCGTGACAAAGACATGGCACAATTTGACAAAGTCGCCGAAGGTTTTGACATCAGCATCACCGAGCGTCCAGAGCTTGCGATGATTGCCGTGCAAGGACCAAATGCGGTTGAAAAACTCGCGCAAACCAAACCTAGCTGGGCAGATACCTTATCCGGTCTTAAGCCTTTCGTTGGTGCTGATTTAACAGACATCGAAGGCGCAGATTGGTTCGTCGCTCGGACTGGCTACACTGGTGAAGATGGCGTCGAAGTCATTATGCATGGTGATGATGCACCAGCGTTTTTTGAACAATTAAAAGCCAATGGCATCAAACCTGCCGGCTTGGCGCGCGTGACACCTTGCGTATGGAAGCTGGCATGAACCTCTATGGTCATGACATGGACGACAACGTCAGTCCTTACGAGTGCAACATGGGCTGGACACTCGCGTTAAAAGACGAGCGTGATTTTGTCGGTCGTGATGCTTTAGTTAGTAAACGCCAACAGTCAAAAGACGATAGCTCTGCCATGAAGCAAGTTGGCTTGTTGCTAACGACACGCGGCGTATTGCGTGAAGGCATGACAGTCACCATCAATCAAGGCACGGACAATGAGCAAACTGGCATTATCACCAGTGGCACCTTCTCCCCTAGTCTAAAAAATTCGATTGCGATTGCCCGTGTGCCTGCCAGCGTATCAGATGATGATAGCGTTCAGGTCGATCTGCGCGGCAAAGGCAAGTTCGTTGATGTACGTGTTCTTAAGCTACCGTTTGTCCGTAATGGCAAACAGCAGTTTGACTCGTAGGCATTATAAACCCTATTATTAACATCCACTATTTTTGTTAACCATCCTCTATCACTTAGGAGAGAGACCATGAGCAATATCCCAGCAGAACTAAAATACATCGCCAGCCACGAGTGGTTACGCTTAGAAGACGACGGTACTATCACTGTTGGTATCACTGACCATGCTCAAGACCTATTGGGTGACGTGGTATTCGTTGAATTACCAGACGTGGGCGACATCATCGCTGTTGATGACGAAATCTCTGTAGTTGAATCAGTAAAAGCGGCTTCTGACGTTTATGCGCCTATCTCAGGTGAAGTCGTTGCGATCAACGAAGCCTAGAAGACGATCCAGAAATCATCAACTCTGACCCATATGGCGAAGGTTGGTTCTTTAGAATGAAGCCTGACAACATCGCTGACTACGAAGCACTGCTAACTGCTGATGAGTACGAAAACGAGCTGTAATAGCAGCTTCACTCTCTCGCTTAAAAGCGGTGTTTTATTTAAATGCCGCTACTTATAACCTTAAAAAACACAACTTGTTATGACAGATATTGGCGTCAGCTGATATCTGTACGCTTTTTCTTAGAATGTTTATCGCTCAATTTATTGCTTCCAATCGCTATCTGATTTATTCATATCAATTACTTGTCAGGCGCTATTAAAGAGACGTACTCAATACTGCCCCAAGTTGATCACTTAATCTCCAGCATGGATTCTCATATGACCCCTGACACTGATAATCAAGCAAACGCTCAAGCAAGTTCTCAAGAAAAATTTGCCACGCCTGATAATACACCGCAGCTGCAAGCGTTTCGCGAAGTGATTGAATCACGTCGTTCAGTCC
The DNA here is from genome assembly GCF_000586475.1 of Psychrobacter sp. JCM 18903. Lineage (GTDB taxonomy): Bacteria > Pseudomonadota > Gammaproteobacteria > Pseudomonadales > Moraxellaceae > Psychrobacter. The sequence continues at coordinate 217,943 of NZ_BAWJ01000001.1, read as the reverse complement.
GCCGCTTTACCGACACACCGATACCTGATGATGTGTTAGCAGACTGTTTGCGTTTGGCCATGCTTGCACCAAACTCTAGCAATCTACAGCCGTGGGAATTTTATGTGATTGATGATGCGGACAAGCGCAAACGCGCGGTGAAAAACTGCATGAATCAAAATGCAGCGAAAACCGCCGCTCGTTTAATCGCAGTCGTTGCGCGCACCGATGTGTGGCATGACCATGCCAAGCAAATATTGCGCGAATACCCTGATAAGCCAGTACCCAAAAAGGTTAAAGACTATTATACCAAAGTCGTTGCCATGGACTTCTTACGAGGACCTGCCAATGTGGTATCAGCGGCTAAATGGGGTGCGACTCAAGTGGTCAGACGGGTAAAAGGTCCGATTAAATCACCTTACTATACTTTTGAAGACACCAAAAACTGGGCAACCAACAATACCGCCCTTGCGGCTGAAAACCTAATGCTTGCACTACGCGCGCATGGCTTTGATAGCTGTCCGATGGGTGGTTTTGATGAGCCTGCCATGAAGCGCTTATTAAATTTAAGCGACGATCAACATATCATTATGATGATTGGTGCTGGTGAGCGCGCTGATAATGGCGTTTACAACAGCCAGTTCCGCTTTGACCAAAAGCAATTTGTTCATTACGTATAAAATCTTAAACCGTCATTAGTTATTATTACTAGTTATTTTAGCCATCCCTTTATTACTCCCTTAACCAAGGATTGTCATGACTATCTCGCAAAACCCAACGTTTGATACCTTTAAAGTTTATTCAACGAAGCTGAATTTGTCTATCGTCATCTCGGCTCTAATGAGACCAAGCAAGCTGACCTGCTCAGTGCCGTTGGTTATCAAGACATGGCGAGCTTCATCAACGATACCGTGCCTGAGCCAGTGCGCTTGCATAAAGAGCTAGATTTGCCAGTAGCGATGAGTGAGCATGCCGCGCTTGCCAAATTGCGTACCATGCAGATGACATCACTGTTAATAAGAGCTATATCGGACAAGGCTATTCGCCAGTACGTATGCCTGCGGTCATTCAGCGTAACGTCCTTGAAAACCCAGGCTGGTACACCGCTTATACGCCTTATCAGGCAGAGATTGCCCAAGGTCGCTTAGAAGCCTTGCTTAACTTCCAACAAGTATGTATTGATTTGACTGGTCTTGAGCTCGCTGGCGCGTCATTGCTTGATGAAGCAACCGCAGCTGCAGAAGCCATGGCAATGTCAAAGCGTGTCAGCAAAAGCAAATCGACGCAGTTTTTTGTTGATGACCGTATCTATCCACAAACCTTAGATGTTATTAATACCCGTGCCAAGTACTTTGGTTGGGAAGTGGTGGTTGGTGATTTTGAACTGGCTAAATCAGGCGATTATTTCGGTGCGCTATTCCAATATGTCGGTGTTGAAGGCGATGTTAAAGATTTAACCGACGTTATCGCTGCCGTGAAGAAAAACAAAACTTATGTGAGTGTCGTCAGTGACATCATGAGCTTGGTGCTATTAAAGTCACCAGCCGATATGGGCGCAGACGTCGCTTTAGGTAGCACGCAGCGTTTTGGTATTCCAATGGGCTTTGGCGGTCCACATGCTGCTTACTTTGCCTTCTCTGATAAAGCCAAACGCTCAGCTCCTGGTCGTATCATCGGCGTCTCTAAAGATTCACAAGGCAATACTGCCCTCCGTATGGCACTACAAACTCGTGAGCAGCATATCCGCCGCGAAAAAGCCAACTCAAACATCTGTACCTCACAAGTATTGCTTGCTAACCTAGCCGGTATGTATGCCGTTTATCATGGTCCAGGTGGCGTAAAGCGTATTGCAACTCGTATTCACGCGTTTGCCACTGCCTTTGCTGATGTCATTAAAAATGCTAATGACAGCAATTTAAACGTGGTACATGATCAGTTCTTTGACAGCGTCGTCGTTGATTGTGGCTCAGAAAAACTGGCCACTCAAATTTTCGAAAATGCTGACAATGTAGGCTATAACTTATGGCGTCTTGGTGAAACCAAATTAAGCGTCGCGTTTAGTGAAACCAGCGATCAACAAGACTTTAGCGTATTAACTCAGCTGTTTGTTAGTAAAGCACATGACCTACCAGAAGACGCTCGCGTTTCTCTTGATAGTGCACACTTGCGTACCGATGCTATTTTATCGCATCCAGTATTTAACTCGCATCATACTGAACATGAAATGCTGCGTTATTTAAAATCACTTGAAGACAAAGATTTGGCAATGAACCGCAGCATGATTTCATTGGGTAGCTGTACCATGAAACTGAATGCCACCAGCGAGATGCTACCGATTACGTGGCCTGAATTTGCTAATGTGCATCCTTTTGCACCACGTGACCAAGTCACAGGCTACGTTGCCATGATTGATAGCTTGCAAGACCAGCTGAAAGCCATTACTGGTTTTGATGATGTGTCTATGCAGCCAAACTCTGGCGCTTCAGGTGAGTATGCTGGTCTGCTAGCGATTCGCCGTTATCACGAATCATTGGGTGAAACTGACCGTGATGTTTGTTTAATCCCTCAGTCAGCGCACGGTACTAACCCTGCGACGGCTATGATGATGGGCATGAAAGTAATCGTGGTTAAAACCGATGACAATGGTAACGTTGATATCGATGATCTAACTGCTAAGTGTGAAGAAAACAGTGCCAATCTAGGTGCTTTGATGATTACTTATCCATCGACGCATGGCGTGTTTGAAGAAGGCATCCGTAAAATCTGTGACCTTATCCATAAACATGGCGGTCAGGTTTATATGGATGGTGCCAATATGAATGCACAGGTTGGCATGATGCAACCGGCTGACGTTGGCGCTGATGTATTGCACATGAACTTGCATAAAACCTTCTGCATCCCGCATGGCGGCGGTGGTCCAGGCATGGGCCTATCGGCATGAAATCGCATTTAGCACCCTTTATGGCCAACCATACATTGAGCCTGTGCATAATGCACAAAAAGACTGCTCGGCCGTATCGGCAGCCCCTTATGGTTCAGCAAGCATCCTACCAATTTCATGGATGTACATTGCCATGATGGGTCGTGATGGTCTGCTAAAAGCAACTGAGCTTGCGCTATTAAATGCTAACTATGTCGCTGCTCAATTAAAAGACCACTACCCTGTCCTTTATACGGGCAAAAATGGTCGCGTCGCGCACGAATGTATCATCGATATTCGTCCGTTGAAAGAAGAGACTGGCATCAGTGAAAGCGATATTGCTAAGCGCTTGATGGATTACGGTTTCCACTCACCAACGATGAGCTTCCCAGTTGCAGGTACGTTGATGATTGAACCAACTGAGTCTGAATCTAAAGAAGAATTAGATCGTTTCATCAGTGCCCTAAAATCTATCAAAGCCGAAGCAATGAAAGCCAAAGCTGGCGAAGAGGGTTGGACGTTAGAAGACAACCCACTAGTCAACGCGCCGCATACCGCGGCGATGGTCACCAACAGCGAATGGACGCACCCATACAGCCGTGACACAGCAGCATTCCCACTGCCTTATATCCGCGCCCATAAGTTCTGGCCGAGTGTAGCACGTGTCGATGACGCTTATGGTGATAAGAATCTCATGTGTTCTTGCCCAAGTATCGAAAACTATATGTAGTTTTCAAATAAGTATGAACAGTTGATATAAAAATAAACCTCCAAGTCAGCAGCTGATTTGGAGGTTTTTATTTTGTATGTACTTTATCTGACTTGTTATGCTCTTAGCATGGTTAACTCTAAATAAAACAAAAGATGATCAGAATAGCCTGCTACTAATACATATTTTCCTTGCTTGCTGTGCGACTTCGTCACTGTAGATGCTACGTAAAACTTATCTCAGCAGCACTTAATTCTTTTTAAATTTAATCGACTATAGTTAGTTAAAATCATAATTGTGTCTATAAGCAAACGCTTTATAATGATCTTCTCATTTAATCTTATGTGGAATAGCTAAAATGACTCGTGCAAATAAAAATACGACAGTGTCTAATCACGAGCCCATTCAGCTTGAAGGTGTCATACTCATAGCAGGCATCATGTTTTTTGCTGCTCTAGCCACAGTTATCAGTATCTATTTTAATGACTATAAGTTAAACATCAGCTGTGAAAAAAAACGACCTGATGAAATAGCAATCTGCCAAATTGTTAAAGTAAACCTACTTGATCAGAAGACTGTATTATTTGATGACCAACCTATTACTACTGCTAATATATTAGGAGTAGTAGTTTTTAACAGAAGTCCTAGCGCAGTTAGTAACAACTTCCAAAAAAAGCTGTGCAAAGCTCAATTATATGGTAGTTATGGAGAAGTAATTTGGAAAACTCAGCATTCTAATGAATGGTGGAAACAAAACTGCTTTGGATATGATGATAGTGGCGCTTTTATAGATTACTTAGAAAATCAAGAAATTGCAGAAAACAGAAAGCTGAATCACAACTACCAACTTGTTATCTATAAACATTGGGATAAGTACTTACTAAGCTTTCTAGGTTGGGCAGTGGTTTGCTCAATTATCCTTATTATATATTGCCATATAAGGTTGGGAATAGAACTCCGTAAAATGAGTCAAACTTGAGCTAGATTTAATATACATAGATTATATGAGTTATAAAGACTGGTTCTTCATGTTTTTAGCATTCTTTTTCATATGTTATCAAAACTATTTTTACTTTGTTGGAAAATGCCATGCCACAAAAAAACTGCGTCATTCTCATCCATGGTCTGCACCAAACCGCTTGGATCATGCGACCACTCGCCAAACGCTTGCAAGCAACAGGATTTGATACTCATCAATTCGGTTATCGTAGTATGCGTGACGGTATCAAAACCAATAGTGCCCGCCTAAATAGCTGGCTAGAAAACCATCATCACCCTGACCAACCGATAGATTTGGTCGGTCATAGTTTGGGCGGTCTGATTATTCGTGATTTTGTCACTGCATATCCGCAGTGGCAGATAGGACGCTGCGTGACACTTGGGACACCGCATGTAGGCAGTGTATGTGCTGACTACATTTGGCGCTTGACCCCAGCTGTAGTGGGTCGCTCATACATCGATGCGTTAGATGGCAGCGTAGCACCTTTACCGGAGCATATTACCCTTGGGGTGATTGCGGGTAATCGTCCTTATGGCCTAGGGCAGTTGTTTTTACAGTATCATAATCGAAAATTGCGTAAGACAAATAATATGCCATCAGTAGAACACCTACTACACGATGGCACAGTATATATAGAAGAAACCAAAATAGAGGCTGCCACGGATCACATAGTTTTACCAGTCTCGCATACTGGGATGCTGGTCGATAAAACAGTAGCCGCGCAAACCAAGTACTTTTTACAACATGGACAGTTCGAGCATAACAAACTTACGTCTTGAGAAAAGCATCATCTTTTATCAATGATAGAATCTTATGGCTTATCGAACGTTGATACCCATACCCTGCTGCAACTCAGTTTTATGTTTTTTGATGACTGGAATCAGGGTGTTCATGACCCAGTCATTCCGCCAGCCTTTTAATCCCTCTGGCAACTCGCTTAAATCTTTATCAAAAGCAATTACTTCATACAATTGCCCGAGCCACTTTTTACGCATCAATACATTGTCAGGTACGCCGATAGCTCGTGCGTGATTATCGATCGCTTGCTGCACTGCTTTTGACAGTACTTTATTTTTTGAGCGATACGGCGGTAATAGGCAGTCAGGATATTCAGCAGGGTGCAGGTTTTTTGCTTGATTTATCACTTTTAGCAGCTCTTCGCCGTATAAGCGCAACATACTGCGGTGCATCGTGGTTTTGTGCGCAAGCTCTCGCATATTGCTTGGTTTTTCAGTGATGATCTCACGTACTGCTTGTTTTTTAATCACAAACGTACGTGGCTGATTGGTCGAACGTGCCAGCTCCTCGCGCCACGTCGCAACCGCTTGCAGTATCGCCATCTGCTGTGAAGTATAACGATAATCTGCCATTGTTAGGTACATTGCGCTGTCTTCAACATGCTGAGTATCATACAAATCACTGGCATAAAGCTGGCAATCTGCCCATACATAATCGTATAAACCTTGCTTTTTTAACGCATATTCAAGACTTAAATAAAGTGCTGGCAAAAAGCGTACGTCATCAATCGCATACTGCTCTTGCTCGTCTGATAATGGACGTTGCAGCCAGTCCGACTGGCTTTGTTCTTTATCAATGTGCATGTCTAGCTGGTCGTCAAGCGCTTGCTGATAGCCCATTTGCAATTGACCCGTTAAGTAAGACAACGCAATTTGCGTATCAAATATATTGGTCAATGGCGGACAACCAGAGAGTAGATAAAAAATCCCTAAATCCTCACCACAGGCATGCCAAATCGCCACATCAACTTTGGCCAGTGCCTGCCACAGTTCGGTCAGTTGCAACTGCGGGGCATCTAATAAATAAATATGATTGCCAGTATTCAGCTGCACCAATGCCAAGCGCGGATAATAAGTATCACGTTTGATAAACTCGGTATCTAACGCCACCCGACCACAAGTTGCCAATGCATCGATAACTTCAGCCAAACCATTTTGTTCACGCACCCACGTGACAGCAGCTTCGTCGGCACTATCTAGCAACGCATCAATATCTGGCTCTGAGGGCAGATCTGCTGACTCTATTTTAGAATTAATTGATTGTGCTAATAAATCATCAGAAGTAGCAATGTTAATGTTGTCTACAAGGTTTGATTGGATGGCAGCAGTTGAAGCTGTTGGAGCATGGTTGGACACGGGCAGATACCTGCATAAATAGGAAAAAATAAAACGCTAGAGGCGTCTCGATAAAAGTAAATAATAAAATACTAGTGAATCAATTATAACAATTTCATAAAATAAAATGGAAAAGACTTGGTCCTTATAAAAAGATGCTATAAAAATGAACGATTTTGCATCGCTTGTCCAAGGGTCATGCTATCAAGATATTCAAGCTCGCCGCCCATTGGTACACCTTGTGCCAAACGTGTGACCTTATTAACATGACGACTAACCGCTGCACTGATAAAGTGCGCGGTGGTCTGCCCTTCGACAGTCGTACCAGTCGCCAATATCAACTCTTCAACAGGCTCTTGCTTGACCCGCCAGACCAGTTGTTCAATATTCAGATCATCAGCGCTAATGCCATCAATCGGTGATAAATGACCACCTAACACAAAGTAGCGGCCACGGTAGCCTGCGGTTTGTTCGATAGCCATCACGTCTGCTGCGGTCTCAACCACACATAGCAAGGCATCATCACGGCGCGGATCTTGGCACAGCGGACAGATTTGATCATCACTGAAGCTATGGCAGCGTTGGCATTCGACGATATCGCGCATCGCCTCATCAAGCGCTTGGGCAAGTGCCATGCCTTGTGGACGTTTTTTGGTGAGCAAATGCAGCGCCATACGTTGGGCACTTTTTTGACCCACACCCGGCAAAATACGCAGCTGTTTAACCAGCTGATCAAATTTGGCTGTCAGCAAAGCATCTTCCTTTATTTAACTTAATTTATAAATCGTAGCTATGAAAATGGGGTCGTATCATGTCGATAACAACCCCATTTTGTCTTTAATATGTCGTGTTTGGCTTAAAAAATAACGACTTAGAACATACCTTGCATACCAGGTGGTAGACCCATGCCTGAGGTCGCGCCAGCCATGGTTTCTTCGTATAGCGCATCTGCTTGACGAACGGCGTCATTGATAGCAGCAGCGATAAGATCTTCGATCATATCTGGCTCATCTTCTAGCAAGCTTGGATCGATGGTTAAACGCTTAACCACATGGCGACCCGTCATGGTGACTTTTACCAGACCACTGCCCGCTTCAGCTTGTACTTCTTTATTCGCAAGCTCTTTCTTAGCATTTTCAACGTTTGCTTCGACTTTCTTTTGCATCGTTTGTGCTTGTTGCATTAATGCTTGAATATTCATAGTTGCCTCTTTTGTTTTTTAATCATAAATGATTGATATTTTACTAGGGCGTGTCCTCAATTCAATTGATCATATCTAAACGGGTTAAAAATGGCTAAATTTTGCCAAACATCGTTAAATAGCTGGTTAATATCCCGATATTATCTGCGCTATTTTCCTCGTTTAACGGCAATTTATTTCATTTTTATCACCATTTTTGAAATAAGGACACGCCCTAATATAAAGTGCTAACCGCGATTATACCGTTATCTTTACAAACTGTCTAAACCACGCGCCAAATCTTTGATGATATCTTCTACATCTTCTAAGCCTACTGACAAACGAATAAGACAATCTTTTACGCCCGCTTCAGCGCGCTCTTTTGCACTCAAGCGAAAATGGGTGGTGGTCGCGGGATGGGTAATGGTGGTTTTAGCATCGCCCAAGTTATTGGTAATAGAGACCATTTGGGTGGAATCAATGACATGCCAAGCCGCAGATTTCGAATCACGACTATTTGAATCAGTGCTGTCAGAAGCCTTTACTTCAAAACCCATGATAGCACCATAGCCACCTTTCATATGATGTTGACGCGTCGCAAGCTCATGAGCAGGATGATCACTCAAACCTGAGAAATGTACGGCACTAACATTGGGATGATTGACCAAAAACTCTGCTACTTGATTGGCATTTTGACAATGCGCTTGCATACGCAGTTTCAGCGTCTCTAACCCTTTGGTAAATACCCATGCGTTAAATGGACTCATACTGATACCGCCTGAACGTACCACAGTAAACGCCTCTTGCATCAGCTTATCGCTACCAACTAGTGCGCCGCCAAGTACTCGCCCCTGACCGTCTAAATATTTAGTGGCAGAATGAATCACCACATCGGCACCCAAATCAAGTGGACGCTGCAAAGCTGGAGTGGCAAAGCAATTATCAACGACCAATAAGATATCATTGGCTTTACACAGCTGGCTTAAAAAGCCAATATCACAAATCTGTGCCAATGGATTACTTGGGCTTTCGCAATAAATGACTTTGGTGTTTGGTTGAACGGCGTTTGCCCACGCCTCATTATCGAAGCAATCAACGTAGCTGACTTCCACACCGAACTTTGCCATATAATTATTAAATAGACCAATCGATGAGCCAAATAATTGATTGGCAGCAAGCAAATGATCGCCCGCTTTCAGATATGCCAAGCACATAGTCAAAATCGCGCCCATGCCAGAGGCTGTCGCCACTGCACGCTCTCCGTTTTCAAGCGCTGCTAAACGACGCTCAAAGGTACGCACACTTGGATTGGTGTGGCGTGAGTAAACGTTGCCCGTCTTGTCTCCATTAAAATGTGCCGCGGCATCTGCCGCTGAGGTATACACGTACGAGCTGGTAGTAAAGATAGCCTCTGAGTGCTCACCCTCATCGGTACGATGTTGCCCTGCCCGTACAGCAATGGTTTGCATACCATAATCGAGATCTAAATTGAGCGCGTCACTGCGCCAGTTTGGATCTAATTTATCTACATTTTTATCATCATGGGCTTGCGACTGACTCATAAATATTCCGTTGCTTTGATTGGTATTTTGATTGATATAAAATGACTGCTTATTCTTCTGATTATCGACCGAATGCATCAGCGTTATCATATCATGTCAACTTATTCCACACAGCTGGTTTCAAGCGATGGCTAAATATTATTTTTGAATACACATCTACCTCTTTCTTAACAACAGATGAAAGAGAGACGATAAGTAAATAATGACTGAATAAGTCGCTGAATCTAACAAAAATAACGTATTTATAATAGGCATAGATGACGACAGCTGATAAGCTTAGCGGCGATTTAATTTTTGTCTTGGGCGATATTGTTATACGCTTCGTAATCAGTGCTATCATCGGTAAAATAAACGATGCACTAGCGCATGTCCTTCATTCAATTGATAGTCTTTTTAATGGACTAAAAATGAGGACATGCCCTCACGCTTACTTTCTAACAAATACTTCTTTATGTAAGGCTCACTAAGGTAATTCATTTATGTCGATGTTCAGTATAGAACCAAGCAACTTATCGTTGAGTCTAACACTCGGACTAACCTTAGGTCTTAGTGGATGTCAGGTTTTGCCAAAACAGCCGCACTTACCTGAGAGCCAAGCATTATCAGCACGAGTACATGACTTATATCAACACGAAGACAATCAAGAAACTGGACAAAGTGACACAGTAGCAACCAATGACGTTGATTTGGTAGCATCGATTAGCGAGCAGAATGATATTCACCCAGATTTATCCGGCTACCACCCCATTGTAACTGGTGCCAATGCTTTTGCTTCTCGCAGTATATTAACGGACATGTCCACACGTAATATCGATGCGCAGTATTATATTTGGCATAATGACCAAGCTGGTCAGCTACTATTGAAAGATCTGTGGGAAGCGGCTGAACGCGGCATCATTGTACGCTTACTATTAGATGATTTTAATAATGACGCCACCTTCGATCAGCATTTATTACGTTTTTCCAGTCATCCGAACATTGCGGTACGAATCATCAATCCGCTGATGCACCGTAAGTTTCAAACATTAAACTACGTCACAGGTCTGCCACGTATCAATCGCCGCATGCACAATAAAAGCATGACTTTTGATAAGCAGATTACCATCATTGGGGGACGTAATATTGGCAATGAATATTTAAGCAATGACCAAAATAGTCAATTTGCGGATTTGGATGTTTTACTCATCGGTAAAGTCGTCGCAGATATTGACAACAGTTTTTCAAGCTATTGGTCTTCGCCTTTGTCATTTGACATCGAAACGCTAGTGAAGCCTGACAACAATACAGCGCCTGATTTCCTAGCGGCACTGGACAAGCTCGGTCAGGATGAAAAAGGTAGCGACAATCATTTGACGGTGTATAAAGAAGCGCTAGAAGAGTCAACGATAGACAGTGACTTGGTCAATAAACGCGTGCCTTTTCGCTGGACAGACATGCAGTTTTTGAGTGATGATGTAGGCAAGCTGACTAAAACGGTACCAGCGGATACCAATTTGGTGCATCAACTGCGTACCTTATTAGGCAGCCCAACCAAAAAGCTAACCATCATCTCCTCTTACTTTGTACCCACCAAAGATGGTGTCAATACTTTAGTGCAATTGGCTGAAGCTGGTATCGAGATTAAGATTTTGACCAATTCATTTGATGCGACCGACGTGACTGCTGTGCATTCTGGCTATAGTCAATGGCGACCTAACTTGCTGCGCGCTGGTGTCAAAATCTACGAGCTAAAATCCACTGCCTCTGAAGAAAAACGCGAAAACAAGCTTTGGAAAGCTCGTAGTCAATCCTCAACCAGTTTACATGCAAAAACGTTTGCCGTTGATGACTATCAAGTATTCATTGGCTCCTATAATGTCGACCCTCGATCTGCCAATATCAATACAGAAATGGGTGTGATCATCAATGATGATGAGCTGGCAAAACAATTGCATGGTGCGCTGAGCGATGACCTGCTAAACCAAGCTTATGAAGTCAAACTATCAGATAATGGTAAGCTACAGTGGCATACTATGGAAGACGATAAAAAAGTGGTTTATGATTCAGAGCCACGCGTCGATATCAGCGATCATGTCTGGCTGACTATCATGTCATGGCTACCTATTGATTGGTTGCTATAGCTGCCACCATTAAAAACACTCTAAAACTTAGTCATATTTAAATAATAACAGCGCTATTGAGTGATTCTTTTGCCCAATTTTTTTAGTTTGAGCACTTTTTTAGTTTGAGCACTTTTTTAGTTTGAGTACTTTTTAGTTGGAGTACTTTTCATTTAAGCACTATTCATTCAAGTGCTTTTAACTCCGAGCTTGTTGCCCAATAACTTTTAGCTCAAACGTCTTTATTTTTTCGGCAAATCATTATTTTTCATATTGATTTGTCGTTTTTTATTATAGCCGGTTATCCAGATAATAATCGGCTTAACGAATACTATTATATGTGGATGCGCGACCTATTATGCCTTCTCGTTCTCAATATGCAATGATGTCTTCTAAAGACAGAAACACCGTACTGTTTATCTGCTTTAGCAGCGCAGTCGCGTTTTTTGATTTTTTGATTTATTTATATCTAGCAGATATCATGGCGACCGCTTTTTTCCCTGCTAATATTGACCCAGCTATTACAAAGGTGCAAGGGCTTGGTCTATTTGCAATTGGCTATTTGGCACGCCCACTTGGCGGTATCATCTTTGGTCGTTATGGTGATATCAAAGGCCGAAAACCCATACTATTGATCAGTATATTAGTGACGGCGGTCAGCTTGTTGGCGATGGCATGCTTACCTACCTATGGGCAATGGGGGCTGATTGCACCAACCTTATTTATAGTCTTGAGGCTGATACAAGGCATGGCATTTGGTCTTTATGTGCCACTCGCTTGGGTTTTTGTGGCAGAGCATGTACCGCGCCAATACTCGTCAGTATCTTGTAGCTATGTCACCGCCAGTTTTTATGTAGGCGTGCTGTTTTCTAATGCCTTTTTTCTTTGGTTAACCAATTCTATGACGACTGAGCAATTGGCTAATTACGGCTGGCGCTTGCCATTTTTCATCGCGGCTATTCTGAGTTTATTACCATTATTGGCGTGGCGATGGATAGATGAGTCACCCTTTTTTCTAGAAATGAAAAACTCAAAGCCGAGCGATTATGTTGCCAAACCCTTCAATTTACTCTTTAAGCATTGCAAACATTCGCTATTTATCGGCATGGTTCTCACGCTTATTGTTTCTAGCATCACGACCGTTGTTGTGCTATTGCTACCCGATTTGATTGAATTACGTTTTACCTTAGACAGCGATTTATTTGGATTCTCACACAGTCTGGGTATTGTGTTCATGGTTTTTGGTTGTATTTTTTATGGGATAATATCCAACCACCAAAACTTCGGTAAGATTCTGACGGTTGGCTCTATTCTTTTGATCGCTCAGATGTTTGCCTTTTTCTACCATCTGCAAGCCAGCGGTGACTACATCCTCATTATGTATGCGCTTTTAGGCTTTTGTGCTGGCATCGTTGGGATGATACCTGCCATCCTTGTACAGTTATTTCCGACCAATGTACGACTAACAGGAATGGCTTTTTGTTATAATATCGCCTACGGTATTGTTGGAGTACTTGTGCCTTTCGGGCTGGGTTATGCCACTTTGTATGTGAGCTTCTCACCAGCGCTCTACATTGCGTTTATCGGTTTTATCGGCATAATAATGGGTATTTATTTTTATAATTTGCCTGAATTTAAAAAAATCGACCACATTATTTAGCTAGTAGCTGCCTATTATCTGCATAACGATTGAAATTAAAAAATTAAGGTGCAATCGTATGTCTCATACATTGCACCTTGTTCATTTATTTAAGACACCAATATTATAAAATATTAAGGCTCAAAACCATGGTTGATATGACCAACAAACGACTCTCAGTCGCACCCATGATCGACTGGACAACGACGGATTATCGTTATTTTGCTCGGCTTTTTAATCCGCATGTTTATTTGTACACCGAGATGATCAGTACGGGCGCGCTGATACATGGCAATCGAGCACGGCATCTGCGCTTTGATACGCTTGAGCATCCGCTTGTACTACAGCTGGGCGGCGCAGATATTAGCGAGATGACGCAATGTGCTGAATTTGCGCAGCAGCATGGTTATGATGAGGTCAATATCAATGTTGGTTGTCCCTCTGATCGCGTACAGCATAATAAGATTGGTGCTTGCCTCATGGCAGAGCCGCACACGGTTGCCGATTTGGTCAAACACATGCAAGCGGCGGTCGATATCCCAGTAACCGTGAAGCATCGTATTGGTATCGATGATTTTGACAGTTATGAGTTTATGGTTGATTTTGTAGAAAAAGTGGCAGCAGCGGGTTGCACACGCTTTATTGTCCATGCACGTACTGCATGGCTACAGGGGCTTAGCCCCAAGCAAAATCGCGAGATACCACCACTACGTTATGAGGATGTCTATCGTCTCAAACAAGACTTTCCACAGCTTGATATCGAGATTAATGGCGGCATCGATACTGTTAAAGATATCGAAGCACATTTGCAGCATGTGGATGGCGTGATGATTGGTCGCGCGTTTTATCACAACCCTTACCTATTAGCAGAAACCAATAGCTTATGGAACGAACCAGCACCTAAGCGCTCAGATATTTTAGTGCAGCTTTATCCGTATATGGAGGCGCAGATTGCTAAAGGTGAAGCACTGCCAACGATGACAAGACATTATTTAGGGCTGTTTCAAGGACTGACGGGTGCGCGCAAATGGCGACAGGCGTTAAGTGGCAAACCTCAGCTAACAATCGATGATATTAAACGGGCAGCGGATGAGGTGTTACTACTAAATCCTGATACTTAAGAAAATTCATCATTATGATGACAGCTATAAAAGTGTAATAATAACGCCGAAATAGCCATTGTTTATTTAGGCGATTTGCGCAATATATTGCCACATCGCCGCCCCATTATTCACGATATGCAATAATATCGGCAGTAACAGCGAGCCTGACTTGATACGCGCGTAGCAAAATATCAATGCCAGTACCACAATGGTACTGATTTCATAAATACCATACTGCACATGGATCACCGCAAATATCAAGCTGGTCACGACACTTGCTACGATCGCCCCTCGATGCTTTGAATAAGTTGACGAGGTAAATTGCTCTGCGATCGCTGACCATAATAGACCACGAAATATCAGCTCTTCATAGATTGGCGCGACAATGACCATTGCAAACATCAACAGCCATACTGAGCTGACAGACTGATATAAAGGATCGACGAAGAGCAATGGCGATTTATCAAGCAAATAAGTCAATGCCTGACTGCCAATCATAAATATCAACAGCAGCCCAAGCAATCCCATACCCACCGCAAATGAGAACGGCTTTAACGCTAAATACTGACGACTATCGCCCCCTCTTATACGAATAACCAAGAGACTAATAGCAACCAGTAGCACGCAGCCTATCATAATAGAGAGGCTGACCACAGTGCCATCGTTGCTGCCGAAAAAGAAAATATCAGCCATGGTTGAATTTTTAGCAGCCGGTAATACCAGCTTGCCAGCGATATACACGCCTAGCAGCTGACTGATAAAAAATGCCATTAGCATGCCAACAGTCAGTAGAAACACACCCAATCGTGAAAATAGCGGCGTGCGCTTAGGCGGCGTATTAAGATTGTGCGAACCAGTAGCATTTTTTAGCATAAAGTCATTACTCAAACGGATATTTTGTCAGCTCGCATCTAGGGCGTGTCCTCAATTCAATCGATTATCCTCTAAATGAGTTAAAAATGGCTAAATTTTGCCAAACATCGTTAAATAGCTTATCAATATCTCGATATTATTTACGCTACTTTCCTTGTTTGACGGCAATTTATCTCATTTTTATCATCATTTTTAAAATGAGGACACGCCCTAGCATAAGCAATAATGAGCATAAATAGTCATCAGCGATTATGTTGGTAGTTGCTGCTCAATCAATGATAATACTTGCTGAGAGACCGACTCTGGATACTCAAGTGGAAACATATGACCACCGGCATGGGTCTCATAAGGAATATTCAAACGCGACTTTATTTGTTGCGGAAATCGGCGTTTTAAAAAGATACTGTCTTGACCGATAATCAAAGTAACAGGCGGCTTTGGTCCATGATTTGGTGCCAGCCAATACCAAGATGGATTGGTGCGAAAGACAGCGACCTCACTGGCTTTCGGAATCGCCAATGTCACTTTGCCATCCGCACGTTCGTGTAGCCCATGCTCGATATAGCCTTGAAACTACGTTCATCAAAGTTTTTGAAAAAACCTTTGTGCCGCATCTTATCATACGCATCTGCGCGGCTCTCCCAGACATCACGGCGATGCTTAGACACGCCAGCTGGTGACAATTTATCCATCAGGCGGTTATTCATCATCGGCAATCTATCCGCCGTCTTTGCCAAATGCCATAGCAAACTCACTTTGCCATAAATCCAAGGTGGATCCATGAGTACCGCTTGGGCAAAGTACTGCGGCGCACGATACAATGCCTGCAAGGTACACATCGCACCCAGCGAATGACCCACTGCCACTACTTGCGACACGCCATGCTTCTCACAGGTATTTTTGACACTATCAATAATCTGCTGTGTAAGCTGCGCCAATGGTCATCGACTGGATAATCAGGCGTTGCACCCAGCATGGCAATATATTCAATGGTAAAAAATTCTGCTAACTTCTCAAAAAATGGTTGATAAACCGCACTTGGCATCCCATTAGCATGAGCAAAATGCAGGACAGGTTTGTTGGTTATTGTAGAGACAGGTAAAGCAGTAAAAGTTGGCAAATTAATTTCATCACTCATGATAAGCTCTCTTCGATTTAAGTCGCTATTTAGGGTGTTTTTTATAATCATTGAATCTCATATACAATTGAGGCTGAGCATAATCATACGCTCAGCCTCAACAATCATACACAGTAAATCTCAAACATAAAACGCTTAACGCATCTGCGCATTGCCTTCTTCTTGCGGTAAAACATCAAGGCTGACACTAGAGCCAATGCCCGCACCCAATTTAACAGCAAAGCGGTCCATGAATAATTGGAACGGATCTGTTGGGCTATAATTGATGACATTATCCAGCTCTAACTGCTTTTCTAAGCTAGCGATGCTGCCTTTCTTATCGGCTAAGCCAAGCTCAATCGACTGCTCGCCTGTCCAGAATAACCCTGAGAACAGCTTATTTTGTTCAGGATTTTTGAGACGATCACCACGACCTTCTTTCACTGCATTAATGAAATGCTTGTGGGTGTTGTCTAATACTTTTTCGACATGTTTTTCTTCATAATCCGTTAACGGACGTGACAAACTTAAGATGTCTTTGTATTCACCAGCAGTAATCGTACGATCTTCTACGCCGACTTTATCCATCAAACCTTTGATGTTATAGCTTGGCATAATCACGCCAATAGAGCCAACCAAACTTGACGGGTTCACATAAATCTCATCCGCCGCAGAAGCAATATAATACGCGCCAGAAGCACCCATATCACCAATCACTGCATAGAGTTTTTTGTCTGGATATTCTTTACGCAAATCCATCATAGTCTGCCAAATCTCATCAGACTGTACTGGTGAGCCACCAGGTGAATTGATATCCAAAGCTACCGCCTTTGAATTGCTGTTTTCAAAAGCACGGGTCAATGCCTCATTGACATCATAAGCGTTGGCCACATCGCCACTACTAATGACACCTTGTAGCTCAACCACGGCTAGATGCGGCTTGCTCGTGTCGACACCATCTAGACCCGTTGGCGCGCTGCTGCTGCAACTACGACCAAGCGTCAGAAATATCAGTAAAATATAACCAAAGGTCAATAGTTTAAAAAAGATACTCCAGCGACGGGCGCGGCGTTGCTCGACCACACTAGCCAATAAAGTGTTTTCAAGCAATCGCCATTCTTGTCCACTCGGCTGGCTTGGCGGCGACATCGGTACTGGCTGATTTGCCGAATTGTCAGGACGTTTGTTAGGGTCTGGTGGCCAGTTGGGCATATAACTTCCTAAGTCAGAAACAGTCTAAAGCAATAAAAAGAGAAGATAGAAATACAGTCAGTAATAAGGAGCTGCTTCTCACTCCAAATACGGTCACAGTCATCTATATTCATAGGCTGCTAAGTATGGTGGTATTTCAATCATGGTTCAATAGTATAACTGGGAAATATCACTATATTGTAACATTGATTAGATAAGCAATATTTTTATGGCGTCGTATTGGTAGTATCTACTGCCGGATTGAGAGACAACGTTGCTTCTGGCATTTTGCCATCATAAGTGATCATTTCATTGATGGCTTGACGACTTATCACCTCAGCAGTTATCTGTGATGTGCTATGTCCTAGCCATGTCACATTACGAAAAGTGCGTGGTTGCTCAGGTGGTTCAACTGGACATAACAATGTCCACATTTGCCAAATGCGCTGATGAGTATCTGCATTTAATATCAGACGTGCCCGAGGCATATTGGCTTGATGAGTCGGTGGCTGGCTACTTGATGTGAGTGTCTGCGCAGTGGCAGGTATTGATTTGAGTGGATCAGCCGCATTATATTTTAATACCCTTATGGGCAAGCTGGCATCTATAGCCACCGTACAATCCCAAACACTCGGACTGTCTATGTTGCTCCACCCTGTCAATGCTTGTATGGACAAACCACCATTGCCCAACTGCACGTTTTGCCTTGTTCACAACGTTGCACACTAATATTCGTAATGTCCTTGGATTGGCTAGTGACTTTATAGGCTTGCTGAAATGCAGACCAATGATCAGAGCGCCCTGCTTGCCAATACTGACTAATAGGTAAACGCTGATTAAGCTGAAAAACCGTCAAAGGCAACAGCTCAGAAGCACTAGCATTAGAAGCTAAATACGTCTTATCAGTAGTAAGCGTATCCGTCAATCCAGCACTACTACTCTGCACGACTATACCTTCTAGTGTATCAACTGACAAGCTACCCAGCTGCTGCGCCAATGTCATCGACAGCTTATTCGCCTTTAGATTACTTGGCATCGTTCGTGCGGCATTGGGTCTGTGGTCAGATAAAAATAGCCAGCTGATGTTTGTCTTATGCGTATTTGTTGTGGATGACTGCTCATTATTGACAACAGGATACTGCAACAAAGCAGCGCTTATATAGGGATCACCCGTTGGTAAGATATACAAGGTCGATATCGTCGTTAGTGATTGCTGATTGGCATATACCGTCATCATTAATAAGGTGAGCGGCGGCAGTGCCAGCCAACGACTGATAAATCCTCGTGGTAGTAGCCATGGCAACATACTTAATAGTACCATCAGTAATATGGCGACATTCACAGGAGTATAAAGCCACGCTTCTGACAATGCAGGTAATGAAGTTAACCACGTTATCAGTTCATGCAATTTCGCGACAATGGCGCTAACGAGCAGCCAAATACTATCAGCAATAGCAGGTGATAAAAGATAGCACAGCCCTGCTAACAGATTAAGCGGCACAATCACCCAACCAAATAAACCGATAGCAAACAGATTGATGACAAGACCCCACAGCGACGCCTTGCCAAATAATAACAATGTAATAGGTAATAAAGCAATAAATAGCCAAAATTGTAATTTGAATACACGTTTGACTATTATCCAAACACGCTTGAACGCAGTCTCTACTACACTGGCATTATGAGCAGGTGCCGTTTCTGATACGACAGCTGATTGCGTATATGATGCATCATCATATTTAAGGAGTAATGCCACTGCGATAAAAGATAGCCAGTACCCTGCCTGCCATAATACGTAGGATCAAGCCATGCCATCAACACTGCCAAGGCAAACAACACCCGCATCGTACTAACCGGCAATAATGTCAAACGTACCAAACCTATCGCGAATAACATCCATGCGGTACGAGCAGCGGTACATCAAAACCAGTAAATAACGCATAAATAAAAGCAGCAGCGATCATCACCCACCAGCGCACTTGCCAACGCGGTACATAACGATAAATCCTTGGCCATAACCGATCAAAAAGCAACACAGCCGCACCCGCCAGCATAATCGCTAAAAACAATACATGAGTGCCAGAGATAGCCAGCAAATGTGAAATACCAGCCAGTTGATACAAATCCTTGGTATCGTGATTGATTAAACTGCGATCACCTGTGAGCAAACTTAAAGTGACCGCTTTTGCCTGTTGCGCTGCTGTGGTCTGTGTCGACCAATCTTGATAAAAATGCTGGCGTAATTGCCAACGTCCTTGGTTGATATAAGTCTGAAAACGCTGCAGATATGAAGAAGAGGCAAACGCTGGCTTTGATACCTCAGTATTGGTGACATTTGATGTGCCAACGGTCAATATATTAGCGACTCCATCAATATGACGACCTCGCAGCCAGCGATAACTGTCAAAACCAGATGGATTGCTCAACGCTTGCTCAGAGGTCGCCAGTGGTGCAAGCGCTAAACTCATAAACAGCTGATCGCCAGGTTGTAAGTAATTTAAGCGGTCAAACGGATTGCTGTCTAAATTTTTCTTGGATGATTGTTTTGATGGTTTTTTTGGATAAGCGTTGAGCAATACACGGTACGTGACATTCTTACCGTTATTGTTATTTGAGTTATTTTCATACAATTTATTATTGCTTAGGCTATTATTTTCATCTATTAGAAAGTTACTGGTCATGGCATCTAAATCTTTAACCGCCAACGCCGACATCAAGGGTGATATATCACTAATGACAGCAACTTGTCGATAGCCACTGTCCGTGGCGACGTCATAAACGCTGTCACTTATTCCTTCGATGGTGACTAATGCTTGTACACGCATTGGCTCAGTGATTTCTGTTAGTTCTGCTTGCTGATGGCTAATCAGGCTTGCAGCGCACTGCCAATGATTAATCCAATTGCCAATACAGCAACTAAAACATGATTCGAAATACGAAAGAAGAGTTTAGATTTATGTGAAATATTATATGAAGGATTACGTGAAGAGAGACCAGCATTATGTTGCGATAAATGGCTGGGTTTTGCAAAAGGTACATTAAACTGGGCAATAACAATCAGTATAATAGCAAAAATAATGAGCGACAAAGATAAGATAGGAGTATTCAATATATCCATTAACGATGAACTAGTGGGTATCGCCATACTATCTGCGACTGCCAAAACGCCCATCATGGCGATAATAATCAAGCTACCAATCAACCAGTACACCAGCGCTCCTTGCTTGATGAGGTGAATATTAGTTTTGCCTAAATAAAGCTATTTATTATGATAAATAGCCACTTAATATGACGAAAATGTACCGAAACACCAAAACACAGATTGATACTTAAACCAGCAACAACAACTGATACGTCATGCAATAGCATTTATATAACTATTACCCTATACTGACTGACATATTGCGATGATGATAATATGACATCATTATCCTCTATATCCTCAGCTGTACACTTTATGAATAATATTACTTTATAGCAGACCATCAATGCGATTGAGCGGACTGTAGCTAACGATTACAAAAGGCGATCCTGTGCCCCAAAAACGTCTGAAAGACCTGCTTCCTACGCCAGAGAAAATCTTAGAAAGTCGCACCTTAAAACTGTTCGCACCGCATTTGGCTGATCCACGATTATGGCACTTTAATCGACATAGCTTAAATAAAGCGGTCTATATCGGGGTGCTTAGTGCATTTT
Source organism: Psychrobacter sp. JCM 18903 (assembly GCF_000586475.1). Taxonomy (GTDB): domain Bacteria; phylum Pseudomonadota; class Gammaproteobacteria; order Pseudomonadales; family Moraxellaceae; genus Psychrobacter. The sequence goes on along the minus strand of NZ_BAWJ01000001.1, from coordinate 196,743 downwards.
TTCCATTGCCAGGGCAGATGCTACTGGCTCTAGTTGGCTCATTAATTTTTCGTGCCAATGTTCCCATGGCACTCGGCTTGACTTGGATTACCAATCCACTCACGAGCTTGCCCATCTTTTATGCAGGCTATTATATCGGCGCCAAAATCCTTGACGTACCGATGATTAGTCTGCGGCTTATCGGCAGGATGATTGCTGATTTTAGCTTATGGGCACTATCAGATGGTGCAAATCCATTCATTACCTATCGCGGCACGGTATCGATTGCTGCTTTTTGCATAGGCTTGACGATCTTAGCGATTGTGACCAGCATCGTTTGTGGACTGGCATTTAAGGCAGTTTGGCGCTACAAAACCGTCGTGAGCTGGCAAAAACGTCAGCAAGAACCTTCTGATAAACCGCCTAAAATCTAATATATGCTGCTGTTATCAAGTCATGGTCATGGTAACCATAACGTAGCGAACCATCCTTTACTTTCAACCATTCGCTAACGCCAGCAATCTAGGTTACCATCTGTCCTCGATTTTTCTATGCTATGTCTCGGTATCACCTTAAGCTGGCTATTACCTAAAAACAAAAGCCATTTTCTTTGTTGATACCAATCATTCCGCTTCTTTATTCTTTTCTATGGCAGCGAGAATGTTGTCCGTAAGGCTAGTGTCCATCACGAAAACTTCAACCACTTTTTCATCTTTAAGTAATGTATAGCGTTTGCCCGTTGCACTGTCTTGAGCTTTTAGATCATAATCAACGCCAGCCAAAGTAATGGCATCAAAAACGGGTGTTAATAGGTCTATTTGTGCCTGTTTATCAATCGTCTCGAATAACGTCACATCCATATAGGGTTTTAAAGGCTCATTGCCTTCTTCGGCACTGCCAAAAGCAGCGATTGGGTCGTCATCTCTATCCATAATAATAATCCTTCTTTAATCAATTGGCGGCATTTTTCAGCCCCATTTTGCGTTTATTTTTATTACAAACTTAGTGTCTGTTGAACATAAATCTTGTCGTTCTAGGGTATATCCTCATTTAATAATGATGATAAAAGCAAGACAAATTGCCGTTAAACAAGAGAAATAACACAGATCATAGTGATATTAATCAGCAGTTCAGTTCAACGACGTTTGACAAATTTTAGCCCATATAGATATCCATTGACTTAAATCAGGACACACCCTACTACTTAGCAACCGTAACCATTTACGCTATTACAAATAAAGCGTTAAAAAATGCAGTGTTAAAAAACAGCTAATACTGCTCCCAATGACCATTACGTAGCAATAACTGACGATCCGCCAGCGCCGCTAGATTGCGATCATGTGTCACCATTAATAGTGCGGTCTGCATGGTATTTTGCAGCTCTGATAATAATCCAAACACGCTTTGTGCATTGTCATAGTCCAAATTACCAGTTGGCTCGTCTGCCAAAATAAGCGACGGCTTCGTAACCAAAGCACGGGCAATAGCCACACGCTGGCGCTCGCCCCCCGATAGCTCACCAGGTCTATGCGCCAGACGATGCTCAAGTCCGACACTTTCTAGTATCGCAATTGCTTGCTCTCTTGCTGAAGTCGTTGAGACCTCTGGTCGCATCAATAACGGCATTGCAACGTTTTCAATGGCAGTAAATTCGGCTAATAAGTGATGAAACTGATAAATAAATCCCAGATGCTTGTTACGCATGGCACCGCGCTCAGTTTCATTCATGCTATTTAACAATTGACCATGTAGCCAGACCTCACCGCTGGTTGGCGTATCAAGACCACCAAGTAAGTGTAGCAAAGTGCTCTTGCCTGAACCACTGGTGCCAACGATGGCGATGCGCTCGCCAGCATGGACGGTCAAATCCAAGCCAGTCAGTACTTGCGTACTAACCGCCCCTTCATCATATATCTTGTTGATATTTTTCGCCTCTAAAATGGCAGACATGGCTTTTCCTTTATTCTATTTATACTGGTATTGATGCTTTATTCAGCGCTACAAACAATTTATCAGCCTAAACTTACATTAAAATTAATTTTACCTAACAAGCATTGGTAATAACTCAAACTGTATATAAAAACTTAAGCGGCATATAAAATTATTTATTCATAACGCAACGTCTGTGCTGGCTGAATCTTAGCCGCTCGGCGTGCTGGATAAATGGTTGCCAAAAAGCTCAGTACGAAAGACGCACCTGTAATCAATACTACATCTAGTACACGCAACTCTGATGGCAAATAATTAACAAAATACGCATCAAACAAGTTCAAATTAAAGACTTGATTAATAAAGCCTAAAATATCACTCACTGTAAGCGCAAATATCACGCCCAGTATCGTGCCAGCAATCGTACCAATCACACCGATGACCACGCCTTGCACCATAAACACTTGGGTAATCAAACGAGGGGATGCACCAAAAGTTTTTAGAATCGCAATGTCCGCTTTTTTATCAGTTACGAGCATCACTAGACTTGAAACAATATTGAAAGCAGCCACTAGGATAATTAAAAATAGCAGCAAGCCGACCATGGCTTTTTCCATCTGAATCGCACCAAATAGGTTGCCATGCGTTTGTGTCCAATCATTAGGATACAACTGCTGAGGGGCAATAGCGGCGGCTTTTTCTGCTGCCATCGGCGCGGTAAAGATGTCATTAAGCTTCATACGCACACCCTGCGCGCCATCTGGCAGACGCAACAGTTTTGCCGCATCACCCATCGGGATAAATGCCATGAGCTATCCACTTCTGGACTGATGGTAAAAATACCTGTCAAGGTAAAGCGCTTGAATCGTGGTATCACGCCAGCTGGTGAAGGCGATGCCTCTGGCAGCACTAGCGTCACTTTATCACCCAGTTGCAGCCCTAGAGACTGTACCATCTCTTCACCTAGCACAATATTGAACTCACCACTTTGTAAAGTATCAATACTGCCTTGAACCATATGTTCATTGATAATAGAGACATCTTTTTCGTATTCAGGATCGACACCAGTGACCATAATCCCTGCAACCTGACCGTTTGACGTCAACATCCCTTGCAGTTGAATAAAGGCGCTACAGCTGCCACTTCAGGATCTTCTTTAATTTTATCAGCCAATTGCTTCCAATCACTGATAATCTCGGTGGAAACGACCGTTGCTTGCGGGACCATACCCAAAATACGGGTTTTTAACTCCCGATCAAAACCATTCATGACTGATAGCACCGTGATCAATACGGCAACCCCAAGAGTCAAACCAATCATCGAGATAAGCGAGATAAAGGAGATAAAACCATTACTACGCTCTGCTCGGGTGTATCGTAAGCCGATAAACAACGCTAAAGGACGAAACATATTCAAACTCTTTATCTTATCTACGTGCGACTTTATATATACTATAAAACGAGCAACAGCAAATGCATCTCACACCTGCACTTGCCATAGTCACATATAAATCGAACACAAAAACAGGGTTTCAGACGAGCCAAAGACAGCCGTCAAAAGGGAGCTAGTTTGACACAATTTGGCTGATATGTGCCAGTCATTAGCAAAAACTGGGCGTATTTTTTAATAAAAAACTGGCTTTTGTTACTATTTTTTATGAGGGGCTTGCTATTACTTGCGTCAATACCTATATATTGTATGCTAAGGACAATTGTCATTAACCATTCATTGTTGTTTGTTGACCCTTTACTGATGACAACGTTGCCAACTATCATAAATCTATCGTGTTAAATAAAGCCTTATGATAGCCAGCAATAGCCGTTTCAGGTCCAAACCTCACGCTGACTAATTTTGAGTATCTTCATGACCATTAATTATCAATATAAAAACGTCCAATCTCCCACCAAAATCACCATGACTGATGAGCAATCTGCAGGTCACGCCGATCATTGGAGTATTCTGACCGATGACATGAGTCATGACGTGCCAGAATGGCTACAAAAAATGATCGAAAAGGCGGCCATGCCTAAAGGTCTCAATAGCAATGTCAGCGCTCAAGACAGCTGCCTATTGCTATCTGAAAATCAGCCTTGTCATATCAATCAAGTATTAGCCATGAAAAATGGCAAGCCTGAATGCTTTATCAATGCTTATCCTTGTGTCGATAGCCCGTATGGACTCAATTGTAAGATTGAGCGCATCATTGCCAATGACAATTCACACGATGCTGTATTACGCTTGCGTACCGCTGATGGCAGTATTATTTACGCCTTTGACCAGCTCTACACCACCAATCGCCATTTATATCAGCGAGACACGTCTTACTTTGTGAACTTTAGCGCTTGGGCACATGAGATTAAGCTAAGTGAGCAAAACGAAGTCATCATGGTTGAAGATCAAGAAGCGATCCGCTACCACCGTGCATTTAACGACATCGTTGCCGCCAATGATGGAAAAATACCCGATGATCTGCAAGAGCAAATCAAAGAATGGAGACCAGAGACCAAAGCGCAAATGGCGCCAGTTGAGATCAACTTGGGTCACATGTGTGCCTATCTATTTGGTGATACTTTGGGACAAGAAGATGAAGCATGGTGCCAAGGTCAGGTGCTCGGCAAGCAAGAAACAACATTTAATGATAAATCCATTATTCTGTTTGATGTCGTGATACTACGCGAACAAGATGCCGATCCTTTCGTGATTCGTATCGGTGCGCTCAACACGCCAGAGACGGCTTCTATTAAAGTGCATGACTACGTACAAGCGAACGTCTGGCTACAAGCTGCCATCTATAAAGAAAACCAGCAAAGTGCGGCGCAGCAATCAAAAGCCAGTTAACTACTTTACGAGTCATCCGCTACTTTTAAGAATGATAATTAAATGTATCATCAAATAAAAAGCCCCTAATAAGCATTAGGGGCTTTTTGTCTTCTTACCATCGTCAGTATAAAACCCTGCGAATATAGAATTAAGCCATGGTCGTCATTGATTTAATACGAGTATATAGCTCTTTTTGTTCAGCACTTGGGCGGGCCGTTTGTACTGCCATCAGTTGTGACATATCGCCTTCAACGCGAATTTTACCACCCATAAAAGCACCCATAATTTCATTGGTATCGAAATCAGTGATGATTGATTGCAAGATACTGCGGTCAAGCAACAATGTGGTTGTCGCGGCGTCGTTCAAGCCGCGATGCAATAAACCGTTTGCAAAGTTCGCTTCGATGTCTTGCTCAGTGTCAGATACTTTTAGATTGACGATCATATTCGCCAGTGCTGGCGGCAAATTTAGCTCGCCTGCCCCATTACCCATTTTCTCAACTTGCTCAAACCACTCATCTGTCAAAAAAACTGCCATATTATTGTCCTTAATTGATGTTATTTCAGGCTACCGTTGTTTGGCTCACTCGCCTGACTGGGTATCAAGTGATAAAATAGTTGCTCATAATAGCAGTATAAAAACTGCTATCATCACTTATATTTAGCCTCATTATAAGGGTCGACTTGATGATAAGTAAAACTTATTTAGAGTGCTTATGCGGCCATTGTTACAAAAATGCTGCTGGTCATGATATCTAAGCGTAGTGATTACTGTCCCTCTATCACCAAAATGTATTTCTAGAATCGTGATAAAATTGGGTATAAAATAGACAAATTGCAAAGTTATAATAAGTTGCTTGCTAAGATTTTTACCAAAGAGTTTGTATTTTGCCGCATAGTTCTGATGATATTTGATTAGGATTGCGTTACAATACCCTTAAACAGAGTCGGGAGTTTTAACTAAACATTACGCAAACATGTTTTTTTGTCAGCCGCCGCTAGCATACGTCTATGGTCAGTACATTTTTATGGCCCTATGGATATTGGTATCTATCTTCATTAGTACAGAATTTTTGGTAATAATTAAGATAAATACTTCACCTCTTTAGATGTTTGATGCTCAAAAACGGCGCATCTTCTTATTCACCTTAATGATTTATTAACAATCCTACTATCGACCAGCTGTGAGTGTCGTGCGTTTAAAACGCCTTTATGCCTCAATACCAGCTGATATAAAGCGAAAGCTTAGATTGATAGTTAATAATATTATGGTGATAAGCGAGACAAAAAACAGCATGTGCCGCGATTCTATTTTTATCTGACTATTACTTTTATGATGCAGATAGCGCGGAGAGTTAGTTAATTCTGTTGATAATTCGGGCTGTAAAGGAATCATCCAATGAGTTTACAAAACACAGCAGTCGCCCCAGTTGACCGTGAGTACGAAATTACTATCGTAAGATCTTTACGATAATGGCCGTGGTATGGGGCATCGTCGGCATGAGTATTGGTGTGTTCATTGCTTCACAGTTAGCATGGCCATCACTTAACTTTGACATTCCATGGCTGACATTTAGTCGTTTAAGACCGCTACATACCAATGCGGTCATTTTTGCGTTCGGTGGCTCTGCCCTGTTCGCAACGTCTTACTATATTGTTCAGCGCACCTGTAAGACAAGGTTATTTGCTCCTTATTTAGCTTGGTTTACCTTTTGGGGTTGGCAAGCCGTTATCGTATCAGCGGTTATTACCCTACCTTTAGGTTTAACATCGACCAAGGAATACGCTGAGCTTGAGTGGCCCATCGATATTTTGATTGCCTTGGTATGGATCTCTTATGCCATTGTTTTCTTCGGTACGCTCATCAAACGTAAAACCTCACATATTTATGTGGCTAACTGGTTCTTTGCAGCCTTTATTATTACGATTGCATTACTGCATATCGTAAACAGCATGGCGATTCCTGTTAGCGCATTTAAGTCTTACTCGTTATTTGGCGGTGCGACCGATGCGATGGTGCAGTGGTGGTACGGACATAACGCGGTAGGTTTTTATCTAACGGCAGCTTTCTTAGGAATGATGTATTACTTCGTTCCAGTACAGATTGGTCGTCCTATTTATTCTTATCGTTTGTCTATCGTTCACTTTTGGGCATTGATTGCGTCATATATGTGGGCTGGTGGTCACCATTTGCATTATTCAGCGCTTCCAGATTGGACGCAGTCTCTAGCAATGGTATTCTCAATCATCCTGTTTGCGCCATCTTGGGGTGGTATGATTAACGGTGTGCTAACACTATCGGGCAGCTGGGATAAATTACGTACCGATCCGATCATTCGCTTTATGATTGTGGCATTGTCGTTCTATGCGATGTCGACGTTCGAAGGCCCGATGATGTCGATTAAGACAGTGAATGCGTTATCGCATAATACGGATTGGACAGTCGGTCACGTACACTCAGGTGCACTTGGTTGGGTAGGTATGATTACCATTGGTTCGCTATATGTACTGTTACCACGTATTTATAACAAACCTAAGATGTATTCTATCAGCTTAATCACCACGCATTTTTGGTTGGCGACAGCGGGTACTATTTTCTATATCGTATCTATGTGGATTTCAGGTATTGGCCAAGGCATGATGTGGCTAGCTACTAATCCAGACGGTACATTGGTATATAGCTTCGTTGATACAGTTGAGTTCTCACATTTCCCATATATTGGTCGTGCTTTTGGTGGCTTCTTGTATGTATCGGGTATGTTTGTGATGGCATATAACGTTTATCAAACACTTAAAATGCCAGAAGGTAAGCCTGTCGATATCGCAGATCCTACTGATCATGAACCTAGTGTTGATAAACCCTCAGCAGCTAACGTATAAGGAGCGATCATGTCTGGTACACCGCATGAAATTATTGAAAAAAATACAGGCTTGTTGGTTATCGGTATCGTTATTGCTATTAGCTTTGCAACGCTAGTTGAAATCGTACCATTGATATATGACAACAAGGGTCCTGAAGAAGGTGGGGTGAATGCTCCCCTGCCCTCTATGGAGCCATGGACTGCACTAGAATTTGAGGGTCGTGACATCTATATTCGTGAAGGTTGTCACGTTTGTCATACTCAGATGATTCGTCCACTACGTGCTGAAGTTGAACGTTATGGGCCTACTCACGTGCTGCTGAATCTACGTGGGATCACCCTTTTCTTTGGGGTTCAAAACGTACTGGACCTGATCTGGCACGTGTTGGCGGTCGTTATTCTGAAGACTGGCAAAAGCAGCATTTAATTGCGCCACGTTCACTAGTACCTGAATCAGTAATGCCTGGTTTCCCGTGGCTTGCTACCAACGAAGTGAATGGTGAAAACGTTCAAACTAAAATGCGTCTATTCCGTGATCGCTTTGGTGTACCTTACACTGAAGAAGATATCGAAGGAGCACCAGATGCTGTACTTGGTGCCACTGAACTTGATGCTTTGGTTGCTTATCTACAGCAACTGGGCACCGCGATGGAAGGACAGCGCTAATGGGTATTGGTGAATTACAAACAATTGCGACCGTTTCTGCCTTTGTTGCCTTCGTAGGTGTTGCATGGTGGGCGTATTCGCCAAAAAACAAAAAACGCTTCGAAGAAGATGCACAACTTGCGCTTGATGACGAGGATATAAAATCTCTGTCTGAAGAGCAGCGCAATAAGGATAAACGATGACATTTTTTTGGAGTTCTTGGATTACCATACTAAGTATCATGTGTTGGGCTGCTATCCTCGGTGTCTTACTAATGGTATTGAAGTACAAGCCAGAACTAGAAGATGACGGTACGACAGGCCACGCTTATGATGGTATCAAAGAGTACGACAAGCCATTACCTAAATGGTGGCTCGTAATATTTTTTGGCTCTATCGCTTGGGGTGTTGCCTATTGGGTATTTTTCCCAGGTATTTTCCCATCAAAATGGGAAGGTATTGCCACTGTAGAAGTCGATGGCGAAACGGTACCGTGGACCTCTAAGAACGAGCTATATAGCGAGCTTGAGAGTAATAACAAAGTATTTACGGATAACTTTGAGAAAAACATTTTAGCAAAAGCGGATGCTAGTGGTGCGACAGAGACCTTAGCGGCACTTGCTGAGTTACAGGCAACGATGCGCCGCAGTGAAACACCACCAGCAGATCTGCAAGCTCAAATTGATGAGAAAACTGCAGAACTATCACCTTATGTAGAAAAGCTTTCAGAAAACCCGAATGCTTTAAAAGTTGGTAGTCGTTTGTTCTTACAGAACTGTGCGGTCTGTCATGGCTCTAACGCCAAAGGTGCGGTAGGCTATCCAAATCTAACTGACAATGACTGGTTATATGGCGGAGAAGCGTCAAACATTTTGACCACGCTACATAAAGGTCGAGTTGGTGGTATGGCTGCATGGCGTGATCAAATCGGTGAAGATGGGGTACGTGCGGTATCTGAATACGTGCTGTCAATATCTGGCAACCAACCTGGTTACGAGCTTGATAAAGCTCAAATCGCTCAAGGTGAGGCAATCTTTAATGAGCCGACTAACTGTGTACTTTGTCATGGTGCAGATGCCAAAGGTATGACTTCTACTGGCGCGCCAAACTTGACGGATGACATTTGGTTATATGGTGGTGATCGTGAGACCATCCGCGAAACCTTACGTTATGGTCGTGCTGGTGTGATGCCTGAGTGGGAAACCAAACTGGGTAATGAGCGTATTATGCTACTTGCAGCTTATGTTTACTCATTATCAGATAAAACTCCTCAACCTGCTGCTAAAGCAACAACCGCTACTCAAGTAGCAACCACTGTAGAAACGACGGCTAACTAATATTTAAAGATGGTTGTCATAGCATCAGTGGATAAGATTTGATAAAGGGAGAACTGTTATTGCAGTTCTCCTTTTTTTATAAATTCTTTGATGAGAGTTTATTAACTGCTACCGCATTGTCAAAATTTGAGTAGCAAATGAAATGCAGTTTAATACTGCATAGAGCACGACCAATATATCGATCATTATGCTGATATATTGATTGGTTTTTAAGATTATTACCCCATTTATGATAGGGAGAATGCTAAAATGACACTACCTAAAAACCACTTATTAGTGGCGAATTTAGAAGATAGTCACCCATTCTCATTAAGCTATTTGCAATCGATCATTTGGTAGATGGGTTAAAATATTTTTCTGTTCAAAATTTTATCCGCTACTTACTGACATTGATAACATCACACACTCATACATCTGATGATTAAAGATGTTTGTTCATCATGCCAGCAGACTGATTCTTTTTTAAAAGAGGCACGTTTATGTCAGCACCACAACCCAATAAAATCCCTGTACAGCAAATTGACCTTGATGCGACCAAGCATCGAGTTCACCCTAGGTTTGTCACCGGTTTTTATCAAAACATTCGTGTCGTCACGATGTATGCGCTTTTAGCCGCTTTTCTGCTGTTGCCATGGTTACGTTATAATGGTAGGCAAGCAATATGGCTTGATGTTCCCTCGCAGCATTACTATATTTTTGGCATGACTTTTCTGACCCAAGATTTTTACTTCATTGCCGCCTTTGCGATTATTGCCGCATTCACTTTATTCATGGTGACTGTGTATGCAGGGCGTGTTTGGTGTGGCTATGCCTGCCCTCAGACGATTTGGACACATCTTTATCAATATGTTGAAAAATGGGTGATTGGCGATCGCAACAAGCGTATCAAATTTGACAAAGAACCGATGAGCGCAAAAAAAGCCTTTAAACGTTCTTTGGTATATTTTATTTGGTTGGTATTTTCAGTAATTACCGCGGCAACCTTTGTCAGTTATGTCGCTGGAACAGATTATTTATATCAAAGCTGGCAAACCAGTGGTTTTATTCCTATCCCTGATTGGCCAACATGGATATGGGTGTCGATGTTTATTTTCACCTTTGCTACCTACGTCAATGCAGGTTATATGCGTGAGCAGATGTGTATCCAAATCTGCCCATACGGTCGTTTTCAAAGCGTCATGTTTGATAAAGATACTTTGGTTGTATCCTATGATTATGAGCGCGGTGAGCCTCGCGGGGCACGCAAAAAAGGCACGCATCCTGAACATTTAGGCGACTGTATTGAATGCACCATGTGCGTGCAGGTATGTCCGACTGGCATTGATATTCGAGATGGTTTGCAAGTCGCTTGTATACAGTGCGCGGCTTGTGTTGACGCTTGTAATGAAATTATGGATAAAGTCGGCTATCCACGTGGACTCATTCGTTATACGACAGAACGACAGTTGTCAGAAAAAGAAGATACCCGCGTCATCAGTCCACGTCTATTTGCTTATTTAGCCGTTATTACTATTTTATGTGGTGGCGTTATTTATGCATTGACGGACCGTGTACCCTTAGAGATTGATATTCGCCGTGACCGTAATCAGTTGTCTTCAGTGAATAATCAAGGCATGATTGAAAACAGCTATATCGTCAAGCTGACTAATAAGACACAAGAGCCACATACCTATACAATAACCCTTGCTCCACAAGAAGGTTTGAGCTTGGCGCTGCGATTCAATGATGTACCATTAGAAGCAGGTGAAAGCTTTGATATGCCTGTGAGTATTTATGGCGACCCTAAGGTTATCGATTTTGAACAAACATCAGTGACCCTAAATGTGACCAGTGAAGATGGTCAGTATAAAGTCAGTAAACAAAACGTATTTACTACTCAAGGGCAGTAGGTTTTTATAAGCGATTGATAGCTTAGCTAGGGCGCGTCCTCATTTTAAAAGTGGTAATAGAAATGCAATAAATGGCAGCCAAACTGGGAAAATAGTATAGATAACATCGTGCTATTAACCAGTAGTTTGGCAAAATTTAACCATTTTTAATCCATTTAGGTGCTTTCTTTCAGACTGAGGATGCGCCCTAGTATATAATTCTATATTTCACCTGTGAGTCAGTGGCTAGCAGGTGGACGATTTATCATTAAACTGGCAGCTGTTTTGCTGTCAGCTTATCCATTGATACAGTTTATAGATATCTGATAAACAGATATCTGATTAATAGGTATTTTATGTCTACTCCAGCATCAAATTTTAAGCATCAAGATACTCAGCCATGGTATAAGAATTACATGGTGGTTATTTTTGTTATTGGCATGCCAGCATTTGTCGTAGTGGCCTGTATCTTTTTTGTTTATTACTCTTATCAAATTCGGGATAGCGTGGTACGTGACGACTGGTATATGGATGGTAAGACGCTTTATCATGATGTGTCACGTGACAAATTGACTTATGACTTAGATTTGCACGGCGAAATGCAGTTTGCAGATAATGGTGATGTTGTATTCTATCTAAATTATCCTGAACAGAGTCTGCAATCAGGTAAACTGCTGAATGGTAATCCTTTGGCTTATCCTGAAAAACTAGATCTGTCTATCTCACATGCAACCGATATCAAAAAAGATCACGATGTTGTACTTCAACATGTCGACGGCAATAAATACAGTGCGCAGGTAGATATAGATCCTTTAAAAGCAAAATATTATCTACAAGTAAGTAGCGATGGTAAAGATGACTGGCGTATGCAAGATGTGGCGAAATTACCACGTTCAAAAGTTAGCTTTGACCCATTACCTGTTTTTGCAGAAAGTTGATTTTACCAATCTTGCTATTATAAGCATGATTAATAATTGATTTATTAACACATAAAAAACCAGCCATTAGTAGATAATGAGCTGGTTTTTTATAGCCAATTTAAAGGTTTTAGCGATAGCTGGTTCAGTATAGAACCATCAAATAACCGGATTAATCGTTGGGATTTTTTGCGTGATACGATTATCTGCTGTCGCTTTATCTGATTCTGGCAGTTGCTGTTTATCACTCATAAACTTCGGATTGAACGCTTGAGTTTTTGGCGATACAGGTAGGCCAATTTCAGCCAAGCTCTCGGTCTGCCCAGCTTGGATATTATCTCCTTCAAACAAACGCTCATTGTCATCACGATCAAGACTTAACTGCTCAAAATCAAACAATTCACGGTCTGCTAGTTGCGACGGTGCGACGTTTTGCATGGCTTTAAAAATAGAGGCCAAACGCTGCGGATGAGCACTATCCCATTCCCGCAACATATCGTTGATAATGGCCCTTTGTAAGTTGGTTTGGCTGCCACATAAGTTGCATGGAATAATTGGAAATGCTTTTAAGCGAGCATATTCGATAATGTCTTTTTCTTCGACATAAGCCAATGGGCGAATAAGTAGGTTTTGCTTGTCATCACTGAGCAATTTCGGTGGCATCGATTTAAGAGTGCCGCCATGAAATAAATTCAAAAAGAAAGTCGCCAACATATCATCGCGATGATGACCCAGCGCAATTTTGGTTGCGCCAATCTGCTTAGCAAAACCGTATAACGAGCCGCGGCGCAGACGTGAACACGCCGAGCAATAAGTTTTGCCTTCTGGCACCACGCTCTTAACGATACTATAAGTATCTTTTTCTAAGATATAGTGAGCAATACCCTGCTCGTTCAGATACGCTGGCAAAATATCCTCAGGGTAACCGGGCTGCTTTTGATCGAGATTGACCGCGACGATATCAAAGTTAATCGGCGCGATACGCTTGAGTAATAGTAAAATATCCAGCAAGGTATAGCTGTCTTTACCACCTGAAACACAGACCATGACCACATCGCCGTCTTCGATCATATTAAAATCACGAATCGCCCAAGAGACTTGTCTACGCAGCTTCTTTTGTAGCTTACGGAACTCTGCTGATTCAGTAGACGTTGACGGTGCAGCGGCGATACTGTCTTCATTTGTATGATCGTCAGCAACATCCTCATATTCCATACTATCACCATCAGTGTCCCAAGCATGATTATCCAAACCTGTATCAGCTGACATATCATCGATTTCAGGCGTAATTTGTGGCGTAAACAAGGTTGCTGCGGTCATAAGTTACTCAATATCTTTACAAGGGAATTTTGCTAAAAAATGGAAGAATAAAGCCTTTAGCAAGGAGGTAATAGTACAGTGGCTCTAAAAGCAGCGATTATAACAAAATTTGCTAACAGATTGAAAAGATGAGATTAAACTATCAGATTAAATATTCAGTCTTTTTTATGGCTTAGCTCAGGGCATGCTGAACATTCGACCATAGCACTGCTGATAGCTCCATACTTTTATAAACAAATTTCTCTTTTGAGCTGATTAAGGTTTCATATCGTATTTATAATGGCTCCGTGGTTCTGTAATGAGCGTATTTTTGCTAAAATAGGCGTTTTTCGCAAACCCATTTCGCAAACCAATAATAGATACCACTATGACTAATGTTACTTCGCAAAGCGCCTCCAATAATCAAGCCTTCGATACTGACTTAAATGCTCTGCATAAAAGCCAAAATGCCGTTGTGCTGCTGTCAGGCGGGCTTGATTCGGTGACTTGTTTGTATTGGGCCAAGGCACGTTATGCGTCGGTGACTGCGGTCAGTTTTAATTATGGTCAACGCCACAATAGTGAGCTGGTCGCGGCAAAAGCCATCTCTGAGACTGCCGAGGTCAATCATAGAATCATTGATATTGATATCGCTCAGCTTGGTGGCTCTTCGCTGACAGATCACAGTATGATTGTTCCTGATGGCGATACGGATAAATTCCCTAATAAAAAGCGTGATGAGATCGATAACGACGCTATTCCCAACACCTATGTGCCTGCGCGTAATACGATATTTTTGTCTTATGCGCTAGCCGTTGCTGAAGTGACCGATGCCAATCATATCGTCATTGGCGTCAGCTCAGTCGATTACTCAGGCTACCCTGACTGTCGTCCAGAGTATATTGCCGCCTTCGAGCATATGGCCAATCTTGCCACCAAAGCGGGCGTTACCGGTCATCACTTATCCATTCAAACGCCATTACAGCAACTGTCAAAAGCAAAAACCATTGAGCTTGGATTGTCATTGGGCGTCGATTATGGGCAAACCATATCTTGCTACCAAGCCGATGCGCAAGGTCTTGCTTGCGGTGTATGTGATAGCTGTGCCCTACGCCGTCAAGGCTTTGCTCAGGCGGGCATCACTGACCCAACCCATTATCAATCTTAGTTAATGATAGAATTGCACTTGCATGAAAGCGTGATAGCAATCAACATTAGCGAAACATTCGCTTGCATTAACACAGCACGCCGCCGTTGTATTTTAACTCACATACTTGTTATGGTATGAGCGATTGCATTTATCACAAGATATAAGTAACCACATTAATCAACGAACTATGAGTACTTTTGCTTTACTTTGAGTACAAAATTTAGAAAATTGATGTTACCCGTAAGAGGATATTTATGAAGTTGTTGCCATTATTACCCCTAGCTTTAGCTGCCATTTTTGTAATGCCACAAGCAAACGCTGCCGATATTAAGCAAAATAACATCAATACCTGCGTTAATGGTGCGGTCAAATATAAAGTCGCTGACAAAGGCGATGCGACCAAACTATGCAATTGCACTATTGGTGTGCGTAGCAACATGACCATCGGTCAGATGTGGGAAATTGAGAGCTATGCCCAAGACAAAAAAGATCCGTCTGGACTGCCTTACGTCAAAAAAATGCAAAAAGATTTGCAGCAATGCACTGTTGGCTTAGATTTAAAACAGCCACAAAAACCAGCATAATACACACCTCGTTTGATATACAAAAGACTGGCTATTGCCAGTCTTTTTTGTTGTCAATACAGGCGCAAAGTGTAAAACTGATTATGAATTGCTACTAATCTGCTTATAATAAGAACACAGCATAGATTACCAATCGACATAAGCACTGACATAAGTACTGATATAAACAAAAATGAATAAGGATTTTATAATGGCAAAACCAACCACAGAAAACCTAACCTTACCTGACTTTCCAGTGACGATAGTACGAAAGCTTGCCGGCAACTTTATCCATAATGAAATCAATCTCCAAGAGATGATTGCCAATACTGATAAAGGGCTTATTCTGTACTTTTATCCAAAAGACAGTACGCCAGGCTGCACCACTCAAGCAACCGAATTTACTGCTCATCTCCATGAGTTTGATGATTTAGGCTATGACATTATCGGCGTCTCACGTGATAGTGTTGAATCTCACGAGAAATTCATCACCAAATATGATTTAAACATTGCCCTTATCAGCGATACTGATGAAAAACTATGCCAATACTTTGACGTTATTAAAGAAAAAAATATGTATGGAAAAATCAGCTTAGGGCTGGTCCGTTCAGCCTTTGTCTTTGATAAAGATGGCACGCTCACTCATGCTCAGCGAAATTTACGTGCCAAAGGCTACACTGAACGTTTGCTTGAAACCTTAGCACCTTAACAAATAAAGCCAAGAATCATAAAAAAGCATTTTAAAATAGATGCTAATAATCATTAGGATAAACGCTGGATATCAGAGGCTAAAATTGGTTTTTTAATAATTTTTTTAGAGCAAGCTCTTATCAGAGGAATCTCTTAAAAAACTCATCTAAAAAACAGCCCTAAATAATAAACATTTTATAACTTGAGAATCATATGAATAAACAATCTGATACTGCAGCGGATAACACAGCATCCAAAGCTACTCGCCAAGTATCTGTTGCCGTTATCGGTGCAGGTACTGCTGGGCAAAATGCTTTTCGTCAAGCCAGTAAAACCCATGATGATGTTGTTATTATTAATGACGGATTCTGGACGACCACTTGTATTGCGGTCGGCTGTATGCCAAGCAAACTATTGATTGCCGCCGCTGATCGCGCGTATGAAGCCAATCACTCTGCTGAATTTGGCGTCCATGCCACTGTCCAGATAGATGGCAAGCAAGTCATGCAACGCGTTCGGGACGAGCGTGCTCATTTTGCTAGCTACGTCAAAGCTCAAGTAGATAGCTGGCCTGATCACAAAAAAATCTCAGGACGCGCTCATATCAATAACCGAGGATTCATTGAAGTCAATGATGCACTGATTGCCGCTGACAAAATCATTATCGCCACGGGCAGCTCTCCATTTATCCCAGATGGCTGGGCAGATAAGCTTGGTGACGCCATGCTCACCTCTGATACGATCTTTGAGCTCACAAATTTACCAAAAACAATGGCCGTCGTCGGTACAGGTGCTATCGGATTAGAGCTTGCGCAAGCCTTTAAACGCTTAGGCGTAGAAGTAACTTTGTTTAATCGTGTCAAACGTGTTGCAAGTCTCAAAGACGATGATATCAATAACAAAGCTATCGATTGCTTAAGCCGCGAATTGACCATACATTTGGGCAGCAAAATCAGCGATGTCGGCGTGCAAACAGCCACGGATAATGACCATTCAGCCGCGTTCATTGATTATGAAGACAGTGCCGGAGAGTCGCAACAATGGCAAGGTGAGTATGTACTGGTTGCGACCGGTCGCCGCAATAATATCAAACCGCTGGGAGTCGAACATTTAGGCGTTGAACTTGACGACAAAGACCGTCCAAAGCACTTGAATAAAAAAACAGGTCAGATTGGTGATTTAGATGTCTATATCGTTGGTGATGCCAACGCCAATCTCCCACTATTGCATGTGGCCAGTGATGAAGGCTATAGCGCTGGAAGTATGGTCTGCGAGAATGAAGACGCCGCTCATATTCGCCCGCCCGCCACGCCCTTCTCTATTGTGTTTTGCTCACCGCAAATCGTTAACGTCGGCATGTCTCTACCAGACATTCAGCAGGATACAAGCTTAGAATATGTCATCGGTAGTGTCAGCTTCGACAATCAAGGACGTAGTCGCGTGATGGGCGTCAACTGTGGCCTGCTACATATCTATGGCTGTAAAAAAACTGATAGAATCTTAGGCGCTAGTATGGTGGGTCCTGATGCCGAGTATATTGGACACATTTTAGCGGCAGCGATTACCAATGATTTGAGTGTTAAGGCCATGCTCGATACGCCTTTTTATCATCCTACGATATTAGAGGGCTTACGTACCGCGTTACGCGATGTTCAACACAAAATGGCAATACCTTATCAGTACCAAGACACACAGGAAGATAGCTTTTAAGCATCAGCTCAGCTACACTTTCAAAACAAGGATGTGCCGTATTAATCATCACTCATGTTGTGTTTGGTAGCACTGACGACTTGAGGTACTTTAAAAACTCTGCATGGACCAAAAAATGGCAATCGCTAGTATTACTGATTTTTTTAAAGAGATTGTTCGTGACTTGCATACTAGCCTCTACCTTGCGCTTGGTGGCTCTGTCGATGAAGAGTCACTTGATTGGTCGTCTCAAGCGGTAGAGCTCGCTAGTACTGCCATCAAAATCCTAATACTGCTGGCAGTGTTGGGATTTTTTATTGGCTTGCCATTTACATCCTTAAGCAAAGTAGGACAAAAATCCGCCTGAATGAGCGCCGTACTAAGATTGTCCGTTCAGTCTTGCGTTATATCTGGATAGTTGCCAGCTTGATTGCCATTATGAGCCAGATTTACTTTGAGCCAGAGACTATCAAAGCTACTGCAAAAGCCAGTACATGGGCGGGTATTTATTATGTACTTTGGGCGTCATCTGGACAGATTATCCATAAGGTGTTACAGCATTATGGTCTCAATGCTTCTATAGAGCAGCTGCTTCAAAACATCTTGTCAGTGCTGCTATTGGTACTCGGACTTGCCAGCGTCATGGCGCAATTTGGTTTCGATATCGTCTCATTGGTCGCAGGTTTAGGGATTGTGGGTTTGGCAGTCGGTTTTGCTGCCCAATCAACGCTTGCTAATTTCATTGCAGGTATTACCATTTTACTCGAACAATCTTTTCAGGTTGGCGACTGGATTCATATCAATGACAATGAGGGTCGCGTCGTACTCATTGCGTTACGCACCACCCATATTTTGACGCGAGACAACATCACCGTCATTATTCCCAACTCTAACGTTGCCTCCTCTGAGGTGACCAATTTAACCTCCAAGAACTTCATACGTTTCGATATTCGTGTGCGTATCGCCTTTGAAGATGATGTCGATACTGCTCGCAAGGAAATTTTGCAGGTGCTTACTCATACCGATGTGGTACTCAGCCGTCCTGAAACCTCGGCCACCGTGGATGAAATTGGTGAATACGGAGTGTTTTTTATTGTGCGTTTTTGGGTCAAGCCTGCTGCTGTCGCGCGCATGCCCAAAATTAAAGAAGGTCTAAAAGAAGATATCAAGCGTGCCTTTGATGCCGCTAATATTTCTACTCCTTACCCTCATATGCGTCTGCTTATGCCAAAGGATGTGGATTATCCTATTGCCACTAAACCTTTTGCAACTACAACGCAGGTCGTGTCAGAAACGCCACCACTGAGCAAAGCGGATAAATAAGCTCATTAGATTATTTATCCCTTGGACGATTTATCCCACAATTTTTAGGCGTAAGGTTTTCATCTTTAGTATGATAAGCATGATTCTGTGAAAGATGACATTACTGAATCTCTCTTTGATAAACACCACTACTTTAAACCATCCTGCCTTGAATTATGGTAAAATTGGCGGTTAAACATCTTATTTTATGATGTGCATTACTTATCAATTTAGCCCACAGGTATCCGTATGACCGAAACAACCGCGCCCGCACCTCTAACAGCAGCTTCACCAGAATTGTCGCTTGACCTTATTATCACCTGTGCCGATGGGCTTGAGGCACCACTCCAAACTGAGCTGACAAGTTTTGGTATTGCAAGTGAAATCAAAAGTACAGGCCGTCTGGCAGTTACTGGTACTTTGCGTGACTTATATAGCATTTGTTTGTGGTCACGTGTCGCCTCGCGGGTACTAATGCTCATTAAACGCAAAAACATCAATGCCGAATACGATGTGGCTGAGCAACTTTATGGCTTGGCAAAATCGGTCAATTGGATTGAGCAGTTTAGTTTAGAGCAAACCTTTGCCATTCGTCTTTCGGTCGATAAGCGTGTCGCCGTCAGTCAACAGTTTGCGATGCTACGTATTAAAGATGCGATTGCAGATACGTTCAATGAAGTTTATGACAGCCGTCCTAACGTCGATAGTAAAAACCCAGACTTTTCTATATTTGCAACCGTGAATGATAAGCAAGCTGAGCTGTATTTAGATTTATCAGGTACCAGTTTGCATCGCCGTGGTTATCGTGTGGCAATGACTGAAGCGCCACTCAAAGAAAACTTGGCAGCGGCTCTACTATATAGTGCAGGCTGGCACAAGAAAAATGAAGCTGGCAATGCACCTTTTTATAATGCGCTAATTGATCCAATGTGTGGGTCTGGCACCTTTATTATTGAAGCACTACTCATGCATTGCGATTATGCCGTGGGTATCGATAAAGCCGCCAATCAATTTGGTTTTTACCAATGGCAGCATCATGACGATGCCTTATGGCAACAGATGATCGATGATGCCCAGACACGTTTCCGCGAAGCCTTAGCAATTGCTAATGAGCAACCAGATACATTACCGCTGATTTTGGGTTTTGATGCTGATAGCGGCGCGATTTTAGCAACAGAGAAAAACCTGATTGCCGCAGGTTTGCAAGATTTACTACCATTACTTGATCTTGAGACGCGTGCGCTTGACCAGCTGAGCACTATTTTGAAGCCACTAGTCGATGACGGTCGATTGAGCAATCCTCTAATCATCACCAACCCACCTTATGGTGAGCGTTGGGTGACGAAGAGATGATTAAGCCGTTATATCAAGCGATTGGGCTTATTTTGCAAGACAGCTTTGCTGGTAGCGGCATCGATCCAATGCTTGGCATATTGGCATCTAATGTTGAGCAAGTTGATATCTTACCTATCAAAGAACCAAAAACCTTACGCTGTCATAATGGTGCTATCACCGTTTATTTCCGCTATGGCACCTTGATTGCGGGACAAACGGGCAATCTCGTTAGTCGCTTCGAAAAACGTGAGATTGAAGTGGAAGAGGGACAAGACTTTATCAACCGCTTGCAAAAAAATCTGTCCAAGCTGAAGAAGTTGGCTAAAAAAGACAAGGTTAGTAATTTGCGCGTTTACAATGCTGACTTGCCCGACTTCAAAGTCGCCGTCGATTTATATGGCGACTATGTGCACGTGCAAGAATATGCGCCACCAAAAACCATTCCACCTGAGACGGCTAAAAAACGCTTCAACTTGGCACTAATGGTATTCGTGAAGTTTTTGGTATTAACCGTGAACAAATATTCATCAAGACCCGTGCACGCCAGTCTGGTAATGACCAATATAGCAAACAGAACACCACAGAAAAGCGTGGTAAATTTCATGTTGCACGTGAAGATGGTGCGTATTTTTACGTCAACTTTACGGACTATTTAGATACGGGTTTGTTCATTGATCACCGTAATATGCGTGCCCGTATCAAAGACAACAGTCGTAATAAATCCGTACTGAACTTATTTGCTTATACCTGTACCGCAAGTGTCCATGCGGCATTGGCTGGCGCGAAAAAAGTCACTAGCGTTGACTTGTCACAGAACTATCTAGACTGGGGCAAGCAAAACTTTGTATTAAATGGTCTGGACGTTAGCCGCAATAAATATCAATTCGTCGCAGCTGATATCTTTGAATGGATTAAAGACAATACTGAACAATTTGATGTCATCTTTATCGATCCACCGACTTTCGAATTCGAAAAAGTTCCAAGGTACCTTTGATGTGCAGCGCGACCACTCTGCCCTCATTAATCGCGCGATGAACCGCTTGACCTCCGACGGGATTTTGTATTTTTCAAATAACTTTACCCGCTTTGAGCTCGATGAGCAACTAACTGAGCGTTATGAAATTATTGATATCACCCAAAAACCATTGGTTTTGATTTTGATATTAAAAAGCCCATTCATCAAAGTTTTGAGATTCGTCATCGTCAGGCTGATAATTTAGGTTTATGGATGGATTTAAAGGTTAACCACCGCATTTAGACGCCAACTTTTATGGTCAGTCTGATCGTACACATAACAATGACCCAATCGGCTTTGATTGGGTCATTTTTTGTTGTTATGATAGAGCGTCATTAAGCAATAGTTTTGCAGCTATAGTCAGAGCACTTTTAAACCGCTACGGTGTTACCCGCCCTAGATGTACTCAGTGTACTATCTGCGGTCGGTCGCCTTGTAGCGATTCTAAAATTCCTTGACTATATAATTTTTCAACCAGTTCAATCCCACTATCAATTTTGCTACTTTAGCTTACGTCTGATAGCTTGCATTGCTATTGCTTTAATATTGCCCCTCTCCCTACTCTAATAACCTTTTACTTTAATAATAAGGACAATCCCATGGCATTATCACTTAATAAAGGCGGTAACTTATCGCTCACCAAGACTGACCCAAATTTAACCAAGTTACTGATTGGTCTTGGTTGGGATGAACGCGCAACTTCTGGTGCTGAGTTTGATCTTGATGCCAGTGTGTTTTTACTGAATACGGCAGGTAAAGTACGCGGCGACCATGACTTCATTTTCTATAACCAACTTAAGTCTGATAATGGCGCGGTTGAGCATACTGGTGATAACCGCACTGGCGAAGGTGATGGAGATGATGAAGTCGTCAAAGTAAATCTGACTCAAGTCCCAGCTGATGTGGATAAAATTGTCGTCACTGTCACTATTCATGATGCGGCGGCTCGTAGTCAAAACTTTGGTCAAGTTGCCAATGCCTTTATTCGTGTCGTGAATGAAGAGACAGGCACTGAAGTGGTACGTTTTGATTTGGCAGAAGATTACTCTGTTGAAACGGCAATGGTATTTGGCGAAGTCTATCGTCACAACGGTGAATGGAAATTCCGTGCCGTTGGTCAAGGCTATTCAGGCGGCTTGCAAGCATGTGTCAACAGTATGGCGTTGTTATCTAACTTGATAACTTATTCATGCTTAGACTACTATATGACAATTAAACTCAAAATATAACGCAGGTATTAGCCTCTATTTTTACTCACCATTAGCAATGATAATGGCTGTAAAATATGGTTGCAAAATAGTCACAATTATTCATAGCTAAATGACTAGTAATGCTTTATGTTTCGTTTAGAATTATGCAAAAAAAGTGGTTAGCAATAACCGCTTTTTTGTGGTTATTGCCTATAGTAGGCCGACCTTAGCTTTATGCAACCAGACAGGATGTGTCATGAGACATTTTTATTTAGACTTTATTTTCACAGCCATCGCCCTAGCGGTCGCGGCATGGTGGGGATATTCACATGGCGGTATGGGCGGTATGATAACCACCCTATCTATTACCGCTATTTTGGCCGTCATGGAGATTTCATTATCGTTTGATAATGCGGTGGTCAACGCCTCAGTCCTTAAGGCTGGGACGAGTTTTGGAAAAAGATATTTTTAACGGTAGGTATTTTAATCGCCGTCTTTGGTATGCGCTTGGTATTCCCTATTGTTATCGTCGCTGTTACTGCCGACCTTGGTATGATGCAAGTAATCGATTTGGCATTGAATGATCCTAAAGAATACTCAGCCAGACTATTGGCACATCATGCCGAAATCTCAGCATTTGGTGGTATTTTCTTGTTACTCGTCTTCTTAAACTTCATCTTTGATGAAAAAGAAGTACACTGGTTCGATTGGCTTGAGAGCCGTCTGGCAAAATTAGGTAAAGTCGATGCCATGAGCGTGTTTGTCGCGCTTATCGTCTTGATGATTGCTGTATCATTTGCCAAGCCTGAGCAATCAGCTGCGGTCCTAATCGCTGGCGTATGGGGCATCTTGGTTTATCTTGGCGTACAAGTGGTCTCTGGTATGTTAGAGGGTGATCTTGAAGAAGAACTAGACGCTCAAGGTAATAGTACTGGTGCTGCAACTAGCGCGATTATGAAAGGTGGTATTATCGGTTTCTTATATCTAGAAGTCCTTGATGCTTCATTCAGTTTCGACGGTGTGATCGGCGCATTTGCGATTACTAATGACGTAATCGTTATTATGCTAGGTCTGGCTATTGGTGCGATGTTCGTACGTTCGATGACTATCTTCTTAGTCGATAAAGGCACCCTTGATGAATATGTCTATCTGGAGCACGGCGCGCATTATGCTATCGGTGCTTTAGCTA
This sequence comes from Psychrobacter sp. JCM 18903, assembly GCF_000586475.1. Classification (GTDB taxonomy): domain Bacteria; phylum Pseudomonadota; class Gammaproteobacteria; order Pseudomonadales; family Moraxellaceae; genus Psychrobacter. The sequence continues at coordinate 172,966 of NZ_BAWJ01000001.1, read as the reverse complement.
TCATCATGCTGCTATCAGTGAAATTCCATGTACCAGAGCTTATCACTGGTCTGATTGGTATTACCTTTATTGGTTGGGCGTTTGTCGCTTCACTCAATTATCGTAAGCGAGAAGCAAATCAATTACTTGATGCTCGTTCGATGTTAAAAAACCAAGCAAAAATTTTTAATATCAAACAGTATAAAGTGGATAGATAAAATTAGTTTAAAAATAGACGGGTTGTACCAAAGCAGTTGGTATGACCCGTTTTTGCTCTAAAGCACTTATTTGACACCCGTTGAATAAGTGCTTTTTTATGTTGCACTGCCTGACGATCTAATTTACTTTTTGATAACAACACCTTAACGACTGTTGCTCGGACGGTTAAAAAGTATCAGACTTGCAGCATTGATATGTCCCTTAGTAATCATATCGTAATCACACAAAATACGCCTTGCTTAGTAAGCAATCGCTTAGTATAGTAAATCGTAATGATATGCAGGGCGTGGCATACGAGTAAATTTATTCATTGTTTGCATTTATATATCGACCACTGCACTATTTTAGTTTATTTTTTTTATCATTCAATCCACTCAATTATTAATCAAAAGGATATTTATATGGCTATTAGCTTAACAAAAGGCGGCAACGTAAACTTATCAAAAGAAGCGCCGGGTTTAACCAATATTACAGTCGGTCTTGGCTGGGATCCACGTGCTACTGACGGTCAAGAGTTTGACTTAGATGCGATTGGCTTTTTGGTCAATGAAGCGGGCAAAGTACGTAATGACCAAGATTTCATCTTTTTTAACAACTTAAAGTCAGACAATGGCGCGGTTGAGCACACAGGTGATAACCGTACTGGTGAAGCGACGGCGATGATGAGAAAATCAAAATCAATCTTGCTAGCATTCCAGCTGACGTAAGCAAAGTCGCTATCTGTGCGATTATTTATGAAGGTCAAAGCCGCAATCAAAACTTTGGTCAAGTGGGTGATGCCTACATCCGTGTCGTTAACGACAATGGCGATGCTGAAATCGCACGTTATGACTTATCAGAAGACGGTAGTACCGAAACTGCGATGATTTTTGGTGAATTGTATCGCCATAGTGGTGACTGGAAATTCCGTGCCGTTGGTCAAGGCTTCAGTGGTGGTCTTGGACCATTAGCGGCTTCTTATGGCGTTAATGTTTAAGAGCTAACTAACATCTAACGCTAATAATATAAGCCCGAAAAGCCATCAAGTGTGCCCTACTATCGCATTTGATGGCTTTAAAAGTAATAGGCTAGCGAAAATCTATGGTGAAGCGACTTACAGACATAACTTACAAACATATAGAATACTGATATAAGGATTCGCACCCTATGACCGCCACGTTTAGCTTAATCGGTACCATTGAACCATTTCTTCATTGTAATCTCAAAAAAGGCGACTCCATCTATTGTGAAGCCAATGCAATGGTGATGATGGAATCAAACCTTGAGCTAAAAGGTAAGCTGCAAGGCGGTCTGATGCAATCACTTATGCGCCGTTTTGCCAATGATGAATCCTTATTTCAGCAGCAGATTGAAGCCGTGAACGGTGAAGGCGATTGTTTACTTGCGCCAACGCTCGACGGTGATATGCAAATCATTGATTGCGGTGCGCAGCAATATACTTTAAGCGATGGCGCATTTGTCGCGGCGCAAACGGGTGTCGATGTGAAGGCTAAGATTCAACGTAATCTAGGTGGCGCCGTCTTTGGTGATACTGGCGGCTTTATGGTGATGCAGACGCAAGGTCAAGGTCAGGTAGTGGTATCGGGTTTTGGCTCATTGTTTGAGATTGATGTCGAACCTGGTAAAGACGTCATCATTGATAACGGCCATGTGGTCTGTTGGGACTCGCGTTTGGAATACAAACTGTCGGTCGCCACCAGTAAGAAAAAAGGCTTCATGGGCAATATCATCAATTCGGTCACCAGTGGCGAAGGTATGGTTTTAAACTTCTCAGGCTCAGGCAAAGTCATTATCTGCTCTCGTAATCGTGATAGTTACCAAGGCTGGCTACAAAGCGTCTTAGGGACTAGCTCAGGTGGTCGTGGCGGCAGTAACAGTTTACTTGGCAATATCTTATAACTATTATTATGTTTTTAAAGCTTTATGTTACAACGACTCCTCGTCATTATAGACTTTATTTAACCCTCTACTCACAATTACTATAACACTGTAGTATAAGGAATATCACATGGCAGTTAGTTTACAAAAAGGTCAAAAAATCTCCCTAAGCAAAGAAGCGGGCGGCGAGCTTACCCAAGTAAAACTGGGTCTAGGCTGGGACGTTGCTCAAAACCCTCAAGATAAAAAAGGTGGGTTCCTGGGCAAGTTATTCGGTGGTGGTAGCGGCGGCGACTCGATTGACTTAGATGCTTCGTGCATCATGTTTGATACCAATAAACAAGCCATCGATGCGATTTGGTTCAGTCAGCTGAAATCAAAAGATGGCAGTATCGTCCATACTGGTGATAACCGCACTGGCGACGGCGATGGTGACGACGAAGTTATCAATGTCGATCTTTCAAAAATCCCTGCCAATGTCGTCTCTCTAGTATTTACGGTCAATAGTTTCACTGGTCAAACCTTTGAAACGGTAGAAAATGCATTTTGTCGTATCGTCAATGCCAATAACAATCAGGAAGTCGCGCGCTACAATTTATCAGCGCAAGGTGGGCATACCGCGATGATTATGGCAAAAGTATATCGTCATAATAACGAGTGGAAAATGCATGCGATTGGTGAAACGGCTTCTGGTCGCACCTTTCATGATTTGATGCCTGCCATCACGCCGCATGCGTAAAGGATTAAAAGCTTGAGTTGGATTAGCCTTCATCCGTTAAAATGAGCTATTGAAGCAACATTATTGATAAAAAACAGCCCATCTAATCGTAGATGGGCTGTTTTTTTACATGTGCAAAAGAATATAATTAAAGCACTTACTTACTCCCTCGTTTCCAGCTAAAGCCCCAGTTAAAGGCTTTATCCATCTCTTGATGTCCTTTAAAATACTGATTAATACGCTCGACGTTGATACTACCTTGCTGATTGACCAAACGCGCAATCGCACACATCGGTAGATTACCTGTACCTTCCGTTAAACGCGTTTCAATTGGTGGTTGGTCTGGCACATGAATGGTCACGACACCATCGGTTTGCGCCCAATTTGGTGCACCTTCATAGATGAAAGCAAAGATAAACACCTCTTCTATCTGCGACCACTGCTGACCGTTAATATCTAGCCACTCACCGCCGCTGACTTGTCCCGTTCTATCATCAGCACGCAAACACACATAAGGCGCTGATGTTAAGCTACCAAAGCGATTACCCAATGCCTGAATCAAGGTTTTTTCACCATTTTTCAGATGAATCATCGCCCCAACATCAAGGTCAATACCGCCCGCTTTATGTTGTTTGAAAAGATCGCCTAACAAGCCTTTTTTGGGTGCTTGCTGATTGGCAGTCGGATTTTGATTCCAGTTTAAGTTAACAGAAATTTTACCAAAGTCATCACGTTTCTTTAGGTTGATGCTAGACTGATTTTTGGTTAAAGTGATTTTGCTTAGGTTAATTGACGGATTTGGAGAAGCTGTAGGAATTGGCGGCGGCGCGCTTGTTTGAGGCGCACTACCTGCTTTCTGCGTATTGATTGGGCGCTGCGTATTGATGGGCTGAGCTTGACCTTGTGACTGGTCTTGTACAGGGCTTTGAGCGGGCGCTTCATCAGCAATCTCTACACCAAAATGCTCAGACAAAGGCTTCAGCCTCCTTCGAAACCTTGGGCAATAAAACGAAACTTCCAGCTACCTTGGCGGCGATAACATTCCGCTAAAATAATGGCTTTTTCATTACGTCCAGCTGCACTTAGTTGGCAAGTCATCAGCACTTGGCTGCCTTGCAATACCTGAATATCGACATCGCCAACTTGCGCAAGCGTCTGCGCGCTAGAAAACGCTAATGCTATCTTCTCGATATTTGCAGGCTGCGCAGGTAAATTAATATCAAAAAATCCATCGCTATCATGACCACGGAAACTCACACTGCCATCATGCTACGTGTCTGCCCATAAAATATCATGTCGCCATCGCCGCGTACTTTACCGTCAGTTGTCAGGCGATATGCCGCGCAATCGACCGCATTTTGGCTTAAAATACGAATGCTAATATGATCTGTTGGCAGTGGCGCATTGGCACCAGCAATCAGTTTTTGAGGTTGGATTTGGCTCATCATACATCCTTTGAATTATTTATTATGTGCGTGTGTTTGTTATGCTAATAATTGTCATATAGTAGCATGGATGGCCGCTGACTTTTAAAGCGTACAACCGTTCAATAACATGCCAATGACCCTAAAAAATATTTTTACAAATCCTTCATGCTATTTTGTCAGCAGCATTTATAACGCTTAGCATTTGTATATAATAGCCCCTACTATTAGCAATATTACGGCTTGCTTATATTCCTGATGGTGTTGCGATGACGATAGTGAATTATTCAATTATATCTAAAACCTACGATAATGCTGAGAGAATTATGAAAACCCCTGCTAACGATAACGATCATACAACATCAACTGCCGCTTCACCTGCCGTTTGGTTAGCTGAAGGTCAGTCAAGCCAGCGTGATATGTTAGCCAGCCTGCAAACCCTAAAAAATCACGCTGATACTCCGTTCAACATTATCGCTTCACACCGCCACAATAGACCTGAGATTTTTGAATTTGCTGACAGCGTTTACCGCGAGCCTTCTACTAGCACCGCAGATAACGATGAGCAAACAGTGCTCGAATCTGTTGAGCCATTGATGCCGCGTTGGCAGTTTGTGTTAGAACAAGCGCAGAAAAACAACGTAAAAGTGTTGCTCACTGGGCGCAATGGTATTGATTATGAAGCCCACCGTGAGGCTTTTGACGCGGCTGGTATTCGTTTATTGACGGGTGCAGCGAGTGTGACAGCGTTAGAAGTGATAGATGATAAGTTTGCCTTTATGCAGCAGTGTCATGAGCATGATATTCCCGTTGCCGAGGCGTGGCGCTTTGATAATGTCGCAGAGCTTGAAGCATTACTTGCTACGTACGGTCACCAACATTATGCGTCAAACCGGTTACGGGTATTTTCGCTCAAGGGTTTTGGCGACTGAGCAAAGTTAAAGAGATGGGTCGAGAAGCAGGTACAGAAACAGACGAGCAATACGACAGCTTTGAGCATTTATACTTTACCGAAGAGAAAAAAATAAATACGGCGCAATTTATCAATGCTTATGCAAACAGTGTCATGGTGCAGGAACGCCCAATTCCCATGCTGCTAATGCCTTACTTGTCAGGGCAAGAGTACTCTATCGATGTCGTCTGTGAATATGGCGAAGTATTAGCTGCTGTCACCCGCTATAAAACAGGGAAAATCCAGCATATCGGCTACGAGCAAGCGGTCATGGATGTCGTCATTCCACTCATAAAAGCCTTTGGCTGCGATGGCATCGTCAGTGTGCAAACCAAAGCTGATGATGACGGTCAGCACCGTGTGCTTGAGATTAATAGCCGCCCTTCTGGTGGCATTGATTACACCACCCACAGCGGTGTGGATTTAACCCAAGTTGGATTTGCTTATTGGCTGGGCTTAACCGATAAACCGATACTGGCTGATATCGCGCAACAAATAACCCCCTGCCAAGTGCGCTCTATTATGGTCGGTGTAAAAGTTGAAGAAGACATCACTGAATAAGTCAAAATAATCATATAAAAAGCTGACGGCAACGAATCGACAATAATACATCCATGGCAACCGAATATATTCAATAAGAGGCAAACGATGACAGCACAAACCACGTTAGTGTTAGGGGCAAATACGGTCATCGCGACAGCGAATTGTTCGGTCGCCTTTGCAACGACAGATCAGTCAAAGTTTGGCGTGCAGCTTGGGCTATTATGGCTGCCTTTGGATGAGCATCGCAAAGCCGCTTGTAGTCCTGCTTATCTTCATGAACCGAAGGAATGGGCGCAGCTCAATAGCAAAGATAATCCAAGCGCATGGCAACTGGATTTGCCTGCATTATTTGATAAACAAGGGGTAAGCTTTTTACAACTGATTGCTTATGTTTATCATGAGCCAAGCCTCAACTTACCCGCTGTCGAATTAAGCAAAGTAAATTTAACGCTAAACAATGGCGATATTCGTTATGAATTTATCGCAAGTGAGCGCCATATTAAAGCAGCAATCATATTAGAAATATACCGACGCAATGGACAATTTAAATGCCGCGCCCTTGGTGAAAGCTCTACGCAAGGCTGGCAAGCCTAGAGCATCATGTGCAAATTAGCCTCGATATGCGTCCGCCAGATACGCACGCCCTTATCCAAGATGCTCAACGTGCGCAGCAGGATTATCCTAACAGTGATACGCGCCCACCAAGACACGTTCAGTCTGGTGAAACTTGGACAGGGACGGCTTTTGCTATTGACCCTTATCATCTATTGACTTGCTATCATGTCATTGAGTCGGCGGCAATGATTGGTGTGCGTCAGCAGGGCAGCCCGATCGTGAGGCGCAAGTGGTACTCAGCGATATTGGTAGTGATTCAGCCATTATTAAAGTAAGTGAGCCACTGCCAAGTTATTTACCCTTAGCACAGCGTTGTACTGATAATTTGGGTGAAACCATCACCACCTTGGGATTTCCGTTATCAGGATTGAGTAGCCAATTACAAGTAACGCAAGGCTGCATCTCAGGACTGACAGGGTTTGGCGATGATATTCGCTATCTGCAATTTACTGCGCCTATTCAGCCAGGCTCTAGTGGCAGCCCTTTATTACTGCCGACTGGCGAAGTTATCGGCATGGTAACGTCCAGCCTCGTCCATGAGCATGCACAAAATATGAACTATGCGGTGAAATTTCAGTTATTATCCGCCCTACTCGCGAGCGCTGGAATTAGTTTAGATAATTTATCTGACTCATCTGGCATGTTACGCACGACAGCTGCCGCGTTGACCACACCGCAATTAAGTAAAAAAAGCCGTGGTGCTTTGTGGTTAGTAGGTTGTCAGAGTTAGGAAATACACGTAACTATATATAAAAGAAAGTCCAAAGGAATATGAATGTTAAATAAGCAACACAGCACGACCATTACCCTACCACGCGGCAATCTTGATTTAACCTATCAAACCAATTCAGCCACTACGAAAAATAGAGCAGAACCAAGTAACGATTATCAATTAGAAGACTTACTTGGCTTTGCACAACGCATTAACCCAAAACGTGCCTTTTTGTTTGTCTCAAAAGTATTAGGTCGTCATGTTCCAGTGGCTCCTAGTACCATGCGTCAAGCTTTTACTGACTTGGCGAATTTGGTTCCTAGCGATTTGCCTGAGCCGATTTTAGTCATCGGTATGGCAGAGACGGCGGTTGGCTTATCGGCCGGTGTGCACCAAGCGCTGCAAACGCGTTATCCCAATGCCTTACTATTGAACTCTACGCGTCATGCGCAACATGATGACAATAAAAACAGTAGCAGCGACTCTTTATTAACCACTTTCAGCGAAGATCACAGTCATGCCAGCCAGCATCTCATTTATCAAAGTGCAGATACAGTGACCCAAGCGCAATTACTAGCGAGCAAGACCTTGATTATGGTGGATGATGAAGCATCGACGGGCAATACTTGCGTCAATGTCGTCACTGCCCTTCGTAACGCAGGACTTGACCAACTAGAGCAAGTACATCTTACCACTTTGGTTGATTGGTCTTTAAACCAGAATCAGAAGGCAGCCGATGCCAATGAAGCTGTATCTGACCAAATCGCAAAACGCCTGCCCAATATCCACTTTCAACGTCATCATCTACTGTCTGGTGTATGGACTTGGACAGATGCGCCCAATCCTGAACCGATAACGATGCCATCGGTTGATACAACTGAAGCAGGCAGTCAGTCTCTAGGTAATACTGGCAATTGGGGACGTTTCCCAACCCTAGATAGCACCGATGGGTTTGATCATTATCTTTTGAGATTTCAAACTGCCTTTAACGTTTTTAACAAGCAAGCTCAACCTGAGAAAGAGCCGTTTGATAAAGAACAGTTGCCACAGCGTATCTTAGTATTGGGCAGTAATGAGTTTGTTTGGTTACCGTTTTTATTGGCTGAATGGCTTGCGCAAAATACGCATATAGAGAATAGTAAGAATACGGTTAATTTTAGTGCGTTAACCCGCTCACCGATTGCGCTTGGTGGCGCAATTACCTCGATGCTAAGTTTTAATGATAATTATGGGCTTGGTATGACCAACTTTGCGTATAACGTTGCACCTAGCGATTGGGATTTGATTGTCTTGTGTGTGGAAACGTCCACTGATAGCGTTGATGCTATGTGGAAAGGTTTGGATAATGTATTGGTGGTGAGTCCGACGCTGTAAATTATTTTATAAGAACTGTCCCATTAAAACCATCCTCTAAATCCAGCTCTGCTTTTCACATTTAACCCTTACGGACACCTTTATGACCAGCCTATTCTTTCAAGCCAATCCTGATATCGTTAAGCCTTACGCGCTAATGGATTTGGACGATACGCTCTTTCAAACTCAGCGTAAAATTGACGCATGGGACTTACCCACCACTGAAGCTGAAAAATTGATTTGCGCAACCGTTAACAAACAAGGCGAGCCATTAAGTTTTATGAGTCAGCGCCAAGCGGCGTTTTTTAACTGGCTACTTGCTAGCACTGATCTAATCGTAGTGACGGCACGTGACCGTAGTGAAATCCAGCGCGTAAAACTGCCTTTTGATAGCTGGCAAGTTTTGACTCATGGCGCGATTATTTTGACGTCTGATGGGCAGTTACTAAGCGAATGGCAGCAGCATATGTATAATAAGCTTGCGCCATTGCAACAAAAATTGCAGCAGCTGAGCCAGCTATTCGCAAATCACAGCAAAAATGACAGTAGCCAGCTGGTCTTTACACCGCACATCGATAGCTTTAACAATGGCGCTAATGATAGAGAATTAACCATTTATTTGGCTATCAAACATGCGCAAAAAGACCATCAAGCATTAGTAGATCTCGCTGCAAAACTGCCAACGTTAATACGAGACTTTGAGCAGGATTTTTATGTGCACGTGAATGCGAATAATTTAGCGATATTGCCGCACGCAGTTCATAAGCGCCATGCGGTACAGTTCTTGTTAGCTAATTATTTAGACAGTCAGCGACCAAGTTTTGGCTTTGGTGACAGTCTGGCAGATTTACCATTTTTACAGCTGCTTGACTGGTATGGTATGCCCAATCATGGTCAGTTACATGAACGACTTAGCTCTCAATCATTCTAAACACTTAATCTCTCCTAAATAAAAACAATAATCGCCGCCGTTTATAGAAGTAGAAATTATTTTATGACCCATCATATAACAAACCCTAATGTTCAAAAATTAAAAGCATATGGCTCAGGCAGCTATCTTGCCAGTGATGTGACCGTACTGCTCGATATAGTCGCTAAAGACGCGGTTGCAGACGTGCCGGTTAGCCAAAAAGAAGCACTTATTCAAAGTGGGCAACGTCATTATTCTGATATGTTGACCTTGGAACAAGCGCCTACTGCTATGCATGAGCAGCTATACACGCAAGCATTAGAGCAAGGAGCTGAGAGGACTGCCGCTGATATTGCTAATTTGGCTTATACGCTACATCATCTTTTTCAAAAATCTCGAAATAAAAATACCGTTAGTAATGAGCGCCCGCTAGTCTTAGTCAGTTTGGTGCGCGCAGGTTTGCCAGTTGGCGTTTTGTTGCAGCGTGCGTTAGCAGACGTTAATAGCAGCTCTGCTTTGCCGAGCGTGCATTATGGTATCAGCATCATTCGCGACCGCGGACTTGATCCAGTTGCGTTACAAATGATATTGAATGCTCATCCAGACAGTCCTATCGTATTTGTTGACGGCTGGACAGGCAAAGGCGCGATTTATCAAGAGCTTGCTCATAGTTTAGAAAAATTTAGCGATCCTAGTCATGCAAACTTTCCCAATATCTTTCATCAAGGGGCAGATGTTATTCCCTTATTAACGCTGGCTGATCCAGCTGGCGTTGCTTGGCTTGCAGCTAGTATCGATGACTGGCTAATTCCGTCAGGATTATTAAATAGCACGGTATCAGGACTGATTTCGCGAAGTTTATATACCGAGCCAGCATTAGGCTACACCGCAGCGTGTTTTATGATAACTTAATTGAGGTCGACCATAGCTTAGCTTTCATCGCTCATATCGATGCAGTGCGCCGTGCATTAGCCCCACTTTTGCAATGCTTGCCGACGTTTCAACAGCCGCGCTATCAGACAGCCGCTTTAATCGACAAGCTGGCAGCAGACTACGATATCACCAATCGTAACCGCATTAAGCCAACGATTGCAGAGGCAACACGGGCGATATTGCGCCGTGACCCTGAACGCATACTATTAGCCAGCGCCGACCATCCTGATACCATACTGCTAAGACATTTATGTGCCCAGCGAAATATCATTGTTAGTGTATTAGGTGATAAAATACATCCCTATCAAGCCATCACGCTTATCAAGCAACGTAGCGAAGACCATTAATCATTGCTACACTCGCGTTTTTTATAAACCAGACCCATCTCAAAATCAAAGCAGCGAAAGAAAAAAGTACAAGTACTCCTTCTTGTCGGCTAAACGAATTTGACATTACCAAACGTATTTTTGGGTTTGCGGTCATTGCTGCTAAGCCATATTACTTGATGATACTTCTTAGATTTTATAACCATTCACTTATCACTATTGATGATGCCAATTATGTCAGATATGCAAAACAACGAGTCTACTCTTTATCAAAACACCCAGTCTTACGCTCACCTTATTACTGAGCGTCATGCGATGCTAAAACCACATGCGCATCACCCGTATCAGTTGGGAGCTAGCCTATACATGCCAGCAACTCGCCAAGATATTTGGCAAGTCATTAAGCGTGATAAATTACCAACGATTAATAGTATTATCATCTGCCTAGAAGATGCGGTTAGCCATAATGATGTTGAGCTGGCACTTGAGCGCTTGCAAACGTTGCTGCATACATGGGCGACGCATGTCGATAGCATCAATGACCCATCAAAACATGCCGATATTCAGATTGAGCAACCAACACGCCCGCTGGTATTTATACGCCCGCGTCATCCAGCGATGTTAGAGCAGCTCTCAGGTTTTGCCCATATCGATTTGATTGATGGCTTTGTCATGCCAAAAGTCGATATGTATAGCCTATCCAATTGGCGTATGGCCTGTCAAAATCTGAGCACTGAGCAACTATTGATGCCGACGCTTGAGACCGCAGCCCTATTTAATCCGCATCATAATCAGGAATTGGCCATTGGTTTTAAAGAAGCCTTTAGCCAGCCTGTATTTGCCTTGCGTATCGGTGGCAATGATTTGTTTGCAGCATTGCGTTTGCGCCGTCCCAAAAACAGCATCGTTTATGATACTCCTATCGGCACCCTTGCCTATCAGCTGCTCGGCTGCTTTGTGCCGCATGGCTTTTATTTAACAGCGCCTGTCTTTGAATATTTGGATCAGCCAACACTATTTATGCAAGAGCTAACCCGCGATGTTAGCTTAGGATTGGTCGGCAAAACGGTCATTCATCCAAGCCAAATTGCGCTGGTGCAACAAGCCTATTGCGTACCATTGAGCATTTTAGATGAAGCACAAGCAATCTTGCATATCGAGGCAAAAGCGGTTTTTAAATATAACAATACTATGCTAGAGCCTGCTACCCATCGCGCGTGGGCAACAGAAATCGTCAATCGTGCCGAGGCATGTGGCACTCTTGATGACGGCAATAATGACTATACGGCACGGTTATAAATAAAAACCTTAAGGTTAATAGGGCATGTCCTCAATCTGAACGAAAGCGCCTAAATGGGCTAAAAATGATTACGTGCCCTAATTTTAAATCAATGTTTCAAATGCACTCTTTTACATGCGCTCAATAAAAAAGCCGTTATCACATTCAAGATAACGCTTTTTTAGCACAAAGGTTCCATCACTCTATTACTATTAAAACGATGCCTTATTTAGGGCTATTTCAAGACCAACTCAAAACTAGACACAGTCCGCTAAAAAGGTGTTAATCACTCGATTGACCTGCTCAGGCTCTTCTACGGTGGCGGTATGACCAGCGCCCTTGATTACTGCCAATTTAGACCCTGCAATCGCAAAATGCATACGTTCAGCCTTCGAATAAGGGGTTGCTGTGTCCTCATCACCGACCACGATTAATGTCGGCACCGTAATACTTCCTAGCTGATCGTAGGTGCCTGACCGCTCAATGACGCCCATCGTTGCCTTAATGACTCCACCTTTGCGATTGCCTTGTAGCATCGTTAACCACTGCTTACGATCAGACTTACGCAACTTATCTGTCAAAAAAGTATTACCAAACATAATAGGCATGACCTTGTTACTCACGCGTTTGAGACCCAGCCAACGAATGGCTTTGACCAGCTTACGATACTGCGGCACGTTTTTGGGATCTTCAGGATCAGCAGAAGTCTCTAACAGGGTAAGCGACAGCAATAGCTCAGGGCGTTTGAGTGCGACACGCTGGGCGACAAACCCGCCCATCGACAACCCTAACAAATGGCACTTATGAATATCTAGTGCCTCTAATAATGCCAATGTATCCTCGGTTAAGGTTTCCATATCATAGCCAGACTTGGTTATTTCAGACTGACCTTGTCCTCGAAAATCAAACGTAATACAGCGATAACCAGCTTTGAAATACTCGACTTGCTTATCAAATAAGTGCGTATTCCACAGCAGACCGTGGGCAAATACCATGACGGGTTTTTGCTTATCGTTTGGCGCGCTGTCTTCGTAATAAAGTTCAACATTATTGACATGAATAATTGGCATAACCACTTCCTTGTTGGTTTAATAAATAAAAAATCAGTCTTTTAAAACCTGCCTTCTAGAGCGTGTCTTCATTTTAAAAATGGTAAAAAAAATGAGATAGATTGCCACCAAACAAGGAAAATAGCACAAATAATATCGATATATTCATCAGCTAGTTGACGCAGTTTGCAAAATTTAGCCATTTTTAGCCCATGTAGAGAATGCTCGATTGAATTGAGGACATGCCTTAGCATAATTCAACCTTTCTACAGATAGTAGCCTTATTTTTGAATGGTAGGTTTAATAGCTTTAGCAATATGATAGCAGCAAAAAACACCATACCTGAATCATGTCTTAAGCGCGCACAGATCCTGCTTTTATAATAAGCTCAAACTGCTATAGTATTTGCCATTGCATTATTTGTCACATTTACTGCCAATAGCTAGTGTTACCAAAAACGTTTTATAGAAAACTCAATTAAGGATATCAACCATGTCACACCCTCTCGTCGAATATCAAGTAGAAAACCATATCGCAACCATCACGATGAACGATCCCAAAACACTGAATGCCTTTAGCACAGTGCTCAAAGATGCCATGATGAATGCACTGACGAATGCAGATGAAGACAAAGACGTCAGAGTTATCATCCTGCAAGGCGCAGGCAATAACTTTTCAAGTGGCGGGCATATCGGTGAGATGTTAGAAAACGGCATGGAAAGCGAGGCGCTGTCGAATAAGCTAAATTTTATGGTTGGCGAAGTCGCTGAGATTAGCTTAAAGTTGCGTAATATTCATAAGCCTATTATCGCCAAATTAGAAGGCGCAGTGGCAGGTGCTGGCATGAACTTGGCACTGACTTGTGATTTTCGCATAGCCGCTGATAATGCCAAATTCGTGCAAGCCTTTGTCAATATCGGTCTAATACCAGATGCTGGTGGCATTTATTTACTGAATCAATTGATCGGTGTGGCAAAAACCACTGAGATGGTCATGCTTGGCGATAAACTCAAAGCGGAAGATATGGCACGCTTAAACTTGGTTAATGATGTGGTCAGTAGCGACGAGCTGGATGCTAGCGTACTAGCATTGGCAACGCGCCTGAGCAATCTGCCCGGAAAAGCATTGGCATCAATGAAGCATATGATTAATACGCACGCTTATATGGGTCTCAATGAAGCGCTCGATATGGAAGTGGATCAACAGACCATGCTTGCTAAAACGGATGATTTTAGAGAAGGTATTACCGCCTTTATGGAAAAACGTAAGCCAGTTTATCAAGGTAAATAATAACCTGATCACACTCTTTTTTGCGCTATCATCAAAAAGGCTGCCTAATGGCAGCCTTTTATTTTTGGGTCATACAGTATCAAGAAAATTCCGTATTAAGCATATCTTTAAGTAACACTTTTAACTCTTAAGAATCAGAGGCTGTCTTATAGTGATGCGGTAAAGTAAATATCTTGTCAAAACCCAAGGTAAAGATAAAGGTATAAACCAAGAAAAATAGCAGTAACGCCGCTCCATCATAAAAGCTTTGATTAAGCCAACGTCATACCAGATCATATAAAGTGGTAAGCAAATCAATACCAATCCGCCTTCAAACCCTAATGCATGCGCACTGCGAATGAGTAAGGTACGCTTTGCCACATGCTTGCGACGTTCCCACGCTTCAAAAGCTGTATTGTATAAGAAGTTCCAAATCACTGCTGCCAATGACACCATCACAGCAACTGGTAAGGATTCTGCCGCGTCGCTACCGCTCAGCTTCATCAATACGAAAGTAGAAGAAATGATAGCGATAAGCTCAAAGACAGTCACATAGACGATACGACGTTTTAGTGGGGATAAAGTAATCAACCAAAACTCCAAAGCACTAGAGTGTAAACAAAAAAGTGCCTATCAAAGTATCGGTCCGTCCCGAGATAGAAAAGATAGATTGAGTGCAGAGCCACGGTTTCCGCCTGCACTTATATTATACATGAGATAAATTTATTATAAAGCCATTTGGAAAACCTAGCTTTTAGCTACTTCCCAAGACTGGTTAAAGCAGCATTATTTATTAACTTCCTATATTTTCCTTTAACCCTTAATACTCTAGACTGATGTATATAATAGGCAAGTCTTTTTTTTCTAACCTCCGTAACCTCATTATTCTTTCTAAAGAGGTCTATAAAATCAAAGAATAAATCCTTCATAAGGTAAAATATGAAATATATCAAAGATACAAATAATAAAGTATAAAAAATCATAAATGATAAATTAAAGAAAAATTGTGGGTCTTTTGAAAAAAAAATCTGGACTTTTACTTTGTACATTTGCATGATAAGATGCCAAAAATCCTATACCACCTGTTGCAAATATAGTAAAAATACCTTTTACACTAGCAACTTGATCTAAATCATCTTTGTGATTAACGTAGCTATTATAAGTTTCGAATACATATTCAATATCTTTCGGAGCGAATAGGCAATTAATCCAATGTATTCTATAATCTCTTACTGTAAAATCTTTAAACTTATTAAAACCCTTACTAGTATACTCATTACTAGTCTTATCAGTTTTTAACAACCTTTTGTAATAGCTACTTTGATACCCTTTATCTCTTAAAAACAGAAAAAAAGCAAATAAAATTGCTGAAATTACGATTGATCCTATAGAGGTATACCATGCTTTTATTATAAAAACTTTTTCAACAGGTATATCAAAAAAATATTTTAAAAATTCTAAACTTGCCATGGATAGTGATAAAAAGCTGAAAGAGCTAAAGCTCAATACTAAAAAAACCATAACTATTAAAAGCATGAATGTATAAAGTTTATTTGAAAAATCCTCAAAAACATAAAAATTATTATGAAAATCAAGAATAATATCATCAATTTGGCGGTACTCATCTAAGGAATCAGTATATTCTTTATTAGTAGCAACATTTTCACTTTTAAGGCCTCTCTCTTCTATTTGTCTCATGCAATAATAATCTTCAAACTTCACAAATACACCCTCTAAATATTTTTATATTTAAAATATATATCAAACCAAACTGTTTGAATAGTCTACGCAAAAAACTATATAAAATCATCTATCTCTCTTTTCTCATAACAAAAACCCCCGCATCATCACGATACGGGGGGTTTTTTGTCTTACGTATAAAGTTTTTAGTATAAAGCTTCTAATTTTAAAAGCTTGTATACTCAAGATTAGGTCAATTGAGCAACGTTAATTTTGTCGGCTTCTTCAGTATAAGAATCCATACGATCGAAGTTCATGTACTGATACACTTCCTCGCCCATGCTATCAAGCATACCAGCGTACTGCTGATATTCTTCGTTGGTTGGCAATTTACCAAGTACCGCTGCTACGGCTGCAAGCTCTGCAGAAGCTAGGTATACGTTAGCACCTTGACCTAGACGGTTCGGGAAGTTACGAGTTGACGTCGATACCGCCGTAGATTTTGGTGCGATACGTGCTTGGTTACCCATACATAGTGAACAACCTGGCATCTCAGTACGAGCGCCTGCTTGAGCGTAGATGTTGTAGTAACCTTCTTCCATCAACTGACGCGCATCCATCTTAGTAGGTGGCGCAATCCATAGACGAGTTTTCAAACTACCTGCTGGTACGTCTTGTAGCAGTTTACCCGCAGCGCGGAAATGACCGATGTTGGTCATACATGAACCAATGAACACTTCATCAATGGTATCGCCGGCGACATCAGCCAATGTTTTTGCATCGTCTGGATCGTTCGGGCAGCAAAGGATAGGCTCTTTGATGGTGCTCATATCGATAGTCATATCGATGGCGTATTCTGCATCAGCATCAGCACGCAATAGGCTTGGGTTCGCTAGCCATTCTTGCATCTGCTCAATACGACGGCTAATCGTACGCGCATCGCCATAGCCTTCTGAGATCATCCATTTTAGAAGGGTAATGTTTGAGTTTAAATACTCAGTCACCGACGCTTCAGACAAAGTGATGGTACAACCAGCAGCACTACGCTCAGCTGAGGCATCAGATAGCTCAAACGCTTGCTCAGCGGTCAAATCTTCTAGACCTTCGATCTCTAAGATACGACCATTGAACTCGTTGATTTTGCCTTTCTTATCAACGGTCAATAGACCTTCTTTAATCGCTTGATAAGGAATCGCATGTACTAGGTCACGTAGCGTGATACCAGCCTGACGTTCGCCAACGAAGCGTACACGGACAGATTCAGGCATATCAAGTGGCATAACACCAGTCGCTGCGGCAAATGCTACTAAACCAGAACCTGCTGGGAATGAGATACCCATTGGGAAACGCGTATGCGAGTCACCACCAGTACCAACGGTATCTGGAAGTAGCATACGGTTCAACCAGCTATGAATGATACCATCGCCTGGACGTAAGCTTACGCCGCCACGGTTCATGATAAAGTCAGGTAGTGTGTGCTGAGTTTCAACGTCAACTGGCTTTGGATAAGCGGCAGTGTGACAGAATGACTGCATGACTAAGTCTGCTTGGAAACCTAGGCAAGCCAAATCTTTTAGCTCATCACGAGTCATCGGACCAGTCGTATCCTGCGATCCTACAGTCGTCATTTTAGGCTCACAGTACATGCCCGGACGTACGCCCTCTAGACCACAAGCTTTACCGACCATTTTTTGCGCTAGGGTAAAACCTTTACCCGTATCAACTGGCTCTTCTGGCTTAGCAAAGATATCTGAATGTCCAAGACCCATGTACGCGCGAGCACGATTGGTCAAACCACGACCAACGATCAATGGAATACGACCGCCAGCACGAACTTCATCAAGCAATGTTGGTGAGTTCAATTTGAACGTAGACAACACTTCATCTGAATCATGCTTAGTGATTTTGCCTTCATACGGATAGATGTCAAACACATCACCCATGTTTAGGTTATCAACGGCTACTTTTTCGATTGGCAATGCGCCAGAATCTTCCATAGTGTTAAAGAAGATAGGAGCAATATTGTTACCAAGTACTAAACCGCCGCCACGTTTGTTTGGCACGTTAGGGATATCATCGCCCATGAGCCACAATACTGAGTTGGTCGCAGATTTACGGCTAGAGCCTGTACCTACCACGTCACCAACATAAGCGAGCGGATGGCCTTTTTCTTTAAGCGCTTCGATTTGCTTCATTGGACCGACAACGCCCTCTTCGTCAGCAGTGATGCCGTCGCGAGAGTTTTTGTGCATAGCCAATGAATGCAATGGGATATCAGGGCGGCTCCACGCATCTTGCGCAGGCGACAAATCATCGGTGTTGGTTTCGCCAGTCACTTTAAACGTCGTGTAAGTGGTCTTTTCTGGTACAGCATCACGGTTCAAGAACCATTCAGCGTCAGCCCAAGATTGAACCACTTCTTTAGCGATAGCATTGCCCGCTTCTGCTTTTTCAGTCACGTCATTGAACGCGTCAAACACCAGTAACGTCTTTTTCAACGCTTCAGCAGCGTCTTGTGCAACTTCGCTGTCATCCAGTGCCGCAACCAATGGCTGAACGTTATAGCCACCTTGCATCGTGCCTAGGATTTGAACGGCTTTTTGCTTGCTAATAAGTGGTGAAGAGGTTTCACCCTTAAGGATCGCTGCTAAAAACGCCGCTTTAACGTAAGCCGCTTGGTCAACGCCAGCAGGAATACGGTTTTCTAGCAGGTTCATCAAGAACGCATCTTCGCCTGCTGGTGGATTCTTTAGTAGTTCAACCAACTCTGCTACTTGTTTTTCATTCAGTGGTAGCGGAACCGTTCCTAGCTCAGCACGTTCTTCGACATGTTTACGATAAGCTTCTAACACAATAGTCGTCCTCGTCAGTTGGGAGTATTAGTACATTACGTGGGTAGTCAGCATGACCGCCTGCGTCTATATACTAGATGGAATAATTATTGGTGCAATCATAGCTTAAAACGCCCTAAATGTTAATGGCTCAGCCTTTAAAAGGCTCATAAAGCGGTTATAAAGGGCTCATATTGAACATTTATTATATAAATAGTACCATCAACAATATGATTGAGCAGCCTTGCACAATCGATATACAGCTTGTCATTTTAGTCAAGCACTGCTCGATTTATGATTAAATAAATACGCTGTGACTGCTAGACGCTTTGTAGGATATTATTTGATAAAATATCATCTTGATACGATAGCTTAGAGAAAATATCACTTAGAAAAATAGCGCTTGAAAAAACAGCTTTTATTAACCATATATTAAACGAATAAACATTAAGGATGATGATATGGATAGTAGTGCAATGGAAAACAAAAATAGGGAAAACAGCGACATGGAAAACAGTAATATAAAGAGCAACGCTAATTATCAAGACGGTCTGAAAGTTCGCACTGACGTGATGGGTGAGGCACATGTCAAACGCTCGCTTGACAGCACGACTGGATTTACCCAACCATTACAAGACTGGATTATCGAACACGCTTGGGGCAGCACATGGCAAGATGACTCAGTATTGCCACGCAAATACCGCTCATTAATCACCATTGCTTTTTTAATTGCACAAAAAAGCCCCACTGAGCTAAAAGGCACATTCGAGGTGCCATCAATAATGGCGCAAGTGTCGCTGAGATTCGAGAAGTATTAATGCACAGCTTACCCTACTGCGGTGCGCCCGCTACCCAAGAAGCGTTTCGTGCTGCCATAGAAACCCTGAATGAGTTGGATATTAATATAGATATTTAAAACTACGGTTGCGAGACAAATCATAGTAGCCTTAATGATCCACATCAAAATGATCAGTTAAACATTATTCATTGAAAATTAGCCCCTAAGTTTCTGCTATAATGTCCTCACTCACAACACATTCTAATAATTCCATAAACCCTTATGATATAAAGGGTTAAGAGATACTTTATTATGACAACTGCCGTACAAACACATGTGCCTGCTGCTAAGGTCAAACCTAAAAAAGCCATTCAAGGCGAAAAGCTACGTGGCTACGATAAAGTTGCCCGTATCCCAATTAAAGTGATTCCGACCATCGAGGCAAAGAAAAAGCCAGATTGGATTCGGGTTAAAATGTCTTCGCCCGCTGAAGTAGCTCGTATCAAAGCCACCTTGCGCGAGCAAAAGCTCTATACCGTTTGTGAGGAAGCGGCTTGCCCTAACCTGCCGCAGTGCTTCGCTGATGGGACCGCGACCTTTATGATTATGGGTGATATCTGTACCCGTCGCTGTCCGTTCTGTGACGTCGGTCATGGTCGTCCGAATGAGCTAGATGCAGATGAGCCGCGTCACACTGCCGAGACTATTTTAGGTTTGCAGCTTAAGTATGCGGTAATCACCTCTGTGGATCGTGACGATCTAAAAGATGGCGGCGCGGCGCATTTCGTAGAAGTTCTCAATGAATCTCGCGCACTTAGCCCGAATTGCCTCATTGAAATATTGGTACCAGATTTCCGTGGTCGTATGGAAGTAGCATTAGACTTGTTAACTGAAACACCGCCAGATGTCTTTAACCATAACATCGAAACCGTGCCTCGTTTATATAAAGCCTTCCGTCCAGGTTCTGACTATCAGCATTCGTTAGATTTACTCAAACTCTATAAAGAGCGTCGCCCTGATATCGCGACCAAGTGCGGCTTTATGGTTGGCCTTGGTGAGACCGAAGAAGAGATTTATGCGCTGCTTGATGACCTAAAAGCGCACAATGTGGATATGATTACGGTTGGTCAGTATCTGCAACCTAGTAAAAACCACGCGCCTGTCGATCGTTATGTCCATCCAGACGAGTTCCAGCGTTATATGGATTATGGTAAAAAAATCGGCTTCTTTAACATTTGGGCAGGCCCAATGGTACGCTCAAGCTACTTTGCAGATCGTCAGTACTACGGCGAAGAATGCCCTGCACCGATTCGTAGCAAAAAAGCATTGGCAGCAGAAGGCAAACTTGGCTGCTAAGTGTCGGGGTTTAATGAGCTAATACTTAAAAATTAAGCTGAGCATGTAAAAAGGGTGAATAACATTTTATGTTATTCACCCTTTTTTTAGCTTTAATAGATTTTTAAAACCTTCAACCGCAACGTCTTAAATGGTTAAAGTGGGCGTTGGCTCGCCACTGTTTCTAGTATTAAGGATGGCGATAGCAATAACGATCACGCCACCCACTAGACCAGTCGTTATTCCAGGATAGATTAACAGCAAAGCTCCGATTGCCAAAATAACGCGTGTTACTGGGCTCATATCGCTTTTAAAATAACCTTCTAATGCTGCACTAAGTGCGAGAACACCCGTAATTGACGTCAATACTACCGTGATAATATCGATAATAGGTGGTAGCGGGAAGTCCTTAGCAGTTACCGCAAGCCCAGTAGGATCAATCATTAACATCGCTGGACTATAGATAAACATAAACGGCACGATAAATCCGGCGAGTGCCAGTTTGAGCGATAAGAACCCTGTCTTCATCGGATCGCCACCAGATATACCCGCACCAGCAAAGGCTGCCAGACACACAGGCGGTGTAATATTGGCAAAAATACCAAAGTAGAAAACAAACATGTGCGCCGACAAAATTGGAATATCAAAACCAGCTAAGGCTGGTGCTGCCATCGTTGCTGTAATAATATAGGCAGGAATAGACGGCAGTCCCATGCCCAATACCATCGAGGCAAGCATGGTCAAAATGAGCGTGAAAAATAACGAACCTGCACCAAGTGTGACAATTGATGAGGTCATCACCGTTCCAAAGCTGGTTAGACTCACGACTCCGATGATAATACCGACGACTGCACAAGCAGCCATTACCGCGAGCGACTGGCGTGCGCCATCTTCTAATGCACCCAAAATGTCAGAGAAACCCATTCTGGTCTCTTTTCGCAGCATACTGACCATGACAGTAAAACCAATGGTATAAGCCGCTGCATAACCAACGGGCACATTTCTGATTAATAAGAAAATCAAAAATACAATCGGTAGCAGCATATGACCGCGGGCTTTTAACACTTCTTTCACGGCTGGCAAGCTTTCTTTAGCGATACCTTTTAGATCACGACGACCAGCGCGAAAATGCACCTGCGCAATGACGCCCAGATAATACAATATCGCTGGCAATAAGGCCGCCAACGCAATTGTGCTATACGGCAAGCCTGTTGTCTCCGCCATGATAAAGGCACTCGCGCCCATAATTGGCGGTAATATTTGCCCGCCAACAGAGGCACTTGCCTCAACGGCACCCGCAAAATCTTTGTGGTAACCAACCTTTTTCATGAGTGGAATGGTAAAGGCACCAGTACTGACCACGTTTGACAAAGCAGAGCCATTAATACTACCCATAAAGCCACTAGAAATCACTGCTACTTTTGCCGGACCACCTTTTTTGTGACCCGCGATTGCCAATGCCAAATCATTAAACAGCTGTCCCATCCCTGAGCGCGCTAAGAATGCACCAAAAAGAATGAATAAGAAGATAAAAGTGACCGATGCACCAATCGCAACAGAATATAAACCTTCCGTTTTTAAGAATAATTGACCAAAGATATCACCCATGTCATAAGGACGAGTCAGTAACCGGTCTGGCATAAAGTCCAAATGCTGACTAACGGATACGCCAAAAATATCCCTGCCAATATCGGTAAAATCCAACCTGTGATACGGCGACTGCCTTCTAATACGCAGACTACCGTAATCAGCGAAAATATCACATCCATCTGATTGGCCATACCGCCACGTGAGGTCACGATATCTTGATACTCATATATGAGATAAGCCATGCCAGACAATGACAGGGCAAACCATATCCAGTCATACCATGCCACGCGCTGACGGCTGCTTTTTTTACTTGCGGGGAAAATTAAGAAAATTAAGGCAAAACCAATGCCCACGTGTACAGAGCGCTGTAGCAGCGCTGGCATGGGATTAAAGGTGATATATAAATGAAACAGTGAATATAAAATGCAAAGTCCAGCGATAAAATACTTCACTGGTCCTTGAGTGATGTGCCTTGTGATGGATTCTCTATCATACTTTTCTAATATGGCTTTATTGTGGGCTTGCGCCTCAAGTTCAGCGTCAACCTGAGTATCAGCATCCGTGTTGGAATGTATAGGCAATTCGTTATTGATATGGTTATCTGACATCGTTGTCACATTATTGTGATCCATCACTTGGGAGTTCATGACACAAATCCTTGTTAAATCTATCAATGAAACCATACGTTTTCGGCATGATCGTTACTTCAGAATAGTCTGGCACCCAGCGATGAATGAGCATCTGGTAGTTACCATAGTCAATCTCACCTTTGGTAAGCCGTGAGACCACCCAATTAAGCTTAGGCAATTTTTCATTGATTTGATAACCCAGATAGCCAGGTTTTTGTATGGGAGCAAGCGCTTCGGTTGAGGGTGTACCCGCCCCAAAAGCTTCAAAATAAGTGGTGGTCAGCAGCAATTCAGCGTCTTCTGTACTACTGCTGTCTATACGTTGGTATTGCTCTTCCCACCATTGTTTTTCTACAGAGTGTATCCAGCGCAATTGAAAATTTGGCTCGACAAAGTAGCAAACTTTATCATTAGCACCATCAACGCCTGCGACACGCACTTCCACCACAGGCTGACGGACAAAGAGATGCCATAGCGTAAAAAAAACTAGCGCGGCAATGCCTGCCACGCCAATCAATAACCCTAATCGCTTATTTAGCTGCTTGCTCATCATAGTACTTTTTAGCGCCAGAATGGATAGGTGCGACCATACCTTCACGCGCGGTTGCTAAGCTAATATCATTGGCCGCTTGGTGCGCTGTTTTTAGACCGTCTAAATTGTCAAATAACGCTTTGGTCAGCTTGTAACCATCTGCTTCAGACAACTCTGAGCTCACCAATAGAGCATTCATAATTGCTGCGGTTGGAATCGCGGCGTCATTGCCATAAGTGCCAGCAGGAATCTCAAAGGTCTTAAAGTAAGGCTTAGTCGCAATGATTTCTTTTAGCTTGTCTTGATTGATGGTGATTAATTGTAAGTCTAGACCCTGCTCTAGCTCCATCAATGAAGAGTTTGGCAGACCACTACTAAAGAAAGCTGCTTCAATTTTACCCGCTTTCATACCGTCCGCTGCTTCCGCAAAGCCTAAATAATCAACGGTAACGTCATCATATGTGATACCAAACCCTTCTAATAGCGTCCGAGCATTTACTTCTGTGCCAGAGCCTTGATCGCCCACAGCGATGCGCTTACCACGTAAGTCTTCAATATTTTTGATGCCAGATTTTTTGGTGGTGACAATTTGCACCACATTAGGGTACAAGACTGCAATCTGTTGGATGTTGGTTATCGGCTTATCAAAGTTGTTTTTGCCTTCGATCGCGTCGGTGACTACATCACTGAGCGCCAACACCATATCGACCTTGCCTTGGGTTAATAGGTTGACGTTTTCGACTGAAGCGCCAGTGGTTTGCGTTTTTGAGTTGACCCCAAAGGTTTTGACATAGACTTCTGATAAGGAAGTGCCGATGATGTTATAAGGCCAGATGCTCCGCCAGTAGCGATGGTAAGAAACTTGGTATCAAGCTTGTCGGCAGCAGTGTCAGTAGCAGCGCTATTATCTGTTGCCGTACTGTCAGTACTTTCTGAACTTGGTGATGAGCATGCCGTCAGACCTAAAGTGGCGCTTAACATTGCTGATAAAAGCAACGGGGATTTTAGAGAGTTGAGCATTGAATTCATCCTTGAAATAATCGAGTTAATACACTTAACAGCATCAATATATCAATAGTGATGCGTTACAGACCTGTAATAATATAGCAATTCTTGCTATAAATAAACTGCCATCCAGATTCCCTCTACACTCACACTTTGTATGCGAAGCTATTTAAGTAAAGGAGCAGCCGTTCTTATAATGAATCAATAGCCAAATAAAGTTTTGCTATGCGGAACAATGTTTCATTAGACAATTCATTTAACCAAAGTCTGTGTCTATTGTAAACCTTTATAATCATCTAAATATAAACGAGACTATTTGTTATTTGACAAAAAAATACTGATATAAAATGACTAGATGGTAGCTCTTAATGCACTTTTACCATACTGTAGGATTGATTATATTTTATATATAAACCCTAAGCGGTTATCTTGTAAGGCAGCTCACTTAAAGTAGATCCCGTCTAAATTTATAAATTCGTCACCACATATCTTGGCAACGTTATCTGTTACTCTAAAATAGGGAAAACCTTTATGACAATATCTAGTGTAGAAAAGTCAGCGGCAGTATCGGTATCGGTATCGGTATCTGCTGATATCGCCATCATTGGCGGTAGCGGTCTTTATCAGATGCAAGATTTAACCAATAAACGTAGTGTCAGCATATCGACGCCTTACGGTACGCCTTCTGATGATATTGTCTTAGGTGAATTAAATGGCGTGACGGTCGCCTTTCTAACTCGTCATGGTCAAGGTCACAAATTCACCCCTTCCGAAGTGCCTTATCGTGCCAATATTTATGCCCTCAAAACTTTGGGCGTACGCTACGTTATTTCGGTATCGGCAGTGGGCTCATTAAGAGAAGCGCTTAAACCCTTAGATATGGTTATTCCCGATCAAATGATCGATATGACTAAGCATCGAAACAGCAGTTTTTTTGGGGAAGGTGCAGTGGCACACGTCGCGATGCTGATCCTTTATGTCCTAAAGTCGCGGATGTTCTAACGCGTGCTTATACTCAGGCGCAGATAGCGAAGGTCAATGTCATGCAAAAGCCACTTATATCTGTATCGAAGGGCCGCAGTTTTCCACTCGTGCAGAATCCAACTGGTATCGACAAATGAACGCTGACATCATCGGCATGACCAATATGCCAGAGGCTAAGCTTGTACGTGAAGCGAGTATGGCTTACGCAACGCTCGCATTAGTGACAGATTTTGATTGTTGGCATCCGACGAAGGAAGCCGTTAGTGCCGATTATGCTATTCAGAATTTGATGAAAAATGCCGATAATGCGCAGCACGTTATTAAGCAAGCGGTCGCCCTATTAGCAGAAGAACAGCCTGACTCTATTGCCCATACAGCTTTAGCTCAAGCGTTAGTAACGCCAGTAGAAGCGATGAGCGAAGGTACTAAAACCAGACTTTCAGCATTATTGCCTTAGCCATACCAGTTTATGATTATCAAAAAGCCATCGAACTATAATCAACCTAATAGGGTCAACAAAATAGCTCGATGGCTTTTTCATACCTAAAAACCCTAAATGATAAGGCGTTCTCAATTCTCAATAACTTTGTAACCATCAAGCCAGCCATTTGGCAAGTAACACAAATCTTCAGGCTCATCAATATCAGGCAAAGGCGCTAACAACGCTACAGACCATCTCAATTCTGCCAAGCGCTGTTGAGTAACCTTTGCTACGCTCGCCGTACTCCATTCGATAGTGCTAAATAAACGAGCAGCAACTTGCTTAAAACCAAACAGTGCATAGCCACCATCAAAAGCAGGAATCATGACGCTATCTTGTGTTTCTAACTGCTGGGCAGCTTGTCGAATACGAATGGTTGTAAGACTAGGACAGTCCGTACCTATCAAAATAACGTGCTCGAAACGTGTTAACGCTTGCTGACTGGCGGTTAACATACGCAAACCCAAATCACCATCTGCTTGTGCTGACCATTGCAGCGAGTCAAGTAAATTAAGCGCTTGCCAGCATGGATCAGTTGGCGCAGGACTGACACATAACTCAACCGTAAAGCCAGTAGCGACGGCTTGTTCTATACTATGCAATAGTAGTTTATGCGCCATTTGCGCAGCACCTTCAATGCCAAGCGCGGGTTGCAAGCGCGTTTTTGCCATGCCCTGTGCGGGGAATTTGGCGAAAAGGATAACACAAGTTTGTGGTTTTTGATTCATGGTAAGAGTTTGTACTTTTATTTATAATAACGCGCTTTGATATTATCAGCCGATACGCCGCGCCAATAATCAAAACGTAGATGCCACATCAAAATAATCGTCCGCCAAGTGCCATGCTGTTGCCAGCGTCTTGCTGATGTGATGACTTTACTTTTTAAACAAGCAGGTTTAGCAATACCTTTTAATTGTTTGCAAAACTCAATATCTTCCATCAACGCTTGGTTAGGATAATTACCGATTCGCTCAAATAAAAACTGGCTAATAAAAATGGCTTGGTCGCCTGTCGCGATTCCGCTCAACCGTGAGCGCCAATTAATCATTTGACTGACCAATCGCAGTGTCGGTTGACGACTGGCTATTTGCACATCAAAACGTCCCCACTCTGCCCGTTTCATCGCTTCAGAAACGCTATCGATAGCGTGCAGTGGCAATTGCGTATCGGCATGCAAAAATAGCAATACATCGCTAGTTGCTAACGCTGCACCTGTATTCATTTGCAGCGCGCGACCTGCTTTAGACTCAGTCATTTGCCAATCAATTTTACGATCATTATCAAGCATTAACTCATTAATAAAACTTTGGATTATGTCAATAGAATCATCGTTTGAACCACCATCGACCAATATCACTTGCTGCGGGTTTGGATTTAGCTTGTTGATATTATCAAACAATAAAGGCAAATTATTTGCCTCATTGAGTACTGGAATAATAATAGAAACCGTCGCCATAGCCGTCATAGTTAGCAGTACTCTTACTTGTTGTTACCATTATTTCTTATTAAGCTCCAATTATAATTGGTATAGCCAATCTTCATTTTTCCTGCTTTTAGCTCAGCCGTTTGCGACTTATTAAGCCCTAAAGACGAGCTGTAACGAGCCAAAAACCCTTCTAAATCATTAGTACCGCGCCAGTTGGTTTCAAAGTCTTCTTTATACCATTTAAAAATTGGCGAGACCTCTAACGTATTACCTTTGAGACGGTTGCGACTGCTATCCGCGAGGAATTTACTCGTCACTTGCTCTAATTGTTTATCTAATTTACGCCCTGTAAAAGCATCATTTAATAGCGCAGGACAGCCGCTGCTCGCACAGTTCACCGCAAAGTGAATACGCGGTTCGTTATAGCGTTTGGAGCCACGGATTAGATTGTGCTCGATGTCATCAAGCGAGCGCTTCTTGCCTAATAGCGTGACAAAATCCTGTTTCCATGGCGAACCAAATATTCCACCAATATCTTTAATCGACTTGATGTTAGGATATTTGGTCAAGACTAGCTCTACAGTGCCAGCATTATAGACGTTAATCAAAAATGCTAATTGCTCATCTTTGCTCCAACCATTAAACTCTGATTGACTGACTTTGCTAGTCGCCGCCATATAGCTATCAAGTTTGCTTTGATCCGCTTTCATACCGTTGTAGTTAACGACTGAGGCTTTGCCACCATTGGTCATGGTGACGTTTTTATTCAGTAAACTATCCCAAGTGCTGTGATTAAAATCCGCATAACTTGCCATACTGGCTAACAATATAGAGATGGCTACTGCTGTTTTAACTATCAAACCACTGCTTAAAAAAAGGCTTTTACTATTAAGTCTTGTACTATTAAATACTGACATGAGTCACTCCATTTAAATCAATGATATTTTTTCTATCGTCTGATCTGTTGTCTCTTCTTCTAGCGCACCACCGCAGCTACTTCCTTGCCCTGCCGTACAGCCATAGCAATGATCTGCAATAGCAATGTCATCGCCAGCAGGATTTTGCGTTAATAAATCGCTTAGATGCCGACGAGACTTGTTGGACACTGGAATCTCTAATTGCTGGTTAAAGTCACAATCAAACAATTCTCCTAACCAATTGACACTGATGGTCGATCGGCACATGACTTCGGCTAAATTGGCAGCCACATAATTGGCTTTGAGCAAATCCATATAGGGATGGAATTGGTTTTTAGCCAATAGCACCGCACCAAAACGCTGAATGGGCATATTGGTCAAGGCAAATAACTGATGAAATTCGATATCAAAATGCGCTTTTAACTCGCGCTTATAATCCGCTTCAAGCTGCTGTTGATTGGGCGGCAGCGTGGCACCTTGCGGGTTATAAACGAGGTTGAGCGTTAAGTTTGAACCCACTTTGCCGTAGCCAAGCGCATTGAGCTTATGCAATCCCAATATACTGTCATCAAATGCGCCCTTGCCGCGCTGCTTATCGACATTTTCTAATGAATAACAGGGCATTGAAGCCACCACTTCGACCGCATTGTCTGCCAAAAACTGCGCCATGTCCTCAAAGCCTTCTTCCATCAGGATAGTCAGATTACAGCGATCAATTACTGTTACACCCAAGGCACGTGCGGCTGTGACCAAATACTTAAAGTCTTCATGCATCTCAGGCGCACCGCCCGTTAAATCAAGCGTCTCAATATTTTGTGCTTGCAAGACTTCTAGAATCAACTCAACTAACTCACGCGACATCATCTCTGTGCGGTAAGGACTGGCAGCCACATGACAATGCACACAAGACATATTGCATAAGTAACCCATATTGACCTGTAGCGTGGTTAACTCACGACGTTTGATCGCTGGGAAATCCGTGTGCTCGAGTAATTCGATAGTTGATTTCATAATGGTATAAAACCCTGTTAGTAGCACCTCTAAAGCAAGAAGAATAACGCAAAAATAAAAAGGTTAAAAAAGAAAAATTCACACGCAAGCAATTGCTTTTTATGACTATTTCATAAAATTATCATCTCATTTCCAGTCTTGTCACTTTACGTTTTATCTAATTAATCATACCTGATTGTGGAACGGTATTGACAACTAATATCGTGATTTTCACCTTTTATACCAAATGAGCATGACGTCTCGTAGGATGTCATACAGCACTTCTCAATTTGGCTTTTAAGATATTATATTCAGTAGATTTATAGATCGACCTTCTCCTCCAATTGGCAATGCCACAGTTGTCAGTGCAAAACTCTTAAATAGCATTGACCGCACAAGGCTTTATCGCTAAATTGGTTGCAACATTCATATCTTTTAAAACAACATGCACTGATAAAATATAAATACTTTTAGAATATAGAAAACCCACCACGTACCAATGCTTATAACACACGGATGTAAGCATCAAATCACCTTTAAGGATAACGTAATGAATATGAGCACATTACTAAAACCAACTGTACTGAGCATTGGATTAATGAGTGTCATAGGTTGCACCACCATGCAGACCGCGCCCAAGGATATGAGCAACTCAGCAACTGTCTATTACAATGGCAACATCATCACGATGGAGGGCGATCAGCCACAAATGGCTGAAGCTTAGTCACCCAAGCGGGCAAGATTGCTATGTGGGCAATTTACAAGAGGCGCAATCGAAATATAAAAATGCCGCACAGATTAATCTACAAGATAAAACCTTATTACCCAGCTTTATCGATCCGCATAGTCATTTTGATATGGTGTCGAACACCATGGGTCAGGTCAATCTCAACCCGCCGCCCATCGGTCAAGTCGATAGTATTCCCAAAATGATGCAAACGCTAAAAGATTATAAAGTGGACAATAACATTGCTGATGGCGACTGGATCTTTGGTTGGGGTTATGATGAAACTCAGCTCGCTGAGGGGCGTCATCCGACTAAAAGCGAAATTGATAAAGTATTGCCAAACAATCCAGTGTATTTACAACACACGAGTGGTCATATGGGCGTCGCAAACAGTAAGGCGCTTGCATGATGAACATCACTGCTAACAGTGAAAATCCAGCAGGCGGTAATATTGCTCGAATTAAAGGCTCTAATGAACCAAACGGTCTCGTACAAGAAACGGCGATGTATCCGTTCGTGCGCAATATGCTAGAAGTGTTAGCGCCGAATCAAGGCAAATTCTTTGAGCAGACGCAAGATTATTATGCAAAGAATGGCATAACGACGGCGCATAACGGTTCGACAGCTCGTAATACCATTCAGTTTTTTCAAAAACAAGCCGATGCAGGTAAACTTAAAATTGACTTGGTCGCACTGGCAGGAGTGAGTGACTTAGATGAGAATTTGGCTGATAAAAACTTCGTATGGAAAACCTATAAAAACGGTTTTAAAGTACAGGGTACCAAAATCGTTGCAGATGGCTCGCCACAAGGCAAGACCGCCTATTTTAGCCAACCTTATCTCACGCCAGTTCCAGATTGTGAAAAGGACTGCCGCGGTCTACCAAGTGTCAGCCCAGATGAACTGAACGAGATGTTTGTCAAAGCCTATGCTCGTGACAATCAGCTCTTTATCCATAATAATGGTGATGGCGCAACCGATATGCTCATCAAGGCACACGAGTATGCGGTCAAAAAGACTGGTCAAGCAGCTGATAAAGATCGCCGTACTGTGCCCATTCATGCTCAATTTGCCCGACCTGATCAGCTTGCCGCATTCAAAAAATACAATATGGTGCCGTCCTTCTTTACCAACCATACTTACTTTTGGGGAGACGTACACGTTAAAAACTTAGGTAAAAAACGTGCCGACTTTTCAAGCCCGATTGCCACTGCTGATAGAATGGGACTTAGATACACCAATCACTCTGATGACACAGTGACACCTGTTGACCCATTATTTTTAGTCTGGTCAGCAGTCAATCGCACTTCACGCTCAGGTAAAATCATTGGTAAAAATGAGCGAGCGACGCCGTATCAAGCGTTAAAAGCCATTACCAGCAATGCTGCTTATGAGTATTTTGAAGAAGACAGCAAAGGCACTTTGACGCCAGGGAAACTGGCTGATTTGGTTATCTTGGATGCCAACCCATTAACCATAGAGACAAGCAAGCTCAAAGATATCAAAGTCATCACAACCATTAAAGAAGGTCAAACGATTTACCAACGTCCAGTACAATAGTTCATGGTAAGCGCCGTATAATAAGCCAAATTTTAGCAGGCGATTTCAAATTGTCATGCCTGCTATTCATTAAGATGATGAACCATTAAAGCTATTTATTAAAAACATTCATTAAAACTGTTTAAGGAACCCTATATGAGTACCAACACCGATACAGGTAACGACCACATTCTCTCCTCCGATAATATTCATTACTTGCATCATAATTTTTTTGAACCAAGCCATGAAAACACAGCGGTAAAAGCCACGTTACTGATTGTTCACGGTATGGCAGAGCATAGCGGACGTTACGCAGACTTCGCTCATTTTTTAGCGGATAATGGTATCGCAGTGGCAACTTATGACCATTTGGGACATGGAAAGACCGTCAAAACATCAGCAGATTTAGGTTTTTTGGTGAAGAGCATCCAGTACAGTCCCTGCTAAAAGACGTCATTGTCATGGCAGATAGCTTAAAAAACCGCCATCCTGACGTGCCGCACTTTGTAATGGGTCACTCTATGGGCTCGTTTATTGTGCGTAATGTCCTAAAGCACCATGCACACAATTTCACAGGTGCTATTTTGATGGGTACAGCAGATGCCAACCCCTTGATTAAAGTGCTACTCCCAGTCAATAAAGTACTGGCAAAAGTAGCACCTAAAAAACCAAATACAATGTTTGCCAAGGTGATGAATAAAGTCTTGAATATTAAGCTTGAAGATCGTATCTCTTCATCAGAATTTGCATGGTTAACTGAAAATCCTGCTGCCATTGAAGCCTATGAAGCAGATCCCTTAACGGGCTTTGATTTCACCAATAATGGCTTTATGACACTATTCTTTCTGATGGAAACTGGCTTAAACAAAGGCTGGGCAATGACTATCCCAAAAAACTTCCCGATGCTATTTATCAGCGGCGAAGATGATCCTATCGGAGATATGGGCAACGGCATCCGCAAAATTGTCACGCGCTTAAACAAGCAAAATTTCAGTCAAGTAGATATCCAACTCTACCCAAATATGCGTCATGAGCCTTTGCATGAAAAAGACCATCAAACCGTTTATGAAGATATCTTAGAATGGATAGAAAGCCATAGCTCAGGCAATTAACAGCAGCGCTCATCTTGGCAGTTAACTCGTTTGCTAAAAGTCGCCAAATTAGCGACAATACGGCAAGCAAGTTTTTACGCCAAGTCATGCGAGTTATTTAACGATAATATATGCTTTACCTTCCACTAACTTTAGGAACCTTTATGTCATTACAACAAACCATCGAACAAGCCTTTGAAAAACGCAACGAATACAGCCCAAGCACGATGCCACAGGACGTGCGTGATGCTATTAATCAAGTACTTGAGCAATTAGATAACGGCACATTGCGCGTTGCAGAAAAAAAGGATGGCGAATGGGTCGTGAACCAGTGGGCAAAAAAAGCCGTTTTGCTCTCTTTTCGCTTAAACGACAACTATGTTCAGGCAGCGGGCGAACATGTCCAGTTCTATGACAAAGTGCCGACTAAGTTTGCCAACTGGACCGAAGCACAGTTTAAAGAATCAGGTGTACGTGTTGTACCACCCGCTGTTGCTCGTAAAGGCTCGTTCATCGCAGCAGGTGCGGTATTGATGCCGTCGTATGTCAACATCGGCGCGTATGTCGATCAAGGCGCGATGTAGATACGTGGGCGACCGTGGGTTCATGTGCCCAAATTGGTAAAAATGTGCATTTATCAGGTGGCGTTGGTATCGGCGGCGTATTAGAGCCATTACAAGCGAATCCAACTATCATCGAAGACAATTGCTTCATCGGTGCGCGTTCTGAAATCGTTGAAGGCGTAATCGTCGAAGAAGGCGCTGTTATCTCGATGGGGGTATTTATTGGTCAATCAACGCGCATTTATGATCGCGAAACGGGTGAGATTCATCGTGGCCGTGTACCAGCAGGCTCTGTTGTCGTACCGGGTAGCTTGCCATCAGAAGATGGTACGCATAGCTTATATGCTGCTATCATCGTCAAAAAAGTCGATGCACAAACCCGCGCTAAAACATCAGTCAATGAGTTATTACGTTTAGCTTAGTATTTTTAATACTTAAAGTCTCGTACCCAAACCGTACGGACAGCGACAGATCCTCCTTATTAAAGACGCTGAAGAAAACTTCAGCGTCTTTTTTGCAGCTTAATAGAGGGTGGTGCGTTATAATCCCTTTTTTTGGTTTGGCTTTATCCAAACGCAAAACGCCCATACCAGAACCTGCCTTTTTATTACGATTGATAAATGCCTCATCCCATTAGCAATCTTTAACTGTATTTGACATATTATGAGTGAATCACTATTACGCACCGCCGCCATTCCTGTCACTGACCCTGAAGCCGGTCTACGTTTGACAGAAATCTTTTATTCTTTGCAAGGTGAAGCGCTGACCTCAGGCTTGCCAACGATATTTGTACGCTTGACTGGCTGTCCACTTCGCTGTGTCTATTGCGATACTGAATACGCCTTTACTGGCGGCGAGCGGCAGTCGCTAGAAACCATTATAGAGACCATCAAAAGCTATCCTTGCAAGCGTATTTGTCTGACTGGCGGCGAGCCTTTAGCTCAGCCGAACGCCATTGAACTAATGAAGCGCTTACTGAGCGACGGTTATGAAATCTCGCTTGAAACCGCAGGCGCGCTCACGGTAGCAAACGTGCCAAAAGCCGTCAGTAAAGTCATGGATCTCAAAACGCCAAGCTCAGGTGAAGTCGATAAGAATCTATGGTCAAATCTCGACTACCTCACTCAGCATGACCAAATTAAATTTGTCATTATGAATCGTGAAGATTACGACTGGGCGAAAACCAAGCTGTCTGAGCATAAATTAAATGAATTGGTCGATACGGTTTGGTTTTCTCCGATGTTTAATGTCGCAGAGGATATCGACGAAGAAGTCAGCCCCGATGTACCTGTGTTGGCGCGCGAACTTGCAGAATGGATGTTGGCTGACGCGCTGCCCGTACGCTTCCAATTGCAACTGCATAAAATCATCTGGCAGATGCTAAAGGTAAATAATAGTCTAATTATCTAAATGGATATTCAACATAAATAGCGACCCAAGGATAGGAATATAGCTATGGTCAAACTCATTTTATTGGGCTTATTATCGGGGGCATTTTTTAGCTCGACGTTTGTGTTAAACGAAGTTATGAGTGCGGCTGGTGGGCATTGGTTTTGGTCAGCTAGCCTTCGCTATGCATTTATGTGGCTAATACTCACGGCTATTATAATTATGCAGCATGGTTTTGGGCGTATTACAGAGCTGATGACTATATTCCGTCAACATTGGGGCTTTTGGTGTATTACGGGCAGTATTGGTTTTGGAATTTTTTATACAGGAATCTGTTACGCGGCTGATCATGTCGCAGGCTGGGTAGTCGCCGCGACTTTTATGTTTACAGTGGTCGCAAGCCTACTCGTTTTGCTAGCATTCGGACAACGTTTTGATAAAAAATTCATTGCATATGCGTTATTAGTATTTGCTGGCGTGGTACTGGTCAATATCAGTGAAGGACTGCATGCCGCTTCTTTGCTAGATGCTAATGCAGTGCCTATGAAAGATATGCTGCTTTATGGTGCCGTGCCTGCTCTAATAGCCGCCTTTAGCTATCCCATTGGTAACCAGTTGGTTTGGCAGGTATCTTACAACGCTCGCAAGCGTAGTGCCGAGCCTACTAGCACTCAAAAAAGTGATATCCAAGCCAACGAGATTAGTAAAAAAACCACCTCATTTATTACAGAAGCACCTGCTTTGTCAGCCGATATGAGTTATACGGCGGACGCGGTCGATTCCTTAAACCTTAACCACCCCACTCAAACCTTGCCGAGCTCTTTGCTGCAAACTTTAATCGCACGTATACCTGCTATCAAAACCACCCTCCTACAAAATGCCTTTAACAAAGTATGGTTAATGACCTTGGGCAGTCTGCCATTTTGGTTGGTTTTGGGTCTTGTCGTTCATCCGGATTTGCCTGATACTAAGCAGGTATTCAATACCTTACTTGTGGCTCTATTGGCAGGCGTGGCGGCAACCAGTATCTTTTTATATGCCCGTGAAAAAGCGGAAACTTCAAGCGAAGTGGCTGGGGTTGATGCCACTCAGGCAAGTGAAGTGATATTTGCCTTAATTGGCGGTATGCTATTGCTCAATAATACTTTGCCATCAGCGATGGGTTTAATAGGTATTGCTCTGATTATCGTTGGGCTTATTCTATTTGCAAAAGATGGCTAAACTACTACCTAAAATTAGGTTAACTCTATTTAAATTATTGATATAAACAACTTCAAAACTAATCTATTCCAGCCCAGCCCAGCC
Organism: Psychrobacter sp. JCM 18903; assembly: GCF_000586475.1. GTDB lineage: Bacteria > Pseudomonadota > Gammaproteobacteria > Pseudomonadales > Moraxellaceae > Psychrobacter. The sequence continues at coordinate 137,015 of NZ_BAWJ01000001.1, read as the reverse complement.
CAGCCCAGCCCAGCCAATCTATTTTGATGGCCATTATATTGGTAATATAATCATGGTTAATGATTTAATTTTTCCTGATATTTTATTATATTTATTAGATATGGTTGGTGTGATTGCTTGTGCGATCGCAGGTACACTGCTGGCACAGCACAAAGGCTTTGATATTGCTGGCTGTATCTTGGTTGCGATGGTCAATGCTATCGGCGGCGGTACACTACGTGATATGGCGCTAGACCGTCATCCGCTCTTTTGGATGACTGACCTCAATTATGTGATCGTCATCACAGTGACATCGCTTATTTTACAAATATTCTTTCATCTGTATCATAAGATTGATAAGGCATTGAAGCTGTTCGATGCCATTGGGTTGGCGGCTTTTAGCGTGATTGGTTTTAAGATAGCATTGACACAAGATATGTCAGCTATTATCGCTATTATGATGGGGGTTTGGACGGCTATTATTGGTGGTCTGCTACGCGATATCATCTGTAATGAGATACCACTGTTACTTCAACGCGAGATTTATATCTCTGCTAGTATTGTAGGTTCGATCACTTATCTGCTGCTTGACCGTTTGGGTGTAGATGCTGGATTGAATGAATTTATTATGCTGGGCGTTATCTTTGCTGTACGGATGCTAGCATTGCGTTTTGATTGGCACCTGCCTTCTATACGTTTGGTGAAATAAGACCGATATATATATGATTTAAACACTAGGGCGTATCCTCAATTCCATCGTTTACTTTTTAAATGGGCTAAAAATAATCAGACAATCATCATACAAACTTAGTGAGACTTGCTCATGCTGGCTATCGCATTGAACCCCTCAGCACTAATCACTACGTTTGACCCACGCTCTCTCATTTATCTTTTTGATATGATTGGTATTATCGCTTGTAGTATTTCAGGCACGATACTGGCAAAACACAAAAATTTCGATGTTTTTGGTTGTTTACTGGTGTCTATTGTCACCGCTATCGGTGGCGGCACTGTGCGTGATGTCATTTTAGATCGCCATCCACTATTTTGGATGGTGGATATGAGCTACCTGACTGTTATCACCCTCTCTTCATTAGTGATGCAGATATTCTTTCACCCCAACTCTAAACGCGTTAATAAGTTCCTCAAACTCTCAGATACTATTGGACTGTCAGTTTTTACCTTAATCGGTATCAAGGTTGCCGATAGTATGGGTGCAAATGTGCCCGTGGCGTTATTACTTGGGGTGATCACCATTATTGTCGGCGGTATCATCCGCGATATGATCTGCAATGAGATTCCGCTGGTGTTGCAGCAAGAGATTTATATTTCGGCAGCCTTAGCTGGCGGCATCCTCTATTTCGCACTACACAATCTGGGTGTGACAGCTTGGATTGCTGACATCGCTACTATGGGTACGATTTTTACCTTACGCATGCTCGCCATTCGTTATGACTGGCAGTTTCCAACTATCGAATGGAAATACTAAAAAAGCGTCAACCTTAAACAAAGTCGACGCTATATTTGCTACTTATTAAGTATCTTATAATAAGATAATGCCATCATTCCTGTACGACTGCTAAATCCTTTACCATCAACTGTAGACTTTGTTTGCCGTTCCACTCGTTGATGTCTAGCTGAAATAATACATGCACTTTTTCCGCACGATAATCCCATATCTCGCTATCAAAGTTAAAATAAATTGCTTCAATCGGATATTGTACATCAGGGTAACGCAGCGAAAGCTTAAGGTGCTTATCTTTTAATATCTTAAAGCTTAACACTTCAAAGACCCCGTCAAATATTGGTGATGCAAAGCCATGACCCCAAATATTGGCATCAGCTAAGTGTTCAGCAAACCACAAGCTAAAGTCACGCGCCTGCAACGCGCCATCAGTGAATTTTTGCTCAGCAAACACCTCATTATCCATCTGTGCCATGACGTCATTAAAAGCCATAACAAACCCATCAAAGTTACGGCGTTTGATCGTTAAGCCTGCTGCCATCGCATGACCACCAAAATGACTGATTAAATCAGGATGGCGCTCGGCAACCTGCTCAATCGCATCACGAATGTGCACGCCAGCGATAGAACGCGCCGAGCCTTTGATAGGGTCATCGTCACCGGTACGCTCTGTATTCGCGGGTGCAAAAACGATACTTGGCAAATAATGAATTTCTTTTAACCGTCCAGCGACGATGCCGATGACGCCTTGATGCCAATCATCTTGGTATAAAACGATACTGCGTTTATGATTATTATTCGTCTTTTTCTCAGATCTATTTTGAACAATAATATCGCCGCTTTCATGGTTATCCGCCGTAGCCTCATCGTCCATGTCTGTATCCGCAGCGGCTAATGTCTGTACGATGTTATCCGCTTGCGCGCGCATCTCACCTTCTACCTGTCGACGCGTCCGGTTTAACTGCTCAAGCTCTTGCGCCAAGCGCTGCGCCGTACCCCAGTCCTCGGTCAACAAACACTCAATACCGATGCGCATATTGTCCATACGACCAGCGGCATTGATACGAGGTCCTAAGACAAACCCAAAATCCTGCGCCTGCAACTGCTTAGGATCTCGCCCTGCTTGTTCAAGGAGTGCCAAGATACCGAGCGAGCAGCGCCCTTGGCGGATAGCCGCCAGTCCATGATGCACTAAAATGCGATTGTTTTTATCAAGCACCCCAACGTCGGCAATCGTCCCTAATGCCACCAAATCCAAATATTGACTCACTTGCACGGTAGATTTACCGGCTTCGCGGCGCAGCTTGGCTAAGCGTCCAAGCACATAAAATGCCACGCCCACCCCTACGAGCGCTTTACTGCTAAAGTGACAATCGAGCTGATTGGGATTAACCACAGCCTCCGCAGGCGGTGTTTCTTTAGTCGTCAAATGATGATCAGTAATAATCACGGTGATGCCATCGGCTTGCGCACGTTCCACGCCTTCATGGCTTGAGATACCGTTATCGACGGTCACTATCACCTCAGGATGATACTTCTCAATACCCAATTCAACAATTTCTGGTGTCAAACCATAGCCGTACTTAAAACGGTCGGGCACTAAAAAGTCAACGACTGCGCCCATTTTTGTGAGCGCGCGCATCATTAATGCGGTACTGGTCGCACCATCACAGTCAAAATCACCCACGATAAGGATACGCTGACCGTCATCGATGGCAACGTCTAATAGACGCACTGCTTCGGTGACACCATGTAGCATTTCGGCTGGCAATAGCGCTGAGAGTTGCGTCTCTAGCTCATCAGGCTGAGTAATGCCGCGACCTGCATACAGGCGGGCAAGCGTCAATGATTGGGCGGCAAGTGGTTGCAGCGCGGCGGGCAACTCGTCGATGCGAGTGCTGGTATAACGGGGGGTTAAATTTAGCATGTGCATATTCTACTGGCTTTGGCAGAGGGTCACAATGACAATTTTTGGCGGCTTGGTTTATCGTTTTTTGTTGCAGCACATTGTGATAAGCCATATTTTCATACTAGCATAGAGCAAATAATTCATACTCTGTGCATATAGTATGAATAATATTTCATTTACAAAAACGGTGCATAGCGACTGCATTTTTCTGCATTTTGCTACAAAGCAATGATTGTATGCCGCTCAGAAATCCATAAAATGGTAAGCAACTGAGATACTTGCTATCTATTGAGATTTGATTTTTTATTTTAACCATTTATAAGGATGCTTTATGAAAACCACACCACTGGCTGAAAAGTTACCAAATACCATTGACCCTAGCTTGGATCTTGAACAAGTAAAAAAAGAATGTCAAAAGCTGGTTAAAAAACGCGCCAAATATTCTGCTGGTGTTGCCATCGTTCCTGTACCATTTTTTGATGTCGCAGTAGACGCTGGTATGCTTACTCAACTATTACCTGACATTAGCGAACGATTTGGCTTACTTGAAGACCGTAAGGCGGCAGTTGATTTAGAATCACGAGCCATTCATTGGGGCGCATTAAAAGATCGTACTGTCGATTTTGCAGGTTGATGGCGACTCGTGGTATTGTTAAAAAGACCGTACAAGGCTTCGGTGGTCGTATCGCTGCCAAACAAGTAACGAAATTTATCCCATTAGGGGGTCAAATGGTTGCTGCTACAATGGCTATATGATTTTCAAAAAAATCGCCAATGACCACATCAATGAGTGCTACAAACTCGCAAAAGACATTCAGCAAAAGCAACACGGTAAAAATGTCTAAAACAGTTAAAAAACCGACACTAGGGCGTGTCTTCAATTGAAAAATGGAGATAAGAATGAGATAAATTGCAGTCAAACAAGGAAAGTAGTGCAGATAATATCGGGATATTACCTAGCTATTTAACGACGTTTGACAAAATTTAGCCATTTTTAGCCCATTTAGAGATTTATCGATTGAATTGAAGACACGCCCTAACTTTATAAAATAAAACCAGCTAAGAGCTATTGCCTTAGCTGGTTTTTTTGTGCTGAGCTACGCATATATGGTTTAATTTTTCAATTTAATAACAGCCTTTTTCATAATACATCTCTAACTCAGAATACTCTATGTCACTAATTATAATGATGTTATCTGCATAAGGACGATACTTTCTAACCATTATTTTTGCCGCTGGTTTGTTGTTTATGAGAATTACGCCATCTTCGAGCCGAACATCGTTATCAAAACTAAATCCATCTCCCATAACTTTTGATGTAGAGCCTTTCCAATGACACTGCTGTACGTGATAATCAGACATCACATATACACTCCTGATAAAAAACAGGCTGAGTGTCAAAGCAATTAAAAGACAGGGTATTGATAGCTTTTTATTCATTGAATCTCTAATTGAATTTAGGAAACCCATTTTGATGAAATAAATATTCCTGTCCATGTATGTTTCATGATATCTCGATGCATAGCATTAACAGTGGAAAATGGCAAAAACCACCACCAAATATAGCAATACTTCATGAACAATTCACCTCCCTTATTGATTAAAATCGTTAAAGTAAGATGAATTTTATTCTTGGATTATGGTATGCCGAACTTTAGAATAGATGGTTATGAGCTCACCTCAACACTGATATTGCTATTGGGTTGCCTCATTCTTTTCATCGCCAGTATTTCTGCGGCGTTCAATGACCTTTTTGATGATTGTTCGTGGGAACACCTCACCACTTGGTTATTTATCGTCGGTGGTTTATTGATGATTATCGGCTATATTGGTTATAAAGCCTATGCATATTATCACCCTTATGCGTGGCTGGATTGATAACGTCAAGCTTTGATAAAAAAAGCTTTATTCAATACTAATAATAGTTGGTGGTGTTATTGATAAGTTTTGCTGATAATATACGACCTGCTTGGAAAAAACACATGTCAACTAGCAAACATCAACTCCTACCAAATGCCAGTTTCTATTAAGCATAAACCTTAAAACCAATAAAAATCTTAAAGGATCAGACCCATGAAAAAAATCTTAATATCAACGGCTATGCTCGCTACCCTCGCTCTATCTGGATGCACAACGACTGGTGGCATGAATAATAATGCAGGTACTGCTATCGGTACTGCAAATGAGATTGGTATGAATGTCTTTAAATCAGCGATTGATAACCAATGCCGCAGTCAGATTGAAAAGCAAACTGCTTGGCGTGTGGCTAGCGTGGCTATGACCGACACACAACAAGAAGCTGTAAAAAGTAATGTTTGTGGCTGCGTCAGTGAGCAAGCGCCGCAACAAGTGACACTCGTTGAATTGGGCAATGCTGCTATCGATTCGCAATATCGCACACAGCTGGTCACGAAAGTCGTCGCAAAATCTCTACAAAGCTGCTATACCAGTTTTATGAAATAAACTTGTAATAAGTAGCGAAGCACAGTTTTGACAATGTATTTTTGACGTTGATATTAATATTGACACAGGCGGGTTAGCGATTGCTTAACCCAGCCTATTCGTATAAATTAGGTGTAAATGAAATGGAATTCACTTGATATCAAGGATGACAAATGAAAAGACGTGCGTTTATAAAATTAGGTGGTCAAGTCACTGTGGCTGGCACTCTACTGACCAGCTGAGCGCCTGTTCATCAGACGACGATGAAAATATCCAGAGTGATAAATTGGACGTCTTAGATGACTTGGGTTATCAAGGCGCCTCACCTTTTAAGCATGGTATTGCCAGTGGTGACCCTCTACAGGATAGAGTAATACTGTGGACACGAATTACCAATGACGGCAGTATCAGTGCCACGAGCATCCCTGTTGGCTATACTATCGCAACAGACCCAGAGATGAAAAAAATCGTTGCTCAAGGAAGAGCGTTAGCCACCTCTGAATCTGACTTTACTATCAAAGTCGATCCCAAGTCTCTACAGCCTAATACGACCTATTACTATACCTTTCAAGCATTGGGTTATATCTCGCCCACTGGTCGCACTCGTACTATCCCGCAACCAAACTTACCAGCCAATCAAGTAGACCGTGTGCGCTTGGCCGTGGTTTCTTGCTCGAACTATGGATTTGGCTACTTCAATGGTTATGCACATATCGCTAAGCAAGCCGATATATCAGCCGTACTGCATTTAGGTGACTATATCTACGAATATCAAGAAGGGTTTTATCGTGATCAATCCTTAATAGAAGAACGTCCGATAGACCCCAAAAATGAGATTATTAGTTTAGAAGATTATCGTCGTCGCTATGCCTGTTATCGTACTGATATTGATTTACAAGAATGCCATCGCCAGCACCCTTTTATCGCCGTTTGGGATGATCATGAAATTGCAGATAACTCATGGAAAGGGGGTGCTGGGTTCCATACTGAAAGCAAAGGCAGCTATATAGAGCGCAAGATGTCAGCGGTTCGAGCTTATCATGAGTGGATGCCTATCCGTGATGATAGCAGCAACGAGCTAGACAGCCAGCTGCGGATTTATCGACGCTTCGAGTTTGGTAAATTGTTTGATTTGAATATGCTGGACACACGTATATTTGGCCGTGAAAAGCTTGATGCTACTGCCAGTAATGAGCCTGAACGCCAACTATTGGGAGTCGAACAAGAGAACTGGCTTCATCTAAACATGCTGGCAGGCAAACGCCGCGATGCCAAATGGCAGATACTGGGGCAGCAAGTCATTTTAGCTCCATTCAGAGGTGCATCTGCCACCAACTCGGGAGACATATGGAATGGCTACGCCAGTGCTCGCGATCGCCTGCTCAATTTCATTGAAAATAATAATATCGATAATACAGTCGTTCTAACTGGCGACTATCACGCTTCATTTGCATTTGATGTCTGCAAAAATCCGTTTGATGGGGACAGCTATAATCCAAGCACAGGTTCAGGATCACTGGCTGTCGAATTCGTCTGCCCTGCTCTAACCTCGCTCGCGTTTCCTGAAAAAGGTGCTGGGCCAGAAGCCAATCCACATCAGAAGTTCAACAACCAAACTGATCACGGCTATATGCTGTTAGATATCACCGAGCAGGCGTTTCAGTGTGAATGGTATTATACTAATACCTTAAAAACACGAGATGACAGTACTAGATTTGCCAAAAGCTTGCTCACTCAAGCACAGGCGAATCATTTAATAGAGGGTGAACAATCTCGCCCTATCACTAACGTCGCTGTATTAGCTGCTGCAAATAAAGCTGTCGGGGTGAAAATATAAGTATCGTTAACTGCACTAGATACTTAAAGCATCAAAGTAATGTTCATTGAGAATAAAAATTAAAAAGGGTGCGTTATAAATAACCCACCCTTTTTATTGCTAAGTCTTTGTACCATCACTTATCTTATTAACTTGGCTTATAACTTGTTTTTGTCAACTGGATTCTGTGACAAAGCTGCTGTAAAAGGCAGTATTTTACTGCGGCTAAAATACTTAGAAGAGCCATCAATAATCTTGTCTACTTCTTTGATCAAATCATTAATAACGTCATCATAAACGCCATGATATAGTTCAGTTTCGAATGCCGTAAAGGGATGCTTACGTGATGCCGAGCCGACCTCTGTCACGCCTTGCTTACTATAAAAGATATCGACTCGACCATCACTGTTGAGTACACAATTTAGTATTCCGCCCTCCAGCTCCATCTCTACTCGCTCAGGCATAAAAATATAATCATCTACATTGATGAGTTTTTTTTCTACTTCTCTCTTAAAAAATGATTTGATATCAAACATGGATATATCCCTGACCTTAAAATTATAATATACGTTAGCACACCTGATTTTACAGCCACTGTCCAGCATGTAATCTGCTGCTTGTTCATTCGTGCTTTATGAATCAATACTATAAGATGACGTGATATTTTTTAAGACAGGATATGTAAAACTGCGTTTGATGTTGGTAAAAATAGAATGTTAGCTGTAGCTCCTTTATCCTATTGCAATAAACAAAGGAAGTGGCAAACTAGGCAACTCCCCTTTTCTAATGATGAAACTACTCTATCTGGCTTAATCACACCCAGCCTTTCTCACGAAACGATTTCAACACCTCAACAAACACTGCCATCTCATCAGTCTGCCAAGCGTCAAGCGATTAAAGCCAGTGATAGGCGCAAACTCGCGACCAACAGCGATGCCATGGTCGCACATCCTATCGATATAGGTTTGTACATCGCCTTTGATTTCGTGAAATATAAAGCTGGCTTGTGATGGTAAGTAGCGTAGTCCAAGCTCATCCAACGTCTGCTCAACCAGCTGACGCGATTGATTGGCAGTATGCAAACTCAATGCCAAAAACGCCTCATCATCCAAAGTTGCTATCGCGGCGACAGCACCAGACAGATTGGTGTTATCCACTGAAATAAACGCCTCTAGCTCAGTGATCATTTGCGGACTGGCAACTGCATAGCCGACACGCATACCTGCTAGCGCACACAGTTTAGAGAAAGTCCGAACCACGATAATATTGTCTGAGCGCTGCTCTCTTATCCACGTGATCCCACTCTCAAAACTTGGGTCAGTGACATATTCTGAGTAGGCTTCATCTAGCAAGAAATAATGATGGTCTGGTGCCGTTCCTATCCACGCTTTTAACTCATCTGTGTCAGTAATCGTCGCTGTAGGATTGTTGGGATTGCAGAGATAAAACAAGCTTATACCATCAAAATCATCAGCCACTTTTTGCATATTTTGTAAATCAAAAGAATAGCTTTCAGGTATCAGTGCTACTTTTACCACGGGCACATTGATAGAGGTTGCATATAGTTCCGCATAAGCAAAGGTTGGGTGCGGCACAATTACTTGGAAGTTTCTGCCTTCTATTAACGCTTTGTTTTGCAGCATTTGTACGACCGTGCGGATATTCTCACTGGAGCCGCTACCTAGAGATATTTGACTTTCAGTCACGTCATTAATTTTCGCAACTTTAGTGATTAAGGCTGCACGCTGGTCATCTGGATAACGAAAGCCGATATCTAAAGCATCGATAACCGCTTTTTTGGCAGATTTTGCCATACCCAGTGAGTTTTCGTTAGAGTTTAATTCTATTAATGGATTGGTAAACACAATAGTAATACGCCTAATTGATACCCATACCAAATATGCGATGAACAATGTCAAACTCGCTCAGCCAGCGGACGTAGCACTTGCGCTCGTCTTTTTTGCTACTCTGATTATTTAGTAGGGTTTATATATGGATGGTGAGATGCATTCGGATAATAATGGTTATGGTAAGTGGCATTTACCCTGATTACAAGCGCTCTGAGCGATGAAACTCGTTAGCAGCTGTTATGAGTAAGATGCTCATTTATTGATAGTAGCCGTTAAATAAAAAAGAGCCACCCTATAGGCAAATCACTTTGCTAATACTAGGGCGTGTCCTCATTTTAAAAATGGTGATAAACATGAGATAAATTGCCGTTAAACAAGGAAAGTAGCGCAAATAATATCGAGATATTAAGAAACTATTTGACGATTTTTGCAAAATTTAGCCATTTTTAGCCATTTTTAGCCCATTTAGCAAGTAATCGATTGAATTGAGGACACGCCCTAGTCTTGTTAGTTTATCGATATTTCAAATTAGCAATTTTTTAATGCACTACTTAGACCCAGCCTTTTTCACGGAACAGCTTTAATACTTTAATAAATGCTGCCATCTCGTCAGGTGTGCCAAGTGTTAGACGGTTGAAACCTGTAATAGGTGGAAACTCGCGACCAACCTTGATGCCATGGTCACGCATTCTATCGATATAAGTTTTTAAATCACCTTTTATCTCATGAAAAATAAAATTGGTCTGTGAAGGTAAATAACGCAATCCAAGATCGTCTAATACTGTCTCAATCATTTGGCGCGACTGATTGGTATTGCGCAAGCTGAGCGCTAAAAACTTGGCATCATTTAACGTCGCAATAGCAGCAACCGCACCTGACAAGTTGGTGTTGTCCATAGACATAAACGCTTCGACACTCTCAATAGCTTGCGGATTAGAAACCGCGTAGCCTACTCGCATACCTGCTAAGGCACATAACTTTGAGAAAGTATGAATAACAATAAGGTTGTCTGATAACCCTTGTTTCACCCACTCAATCCCACTTTCAAAGCTTGGATCTGATACGTACTCCAAGTAAGCTTGATCTAGCAAGAAGTAATGGTTATCTGGTGCATTACTTACCCAAGTCTTGAGCTTTGACGTTGATGTAATGATGCCCGTTGGATTATTTGGATTGCAAATATAAAGTAGGCTGATGCCATCAAAATCGTCAGCGGCTTTTTGTAGCTCATCAAAATCATAATCATAATCATAGTTTTCAGCGGTTAGTGGTATCTTGACCACAGGCACGCCAATAGAATTTGCATACATCTCTGCACAATCAAACGTTGGCACAGGAATCACCATTTGAAACTGCTTGCCCTCTTTTAATGCTTTGTTTTGCAACATTTGTAAGGTAGCTCGAATATTTTCAGTCGAGCCATTGCCTAAGGAGATTTGGTTTTCTGCCACCCCGTGGATGGTGGCAATTTTGCTAATGAGCGCCGCGCGTGGATTATCTGGATAACGAAAGCCCTCACCTAAAGATTCTATAATAGCTTGTTTAGCAGAATCTGCCATACCTAGTGAGTTTTCATTCGCATTTAATTCTAAGAATTTATTATTTTGCATGATGGATTATGTGCCTCAACGTCCGTTGTTATAAGTTCATATTGCTCATTGATATCATATTAAGGGGCATTTAGTATAAACACAAGTTTTGATATAACCAATTATTAGTTATTAATAATCTTGAACAAAAGCGAGGCTATTTTAGTCATAAGAAGACCATAAAAAAGGTGAGCTGCGCCATTAGCAACTCACCTTTTTGTTAGATACAAACTGATATTAACGGCAGTTCAAATAACCATCTAAATCAAATGCGCCTTTAACTCTAGCACTTTATCACGCGTTTTTGCAGCATCTTCAAACTTCAAATCACGCGACATCTGCTTCATGAGCTTTTCAAGACGATTGATTTCTTTCGCCAGCAAATCAGGACTGCGTAAGATACTAATATCGACATCAGGTAGATTGCTCTTGATAGGAATCACTTGATTGTCATTGGCATTCTGATCGTCACCCGTATCGATTTTATCAGTAATACTGCGACGCGCCCCTTTTGGTGTGATGTTGTGTTCAAGGTTAAATGCCACTTGTTTTTCACGGCGACGGTCGGTCTCGTCTATCGCCTTTTGCATACTGTTGGTAATACGATCAGCATAAAGGATAGCCTTACCATTGATATGGCGCGCAGCACGACCGATGGTCTGAATAAGTGCACGCTCAGAACGCAAAAAGCCTTCTTTATCGGCATCAAATATCGCGACCAATGACACTTCTGGCATATCTAACCCTTCACGCAATAGGTTAATACCGACCAACACATCATGCACGCCTGTACGTAACTCATGAATGATCTGCATACGCTCAACGGTATCGATGTCCGAGTGCAGATAGGCAACTTTGACATCGTATTCTTTTAGATAACTGGTCAAATCCTCTGACATGCGCTTGGTCAACGTGGTAATCAGCACGCGCTCATCTTTTTCTCGGCGCTTAGTAATCTCTGATAACACATCATCGACCTGCGTCAATACAGGACGAATCTCAATCTCAGGATCAATCAAACCCGTTGGACGCACGACTTGCTCGACCACTTGCTCGCTGTGTTCAAGCTCATACAATGCAGGCGTGGCACTGACATAAATCGTTTTTGGCTTGATACGCTCCCACTCTTCAAACTTCATCGGACGGTTGTTCATCGCACTTGGCAAACGAAAGCCATAATTGACCAAGTTCTCTTTACGTGATCTATCGCCTTTATACATTGCACCGATTTGCGAAACAGTGACATGTGACTCATCAAGGAACAGCAGTGCGTCTTCTGGAATATAGTCAAATAAGGTCGGCGGCGCTTCCCCTGATGGACGACCAGAGAGATGCTGCGAATAGTTTTCAATACCGTTGCAGTAGCCGAGCTGCTGAATCATCTCAAGATCATACTGGGTACGCTCTTTAAGACGCTGTGCTTCAATCAGTTTATTGTTTTCACGGAAATACTCCAAACGCGGCTCAAGCTCAGCCCGAATCGTATGACTGGCAGCTTCCAGTTTATTACGCGGCGTCACATAGTGCGACTTTGGATAAATAGTAATACGCGGCACGCTACGTACCGTCTTACCTGTCAATGGATCAAACCAAGTAATTTTCTCCACTTCATTATCAAATAAATGCACACGTACCGCCAGCTGCTCAGACTCCGCAGGATAAATATCTAGCAGCTCGCCACGCAGCCGATACGTACCGCGTCCAAAGTCTAGCTCATTGCGCGTATATTGCATTTCAACAAGACGTTTAATGGTAGCAGTGCGATCAATTTTGTCCCCAACGACGACGTGCAGCAGCATTTTTAAATAACTTTCTGGATCACCCAAACCATAAATGCACGAGACCGAGGCGACGATAATTGCATCACGGCGCTCTAGGAGTGCTCGCGTCGCTGACAGACGCATCTGATCGATATGATCATTAATAGCGCTGTCTTTTTCGATAAAGGTGTCACTTGCCGCGACATAGGCTTCCGGCTGATAATAGTCATAATAACTGACGAAATACTCAACGGCATTGTTTGGAAAAAATGACTTAAACTCACCATATAACTGCGCGGCAAGCGTTTTGTTATGTGCCATGATAATGGTTGGACGCTGCGTCTCAGAGATGACCTTTGCCATGGTATAGGTCTTACCCGAACCCGTTACACCCAGTAGTAACTGCTCATCCATGCCAGAATTAATACCGTTGACGAGCTTTTCAATCGCTTGCGGTTGATCGCCTGCTGGCTCAAATTCGGTAACCATCTCAAAAGCACGACTTGATATTTGCGTCCCAGACGCATTGACACCACTAATTTCAGCTTCGCCCTGTAGCTGAGTGGCCAATTGGTTTAACTGACGCGACGAGCGCGGTTCAGGCATTCGCATAATGGCTTTCTTCTTCTGAAGGTTTATAACAATGTGGGGTCTAAGCTAGGGTTTTTAAAGGTAATTAAGGGTTTTATCTTGTCATCTTCTCTTACAATATTGGCATCTAGATATGACGTCACACGCCCTATTTATAACGAATAAATAGTACCTTCGTTATAAAAAACGCACACAGCAACTACTAAATTTACAAAGCTTTTCATGATTAACAAACTCATTACACGACCACCTAATAAAGCCTAAAGCTTGAGGCTTTCAATCTTCATTTAAGCTGCTATTATTTATAACGAATCAACAAGTAGTTCATTAGTAAGATACCAATAACAACAAATGAGATTTTCATTAAAATAATACACATAACGGAGTAGAACATGAGAGAACGTTACGCAAGTGGAATAGATGACGCAACCGCAAAGAAAATGATCGACTTATTGAACGCTAATCTAGCGAATCTCATTGATTTGAGTATGGACAGTAAGCAATGTCATTGGAATTTGCAAGGTACTGGCTTTATCGGTGTTCATCAGTTATTAGATGATACTTATGGTCGCTTGACTGAAGCTTATGATACGGTCGCTGAGCGTATTGTTATCCTTGGCGGTAAAGCCAATGGTATCTCTAAACGCGTCGTTGAGGACTCTATCCTAGAGACTTACCCTACTGATATCACTGAAGTCGATCAGCATGTTCGTGAGCTTACCAATCGTTATAAGACCATTGCGGCATCATTGCGTGAAGGGATTGATGCTGCTGGTGATGCGGGTGACGAAGATACCGCTGACTTATTAACAGAAATAAGCCGTACTGTGGATAAAGATGCTTGGTTCATCGGTGCCAATGCGCCAAAGAAATAATATCTTTGTACTCAAACCAGTTATATCAATAAGATAGTCTATATCAGCAAAAAAGGTCACTTTTATAGTGACTTTTTTGTGTGTACGAACTTATGTTTAATGATTTATGTATAATAACTTTAAGATTCACGCTCAGAAACGGGCTTCAAAGTAGCTAAATTGTCAGTTATTAGCTGTCAGTTAAAAAACACCTTGGATTATTTGTTGCATCTGCGGTAAAAGCTCATCCAGCTGTGCCTCAGTTTCACTAGTATCATCAGGCAAGGATTGCTGTAAAAAAGCGGCGGTAATTTGTGGTTGCTTAGCAAGAATACTTTGCCCCATTTCTGTATCATAAAAATCAATTTGGGCATCAACTTCCGCTTGCGTATAGTAAGTTTTTGCCGCCTTAATATATGCTTGCGTCAACGTCTGCTTGTCAGTGGTATCGCCGATAGTATTGGTCATTATCTTGGCATATTGACCTAGCACTTTTTGAATCTGCTCTTGTAGCGCCTGTTGGCGTTTATTTAAGTTACCATCACCTACTGACTCAGTACGATTTTGCGTTTGTACATTGATAGCATCGATAGCCGCTTGTTGCCCGTTAACGATAGATTCTATTTGCTCATCAATGTGCATCACTTCCATCAGCTTAACGATAGACGTATCTGTTGGGGAAATATTATTATTCATAAAAGCGGTATTGTTAATAGAAGCGCTATTCGCACTTATTCTATTGATACTTACGCTTTGCTGTTGAGCAGACCCATTATGAATTACCAGCTCAGCCTGTGCTTGAGTCAGACTGGCTACTGCGCTAATAGTGACAACGGCCATACTTAATGAGCGAACCATGATTGAACGCCCAACAGGGCTCTCTATAGCAGACTGAAGACTTAGTTTCATATTAGTTTCTCTTTATCAGGCATCTTGGTTATAACTATTGGGTAAGCTCAAAGTTTCGGCATTGGGTACAGATAATGTCAGGATAGCTTCCTGAAATAAAGGATTCGCACGGAACTGACTTTCAATAATTTCGAATTTTTGGGCAATCTCTTTTTCTTTTTGATTACCAGCGATATCGACTGCCGCCACCATAAATATCTTTTTGGGTCCCACCCACTCCAAATGTAAGTACGACACACTATCTATATCTGGATGATTGAGTAACTCGGTCAATGCATAGCCATGTATCCTCTCTGATACTTTATAACCGACCAAAAAGTCACGGTTACGGCTAATTAAAAAGATGGCTACCGCACCCAATAATATTCCGACAATGATAGAGCCGAGCGCATCCCAAAACGGCTGTCCCGTATAAGCATGCATACCCATGGCAGCAGCAGCGACAACCAAGCCAATGACAGCTGCCAAGTCTTCAAAGAATACGCCACGTAAAGTTGGGTTTGACGTATCGACCACATAGCCAATGGCGCTGACATTTATCGCTTCACCATGCTTTTTACTTTGTAAGTAAGCTTGCCCTAATGAAAACCCTTCGAGCACAAACGCAATCGCCAATACAATGAAACCGATGGTATAGTTGGTCTCGCTTTCCGCAGCATTCCACTCGGTGATACCAGTATAAATGGAGACAATCGAACCTGCCATAAAGACACCAAAAGCGGCAATCATCGACCAGACATAAGCTTCTTTGCCATAGCCGAGGGGATGGCTTTCATCAGCAGGTTTGATCGCCTTTTTCTCGGCGACGATTAATAAGGTACCGTTACCTGCATCTGCCCACGAATGCGCTGACTCTGCGATCATAGAAGCAGAACCCGTCATAAATGCTGCTACCGTTTTGGCAATCGCAATGATAATGTTGGCTCCAACGGCAATTAATACCGTTACCAATGAAGCGGAATGTTGCTTGTCTTTATTAGTGGTCGACTTAGCAGAACCGTCTAATACAGAACGAGAATCACTATCAGAAGTGGTATCTTTAATGAGCGTACCAGTGCCTCGAGCACGACTATTATGCGGCGCTGACTGATGAGAAACAGGAGTGTGTGACTCGGCTTCCGATGGTTTTAAGCTCATAATAATCTCGATATAGGCTTTTTGAACGCAGATATATATATTTAACCAGATTAATAGACCGTATATTGAAAGCCGTTTAACTGACTATACAAGGTCTATTTGTCTTAACGATCATGAAGATTAGCCAGCTCACCAATCATATCTCCTATATCACAACTGGGTCGATGCGAGCTTTCCAGACGCAGGTTTTTACGCTCTAGTGCGGCATCGGCGCGGCATTGCTGCATGGGATTTTTGATATCAAGTGGCGGCGCAGGTGTGGGCTTGCCATTATCATCGATAGCGACCATCGTAAAATAGCAGCTGTTGGTATGGCGTACAGTACGGGCTCGAACGTCTTCTGCTTCGACGCGAATACCGACCTCCATTGAAGTATTCCCCACATAATTAACACTTGCCGCAAAGGTAACCAATTCGCCAACATATATAGGCTCACGGAACATCACTTGGTCGACAGATAGCGTCACCACATAATTGCCGCTATAGCGACTGGCGCAAGCGTAAGCGACTTGATCTAGCATCTTAAGCAAATCACCACCATGCACATTGCCAATAAAATTCGCCATATCAGGCGTCATAAGTATCGACATATATAGCTCATGATTTAATGGGGCTTTTTTGGCAGTAGAGCTGGTATTGTATTGCGGCATAAAAATCCTTGAATGATTTAGGGCGTGTTGATAGTAAGTATCATTTATACAGCAGCTCATAAGAGAGCACAAACAGCACTCTGTCATTGAATGGTCTAGGTTATGTAAATCTTAAGCTATTTAACTTTAGCTCAACCAATGAAAACGATAAGCAAGCCAAGCAACAATGGCGCTCACTGAACCTGTCAAGATACCGCCCCAAGCAAAATCAACCAACGCTGTATCCAGTGTAAAACCTTTGTACAACGCTAAACTGGTAAAGTCATAAGTACCGTAGGCCATCAGCCTATTAGGCCACCAAGCAAGAATATATGACCAATCGAAGCGCCTGCTTTGATTTGTGGATATAAAATCAAGACACAGAGAGCCAGTAGATAAAACATATAGAACACGCCAGCAGCAATCATGTTTGGCTCATCGGCAAGCAGATGCCCGATACGCTTTTCATAAAATAAGCCAGTCATGGTCTTGAGCCAAACTGCGTCAATACCCAAAAATATAAGCACAGCAGCCAGATATATAAATACATAACCCATAACCACATCCTTTTAATTAGCGTTTTTTAATCCCAGCTTATTTCCATCATCGCTTGTTAAGTCAGTGCTTGTTAAGACACTGCCTATTGAAACGCAACTTGTTAAGACGCTATGTTTCGTTTGGAGGCGTCTTGGCCATCACTGTTAACATTACCGCTTTCATGAGAATTCATAATATCGTGAATCAGGCGGCTGCTTTGCTCATCGGTCAGAGTGTCATGAGAAGACAAATCAGAGAAATGCATCACATCAATATTGTCTGGCTTCACTGCGGTCAACTGTACCACGCCGATAGTACGCTCTAAAAATCCACCTTCGCAGTAGCAAAAGTAAAAATCCCACAAGCGAATAAAGGCATCATCATAACCAAGCCCCTTAATTTCTTCACGCTGTGCCATAAACGCCGCACGCCAGTCGCGCAAGGTATGAGCATAGTCAAAACCGTAATCATGTAGCTGCTTGATAACCATGTCGGTTTGTTCCGTAAACTGCGTATTTAGCTCTTGATTAGAGAGCAAACAACCACCAGGGAAAATGTGCGTTTGGATAAAATCGACTGAATTAACATAATCTTGGTAGTTTGATCATTAAAGGTAATGGCTTGCAGTACCATCAGCTGTGGGTTTGAGCAAGCTATTACATTTGGCAAAAAACGTCGGTAAGTACTCGTGCCCAACGGCTTCAATCATCTCGATACTGACTAGCTTGTCGTACTGCCCTGTCAGCTCACGATAATCTTGCTTCAGCAGGGTAATTTTATCAGACAGTCCCGCCGCATCGACTCGGCGCTGCGCCTCATCATACTGGGCATCAGAGATGGTCGTCGTCGTTATGTGACAGCCATAATGTGTGGCGGCATAAATAGCAAAACCGCCCCACCCTGTGCCAATTTCTATCACGTGATCATCAGGCGTCAATTGTAATCGCTGGCAAATGAGCGCCAGTTTATGCTGCTGCGCTGCGCTCAGTGATACATCAGGCGTACGATAGACTGCTGCTGAATACATCATCGTATCATCCAAAAACCGCTGATACATATCATTGCCCAAGTCATAATGCGCTAAAATATTGGACTTAGCACCAGACTGATCATTACTGCGTAGCCGATGCTTCGCTTTTTCAAACGCCTTACTCACACCTGCAAAGCGATTTTCTAACTTATCCAACACCGCCAAGTTACGCGCTGCCAAACGAATCAGCCCTGTCAAATCGTCCGTATCCCACTCACCATTGATATAGCTGTCTGCTAGCGCAATAGAGCCGCCAAGCAACAGCTGCCGATAGACAGTAGGATCATGAATCATCAAGGTGACGTGTAGTGAATGGCGACCCACTGCCGAACTGCTCGCGACACTATCGGATACTTTACCAAAGCTGACGGTATTAGGTGCTTGCTCATCGAATGCTTCGACTATAGTCAGGCTGCCAAACTGGATATGCGTTAATGCGCGGAAGATGAGTTTTCTTGCCAATTGATTCATTCCCGCACTGACGGGCTGAAAAATGGCGCGCTCATTGACGACCTTACTCATCTGTGCGGTCAATTTTCCTAATGTCGAAACGGGTGCTCGGTCGGTTGGTCGTGCTGACATCGTATATTCATCCTTGTTTAAATGCTCTATGCTTAAGCGTTAAGCTGATAAATTTCTTTGGCTGGTCGTTAGCCCTTCAACTATCGAAGAATATCTTTTGGAGTCGGTGCTTTGTTCTGTTGGCTATCGGCCAGTTTTTCATCATAATGAATATAAGGCACTTTTTTAATCGCATAAAGCTTGAAAGCATGCCAATAAATACGGGTTACAGAGGTCATGTTCATTAGCGGATTTTT
Organism: Psychrobacter sp. JCM 18903; assembly: GCF_000586475.1. Classification (GTDB taxonomy): domain Bacteria; phylum Pseudomonadota; class Gammaproteobacteria; order Pseudomonadales; family Moraxellaceae; genus Psychrobacter. Next base: position 117,700 of record NZ_BAWJ01000001.1, on the reverse strand, counting down.
TCGCAAACTGTTGCGAATTGTTGTGGCGGTCATTGGAACGCCAGCCATTTTTATACCCGTTTTTAATACCTCACCGCGCTCGTCGCTGATATCAATAGCAATACGAACTTGCAAGCAATTATCCGGCTGCTTTTTTACCTTAACCTGCCAACGATATAGCTGATCGATCGGGTTAAAAGGTGAGACATGAAAATCTTTATTATGACAAAATTCAGTATTCGCACCATTGAGTGTAAACCCATAATAATGGCGCTTATCCCACGGTGTATTAGAGACTTCAGCCAATAAATGCGACGGTATCTGCTGCTCATCGAAACCTAAGTAAAAATTGACTGGACTAAAATATATGCCCGCATTGCGGCAAACGAGCATTCCAATAATATCGCCTGTTGGCGCACTACCCGTTTGCTCAGTAAACGCTTGGTTTAAGCGATGATTAAGTGCTTGAACAGAATTTGAACGACCATTATCCTGTTTACCACTCATTGATAAATTACTTAGGCTATTTGACTCTTGTAAAGGTAGACCTTGTAAGTAATCATCAGGACAAAACTGCTGCAAGGCTTTTTTCTTTGCTGAAAATAATGGCAATCCTTTGGTCAGCCGCCCTTTTGAAAGCAACTTGTTTAAAAGCTTATTTTTACTACTAATACCTATACTTACTTCAGGAAGCTCCAGCCCTTTAGCCAATGCGCTGATATTGATGCCCCAATAACGGTATGGATACGCAAATTTATGCACACTTGGCAGTAACCGACTGTGCCAAGTCGTCCCATTGAACAACTGATGGGGTAACAGCTTATTAGGCGTGCCGGTTTCAATAGACATAGCATTCTCTTCAATAGTGTTCGTTGATTTCACTGCCAAAATCACTGCACGTTATGACAGCCAAATAAGCGACGCTTTCGCTTTGATTCATCATTTTTAACAGTCGGTTGTAAACGTTCAATGTACTCAATCAGCTCCTGATTAGTAAGCGCCGTGACAACCTCACGCTTATTAAGTGTGCGCAATTTGGTGTCTGCCTTTACCGGCAGGTCTTTATAACGAAACGGCGTATGTGCGCTCTCGGCATCAGGCAGATGAGTCGGATCAACCTCGTCTTTTATCGCAATATCATGACCGAGCGCCTGACAGACACGTAGACCACTACGTACGCCATCTTCATGAAAACCATTAAACCAATAGGCACCGCAAAAATGTGTGTGCATGTCGTTACCAGAGATACTCGACCATCTGCTTTGCGCCTCAATCATCACTTTATCAAACACAGGATGGCTATAATCGATGCGCTTAATGACGTGCTTATCATCAACATTTTCACGAACGGTTTCTGGATTCAGCGTAACCAAATAATTGTGCTTTTTGGTCAGGCGTTGCAAAATATTCATGTGATAAGTCAGCACTGGTTTTGCTAATGTTTGCGCTTTTTTAGTATGGTTTTCAGTAGCTGATTGTCCTGATTGTCGCGCAGTTTTATTTGCGAGATTCTCATCAATCAGGTAATTCCAGCTGGCCCACGCCAATGGCTTGTTCGGTAGGACACTGACATCGGTATGCAGTACGGCGGTATTTTTGGTAAAGCGAAAATGACTGAGTACCTCATGTTCATCCTTACTGGCGTCTTTTAAAATTTTGAGCGCGGTGTCTGCATGACAAGCAAAGATAACTTCGTCAAATACCAATTTTTCGTTCAAGCTTTCGATATTGTTGTCAGTAATGCTTTTATTTTGAACCGTCAATAATACTTGCTCACCATCACGAACCACAGACTGTACGGGACTGTTTACTCTCACCTTACCGCCCGCTTTGATGAAGCGTGGAATCAACTTATTGACGTACTGTTTTGAGCCACCTTTAATCGTAAACCACTGCGGACGATTAACCACATCGAGCAAGCCATGATTGTCAAAGAACTGTGCAAAAAACACCAGTGGGAAGTCTTGTACTTCATGCAGACTGGTTGACCAAATGGCAGAAACCATTGGCAGCAGATAGTTGTCTATAAACAGCTTGCCATAACTTTTTTCTGTGAGATAGGTGCCCAGTGTTTGCTCAGTAAAAATGCCAACATCTTGCCCGTTAGCACGTGCCATTTCGTAGTCTTGGCGTAGCTGCTTGATATGCCTGTTAAACTGTAGAATATCTTTGATAAATTGCCAGAATTTTGGATTAAAGACATTCTTACGCTGCGATAATAAAGTATTGAGCGTGTGACCATTGTATTCAAAATGGCGCGCCGTATTCTTTACCGAAAAGCTCATGTCAGTCGATTGAAACGGCACTTGCAGCTCATGCAGTAGACGAAAGAAATTGGGATAAGTACGCTCATTAAAGACGATAAAGCCAGTATCTATGGCACTGTTTTCCACATTGCTGCTCTTTGCTTTTTTGCCGTCTTGTAGCGCCACATCGATGGTATTTACATGACCGCCAATATAATCATTAGCCTCAAACACTGTCACTTCATGTTGCGCCACCAGATAATGAGCGCAAGTCAATCCTGATACACCTGAGCCAATGATAGCAATACGTTTTTTAGCTTGAGCGTTAGTCGTCTGTTTTGAGAGGCTGCTGGCTTCATGAGAGACTGTCTCTAGGTTCTTACGTTTACGGCGGTTAAACAGCATTGATGCGTTCCTTTCCATATTTTTAGTAATTTATTTTTTGCCATTTTTCAATATAAGCTATTTTTTATTAATTTTTTCACTGACTTGCTGCCACACTAAATCTGGCAACGTACCCAATACCTTTAGCGGTAAAGTGAGCTTTTTGGGAAATTCGATCACATCGTGACCACTCGCGATACCATCACGAATAGCTTGGCTTGCCTGCGCTGTTGTTTGAATAAAGGGCATGGGAAAATCGTTTTGCTTAGTCATTGGCGTCTCGACAAAACCAGGCACGACCAAGCTTACCGACACATCATGCGGTGCAAGGCTAATTTGCAAAGTTTTCATTAGATAATGGATGGCAGCCTTTGAGCTGCCATAAGCTTCGGCACGAGCAAATGGCACATAAGCCGATGCTGAACCAATGCCCACCAGACGACCTTTTGAGGCGATTAGCTTTGGCAATATCCCTTCGATAGCATGTGACAACGTACCCATATTTACCGACATCACTTTCATAAATGAGACGCTATCGAAGTTTGGCATGTCCAAATATTCGCACATGCCAGCGCCACAAATCGCCAAATCAACCTCTTCAATTTTTCCAAAAGCGTCGATAACTTTATCCCGATCCATGAGATCTAAGTCAACCTTTTCTGCGCCTAGTGACTCAAGCTCAGCCAATGCGCTATCGTCTCGACCAACGGCATAGACATGATGACCTTCTAGTAGATAGTCTTTTGCCAATTGATTGCCAATACCAGACGTCGCGCCAGTAATAATTATATGTAATTTCTTAGTAGAGTCAGTCATCGTAAACGTCCTTTTATGTGTGCTGATAGTACAAAATTCACCATGCATTTAGGTGCTAAATCCTTGCTTATCATCTTTAGTCAGCTGATGATATTAACCTTTTTTTATTAAGGTATCATCCATTTTATTTATTAAATCTAAACAATCATAGCGCACGGCTATCGATTTATTGTTGTGGTTTCGCAATCAATGCGTCTCTTAATTGACTGAACCTGTCTACTCTCGCGCACTGGGAAAATTGCTCTTAGGTCTGTCGTTTTATGTTACTAGCCTTATAAGACAGCCTAATTACGGCATGCTACAATACTAAAAATCAAAAATAGCTTTATATTAAATGGCTGATTAGTCAGCGTATTTATCATGAAAATATCCAACCTGTTAAAAGCGCTTGTCTTTATTAACGGTTATTTATTTTCAAAAATCAACTTCCCTTGCGACAGTTTTTGAAACTGCCTGATATCGTGTCCTAATGACATCTCAAACGTTATACAATTAATGATAGTGCTTCACCAATCCCACTCCACTATAAAAAGGATCTCTCATGAGTGAATTGCAACTCTCTGACCGCGTCAACAACATCAAGCCATCACCTACGCTAGCGATTACCAATAAAGCCAAAGAGCTAAAAGCAGCTGGTAAAGACATTATCGGTTTGGGTGCGGGTGAACCTGATTTTGATACGCCAGAGCACATCAAAAAAGCAGCCATCGATGCCATTAATGACGGTTTTACCAAATACACCGCTGTCGATGGTACGCCAGAGCTCAAAAAATCCATCATTGAGAAGTTCAAACGTGATAACAACATCAGCTATGAGCCCAATGAAATCCTAGTATCGGTCGGTGGTAAACAATCATTTTTTAACCTTGCGCAAGCCTTTATCAATCCAGGTGATGAAGTCATCATTCCGGCACCTTACTGGGTCAGCTATCCTGACATGGTCATCATTGCAGAAGGTGTGCCAGTCATCGTCAAATGCCCTGCTGAGCAAGATTTCAAAATCACCGCTGAGCAGTTAGAAGACGCCATCACTGACAAAACTAAAATGCTGGTACTAAACAGCCCCTCTAACCCAACCGGTATGATTTACACGTTGGATGAGCTAACAGCTATCGCTGAAGTGCTGAAAAAGCACCCTCAAGTTTATGTTGTGTCAGATGATATGTATGAGCACATCCGCTGGACGGGCGATAAGTTCTACAATATTCTGAATGCAGCACCTGAGCTAAAAGAGCGGGCGATTATTTTAAATGGCGTGTCAAAAGCATATGCGATGACTGGCTGGCGTATTGGTTACGCTGGCGGCCCTGCTAAGCTGATTGGGGCGATGAAAAAAGTACAATCACAGTCAACCTCATGCCCAACATCGATCAGCCAAGTTGCTGCCGAAGCCGCTATCAGTGGCGATCAAAGCGTGCTCACGCCGATGGTAGAAGCCTTTGAAAAGCGTTGTGATCTAGTCGTTGATGGTTTGAACGCGATTAAAGGTATCACCTGCCTGCGTCCTGATGGCGCTTTCTACGTCTATCCTGATATCAAACCACTCATCAAAGCCGCTGGTCTGTCATCATGTACTGAATTTTCAGCATGGTTGTTAGAGAAGGTTGGCGTAGCAGTGGTGCCTGGTGATGCCTTTGGTCTTGGTGGCTATATGCGCATCTCTTACGCGACTGATGAAGCAACGCTAAAAGACGCCTTATCACGTATCGAAAAAGCGGTTGCTGATCTAGACATTGCTGAATAATAAATAAACAGCCACTGTCTTAAAATTACTACGCTTAAGTATGTGCTTAGAAATGTGCTTATAAACGAAGACGCCACCTATCCTCTATGTGGCGTCTTTTTTATTTATCTCACAATTGGGAGTTTTTTTTGCAAAAAACCTCGAAAAATGCCTTATCTCCTTATTAAAATAATTATCTTTGATAATTATGCAAAAAAGGCTTGACGTATTTTTTATTTTTGCTAGAATACGCCCCACTTAGCAAGAACTCGTTAGAGACTTCTAAGGCTCGTTGTAAGGTTTTAAATACTTGCAGCTTATTCTCCAATAGCTCAGTTGGTAGAGCAACGGACTGTTAATCCGTGTGTCCCTGGTTCGAGCCCAGGTTGGAGAGCCACATTTTAGTTGTAAATTTCTTGAATTATCTTTAATTCAATTATGGCATTTGCCAAAACCCTCATCTCTTTGATGAGGGTTTTTTATGGCTACTATTTTTATTGGCATGAAGAAATTTATATAAAACTCAGTAGAAAAATAAGTAGCCAACGATATAACAATTATTACCTTGCTGTCCTAACAGTTTTTATTTCAGCACAACGTATGCAGCTGAAATAAACTGTTAAAGAAGTTAGCATTTAAAGTAAGGAAAATAATTAAGGTAGGAAAATTGAGATATGAGCTTGCTCTTTGTTTTCTTGAATCACATTATCGTATGCTGACAGCTGCTCATTCGAGAAACTATTGGTAAACTGCCACATGGTCGCAAATATCGCGGTCAACAACACTGCCATGACCGTGAGTATGACCCATAGTGGCGTTTCACTCGTGAGCGTGTGTTTGATTTGGTCGGGTATCGCCCAAAAAGGCGAAAACTCGTTCTTATTACCCCGTAGATGCTCAATTTCATCCCCTAAGCGTGAGATAAGATAACGAATTTTCTCGGGTGCTTCTAAACGATACTTCCCTTGAAAACCAAGTAGCATCGCATAGTGATAGACCTCCAGAGCAGGCAGACGCCTCTCTCCTTGCTCGCGTAGACCATCTAAACGCTCAAAGAACTCATTACCAGCAATTTGTGAGCCGAATAAATCCAACTGCAAAGGATTTAGCTCCCAAGCATCTTTGAGGGTTTGAAACTCTGGCTCTTGCGAGGTCATGATGGTCTCATCAATCAACGCACAATACGCATACTTGGCTTCATGGATATCTTCTGACAGAAATCCTTTTTTGCGCGCATTCATCTCGAACTTATCTAAAAAATCATATATTTTTTGACGAAATTGTCGCGGCTCAGTGCTGAAATAATGATTGCGTAATAAAAACACCAAATAAAAGCCGTCATACATGATGTCTACCAGCGACTGACTACTGACACGCTTATCTAGACCCGTTGCTGAGACCTTTGAAGCCACCTCGCCTGAATCTAACAACGAAGGTGCAGAACCCATTGAATTATTCCCTGACATGATTATTCCTAATGCTTATTATTTCAAATACTATTGAGGGCGTGTTCTCAAAATGAGGACACGCCCTAGTGCATACTCATCTTGCAACCTCAGCACCTCTAAAGACAAAAAGAACTACTGTACGATAGCCATCAGCTCTATTTTTAAATCATCAAAACCATTTGGCACATAAATACAGATAGATTCAGATTTGAGCATTTCGTCATATAGCTCGCCTACCGGTTCGATGGTGAAATAGCTAAAGCCTGGTCTCACTGGTATCGCACTGGGTACTTGGCTGACATGTGAAATAGAAGAGCCTGGCAGCGCTGATAAGACACGTTTCTCTACTGAGTCAGGCGTCGCAATTTTAAATCGGCGTGGTACGATGTCGATGAGCTCGTGCATCGGCAATGATGAGCTAACAGACAGATATAGCTGTGAGCACGCGTGATCTTGTCACTACTTAGCTCGCCTGTATAATAAGATGGCTTATTCTGACGTAATGGAATCGAAATAAAGTTACTGGCAATGACGGTATTGAGTAGCTCACGAATGATTAAAATGATACTGACAAATGAGTCATTAGCATTATCGTGATGATAAGAAGGTAAGTCGCCCACCTTATATAATGAGCTAAAAGTAGCCAATTGGCTGGCGACATTTAATAATGCTTCATAAAGGCGTTCTGGATGTAGTTTGGCATTATTATATAAATGACTGAGCTGAGAGTATGCGGTATTTAGCGTATGCAATAGCCAAAAAGAGGCAATATCTGAGGAGCGAAACTCCAGTAAGTCATTGTTAGATTGACGATGATGGTCATACAGTGACGTGGACTTGGTATTAATCATCGTCATCAAACGATATACGTGACCAACAAGCGCAGGGTTACTCGTAATATGCACACTTGGGACGATATAATCATCATCGACTTGATAGATGCCTTGAGTGGTACGCACGAGCTTGGCTACCAATAAGGACACGGTATCTTGGCTAGGCGCTTGCGCAGAATAACTTAACTGCAAATTTGGCGACAGTTTAATCACGTCAATGACTGCTTCAGCCGCTTGGCTATATAGATCTTGTGCCTCAATAGCACCCCTTACATAGCGTGTTGGATTGTCACTACGATCCGTCTGTATATTGCTGCCGCCACTATGGACAATCTCTAAACTCAAAAATACGAAAACTTCATCGCCATTGTCTTGGGTATCTAAGGTAATGGCTTTCGGTAAAGTGTCGGTACGAGGTGCATGATATATCGTACCATCGGGCAATACCGCATAAATACTTTGAAAGCTTAGTAAATTGCTTTCCAAAAGTTGCTTATCAATCTGAACATCAGATACTCCATAAGCATAAGGATGCACCAGCATCATACTCAAAGCGCGTTGCGAGTCATGATAAGTGTCTTGAATCTGAAAATGTTGGGGTCGCAAAAACAACCCTTCTCCCCATAATACCCTGTGTTTACTCAAGACAATCTCCTAAGAACAGCTGACTAGTGGCTGCTGATAATATTTAAGTTTGGTAGTAAATGTAGGTGCCAGTGCTGGGTCAACACCCTCAGTAATGCTGACATCGCATCCACCAATATTGATCGCCAGTGGCGTATCAAAATTGAGACTGGCAAGTGGGATAAGAAACTGTGAGCGCTTTTTGGTATATCTCAGCCCCACTTTAATAGCGATAAAGCGCGCGTCTTGTGGAATGTTCACGGTCAGACTGCTCTCACGATTTGGGATAATACTGATTTCTTTGGCAGCCAGCGCTTCAATATCCGTAAACTGGCTCTCTTCTTCCAAAAATGCGATATAGGCAGTACTTGCTGTGCCTACTTTGGTACGCCCTGCATTGGCATTAGTGGTGGGTTTGATATTTAGGGTAATCTGCTGACGCTTCAATTTTTCTTGTAATGCTTGCTGCTCAGCATTCATGGTCGCTAGCTGCTGTTGCTGCAGCTCTAGCTGTGCTTTTAAACTTTGCAAATCGGCACTATTTTTGCCATTATCAACGATATGGCTCATGGCATCTATAGTAGGAGGCTCGCCTGCCAATGCCGATACCTTGTCATTTGACTTGCTCAACTTATCAGTGCTGCATCCGGCGATCGTACCACTTAGCAAGCAAGTAGCAGCGATTAATGATACTGGCAATGTCATACATTTATTCATACTTTCAGTTTACCTTAGCTTGTTATTATCATTATTGACTGGTCAAAATCTCAGCCATTTCTGGGCGACCGAGCACGCCTTTTTTGCGCAGCTCAACATGCCCAAGATCCATCATACGCCAATCACCACCCCACACAAGTCCGGCAGATTTGGCTACTTTACCATATAATTTATAGCCTCGCATTGCCCAAGGATCCTTTTCGCTTATGACAATTTTACCATTTCTGATAAAGGCGCTATCGCCCGCTAAACCAAACTGATGATAGCTCTTGTATGATCCTGCCTTCGTTACATGAGTCCCTTTTTTCAATAGTCTTGCTTGCCTTGCAGGGCTACGATAGCCTTCTAACAGCACCATGTCATAGCCATATTGGTCACTCATTACTTTATACACAGTCAACAGCCGTTGAACAAAATCTGAGTTCATTTTTTGCCAATTACGGTCAGCATTTTTGATATTGATATGACCATTGTTTAGATGTGCAGCCAACATGTCACCTGAATAGCCAGTGCTATGATCTTGCGTGTCTAAGTCAGACAAGTCAGGCTCAGGGAGCATTAGCGGCCTATCAGTCTGAGGTATATTTGTCTGATTATCCGGCCAATACCCTTCCTCTGTCTTGTCAGCTTGGTAGCTTGCAACCTCGGCTTCTAGTTCAGCAAACAGCTCCTCTGGCGGAGGCGACGGCGGACGCAGACGCTCTCCTATGAGTAGTTGACTGATTTGCAGATTTGTCGTGCTAGCCACGGTATCGTTGGCATGATAAACCTTCAGAGAATGATTGGTAATCAGGGCATAACACAATCCAACCGTTGCCATGACAATCAAAAAAGACAATGCCGATATCACTGGAATACGAGAAACATCTATATCTGAAATAAAACGAATAAACTGCTTGATACGATAATGAAATGCCTCTTTTGGTGTCTTTATTGATGGACGCTTGAATTTTAGGCTAGGCAATCGATGAAAAAATACCATTACCTTATCTAATAGTCGCCCACATAGCTGCCGATCAAAAAGCGTGACCATCATGAGGATAGAGAGCAATGTAAAGACCGATACAGTCAAGTAAATCATAGGCAAGCGTCAGCGACAGTTGAGACGATAAAAACAAAATAATAATAAACAGGCGTTGATAATTACGATTTCGTCAGTATTATATAGACAAATCATCTCCTTTTAAAATAAAGCTAACTTAATTACACTAATTTTTATTTATTCCTATCCATTAGCTTATCTACAGACAACTTAAAAATACTATTTCATTATAAAAATTTACTTAATAATGCCTAAAACCCTCACTAGTTATCGATTTTATAGTTTAACAATATTTTCAAAGCGATTCCTATCATTACAACCGAATTATAAAAAAGACAAATAAAGTTAACTAGTATAGTAAAAACAAGATTATAAACATCATAAAATTTGGATCGCAAAGCTTGTCTACATGGTGATAATTATAATAAAAACCCAACAAATAGGGAGTTTAAATAAGTGGGCGCAAAAAAAATACTGTCATACGGCCGATCTGTTTTAGTCATGATTTTGGTGTTGTATCTCATTTTGGTCTGGATGTACTTTAAAGACAATGCGCGACAGCTGACCTCATCTGGCTTATTACTATGGTTTGTTTCCATCCCTTTATTGTCTCTTGGATCTATCATGGCGCTCTTATGGTGGCAAAAAAAACTGGATAAACAAACAACCGATTCACCAGAGATACTTGATGGAACAACAGATAAAACAGACGCTATTAAGCCGCCCAATACTTATCAGTTATTTATCTATAGCCGTGTCTGCCTACCAGAAGGAGACTGTTGGTCTGAGGTGGTGGACAATGATGCAGACCTAACCGTATTGAGCGAGGATTTGACAGATATTGATGGTATGCCAATGTTGGTCAAACCGATTGCAAGACTCCCTGATGCAGCTGCCCTACCATATCCTAGTCTGTCTGATGCCTATTCAGCAGATTCAGAGTTTGACGACAGCTATTCAGACCATTATTTAGATTCGAACAGTGATTTAGACAATGATTTAGACAGCCATCTCGATGATGAGAGATTTACTGAACGTAAAGCTGCGTTAAAGGATACTACCTTGCGTTTACAGGCATTAATTTATGAGCAGCTAGTCTTGAGCGAGGAGATGCTGTCTAGCCTTGCCGAATACTTTTACCAACATCACCAACAAGATACGACTCAGTCCAACGCAGCCATTCATATTCATCCCGAATGGCAGCAACATTATTTGGTGAGTGCCAACGAAGTAAGTAGTGAAAATAACAGCAGTAAAAAGAACAGTGATGACAAAATGACAGCAGCCTCTGCTGGTCATTTAACCAATCTTCCTATCTATCTATGCTTGCCTGCCAGCGCCGATCCAGCATTTTTGATCGCGACCATAAAAGAACAGTTAGCAACTTACGGTATTCCTGATACACGGCTTGCTATTACGACCATCATAACTGACAGCACTGACGTCGCAAACACCGTAGCAGACAATAGCGCTAACAATACTGCAATTGCCACACCTACAGAATTCATCAATAAACATCTGCTGCCTTTATCTAAATCAACTGCGCCGGATCTTTACTTAATTCTCATTGCAGATTCACAGATAAGTGAAGAATGGTTAGACACTCATTTGTATGCTGAGCAAATGACCAATGTCATTCCTACTGAGGCGGGTGCGCTGTTGCTATTCTCGAATCAAGCGGCTCAAGAGCTACTCAATATTGACGCTAGTACCCGTATTTTATTAACGGAGATAGCTACAGCTCATCGCACTGAGCTTTTGAGTGATAAACGTCGCTATTTGAATCATTTAACGACTATCAAAAACCTATTAATAGACAATATGCTTTCACTGTCGCCGACCGATACGACCACGCTAAAAACCACCGATAAACAGATAGTAAAGCCCGCAAAAAAATCGTCTGACATCAACAGCAAAGAAAAATACAAGACTAATGTTGCTATAACAGACATGACCATTACCGCCATGTCTGACATTAATCCATTAAAGCAGCCTTATGACTTATCAACGTATATGAGCTTTCTTGAAGCATTTATAGCACAAGGCGCTCTAGTAAATGAGCATCATTTAGGGCATTATATGCCATTGAATAATTGGTTGAAGCCATTCATCAGCTTATCGTTATTCATTGACTTAGCCAAAGAAGACCAACAAGAGTCAGACAGGTCATTTCTAATTACTCAACATAAGCACTGCAATATGCTTTGGTTGCTAGACTCTTCTCAAAAATCTGAGTCGTAGTTTTAATGGTGCTTTGTCGTGGTAAATACTCGTTTTATTATCTTAAGTTCACACTAGGTAGCACGCATGTTTTCAAGGTTTTTTCATCTTATCTATAACCCAAGAGTATTATTGGCGCTGGGCTCATAGTCGCTCTAGTCTTACTTTATGATTATGTGACTATTAAAACCTTTGTCATAATCATTGGCGTCCTAATCACATGTACGGTGCTGGGGGCGCTTGGCTATTACCTGTGGAAAAAACGTAAGCTTGCCTCAGATGAGCTGGCAAACTTAGTGGAGGATAATGGTAACAAGAGCCAAGGTGACGATAGCCTTCATGTGGCCAAAGATGAAAACGCTCAAGAAGTGCAAGCGCTACGCCAGCAAATGCAAGATGCTATTAAAACCATTCGCAAATCAAAGATAGGCGATCAAACAGGCAAAGCGGCGTTATATGAGCTGCGTGGTATATGGTCATTGGTAATCCAGCCGCAGGCAAAAGCTCTGCAGTGCTACACTCTGGCTTAAAATTCCCCTTTATGGAGCAAGGTAACAAGCTATCCGTTAAAGCGTCGGCGGTACACGTAACTGCGATTGGTTTTTTTCGACTGAAGGTATTTTGCTCGACACCGCAGGACGTTACTCCGTTTATGAAGAAGATCGCTCAGAATGGTTGTCGTTTTTAAGCCTACTCAAAAAGAATCGACCTAAAGCACCGATCAATGGCATCATCATCGCGGTCAGTATCGCCGAACTCACCAAAAACGATCCAAACTATGCGTTGGATTTGGCCAAGAATCTGCGCAGCCGTGTGCAAGACTTAACGGAACAGTTAGAAGTTTATGCGCCTGTCTATGTGATCTTTACTAAAATGGATTTGATTTCAGGCTTCCGTGACTTCTTTAATGATTATGAGCAAGAAGAGCGCAGCCAAGTATGGGGCGCGACCATCCCCTATCCTGAAGACCCAGAAAATATCAATATCACGGACGTATTCGAAGAGCATTTTGGTGTCTTGGTCAATGGTCTAAAAGACTTGAGCACCACTAAGCTATCCTTACGTCATCAGCGCACGGTATCTCCCAGTCTAATGACTTTCCCAATGGAATTTCAGTCGTTACGTCCCATGATACGGACGCTGATGCATGCTTTGTTTGAGGACAACCCTTTCCAATTTAAGCCCATATTGCGTGGCTTTTACTTTACCAGCGCCTTGCAAGACGGGCAAGTTAGCAGCCAAATGACGTTACAAATGGTACAAAATTACGATTTGCACCCACCTGCGATACCGCTCAATGCGCAGCAAGAAGCCGCAGACAAGCCCTATTTTTTACAAGATCTATTTTCTAAAGTCATTTTAAAAGACAAGCATTTGGTCAGGCAGCATAAAAACCGACACAAGCGCAGTCATCGTGCGCTTGCGACGCTAGCTGCTGTCGTGACTTTGTGTGCGGCTGTCGGTCTGTGGACATGGTCTTATGCCAATAATAAACAGCTCACTGAGCGTGTCGTGGCTGACTTACAGCAAGTCGCAGCGCTACAAAAAAATTCTAACGGTGATTTACAATCCCAGCTCGAGTCGCTCAATATTCTACAAAGTCGAATCGAGCAGCTTGAAGGCTATGAAGACGACAAGCCGCTGTCTTTAAGTTTTGGCCTCTATCAAGGCGATAAGCTTAAGCAGAAATTGCTAGCAGAATATTATAACGGCATCAGCATCATCGTCTTAGCGCCAACCAAACAAAATATCGAAACGTTTTTGACCGAAGTAAATACCAATGCCGATCAATTAGAAGTCCGTACAGAAGACTCAAACACTGATGACACCTCTGATGCTGCCGTTAATGATGCTTATATCCAGTCGGACCCCACAGACGTTGAAGATGCTTATAACGCGCTCAAAGCTTATCTCATGCTTGGCAATCATGACAATTTAGAGGCCAGTCATTTGAGTGATCAGATGACCCGTTTTTGGCGCAACTGGCTCGAAGCCAATCGCGCTGACATGCCGCGTGACAAGATGATTCGCCAAGCTGAGCGTATCTTGAGTTTCACCTTGGCTCATGTCGACGACCCCGCCTTTCCATTGATCCAAAATGACTTAGCTGATAGACAAAACCCGTAGCAATTTATCCAAGGTTAGCAAAGGTCAACCTGCTCGTGAGCGGGTTTACTCTGAGATTAAAATGCGTGCATCTGCCCGCTTCCCATCAGTCACGGTTGCACAGATTACGCAAAACAATGCTAATGAAACACTGCTTGGTAGTTATGTCATTTCAGGCACTTTTACTAAAGAGGCATGGGATGCTTTCGTCAGTGATGAGATTGATAAAGCTGCCACTACGAGAGTGGTCGCCGATGATTGGGTGTTGGCCACCAGCAGCCAAGATGATCTTACCTTGACGGGTAGTCCTGAACAGATACGACAATATCTGGTCAATCGCTATAAGCAAGAATATATCAGTGAATGGAAACGTTTTTTAACTCAAGTGTATGTTCGGGATAGCACAGGCTTCGATGATCATGCGGTCTTATTAAATCAGCTGTCCAATGCCGCAGAGTCACCGTTAAAAACCCTGTTTGAGACAGTAGATCGCCAAACTCAATGGGACAATAAAGCGGCTAATCAAGCAGCTGGCAATGGTGGCGAATCTCGTCGCTCATTTGTCAATTGGTTTAAGCAAACCATCCTGCGTCAAAGCCCTGCTGAGCTGCGGCAAGCAGAAGCAGCGATGAATAATGGTGGTAGCTCTAATAACGCCGCGCCTGTAGCACAAGCAAGCTCAGGTGTGATTGCGCAAGAATTCTCCTCTATACATGCGCTAGTAACGCCAAGAGAAGAAAATCAGGATCTGTCATTATTAGACAGCTATTTAGTCAGCTTAGGCGATATCAGAACCCGTTTTAACAATATCGCTCGTAGTGACGACATCGGCCCTGATGCTTTGTTGTTTGCCTCACAAACCCTCAGCCCCGAAGGCTCAGAGTTAACCAAATCTCTACAGATATTAGATGAGCAGATCCTGAGTCAAGCCAACTCTGAAATAAAACAACTGGTTCGTCCGTTGTTGAGTGAGCCACTGACTCGTTCATTTAACATGCTGCTGACGCCCACTAAGGCTGAGATTAATAAAGTTTGGAAAGCGCAGGTCTATAAGCCTTTCCTCGATAATTTAGGCAGTAAGTATCCCTTTACCGCCAATGCAAACTTAGAAGCGACGCCTGCAGAGATCGGTCAATTCTTCGGCGAAGATGGCTATGTGGCGCGATTCGTCAACGAAACGTTATCGCCCTTTATCATTCGCCGCGGCGATCAAATCTCCAGTAAAATCTGGAATGGTGCAGGTCTGGGTCTCAACCCGCAGTTTGTCGCTGATTTTGGCCGTTACTTTACCAATTATATGGGCAGCAATAGCACAGGCGCTGCTGGTGCGAATAATACTGGTGGCGCTGCCAATCAAACCACTTTTCAAATCATGCCATTACCCGTCAGCGGTTTGACTGAATATACTATTGTGGTCGATGGTCAACAGTTGCGTTATCGCATGGGTACTCAAGCGTGGACAACGTTGTATGGCCAAATCCAAGTAGCCAACCTGGTGCCAGTATTCGAGCCAAGGACTATGATGGCAGAGACTTTACTGTCTTTGAAGAAGCAGGCAGCTTTGGGGTAGAAAGGCTCATTAACAGTGCACGCCGTACTGAACTTGGCAATGATATCTTTGAGATGGCATGGTCTGGTGACGGTATCACTATCTCTGTACGCTTTAGAATCATCAGCGGCAGCGGCAGTAGTACCACTACCGGTCAAGGTCGCTCTACCAATCCCTTTACCGGAATGAAACTACCAGAGGAGATTATTGCCCTTGGTGTCACACGTACAGCAAGGCCAATTTCTGATGATAATGCTGTTGATGGCGACACTCCTAATGCGGGTTCTGGCACCAATCAGCCAGTACCAACTGGCGAGCAAAATACAAGCAATGTCACGCCGCCCGCCCGCGTATCTACTGTAGTCCCTAATACTAATAGTGAAAACAGTCCACCAGTACAACCGCCTACTGATACCACGACGGCTACTGATGATCGTTCAGCCGTGACTGAACAGCAGGAGCAAACGCCATGACTCCAGACTCTTTGCCTTTAGTATATTTTGGAAAATTGCCTGCTCGCGGGGACTTTGTCCGGGCGCGTGCTCATATCTCTGAGACTAATGCCATTGATGAATGGGTCAGCGAAGCGCTAGCCGTGTCGGAAAGTGTATTTAGCGGAATTCCGATAAACAATGTCAGCAATCATAACTTTGCCTTTTTAAATTTCAGTCATATCGACACTAGAGCTAACGAGATTATCACCGGTGTTTTGATCCCTAGTCACGATAGTAGCTATAGAAATTACCCATTGATAGGTTTTGGCGTGCTTCATCTCGATAAACCGAAAAACTGGATGAACTATCTGCCCGTCAAGTCATCAGCGCTTTGGAATGACACTTATGAAGTTTTGAGTATGGCAAAATCCAAAACTGACAATAGCGATCTTATGGAGCACCTCAATCATAGCCAACTCAGCATCGATAACAATGCCAGTACTTACTACTATGATTTTATCAATACCACTACGTTGCATGATATCGCGATCTTAATGAACATTGATAAAACGCAGCTGATACAGCAAATCATTGCCACTGGCCTGTTATTTTTACCGACCTTTACTAAGGGTTTTTATGGCTTGAATAAAGCCATCTGCTGGTCACTTACCTCTGATAGAGAAAACTCGATACACATGGCCACTTTTTGGCACGATCTCATCAATGGTTTTTATCAGCCACACCAGCTCTACTTGAATACCTACTTATATCGTGTCGCTAATTGCTATCGCTTGCTCATGAGTTTTACTAAACCCGATGGACGTATACTCAAGCAAATATCAGAAAGTGAACAAACTTATCCTGAAGATTGGGTGGTCATCGCTCATAGCGACTGGACTCAAGGCTATATCGATGAAGACATTGGATTGACCCGTTTCAATAAAGTATTGTTACAAGACAATTTATATCTGTATGATACTAGGCAATTGTTTAAAAAAACTTTTTTAGCACAATAGATAGTGGCTCACGATAATTGCTGATTCGTAACAGCTAATAGTAGCCGCCATGCATCATACCCCTGCAATTAGTCACTGCTCAACAATAGACAGATTAAAAAGGTACTTGAATGAAAGTCCTCTCTAGAATAACAAAATCCAAGCGAACAAATCACACGAAAAACCTGCTATTAGCCGCCGCTATCACCCTTCCTATGAGCGCCGTTGTATTTGCAGAACATAACGACGCTCATGTGACAAATAACTCACAAAATGTGCCAGTGGTCATCAAAGGTGTGGTCGCTACCAGTTCAGACAAACAGCAATTGCTTGACAAGCTAAAAGCACAGTATCCTGATAAACCTGTCAGAGATGAAATCGAAGTACGTTCGAACATCAGTATACCGACCAACTGGCAACAGATAGCCACGACTATCATTGATAGCGACATCTCTAACATTCGTCAAGGGCGTATTGACATTCATGGTACGACCATTAGCTTACATGGCAAGGTAAGCAGCCTTGAACAAAAGCAAGCCATTCAAAACCGTATTCACTCGCGCCTAACTGATCTCTATCAATTAGAAAATCAGCTGGTCGTGGTAGAAGGTGAACAACGCCTCATAGACGAGACTTTAGGCAACCGTATCGTCGAGTTCGAGTCTGGTAGCACCAATCTAACGCCGATGGGCCTTGGTATCTTAGACGATATGGCAGGGGTGTTACAGCGGGTCGGTGATAAGCCTGTTCTTATCACCGGTCATACCGACAATGTCGGCAATTCTACTGCCAATCTTGCCCTATCAAATAAGCGTGCAGAAGCCGTCAAACAATACTTGATCGGTCGAAATATCAATGCGACTCGTCTCAGTACTACTGGCAAAGGGGACTCAGATCCTATCGCTAGTAACGACAACGAAGAAGGTCGCACTCGCAATCGCCGTATCGAATTTACCCTTAATGAATAACATCGCTATGTAGAACGTATGACGATAACGGCAACTAAGCAATGACGGTTAAGTGCTGATAGCTGGTTTGATAATGCTGAAAAACATACTGTCATTGCTACTAGAGATATCGATGCTACAAAAAACACCAATGCTAAAAGAGAGCCACTGCTAAAAAAATAGGGACATAACTATGCTACGCTTGACCAATACCGTGCTGCCTATGCACCTGATCGGCTCTATGCCAGTGAAGGCAGCACTCAAGCGCCCTATCCGAGCGCTCGCCAAGACATTAAGGCTCATCGTGCGTGGCAATATAAGCTCATGCATAGCGCTGATGAAGCCGATATCATTGCTCAACTAAACCCCAATGGTAATTGCCAATACCAGCAGCATGGTATCGACACTTATGTGTTACATGTTTATATCCATGAGCGGCATCACCCTCCCTTTACGCCATTAACCAATCTCATCGGTAGCCTCTGACCTTGAGCTTTGATATTCCAAGTGGCCTAAGCTTTCGTCATCTGTATATAACGGCTGTGCATCAGCTAGATCATGATGGCAGCTACGGCTATTATCGCCTGCTCGCCCAGCCCATCACTTATCGTCTGCATCAGCATATACGCGGTCACATTGATACTCATTTGACCGTACAAGCGATAGTAGCAGAGCGCACGGCTACGCTGGATATAGAAATCATCGATGACAGCAACAATGGTGAAGATGCTAACTGGTCACCAGCACGCATGACCCAGTGGCAAATAAGCGACTGGACACATATTTGCGAGCGGCTCGCGCGTCAAGGGCTGACCGCCTATCTGCGCCATGAGCAAACGGACGAGCACAGTCCACCAAAGCTCGTTATTACATCGCATAGTCCAAGTAATAGCGATGGAATCAGCCTAAATATTGGCGCGCTGCGTTACCAGCAAGTGTTACATGACCGTGTCCATGCACCAGTATTGGCATTGAGTGAGCAGGTCATCACCCAGCCAAATTCAGTAACGATGCAGCGCTTTAATAGCAGCAGTGTTGCACACCCAACGCAGTCCGCTGACGTTACGATGAGCCGTAACCCTAATAACATAAGCCATTCAAATAACCACACTCTCACATTAGACACGCCAGCTGCTTTTGCGCCAGTAACCAATACTGAAACCATAGACGAAGCAACCATCGTGGCAAACAGTCATCAAAGTCAATATAGCGCCTATCATGCCCTAGCCCATGCTACCGATTTGAGTGTTGCTGATACTTTTATGCTTGTCGATCACAGTGCGCTCAATCAACACTACCGTGCTACTCATATCATTCATTTGGCACGCAATAGTCTGGCGCATGTCACAGGGCTGACCCAAAGCTCACGCCACCAACAGCGTCATGCGTCGACATTAGCATCTGGCATTCATTTAACTCAACTGCGCCTCATTACCGCTGATACCCCATGGATCGGTCCTTTATATAGCAGACGCGCTCTACCGCCGATGACGGGTATCACCGAAATGCAAAATGAGATGGATAGCCGTAACCATATGACGCCCACGCGCAGCTATTTACTGGATAGCCCTGCCCAGCCTATCAGTCGCCTTGAGGCTCAGGCTGGCGCGAACTACGGCACACACTTCACCCATAGAGCGGATGACCAAACCCTCATGCAATCTATCGGCGATAGCGAGCATCTAATTAACACTGGCAGTTTATTGTCATCGACTCGCCCTAGCCTATTTGCCACGGACAATGAACAAGCGATTGAAAGCGGTTATCGCAACACAGGCAACGGTTTATCAGAATGGATTACTGATCACCGTACAGAACAAGCGTACTCGCAGCTAAAAGTAGACAGTGCCGGGATATCTGCCAGTCTAAAGATGGGGGTCATCAATCCATCAGACACAGCCAAACGTCAAGGCATCAATGCGGCTACTAACGCTCAAATCAATATAAAATCAGGCGAAGCTCTCGTCCTTTCCACTCAACCGCAAACTCATACGCAATCTAGACAGCATAACTACCAGCAGCACACCCCGACCCTGACCCAAACTGCATTAGGTGGTCAGCACTTAGCCGAACGTTTAACACAATTGGCAACAGGGCTTGGACGTCATGTCAATGACCACAAAGCGATTAAGACGCAGCTTGAGACTATCGCAGAGGAACAGCAAACCAAAACCCATCAAACAATGCCATTCGCGTTAATCGATAGCGCAGCAGACAGTGCTTATGTCAGTGACGATACGCTGATTCACAGAAGTATGGGTGAGATGATTAGTACTACGCAGCAAGATATGATGATCAGTAGTGGGGAGAGTCATAACCAAGTCAGTAGCGAGTCTCTAAATATCATAGCCGATGGTCAATTTAGCATGACCAATGCCAAAGAGAATATCACCCTCTCCGCCCATACGGGTAAGCTTGAAGCCACGGCTAAGCAAGATGTCAATATAGCCTCCTCGACCAAAGAGGTTGAGATAGTAGCGACGAATAAAATTACACTTACCGCTGGTGGTGCAAGTATCACTTTGGATGGCGCAAATATTACGATAGCCGCAAAGCAGTTTACGGAGAAGGCTGGTAAGCATAGTAAGGCTGGGGGTGGAAGGGATGGGATGGGTTTGGCGGGGTTGCCGAGTTTGATAGCTGGTGCGATGTTTAAAGCGCAATTTAAGTTCGCTGACGATGATGATATCGCCTACACCAATACACCATATATTGCTATTAATGAGAATACAAAAGAAACATTCGAGGGTGTAACTGATGCTGAGGGAAATACTGAGACTTTTTATAGTTCTGACTCCAATAAGATTAAAGTACATCTAAGAAATGAAGACCCTTGGGGATCTATTAAGCTTTATAAAACTAAATTTAAGTTTACTGATGATGATGGTAACCCCTATAGTCATGTTCATTATCGTGCAATATCTGAGGTAAAAGAGTTAATTTATTTTGGAATCACTAATGCTGAGGGTGAAACTGAAAACCTTGTATCATCACTTGAAGAAAACTTTAATGTTCACCTCTATCTATCAACGAATGGAGATTATTAGTTATGCAAAAACCGCCTCAATATTCTACAGATAAAACTACTTTAGATGGTAAAACTAAACAGGTGAAGATTACAAAGGGGAACAAAAATTTAAAATCTTGTCCTGTATTTGAGAATTTAGTGCTCAGTGCAAAGGGATCTGAATATTTAGATGATATTAACTCTCGTCTTAAACTTGGTAGCTGGCTAACAAGATTTTTAGGTATAGGAGGAGTAGCTACTGTCTTTATAGGCGGAACAACTTTAAATGCAGAAGTTGCAGTAAAATCAACAGACTGGATAATGCTTGCAGAAGGTATGAGAGACGTGAGTAAGATAACTCGACGAAAAGTTGAAGACATAGCAGGTATGGCTGTCATTGACCTTCAAAGTGATGGAGCAAGTAACGATGAAATTAAATTCTTTAGATCTATTTACGATGGATGTATACCATGAAAAAAACTATATTCTTTTCATTAATATTAATCATATTTTCAGTACCGGCTTGTGCTAAAACAGAGACACAATTAGAAGATAAACTTACTCTAGAATCAGCAATAGAACAGTACGAGAACACTATAGATCTATGCACTGCTGAAGAAAAAAACAGAACTTTACCTGATGAAAGTACTTTAAAGAAGATAAGTAAAATTGACATAAAAAAAGTTAAAGATTACATATTATATCGTTCAGATATCAACTATAAGATATGTATGCTTAAAAATGGTGCAGCTCCACTTGAATATTTTGTAGCTTTATCAACAGATAAGGCAAAAAGCTCCGCAGTACGAAAGAGAGCACGTTTAATTTCTGAAGAAATAGTCAGCAGTCATATAATAGACAAAGTAAATAATATTTCAAATTTAACATCAGAAGAAATGTTACAACTAAAGTCAATCGGTTATTTAAACACAAGCTTTGATGCGGTTAAAACATATGATGCTTTAAAATCTTATAACAGCCAAAAAATCGATTGACTTAATGATAGAAATTAGAATAGCAATAAGTAAGAAGCAGTGCACTTTGATGTTTGATCTGAATGAGTAGATAGATATGTTGAAGCGATTAAGGTTCATTACTTCTTTTTTTATCATATTAATAGCTACTTCTTGCCAAGCTAAAACAAAGGTTAATATGCCTGATAAATCTTTAGAAATTTCATTAAACATGACTGCTAAAGATTTATACGGTGCTAACCCTGAGTATAAAGCTTTCCAAGAAGCAGACGCTCAGCCTATGGGGGTTACTTTTCAAGGTTATGATTTTCCAAGATATAAAGAACCTACTGTCATTATTAAATATCCTAATGGTGAGTTAAGTATTGACGGTGTTATGTCAGTCTTGGCTTACGACGATAACAAACAAGCAAATTACAAACTCTCGAAAGTCAATCTTGGCTTTTTATTCAACCATAAAGTAAGCGGTATATCAGACGAAGATGCCTATCAGAAAATGATGTCTTTCTTTAAAGAACTACAAGATAAAGGTTGGACTTATGCTAAAAGTTTAAGTGAACCTCGTTTAAGCCCTAAAGACAGCTTTACATTTGCCACAAAAGAAGGTGGAAGTGACTTTAATCTTGATTACACCTACCCTTTGAACTTTGAGCAATGGATGCAGCTCAGTGATTTGCAAATATGGCAACTGCGACATGGTACAGATGTATTTATGAATATTAGAATAAATAGGCAAAGTGACCCTGAAACAGGCAACCGTCATTACCTGATTAGCTTAGATATTTTCGATGAGTTAGAGTTAATAAGATAAATCATTCCTAATAACTATGATGAATCTTTGACCAAAGAATATAGTAAGCTTTATGGCGGATTACCTGAAGCTAGACTTTTTTTCGAGACTAAAGCCATTAAAATGGGATTGAAGATTCAGCAAAATCAACCTGATTATACGCTACCACTCGTACTTAAAGAGACAGGTATCGACACCAGTAAATTTATCTCTATTGACCCTTATAAAATTACTTATGAAGAGTTTATGCAGCGTTCTGAGGCGGGTGAAGATATGACGCCTTATTATGAGAACCAGCCTACCACTAAACCTGAAATTACTAGTCAAGCCAAAGGGCGTTGCCCAGCAAATCAGCCTTGCCCTAAGTCAGGCTACTGGTTCACTCAAGCAAAAGCGAACAGTCGTGCCTACTTTAAGCAAGGTGACATCATGCCTGATTACCCTAACAACCAATGGGGCGAAGTTATTTGGCAGTTTGAAGGTGAACAAGGGTAAGGATATAAAATCCCATTATTCAAGCAACTAAGGCATGTTCAATATTATGTTTAAACAAATTTTCATTACTCTGATTTGCTTTAGTTTTCTTTTTTTAGCTACTGCCTGCCAAGCAGAAAAAGAGAGCACTATGCCTGATAAACCTTTAGAAATTTCATTAAACATGACTGCTAAAGAGTTATACGATGCCAACCCTGAGTATAAAGCTTTTCAAGAAGCGGATGCTCAACCTATGGGCGTTATTTTTCAGGGTTATGATTTTCCAACAAACAACATGGGGAAAGTAATTTTCCATTATTCTGATGATAGTTTTAAGATTGACCAAGTTGTCACTATTTTAGCTATGGATAAGGTAACTAGCGAGCAGAGAGGGTTGAATAAAATTACAGTTGACTTTTTCTTCGATAAGACAGACAACGGTATATCAGACGAAGATGCTTATAAAAAAATGATGTTTTTCTTTAAAGAACTACAAGATAAAGGTTGGACGTATGCGCATTCAAATAGTGCTCCTAGGTTGACTGCCAAAGACAGTTTTACATTTGCAACGACAGATGCAGGTTCAGAATTATATCTTGACTACAGTTACCCACTTACTTTTAAAGAATGGATGCAACTTAATGATCTACAGCTATGGCGATTAAGATATGGCACGGAAATCTATATGGACATTAGGATAAATAGACAAACAGATCCATCTACTGGTAATCGTTATTATCTAATTAGTTTAGATGTCTATGACGAATTAGAAGAAATTCAAACCAATTTAGACTCTGAGGATAGAATCAGATGGCAGGATACCTACCCAGAAACCTATCCAGAAATAGCCTCTTGGAGATTAGAGAATGAAACTTCTGCCATCAATATGGGATTAAAAATTCAACAAGATCAACCTGACTCTACCCTCCCTCTGATATTAGAGAAAACAGGCATCGACACCAGTAAGTTTATCTCTATTGACCCCTATAAAATAACTTATGAAGAGTTTATGCAGCGTTCTGAGGCGGGTGAAGATATGACGCCTTATTATGAGAACCAGCCTACCGCTAAACCTGAAATTACTAGTCAAGCCAAAGGGCGTTGCCCAGCAAATCAGCCTTGCCCTAAGTCAGGCTACTGGTTCACTCAAGCAAAAGCGAACAGTCGTGCCTACTTTAAGCAAGGTGAAATCATGCCTGATTACCCTAACAACCAATAGGGCGAAGTTATTTGGCAGTTTGAAGGTGAAAAAGGTTAGTTTGTTATTATTTTACTTAAACCACCTTTGTGTGGTTTTTTATATTTATGACTCTCAACTCAAGCTCGAGCTCGAGCTCCAATAACAAACAGGACAACTACCAGTATCATCCTGCTACTTTGATGCAACTAGGGCTTGATAGAGAATTAAACGACCACAGGGCAATTAATAAGGCATTATTAAACAGTAATAATAAATAGCAAGCCAACACCTACCAACAAATATCATTGACACTGATTAATATGTACAAATAAACATCTAAAGGATATCAAAATGAGTCACTTTATTATAGATGAAGGATTTGATTATTTTTTAGAAAAATTCGGTCAACCTGATTGGCAACAACCGGTTGATCAAGCTACCTTAGATTATTATCGTGGTAAATTGCCTAATAGACTTCTTTTCTATTGGCAGCATTTTGGTTTTTGTCGCTTTAAACAAGGGCTGTTTTGGATGGTTAATCCTGCTGATTATGAAGATGAATTAGCTATCTGGCTAGATGAAGAAATCACGCGGAAAGATAACTATTATGTGATCGCTCGTAGTGGCTTTGGCAAGCTCTACGTTTGGGGAAAAAAAACAGGTCATGCCTATACAATCACTCCGACTCGTGGTTGGGTATATCAAGAAGAAGGAGACAAAGAAGATATTGCAGAAGTACGCAGATAAAAAGTTAGAGCTATTTTTTGGTTTTAGTAAGCTAGATCATACAGATATATATGACAACAACGACAAACCACTATTCAAACGCTGTATCAAGAAGTTTGGCGCTCTTGAATACGATGAAATGTTTGGCTTTGTCCCTGCCCTTGCTATTAGTGACAATGCTTCTATCAAAAATATAGATAAGATGAATATCTTTGTACATCTCAATCTTTTACCCGACTTGATTGAAATCCAATACATAGACTTTAAGAAGTTGGGACAAATGGCATTTGGCGTTGAAAATTCATCAACTTTGCCTGATTTAGATAATTTGAAATGATTCATAATGACATAAGCCACCTTCGGGTGGTTTAAACACAGTTATATTATCCTAGCAAGTCTTACTCATATCAATGGCGTACCTGAGAGACTTAAGCTTTTAAGGCTTATGGTAGACAAAGGTGGCGACGCGCATATTGATACAGGCACTAGCGAAATTTTAGAGAAAATTAAGAAATGTAAAGTAGAAGAAGCAGTACCTTAAAAAATATAAGGCACTGCTTTTTATCTAAAATACATCCATTCTTAAGCACTCATTATTTAACTATTATGCTTGGCTATCCAGTTTTGCATTTGCTCAATTTCAGCCTGCTGCGCGTCAATTACTTGTTGTGCCAATTGACGCATTTCTTCATTTTTGCCATACTTTAGCTGTATTTTTGCCATATCTACTGCGCCAATATGATGCGGCAACATACCACGAGCAAATGCCATATCTGGGTTAGAGTCAGCGATACCTGCCATCATTTCACTATGCATCGTATCCATACCTTTAGCATAAGCTTTCTGCATGGCTTCAGTATCAGACGTTGGCTCAGCAGCATCAGGATGGTTGGCAAGCCAGTTCTGCATTTGCTCAATTTCAGCTTTCTGAGCGTCAATAATCTCTTGTGCCAACTGACGCATTTCTGCATCCGTACCATACTTTAGCTGAATCTCTGCCATATCAACAGCACCCATATGATGACCGAGCATTCCTTGGGCAAAGGCAGCATCGGGATCGTTGTATGCCATACCTGCCATCATCTCATCATGCATCTTAGTCATAGAGTCATTATACTCTCCATGCATGCCCGTCATCGCATCACCTGACATATCATGACCTGCATGCGCATCCATCGCGCTAGTGTCTGTTGTAGCATTATTAACGGGAGCCGCCTCGTCTTTGACAGTAGCCTCTGTTACATCATTCGTCGGCTGACAAGCGCCAAGCATCATCATGGCACTGATACTAACTGCAAGCATGGCAAGACGTGAGTTTCTTATCATTTTCATGGTAGGTCCTTAATTACGATCATTTGGTAGTTATGGTTCATATAAAAACTGGCAAATCAGCTAAGATCCACCAGTTGGAAAAATCATTTAATTTATGTACTAAGAGGAGTGTGTTTTAAGGCTGCTTATTCTAATGCTTCGATCAGTGCCTTCATCTCTTTAATTTCACGTTTTTGTGCTTCGATAATGTCATCAGCAAGTTGCTGTACTCTAGGGTCTTCTATATCGGCTCTTGAGCTGGTTAAGATCGCAATTGAATGATGCGCTATCATAGCCTGCATCCAATCTACTTGATCGACGGTTGCTTGAGATCTGACGCCCCAGATACCCACGGCAAACATCAGCACACTAAGACCATAAATCATTAAATTGACCTTAGTTTTCTTGTACATATTGCTCATAAAGGCGAGCATAATCACTGCCATGCCTGCGCCCATATATAGCGCCATATAGGCTCTGGTCTCACTAAAATAAATATGATCCCACTCATAAGTATTGAAGTACATCATGATATACATCACCACGGTAGACGTCAGAATCATGAGGGTGAACTTTACATAAGGGTTCATCTGTTTTTGCTCTGTATGATTCATCAGTCAGTCTCCATCAATGCTGCTATCAGTACTACAATGAGTAGCTGAAATTTAAAAAATCTATCTAAAGTATTGGCTTATAGCTGCTGCTCTGCGGACTCAATCTCAGCGTATACTTGGTTTGTGCCATCTTTATTGATTTGCATAATTTGGTATGGCATAAACTTATCTTGATATTCCATACCAGGGCTACCGACGGGCATACCCGGTACCGCCAAACCAATGGCTTGCTTTGGTGGATTTTGCAAAAACTCAGCCACATACTTAGCAGGAACATGACCTTCGATGACATAACCATCACTAGTAACGGCGGTATGGCAAGAACGCATCTCAGCAGGTACACCGTAACGCTCTTTAAATAATGACAAGTCTGCAACATCATGTGCAGTTGTCGTTAACCCATTATCTTCTGCGTGCCCTATCCATTCTTTACAACAGCCACAATTGGCATCTTTATAGACAGTGGCTGACACGTTCTTGAGCAGGTCTGGGTTGTTGGCTGGTGTCACTGTTTGCTTACTCTGTATAGCGTTTGCCTCACCACTGCTGGCGTTAGCGGCATTGGCAGTAGAGGGGCTAGCATTAGAAGCATTGCTGTCAGATTGCCCGCACGCTGATAATATGACAGCGGTTAATAAGACCGCTGACCCTCGAACAAACTTAATGGTAAAAGGCATCATAGAGGCTTCTCATAGTGTTGAATATTTCATAGTGTTGAATATTTCATAGTGTTGAATATTTCATGGTGTTTAATATTTCATGGTGTTGAATATTAAAATTAGGATGTATTAAAGCCAAACTAGCATAGCCACTCTGACAGTCAGATGACGCCAAGATGACAATTTTGTCATCTTCTAGACTGAGCATAGGTTTATTACCAGTATTCCTCTATGATTGATAATAATAAAGACATTTTATATTGATCTCATCCTAAATAATTGGCGCGAGTATGCTATGAAAGTATTGTTAGTCGAAGATGAGTTATCGCTTGGCGACTACATTAGAAAAGGTTTAAGCGAGGCAGGTTTTATCGTTGAGCATAGAACCACAGGTTTAGATGGTTATCATGCTCTGATGACTGAGGACTTCACTGTCGTGGTGATGGATGTGATGCTGCCTGATGTCAGTGGTTTTGAGCTGGTCAGTAACTATCGCGCTGCTGGTAACACCACCCCTGTATTATTTTTGACCGCAAAAGATGACCTTAGTGACCGTATAAAAGGCTTTGAGATTGGCGGTGACGATTATCTTACCAAGCCTTTTGCCTTCGCTGAGCTGCTGGTCAGAATCAAAAGCTTACTACGCCGTGCCAATCAAGCAGATTACGCCAGCACAGTGCTTCAAATGGCTGATTTAAAACTGGATATCGCCAAACGTAGTGTGCATCGAGATAAAGGTTCTATCAAATTGACGGCCAAAGAATTTGCGCTATTGCAGTTTTTACTTGAGCATCAAGGCGAAGTATTGCCCCGCTCTGTCATCGCTTCACAAGTATGGGATATGAATTTTGATAGCGATACCAATGTGATTGATGTGGCGATAAGACGCTTACGAAGTAAAATCGACGATGGCTTTGAAAGTAAGCTCATTCATACCGTACGCGGTATGGGCTATAAACTAGAAGCGGACAATACCGCCGTTACAGTTAATAATGAAACCAACATTGATATGAGTAATGAGGCTAATACGGTTTCTAAACTCAATCATGTTGAAGTAAAATAGCATGGCATATAAATCAGAGCATCGACGCTTGTCATTACTGTGGCGCACTACCCTAGTATTAACGGTATGTGTGCTGATATCTCAAGCTTTTTTGTACATATGGATACAGCGTTCAGTTAATGATCATTTTGAACAAATGGACTCAGAGATCCTGACTCATGCTGCGTTTAATTTACGACAGTATATGACAGAGGTGACATCGGATGATCAGCCTCTGACAACCTTGCCGACCCTGCTCATCTCGCTAATACAGCATCATCTGTGGTAGATATTTTTCGACCAGATTATGAAGTCAAAACAATTATTACTGACCATAATGGACATATCATTAATAGTCAGCCAAAGAATTTTATTGATAAACTCAATGACTCCCAATTGGTCGAAAAACTATGGCAGCAGCACCGCGATCAACCCTTTGACTTGCAGCTTAATCATCGTCATTATCGCGCGCTGGTCATTGAGCACTCTAATCGCTTGGCATTAATCGCGCTACCGATTGATGTGCATCATCAATACCTTGCCCAGTTTAATCACCATCTTATTCTGATACTTATTGCGATTACTTTTATCTTGGTATCAGTGGCGGCTTTTAGCGTCTATTTAGGATTCGCCCCCTTAGCGACCATCAGTCAAAAAATGGCACGTATCAACGCCGAGCAGTTAGACGATAGAATCATCGTCTCTGAAATGCCAAGCGAGTTGCGACCCTTGGCTGACGCTTATAATGCCATGATGGATAAACTCGAACACAACTTTGCTTCATTATCACAGTTTTCTGATGACATTGCTCACGAACTGCGCACACCACTGGCAACGTTAAGCACTCAAACTCAAGTGATGCTCAGTAAACCTAGAGACCATCAAGAATATGTCGAGCAGCTACATCATCAACACGACACGCTCAAGCAACTATCCCTGCTAATTAACAATATGCTATTGCTGGCAAAAACTCAAAAAGGTCTTTACGACTCACAACGTCATCTTGTCGATACCAACTCACTGATAATTAAGCTCATCGATTATTTTGAGCTGATAGCCGAAGAGCGCGGTATCTCTTTTGAGAAAAAAGGGGCATTTGATGTGGTATTAGGGGATGAGAGCTTGTTACAAAGGCTGTTTGCCAACTTGATATCCAATGCGATTTACTACGCCGCCAGCGACAGTATCATTACTATTACCGCCGTTTCTAAGACTGCTAGCTTTATAAAACATAACGCTCACGCCCTTAGAGAAACGGTTCAGCAGCCATCGCTAAACATCACCATCACTAATCGCTTGCAGACGCCTCTAACTCAAGCGGAAGCAGATAGACTGTTTGAACGCTTTTATCGTCATCACAAATCCAATAATAAGCACTCGGGCACAGGGCTGGGATTGGCCATCGTACAAGCGATCGTCAATGCCCATAACGGCAAAGTCAGTATTACCATTAAGGATGAGTATTACTTTCAAGTTAACGTACAGTTATTAAAAGAATCATAGGGCGTGTTTAATCGAGAAATGGTCACCTTTTGGTCACCGAGCAGGTGGTCAGCAAGGAAGTGGTCGGTGACCAAAAGGTAGAATGTATGCAACCAAACTTATAGAGAATACCTTATTAAAAACAGACTATTCCCTAAGAGTTGATAAGGGAAAAAAAGCCAACCTTTATAGATAAAGGCCGTAAGAAGAATTTTAGACACAAAAAAACCCCAAACAAAATTATGTTTGAGGCGAAACTTGCTTAAACTCGAGAGTTTAAATTTGTTTTAGCTTTTTACTAAATATGGCGCAGCGGACGGGACTCGAACCCGCGACCCCCGGCGTGACAGGCCGGTATTCTAACCAACTGAACTACCGCTGCTTAGGTCGTCTTAGCATCTTCTCTTATTACAGAGACACTCGCTAAAAAGAGTGGTGGGTGATGACGGATTCGAACCGCCGACATTCTGCGTGTAAGGCAGACGCTCTACCAACTGAGCTAATCACCCTGAGAAGCGTTAAAAAATTGCACTGCAATTTTAGCTTCGCAAGTTAAAATTCCTTAAAAGGAATTTTATAGAAAGTTTAATCTTTAAAGTTGTCACGCTTTAAGTCAGTAAAAATTCTAACAACATTGAACTTAATTAAGTCCCCTTGCTGTGGGTGTGTATTATATAGATTTACACATGGCTGTCAAACAGTATTTTCAGTTTTTTAACCTATTTTATAGGTTTTTATTTATTAATCTGACAAGCCTATGTTTTCATTGGATTTATATTTTTATAAAAAACCAATAAATTTTCAAGCATGACCCTATTTACTGGCTAATGCTTGTTCGATATCCATTTTTATGGCTTCTGGTTTGGTGGTTGGCGCATAGCGGTCAATGACCTGTCCATCTTTACCAATTAAAAACTTAGTAAAATTCCATTTGATACCGTCTGTTAATACGCCACCCTTTTGCTCTTTGAGCCAATCAAAAATAGGATGAGCGTCTTTGCCATTGACATCAACCTTCGCCATCATTGGGAAACTGACACCATAGTTCTTTTGACAAAATGCGCCAATCTCCTCATTACTGCCTGGATCTTGCCCGCCAAATTGATTACAAGGGAAACCAATAACGACCAATCCTTGATCTTTATATTGCTGATATATTGCTTCTAAACCTTCAAATTGCGGCGTAAACCCACATTTGCTGGCGGTATTGACGATTAATAACATCTTACCTTGATAATCAGCAAAGGCTTGTACAGTTCCGTCCATGTGCTCAGCAGTAAAATCATAAATAGTACTCATCATTTGTCCTTAAATTGATTAATTTATTATTTTGGTTTTTTTAAGCCGTGCTCATGTCTCAATAACATTCATAGTTCTAATAACTGGCAAAGAAGCATATCGCACTTCTTTGCCATGATTCTAAAACAATTTAAGCGACTTGTTCTACCGATTACTTGTCAGATTTATCTAGATCAATAGACACAGAATTGATGCAATAGCGCATCCCCGTCGTCTCGCTTGGGCCGTCAGGGAAGACATGACCTAAATGTGCGCCGCAGTTACTACAGGTCACTTCTGTCCGCGTCATGCCCAGCGAATTATCCACATGCTCCTCGATAGCGCTGTTATCAACTCCTTGGTCAAAACTTGGCCAACCACAGCTGGCATCAAATTTATTGCTTGAGTCAAATAAGCTCGCACCGCAGCCTTTGCAGCGATAAATACCGTCATCAGTCGCATCGTTATAGACGCCCGTAAATGGGCGTTCTGTGCCCTTTTCACGCATCACGTGATATTCATCAGCACTCAAACGCTCTTTCCAATCAGCTTCTGTTAATTGGCTGATCTCTTCTTGGCTAAGTTGATTGTCTTGCATAATGTATCCTTAATTTGGGTATGTATTATCTCATCCATTAGCATTAGCTTTTATCTGCTATTAACTAACACTTTATCGCCATATTTTTATAAAAACGATGGGCCTTATCTATTGTTTATCCACTCAATATTCAAGGTATACATTACAAGAAAACTATCATAAACAAGCGATAGTGTAAGGTATTGAAAAAGCTATGATAAATAAAATACAGCAAATTTTCTTAACGTATCAATGAATATAGATGTAGCCACGACAATGATTCTCTGAAAGAAGTTTGATATATAGGGCGTGTCCTCAATTCAATCGATTATCTTCTAAATGAGCTAAAAATGGCTAAATTTTGCCAAACATCGTCAAATAGCTTAGCAATATCTCGATATTATTTGCACTACTTTCCTTGTTTAACGACAATTTATCTCATTTTTATTACCATTTTTAAAATAAGGACACGCCCTAGTAGAGTAGCAATGAGGTAACTATAATACTATCAATGCAAGTTATTCTTGCATTGATAAATACATCTTCCTTAAAAACAGCTTGCATTGATACTGATAATGCAATAATATCTTGCATTAAGGCTTAATTAAAACAAATGCCTGCTTTCCTTCTCTCTATTACCAATTAATGAATAATAAAGGCTTGAATGATTATGGCTGATGACAAAAATAAAAGCACACAAGCCGAAAGACTGGTACAGCTACGTCGTGATAAAGGGCTGACTGCTG
The DNA here is from genome assembly GCF_000586475.1 of Psychrobacter sp. JCM 18903. Lineage (GTDB taxonomy): Bacteria > Pseudomonadota > Gammaproteobacteria > Pseudomonadales > Moraxellaceae > Psychrobacter. Next base: position 84,777 of record NZ_BAWJ01000001.1, on the reverse strand, counting down.
AGCAATTAGCGCAAGCCATGACCGCAGCAGGCGCAAAAGTCAGTCGCGGTGCTATCTCGAATTGGGAGCGTGGCACCAATGGCATTGTGTCATCTAAACTACCAACGCTAGCACACATTTTAGGCTGCAGCGAAGGCTATCTGTTACGCGGTGAACTAAAAAACGACAGTGATAATAATAAAGAAGTGAGTGAAAGCACTCATTCTCATAATAAGAATAGTCAAAATACGTCATCCGCTCAAACTGACAAGATGCGTGACTCCCAAACCAATCAAACAGCTACAACTCCTACTATAGATACAAACTCACAAAATAACCCTATGAGTGGTCACACTATGAACACAATAAAAAAATCGGATAAATTACAAAATGTTTGCTACGACATTCGCGGCCCGCTACTACAAACAGCCAATAAGATGGAAGCAGAAGGCAAACGTATATTAAAGCTGAACGTCGGTAACCCAGCCCCCTTTGGTTTAGAAGCCCCGCATGAGATTTTGCGCGATGTGGCAATGAATTTACCAGACGCGACCGGCTATTCCGACTCGCAAGGGATTTTTTCAGCGCGTAAAGCCGTCCTACAGTACTACCAATCAAAAGGGTTGCTATCGGCAGTTGATGTCCGTGATGTCTATTTGGGCAACGGAGTTTCTGAGCTGATTGTAATGACCATGCAGGCTTTGATGAATGATGGTGACGAAGTGCTTATCCCAATGCCGGACTACCCGCTTTGGACGGCAGCGGCGAACCTAGCTGGCGGCACAGCGGTACATTATCGCTGTAATGAAGACGACAATTGGCATCCTGATATCGAAGACATTAAATCTAAAATCACCTCTAAAACCAAAGGTATCGTGGTGATTAACCCTAATAATCCAACGGGTTCACTTTATAGTGATGAATTACTCAAACAAATTATTGAGGTCGCTAAAGCGCATGATTTAATCATCATGGCCGATGAAATTTATGATCGTATTCTTTATGATGATATGGTACACACCCCAATGAGCACCTTGACTGATGATGTGCTGGTGCTCTCATACAATGGATTATCTAAATCTCATCGTATCGCGGGATTCCGCGCAGGTTGGATGATGGTGTCTGGCAAAAAACACCATGCCACTGACTTTATCGAAGGTTTGGACATGTTAGCGTCTATGCGCTTGTGTTCCAACGTCCAAGGTCAGTATGCCATCCAAACGGCAATGGGTGGCTATCAAAGCATGAAAGAGCTCACGTCAGAGCGTGGGCGCTTATATAAGCAGCGTGAAATGGCTGTGTCACGGCTTAATGCGATCAAAGGTATCTCTTGTACCATGCCACAAGGCGCGTTTTATTGCTTTCCAAAGATGGATCCTGATATTTACCCTATCGAAGATGATATGGCATTTATGATGGATTTGCTTGTTGAAGAAAATGTATTAATGGTGCAAGGAACAGGCTTTAACTGGGATAAGCCCGATCATTTCCGCTTGGTGTTTTTGCCAAACTTACATGATTTAGAAGATGCCATGGACCGCTTAGATCGCTTCTTTGCCAAAAAACGCAAACAATTTGGTACCGAATAGACCTTAATTTGACATAAAAAAACGCTTATCGGCATGATACTGATAAGCGTTTTTTATTTGAAACTTGCTTATAAATAACGTTAAATAAGATTTAAGCAAAAACCTTAATAAGCGTACGTGTTAAAAAATATTGACCAAAATGATATAACTGATTGCAGACATTGCCGCTGCTGCAGGAAGAGTAATGATCCATGCCAAACCGATAGGTTTCATCAACGCCCAATTGGTGTCTCTATTGACAATACCGATACCAAGTACCGCGCCAACTAGCGTATGCGTACTTGAGACGGGCAGCCCCATGGTTGATGCGCCCATAACCACTGCAGCCGCAGCCAATTCAGCTGAAAAACCAGAAGCGGGATGCATTTTTGCCAAATTTGTACCAACCGTTTGAATGACCTCTTTACCAATGAACCAAAGACCAACGATAAGCGCAACACCAAAGGTCAGCATGACAGCAGGTGGTACAGCGGCTTCAGTCGCAATGCTATTGGTACGGATAACATCCATAATCGCGGCAAAAGGACCGACTGCATTGGCAATATCGTTTGAGCCATGGCTAAAGGCAAAAGCAGAGGCGGTAAAGACTTGCATCCAGCTAAACATAATAAACGTCGCTTTGGTCAAATCTTCTTTATGTTTACCGCGGATACTCTTGGTATAGATAAAGGTCGCAAGCCACACTAGCGCCGCGATCATACCCATGATTAAAAAGCCTTGCAGCGTCGTCATGCCATTATTGACATTCTTTAGACCTTTAAAGATGACCAAAGAGGCCATGACCGCGCCGCCTGCAGCCGCAATGATAGGAACCCATTGCTTCAACGCTTTTAGCGTATCAAGGTTGCTGCGTTCATTTTCAATCTCATAAAGCTGTTTATAATAATCAGTCTCTAAATCTTCAACATCGCAATCATCATCTTTGTAGATTTCTTGATCACGCAACATCGCTGACGTATAGGCAAGTTGTTCTGATTCTGTTAAACCGTCCAAAAATTCTTTGTGGTTTTGTTTTAAGGTTTTTTTGTCGCCTTTCAAAGTCGCAATGTGCGCCTCTGTTCTATCATTATATTCGATGATATTTTTCTTAATCTGTCCATATAATACATAGGACAAAACGCCGCCCAATAGCGGTGATAATACCCAAGAAATCGCGATGGTGCCAATCGTACTCCAATTCACCGTTGACAATGCCATTTCAGTACCACCTAACGTGATACCTAATACAATAGAGCTACCAACAACGCCGCCAATAATGGCGTGCGTGGTCGAAACGGGCAGACCTTTTTTGGTGGCAAATAACAGCCAAAATGCGGCAGCGATGAGCGCTGACAGCATGACATAAATGAATTGGTTGGGCGTTACTGAAAGACCATCTAAATCGACAATGCCGCTTCGAATGGTATCGGTGACTTCACCACCTGCCAGTACGGCTCCGGACACTTCAAATATCGCTGCGATACCCAACGCTTGTGGAATGGTCAATGTCCCTGCACCTACTGAGGTACCAAAGGAGTTGGCGACATCGTTACCACCAATATTGAATGCCATAAAGACACCAAAAGCAGTAGCCACAATAAATAGCGTCGTCTGTTGACGCATCGTGTAATCTAGACCCCACCACAAAAAGTAGGCGGTCATCGCAATCAGTAAAATGGCAAAAAATAGATTTATTCTCATAGAACCGACTGATTTGACTGGCTCTGTAGAACTGTTGCTAATACCCATACGTTGATACGTCCTGCGTAAGCTGATTGAAATTATAGGCGGTTGATGACATTGCGCGGCTATTAATAATGCTCGTGATAGCTTCTGACATTAATATAACGTATATGAAACGCGCAATATGCTTGCTAAAAAACGGTTTTTCTTACTGCTATCTTGGTGCTCTACCCTAACGCTTATTTTTTATTTACTCGTATTTTATTTTACGTAAAGGCAGTAAATAAGGTAAAACACATCACTCAATATGTCACAAAGCCGCAAGGAATATTGCCAAATCGTCTGATTACAGCAGCTTGCGGCTTAGAGATGTCGTAGTAATAATTTTGGTGCTAATAACTGCTATTGTAAGAACTTTGCCAAACTTATTAACCAGAGTGATTAAAATGTCTGTATCAAAGGGTAAAAACACGCTACTCACTCAGTGAGTAGCGTGCACAGCAGGAGCTATTACGCGCCTATTATATTAAATATAAGCGCATAATGCATGATGATATTGCAAGATTTGTAACTGCCAGCATATGTGTTAGAGAACATCCTGCTATAACGCCGCATTATACTCTCTTTCCCTGAATTTATTTAACGTTAAATATATAATTATGGCGCTTTGTAAACAGCTACCTAATTGAATGACCAATCACATATCAGCTGCCACACACCGCTGATAGTTGCTTAATCGCATGATCTAAAACATCCAAACGTGCTTGACGCTTCTCATTGGTCGCGATGACGCACCACGGTGCGTACTCTGTATCGGTACGTGCCAGCATATCCGCCGCAGACTGCACATAATCCGACCATTTATCACGGTTGCGCCAGTCATCGTCCGTCAGCTTAAACTGCTTGTGCGGTGTCTCCTGACGTGCCTCAAAACGTTTAAGCTGTTCTTTTTTATCGATAGCCAACCAGTATTTGATAACGATTGTCCCCGCCGCGGCTAAATCCGCCTCAAAGCGATTGATTTCATCGTAAGCACGCTGCCATTCCTCATCCGTGGCAAAACCCTCAATGCGCTCAACCAAAACGCGCCCATACCAAGTCCGATCAAAAATGGCAATACGGCTAATACGGTCGGTTTGCTCGTTCGGAAGTTTGGTCCAAAAACGCCATAGATAAGGATGTTGCAGCTCATATAACATTGGCGCACTGATATTATAAATTTGATACTCGCGTGGGTCGAGTGGCGCAACCAATCTTTTGATCGCGCCGCCTTTGCCAGCAGCGTCCATTCCTTCAAAGGCAAAAACGATATGACGCCCTTTGCGCGCACGCAGCAACTGGGCAAGGCGAACTTGTTTTTCTACCAACGCATCACGGTAGTCCGACTTATCAATCTCTGCCTCATCGATATCTTTTAAACATTTAGGAATTTTTACAGGTTCAAACTTTGCTGATTTGAGTGCTTGCTGAGCTTGCTTCTTAGCCTTTGATTTATCAGAGGTTTGTACTTTATTGATTTTACTACTTATTAGCGCGGTTTGCATCGCTTGTAGCACTTCATGGCAAAAATGGTCAGCCGCATCTGACTTGTTATCACCATCAATGATGATCCAATCATCTTGCTGGCGTAGCAGAACGGTAGCCACTTGATTAAAGGTTTCGATAACTTTTTTACTATTCCAGTCAATTTGGTATAAAAACTGCGGATCGGCTTCATCGTCATTCAATCGCGCTTGCAACGTTTCGATATCGACATGGAACCAGCATTTAAGCAGTCGGGTTTGATTGGCAGCGAGGTCTTGTTCGAACGCTTGTAGCTCAATAAGCTGCTGCTGTAAATATGCTTGCCATTGCGCAATCGGTAACGCTTTGTCGTTGTCAGACTTGTCATTGTCTGATGTTGCCATACGCATGACGTTATAAAGCAAGTCAGCATACCAGTTGCCAAAATAAACCATCACATCGCCATGACGGGGTAACACCTTGGTATGTACCTGCCAAATCGGCTGATATACTGAGGGACAATCACCAACGGTTGCCTCAACTTTAAGTAGTCGAGGATCGACCATTGGCGCAATTGCTTGACAGCGGTACCCTTGCCTGCCTGCTCCATACCATTGACCAATACCAATAGCCTGTTGGTTTATTGAGGATTGGCGGCGTCTGTTGCCGCGTTGCTCGTAGAGCATATTGGGCCGTGACCAGTGCCAATCTCAGTGCATCGTTGTCCATAGAAAACTGGCTCAGGGGATTGGGAGTTAAGCGCTCATCGATAATCTGCTCACTAAATTGTGCAGTTAGCGCTTGTGGTGCGGTGGGTTCAGTCGTCTTATTATTTTTGCTCATAACTGTCATCATCCTATGATTGAAAGCGTGTTAGCGCCATCATAGCATTGCAGCAATTCGGTAAATAACGCTGCTATGTAACAGTTTGACATTTGTATTCTGCTTTATTTTCTTTTAAGGTGAACACAATCTCAGACACATGCTGTAATCACGCTCTATAAATACAAAAACCAAAAGTATAAAACACGGTTTATCCTGAGCTTTTTATTCGCAACCTTTTAATCCTCTTTACTTTTATGCAGGTTTACTGACCATGGCCTCTTTAGCCGACTTACAACAACATTTGAACCGTTTTTGGGCACTGCCTTATCATGAAGATTTGGCATTAAACGATAAACTTAGTGAGGTGCAAGCTTGGCAACGAGATCGTATTCAGAACACTCACAAAGACTTGTTCGAGCAACCTCAAAATCAGCTGATGGCAGATTATTTTTTGACACAATTGTATGGCGGCGATGAGTTTAAATTGCTGGCCAGACAGTTAGAACGTATTGTGCCTAAAGCGCAAAAAGTTGAACGTTTTGCGCCAGCAGCGGCTTTAGAGACTGGCAGCATGGCAATACAAGCAGCTATCTTAGCGATAGAGCTAGATTTACATTTAGCAGAATGGCTATTGGCTCAAGATTTAGCCGTTAACGAAGACAACATGCTGAACGCCTATCGCGTAGTCAATGAAGCCGACACCAGACGTATCCAAATCGGTCATTTAAAAGAGGTGTGCTATCGTACCGATAAATATATAAACTCTTTTATGTTGCAAAAAGCCTTTGCCTTGGCTAAAGGCACCGCCTACCGTTACAACTATCAGCCTTTGTATGAATTTATCGATTCAGGCTTTAAAGCGATGAAACCACTAAAAAGTGTCAGCGGCTTTATTGAACCGTTTTGTGAGCGTGAACTTGAGATTATTGACCGTGTTCATGAGACGGATAATGGCGGTAAGCCAATGACGTTTGGTGTATGATAGACGCATCATTTGCTTGGTTAGCTGCTATTTTATACCTTGCAAACCAATAATCATAAAAGTGAATAACAGGATAATGCTATGACCGATAATACCAATAACAACACCGCTCACTCTGACCAAAAGCCAGCGCTCAACACCACGACTAATGGTCACCTGCAAGATAAATTGGTCAGAGATAGCATCACCCACAATCAAAATATTACGTCACAAGTACAAGCACGTCGAAGCTATGAAACTAATACCACGCTTAATACAGGTATTGATGCTGGCGTCGAAAACAGCAAGAGAAATGACTTTACACAAGTCCAAGACCTACCAACGGGAACGCCACAAGGCCAACAAACCACTATGCCAAATAATACTACCAGTAACAATATCAGCAACAACGCTAATAGCAACCATGTAGACAATGTATCTGCACAAACACAAACCGCCAAACAAACGCTTTTTAATCAACGTGATGACATCAATAACCCACATACGCCTGATACTGACGGTAATGAAGAAACGCATTTTGGCTATAAGACTGTCAATAAAGCTGAAAAGCAAGCGCGCGTTGCCGATGTTTTTACCTCAGTTGCCAAAAAATACGACATCATGAACGACTTAATGTCATTTGGTATTCATCGACTATGGAAGCGTTATGCCATTAGCTTATCAGGCGTGCGTGCGGGTCAGCATGTGCTTGATATCGCTGGTGGTACAGGTGATTTAGCCAAAGTTTTTAGCCGTGAAGTCGGTAGAAATGGCCATGTAGTGTTATCAGATATCAATGCCGCCATGCTAGAAGTCGGTCGTGAACGCTTAATCAATGCTGGCTGCAACAACGTCGATTTTGTATTGGCCAATGCCGAAACACTCGCGCCATTCGATGACAATAGCTTTGATTTGGTCACTATCAGCTTTGGCCTACGTAATGTCACGGACAAAGACGCAGCGCTCAAATCGATGTATCGCGTGCTGAAGCCAGGTGGTCGTTTATTAATTTTGGAGTTCTCAAAACCTGTATTTGAGCCATTGTCTAAAGCCTATGATTTATACTCATTTACCGCCTTACCTATTATGGGCAAGCTGATTGCCAATGATTCTGAGAGTTATCAATACTTGGCCGAATCGATTCGTATGCATCCTGATCAACAGACGTTGAAACAAATGATGCAGCAAGCGGGCTTTGAAAATTGTGATTATCATAACTTAACGGCTGGTATTGTCGCTGTCCATCGCGGCTTTAAAGCGTAAGATTAAGTTTTGAATTACATTACATAGTAATAGACATGCCATCACGTAAAGTGGTGGCAACTGACCTTTACAAATGATGCGCTCTTTTAAGGCGCTCAACTGACTATGCGAGAGCCTTATGCTGACTGTTCTACTTTTGGCGGGTGCCGAAAAGCTGATTAACCTTGCTATTGCGAGTGATGAAATTACCAAATCAGGATTGGCACCGCTTGCTGGCAAAGTGTTGCGACTCAATATGGCCATGCCTGAGATTCGTTTGGATATTTTATTCACTCATGAGCGTTTGCGTTTTGAGCCGGTGACAACAGACAGCGTGTTTGAGCAAAGTGGCGCGATGAACGAGCACCAACAAGCCACTATGGAGCGCGCACGGATTGGTCATAGTCGCCCAGACTGTACCATTACTGTAGATAACCCAGCGCAACTGCTGAATCTGATGCGTGGCACTGAGGCAACCTGCCTATCGCGGGTGATTACAAGGTACTCATGCAGCTCAAACAACTGGTCGCAGGTTTCGATCCAGATGTTGCAGGACAGCTTGAGCCATTTATTGGTAAGCCGATGGCCAATCAGTTGCATCTACTTATCTCACAGCTTAAAGGCAGCTGGCGCCATAGTGCCAAACGCGCTTTTGACGATGTCAGCGACTGGGCTAATGAGGTGGCAGGTAATAGTGCTCCTGATCCTATCGAGGCAGCAGAAGTAAACGATCTTAAGCAGCAACTGTTAAAGCTGCGGGCTGATGTCGAACGTGAAGAGGCCAAACTTGCTGCTATCAAAGATGAACAGACACGTTTTCTCAATAACTCGTTTCATCAATAACTGTTGTCGTCGATGATCGCTAAATTCTATTATCGACAGCACTGTTTATAGATAAGTGCAATTTATAGATAAGCACAGTTTATAAATAAGTGCAGTGCCCACCCTATTTTCGACTTTCTTTAGAGTACCCATACCTCATGCTATTATCTCATCGCGCCCGTTTACTTGAGCTTTGGCGTATCGCCGCAACTTATCGCATCGATACTCATCTTTCTATCGAAGACGTGCCACAGCTGCAACCTTTGGCGCGTTTGATTCGCCTGCATCCAGCGGCGTGGGGTAAAAAACACCAACCCAATGCGATTAAATATGCGCTTGAAGACATGGGCACGCTGTTTTTAAAGCTTGGCCAACTGCTGTCAACGCGTCGCGATTTAGTGCCGCCTGAGATTATCGAGCAATTGGTTCAGCTACAAGATAAAGTCAAACCTTTCAATTCTGATGTGGCCATTACCCAAATCCAAGACCCTAAACACGGTCTTGGTCAATCGATTGGCACCTTGTTCGCACGCTTTGATGTCAAACCTCTAGCGGCGGCTTCGATTGCCCAAGTACATACTGCTGCGCTGCATGATGGTCGTGAAGTGGTGGTAAAAGTGGTGCGTCCTGATATCCGCACCACCATCATTGCTGATTTTGAGCTACTACGTGAGCTGGCCAATTGGGCATCAGCGCGTATTGAAGCGGCACGTGCCATTCATATCATCGATATTGTCGAAGACTATCGCCAAGTGATGTTAAACGAGTTGGATTTGACCTTAGAGGCAGACAATACCACTCAGATGCGCAACAACTTCTTGGGTTCGGCATTGATGTATGTACCAGAAGTCTATGATTCTGCCAAAAATGTGATGGTCATGGAGCGTATCCAAGGCGTTCCTATCTCGCAAGTTGCAGTGTTTGATCAACTTGGTTATGACCGAGCAGCACTAGCAGAAAAAGGCTTAACGATCTTTTTTACCCAAGTATTCCGCGATAACTTCTTTCATGCCGATATGCATCCGGGTAATGTCTTTGTAGAGACGCCACCGGTTAAAACGCTCACTGCCGATATGGCAGCGGTTGACTTAGGGCACGAGCCGCGCTATATCGGGCTTGATTGCGCCATCATGGGTACGCTATCAAAAGACGATCAGCTCATTGTGGCGCGCATGCTGTTGGCGGTGATGAATAACAACTTTACGGCGATGGTTGATATCGTCAGCCGTGCAGGTTGGATTCCACCAAATACAGATAAGCATGCCCTGATGCGCGATATGAAACGCACGGTTGGTCCAATGCTGCAAAAATCCATTAATGATATCGACTTTGCTGGTGTCTTGATGCAGATTTTAGATATCGCCCGTCGTCACCATATGAGTATCCCGCCGCAATTAATGCTGCTATTGAAGACCTTGGTTCATGTCGAAGGGCTTGGTCGCGACTTGTATCCTGACCTTGATATCTGGTCACTTGCCAAGCCGATTTTAAGCAGCTGGATTAAAGAGCAGCTCGATCCGATGCGTAATTTACAACATTTACGCCAGCAGTTACCAGAGATTTTATTATCGACGACTGATATTCCAAAGCTATTGGATCAAGGCTTACAAAGCCTTGCCTCACAAGGATCACGTCAAGACAGTCAGCTGCGAGAAATACAACAAATTCGTGCGGATATGCTTAATGATCGCCGCCGAGATTGGCTGGCGCTTGCTGGCTTTGCCATTTTCATTGCCATTGCAATACAGGTTGTTGGCTGGCTCTCGCCTATCTTTTATATATTGGCTATTTTGGTTGTCGTTTGGCGTATTTTAGCCTAACGCTCTGTTATTTTTAATAAAAATAAGTATTGGTTAATAGCCATTACTATCTAATTTTTATTCAATAAGCTCTCACTCACTTTCATTGCTTTTTAGTGATATTTAAAGTGAGTGAGAGCTTAGTTTTTACATTGCCTCATTTCTCATTGTGTCGTTAAAAAAGACGCCCTGTATAGGAGTCACCCATGTCTACCGCTAAAATATCAATTGCTAAAAAAGACCACAGCGAGGCTATTGCTGCCTTACAAACTCGTTTCGGTAAACAACTTACTACCAATATAACGGTACGTGAGCAGCATGGGCATACGATGACGTGGCTTGCCAATCAGCCACCCGATGCCGTCTTGACAGTACAAGATAAGCACGAGGTAGCAGCTGCGGTGGAGATTTGCAATCAGTATCAAATGCCAGTGATTGCATTTGGTATTGGCTCATCCTTAGAAGGTCAATTAAATGCGCCATATGGTGGATTATGCATCGATATGCACGCGATGGATGGAATATTGCAGGTACATAATGAAGATCTGACAGTGACCGTACAACCAGGTGTCACACGTGAGCAGCTCAATCACTATTTACGTGATACAGGACTGTTTTTTCCAATAGATCCGGGTGCCAATGCCAGTATCGGCGGTATGGTCGCCACTCGCGCTTCAGGCACCAATGCGGTACGCTATGGCACGATGAAAGACGTGGTACTCGCGCTTGAGATAGTCACCGCGAGTGGAGAGATTGTCCGCACTGGTACCCGTGCCAAAAAATCTGCAGCGGGTTATGACTTGACGAGATTAATGATCGGCTCAGAAGAGACACTTGGTATCGTCACCGAAGTCACACTTAAACTGTTCGGCATCAGCGAGTGTATTGGTAGCGGTATTTGCCATTTCCCAACGATTGAGGATGCCTGTCAGGCAGTGATGCTGACCATTCAAATGTGCTTGCCGATTGCGCGCATTGAGCTACTTGATGCCATGCAAATTAAAGCCTGTAATCAATATGCCAATCTTGATCTAGATGAGACGCTACCCTATTTGTAGAGTTTCACGGCACAGATGCCAGCGTCGCTGAACAAGCTCAACTGTTTACGGATATTATCGAAGAATTCGGCGGTCGTGACTTTGCTTGGGATACCAATGAAGCCGAGCGCAAACGTCTGTGGCAAGCACGGCATAACGCTTATCATGCCAGCTCTGCTCTACGTCCTGAAGCCAGCGCCTTATCGACGGATGCTTGTGTGCCCATTTCACGATTAGCAGAATGCGTCAGTGCAACAGCAAAAGATATCGAAGCATCGGGTATGATTGGGCCTATCGTTGGTCATGTTGGCGATGGTAATTTTCATGTTTTGTTATTGGTCGATACCGAAAATCCTGAAGAAATCGCTACCGCTGACGGCATTATCAGCCGCTTAGCTACCCGCGCTATTGAAATGGATGGTACTTGTACAGGTGAGCATGGTATCGGGCAAGGCAAACAAAAATATATGCAGCAAGAACACGGTAACGCCTTAGTATGATGCAAGCGATTAAATCAGCCCTTGACCCTAAAAATATCTTAAATCCAGGTAAAATATGGCCTGAGGCTTTACCCACTGTTTAACTGTTGAATAGTGCTTATAAGAAATCAAAGCCTAAAAAATACCCCTACGTTTAACTAGAGTATTAAACGTAGGGGTATTTTTTAGGCTAATTTCATAACATCTGGTCAATCGCCATTTGGGTCAGTACGCGTCCACGTGCGGTACGTAATACATAGCCTTGCTGAATAAGATATGGCTCAATCACATCCTCAAGCGTACCGCGATCTTCAGCCATTGCTGCTGCTACCGCTTCAACGCCAGCTGGACCACCATCAAAACGTTCGTGCAATATCTCAATATAACGTCTGTCCAAATGATCAAGACCACGTCTATCAACTGCCAGCATATCGAGCGCACTGCCCGCAATCGCGCCATTGATACTACCGTCGCCTCTCACTTCAGCATAATCACGTACACGGCGTAATAAACGATTGGCAATCCTTGGCGTACCACGCGCACGGCGAGCAATCTCCACCGCGCCATCTTCACTCATCGGTACACGCATCAAACGGGCGGCACGACTCACAATCGTGGTCAGATCAGCAATATTATAAAATTCGAGCCGCTGCACAATGCCGAAACGATCACGCAGTGGTGAGGTCAATAATCCTGCTCGCGTGGTTGCCGCAACCAAGGTAAACGGCGGTAAATCCAGCTTGATAGAGCGTGCCGCAGGCCCTTCACCAATCATAATATCCAGCTGAAAATCTTCCATAGCGGGATACAGTATCTCTTCAATAACGGAGCTCAAACGATGGATCTCATCGATAAAGAGCACGTCACCTTCTTCCAAATTGGTTAACATCGCTGCCAAATCACCCGGACGCTCAAGGACAGGGCCAGATGTAGAACGCAGATTACCGCCCATTTCACGAGCAATAATATTGGCAAGCGTCGTTTTTCCAAGACCAGGCGGACCAAAAATCAAAGTATGATCTAATGCCTCACCCCGACCACGCGCTGCGCCAATAAATACTTCCATCTGCTCACGTACCACTGGCTGACCAATATATTCAGCCAGTAATGCCGGTCGAATATTAGAATCAGGCGCATCGCCTGCCCCTTCGAATGGATTAATCAAACGATCTTGCATCATAGGTTTTATCATTATATTAAATCATTATCTTTAAAGAATAGGTATAAATAGCATAACCAAACGCTACGTATAAGTCATGCAAAACATCATAAAGCAGCTACTAAATAAAGCACAGCCTAAAACGAAAATAAGCGACAATGAATGTCGCTTATCTGTTTAAGACTTATTGATACTTATCAAGGGTAGTGAGCTATATGAATCAAAATCCTGACAACTGTTGCAATGTGGCTTTTAGTAAACCTTGCGTATCGGCAAAGGTATTACCATTACTCTTAGCAGCTTTAATCGCTTGCTGTGCCTCTCTTTCTTTATAGCCCAAGCTAATCAACGCGCCTTCTACCTCAGCGATGATGCTGCCCTCGTGAGACACCTCAGCAGGTTGCATGGCAAACTCTAAATGACTGCTATCGACTTCGATATTTTTCAGCTTATCTTTTAGCTCAATCAATAAGCGCTGCGCTGTTTTTTACCGATACCCGGAATACGGGTTAATGCCGTCTCTGACTCTTGCTCGACATGCATCTTTAGCTCAGCAGCTGACATCGCAGACAGCATTGCTAACGCCATTTTTGCCCCAACGCCATTAATCTTGATCAATTGCCGAAAGACGTCACGCTCTTTGCGATCGATAAAACCATAAAGCAGCTGCGCATCTTCGCGCACATGAAAGTGCGTCCAAATACTCGCCTGCTCATTGAGACGCAACTGGCAAAATGACGGTAGCGGCAGCTCTATATCGTAGCCGACACCAGAGGTAGTCATGACACAGGCAGTCGGTGCCATCAAATACTGCACTTGACCACTAATCAATCCAATCATAATCCACTACCTCTATTAGAGCTGATATAAAAAATGAACTGAGCTGCTATTTAATGATAAATGCTATTAAATAAGCATATCTTGTTGCAACGCTTATTTATAAAAATCGACCATACCTTCAAGGCTGATTGGACGAATTTTATGCGCTTGCCCAGCTGAGCCAAAGGCTTCGAAACGATTGGTACAGATATCTGACATCGCAACCATAGAGGCTTTGAAGTATTTACGCGGATCAAATTCGCTAGGGTTTTCTGCAAGGAATTTACGAATAGCGCCCGTTGATGCCAAACGTAAATCGGTATCGATATTTACTTTACGCACACCATGCTTAATCGCTTCAACGATTTGCTCAACCGGTACACCATAAGTCTCACCGATGTTGCCACCATTTTCATTGATAACTTTTAGCCACTCTTGCGGCACTGATGACGAGCCATGCATGACCAAATGGGTGTTAGGAATACGGGCATGAATCTCTTTGACACGCTCAATCGATAGGATGTCGCCTGTCGGTGGACGGGTGAATTTATACGCACCATGACTGGTACCGATAGCAATGGCTAACGCATCGACGTTGGTGTCTTTAACGAACTGTTCTGCTTCATCAGCACTGGTCAATAGCTGCTCGTGATCTAATACGCCTTCTGCGCCAGAGCCGTCTTCTTCACCAGCCATACCAGTCTCAAGACTACCTAAGCAACCAATTTCACCTTCTACTGAAACACCGCATGCGTGTGCCATCTTGACAACTTCGCGAGTCACGCTGGCATTGTAATCATAATCCATTGGCGTTTTACCGTCTTCACCGAGCGAGCCGTCCATCATCACTGATGAAAAGCCAAGCTGAATTGAGCGTTGGCAAATCGCTGGTGACATACCATGATCTTGATGCATAACGACTGGAATATGTGGCCACTCTTCGATAGCAGCAATAATCAGATGACGCAAAAATGCAGAGCCTGCATAACTGCGTGCACCAGCACTAGCCTGTACGATAACAGGAGAATCACAGGCGTCGGCTGCCATCATGATTGCACGCATCTGCTCTAAATTATTGACATTGTAAGCAGGGACACCGTAGTTATTTTCGGCGGCATGATCTAGAAGTTGACGTAACGATATTAAAGCCATAAGACGCTCTCTGATTAAATTTTGAATATGATATTAAGAAATCATTCTTAAAAATACGATGTTGCAACAATTGCCCTAAAACCCTAGCCTGATAATAGTCAGACCAGCAAAAAACTGGTGTTTTTTGATCGTAATTATTACGCCGTGATTATAGCAAAAATTGCCAGCGCTTCGTAGCGGTTAACCGACTATTTCTTTCTTTGCTTGATTCATAAAACAGAATGATAGCGAGTTTCATAAAACAATTTGATAAGTTCCATATGATACGCAGCTAATTGAAAAAACGGATAAACCTTGTGCATCATATTTTTGACTGACTAAGGCCTGCCCTCAATTCAATCAATGGATATTTAAATGCGCTAAAGATGAGGACACACCCTAACCTCTAGATTATGATTTTAAATACAAAAAAGCCTTGGCTATCACCAAAGCTTTTTAAATATTTTGAGGGCTTATACAGCAATCAATATCTGCAACCAACAGCTTAATAAGCTATTCATCAATCAACAAATTAGTAGATCAATGGCTTAGGTTCAGTTGCTTATGTATTGATGATTAGTACTGTTGTTCTGCTTCTACTGCGTTTTCACTGGCTTTATTCTCAACAGCAGATGCGCCATCGGCAACCACTTCAGCAGTTTTGGCAACGGCTTCATTTGCGCCTACCACAACTGCTTCACCAGTGTTTTTTAGTGCATCTGTAGCAGCAACACCGGCAGTTTCAGCGCCTTCGGCAACTTCAGTACCAGCATCTTTTGCAGCAACTTCAGCTTCAACAGCAGCGGCTTCTGTTTCAGCAGCGGCAGTATCAGCGTTAGCAGCAACATCATCACCAGCAGACTCAACAGCAGCTTCGGCGTTCTCTTCTGTTTGTTGGCTACATGCAGTGATTGCAAAAGTACCAGCAAGTACGCTAGCAAGTAATAAATGGCGTTTTAACATAATAAATCCCTCATAAATAAAGCATGTCAAATACATGATTTGCGCTATTTTATAGAGTGCAAATTAGACATGCAATCATAATTTTCAGTATAGAAACAAATAATTACTACTTAATAATAATGAGTGGCCACTGATTCTTATTTCTCTTAAAACAATAACATAAGAATAGTAGCCAAAATATTATTGATACAGCGTACATGAGATGGTGAGGCTAAATTGTACGGCTAATGTTACTCATCTGCTAAATATCGTTAAAGCGTTACGCATCAATCTGTAGAGCAGCAACCGCAGGCAATACCTTGCCTTCTACAAACTCTAAAAATGCGCCACCACCTGTTGACATGTAGCTAACGCCATCTGCCACTTGATATTTATCAATTGCAGCAAGCGTATCACCACCACCAGCGATCGAAAATCCTTCGCTGTTTTTAACGGCACTTGCTATGATTTGTGTGCCCTGACCAAAAGCATCGACTTCAAAAACACCGACCGGACCATTCCATAAAATGGTTTTTGCGTTGATAATAGCATCCGCTAATTGCTTAGCACTTTCTGGAGCGATGTCCAATATCATGTCATTTTCGCCAATCGCATCGACAGATTTGATGGTCGCAGTGGCTTGTTGTAATGAGCCCGTGAAGTCAGCAAAATCAATCTCATTTTTATCAGCAACGACAACATACTCAGGTAATAAAATTTCAGTCTTAGTCATAATGTCACGAGCTGTCTCAACCAAGTCCGCTTCATACAGTGACGCACCAACGCTATGACCTTGCGCCGCTAGGAAGGTGTTTGCAATACCGCCACCAACGATAATCTGCGAGCATAATTCAGACAAACTGTGCAGCACTTCTAGCTTTGTCGATACTTTGGAACCACCAACGATTGCCAACATTGGCTGTGCTGGGGTCTCAAGTGCCAAGCTTAACGCATCAAGCTCAGCCGCCAATAAAGGTCCTGCACAAGCTGTTTTTCCTGCTCGATGCATAGCTTGGGTAATGCCTTCTGTTGAGGCCTGCGCACGATGTGCGGTGCCAAATGCATCCATCACGAATACATCGCATAAATCAGCGTATTTCTGTGCTAAATCCGCATCGTTTTTCTTTTCGCCCTGATTAAAGCGCACGTTTTCTAATAGCATGACCTCGCCTGCTTGAATTGCCACGCCTTTAGTAAGGTAGTCATTGTTTAAGCTAACGGGCGTTGAAAGTTGTGTGGCTAATTTATCGCTTAAATACTCAGCAACTGGTGCTAGCGAATATATCGACTCAGGACTGCCTTCAGTTGGACGACCTAAGTGTGAACAAACTATAACGGCCGCGCCTTTTTCTAACGCCATCTTAATCGTAGGCAAGCTGGCTTGCAGGCGTGCATCACTGGCGACTTTACCGTTTTTAATAGGCACATTGAGATCTTCACGAATCAACACCACTTTATCCGTTAAGCTCAGCTCACTCATACGCAAAAAATTCATTACCTGCTCCTATGCATCATCTCTTGTTAATCTATCGGTTGGCTCTTTACTCATTACTGAAAATATTTATCAAATCGGCTGCTCTTGTCTGTGGCTGTATAAAAGCAACCAAGCAAGAATTTGAGGCGGTGTATTCTAGCAGTTTTCTAGCAAGTGCTCATAAAGAACGCACTATTAAATTTTACTCGGGCGTGTCCTCATTTTGAAAATGAGGATAAAAATAATACAAATGGCTAAATTTTAATAAAAATCAGTAACATTTCGTGGTGGCACTTAGTAATAAAGCTGTTTAAGATGCTATTAGCACTGATAATAAATAATACCTACAATAAAAATAATCCATTAGGAGAACCCAATGAGTATCGACCTCCAAGCTGCCAAACAAAACCTACTAACCCTTAAAGAAGAATATGAGACTCGTATCGATAAAATTGAAGATCATATCCAAAACCCGCAAGACGACCTCAATGAGCATTGGGAAGACCAAGCCATCTCTTATCGTCAAAACGACATGCGTACAAATTTGATGGTTGAAGCCCGTCAAAGTTTGATCTATGTCGAAAATGCACTAAGTCGTATTGAAAATGGGACTTATGGTAAATGTGAAGTCTGCGGTGAGCAAATTGAAGAACAGCGCTTACAAGCACTACCTTACGCTACCCTATGTATGGAACATGCTGAATAACGACTCATTTTTACTCTAAAACATCCCTTCTAAACCAAAGTTCCAGTGGTCAAGCAGGCGTTTTCCATTGAGAGAATGCCTGCTGCCATTGTTTACAGCGCGCAGCGATTTGATCCACAGGTAAATCCATAATATCGCCAACGACCGCCACGTAAGTAATCGGCAAACCTGCCAGTTCGGTGATATTTTCTGCCGTCAAGCCACCTATGACACATATCGCTATATTTTGCTGACAGCCATCTATAAGCTGCTGGCGCGAGATAATATTGGCGTTAGGTTTTGTATTTGAGGTAAAAATCGCACCCATAGCGGCATAGCTTACGCCCTCATTTTTTGCTTCTTCAACCAGTTCTATCTTGCCATGACAAGTGCGTCCGATCATTTGGTTGGCATGTAGTTCGTCCTTAGCATCAGTGACTTCGCCATCTTGTTGACCCAAATGCACACCAACGCCGAGCTTGGCAGCCAGTTTAATATTGTCATTGATGACGACTGGTACGCTGTACGCTTTCGCCAACTCAACTATTTGTCTAGCCTCTTCGTATAGACGAGACTCACCATCAGGTAGCGCCAATATCTGCTTGCGACGAATTTGTAACAGCGCAATGAATCCTGTTGCTAGTGCTGCTTCTAATTTGCGATACAGCAGCGCAAACTCATCGTCATTGGTCAGTAAATATAGCTTTGGTGCTGATATAACAGTCGATGTTTGAGTCATGTTATTTTTCCTAGAGTGTGTCCTCATTTTAAAAATGGAGATAAAAATGAGATAAATTTTTAGCCCATGTAGAAGTCCATTGATTAAATTGAAGACACACTTTAAATTCAATACAATAAAAAGGCTGTTATATCGAATAACAGCCTTTTTATAAATGCTAAAACAGTAAGGTTATACCGTGCGGCGTGTCGCTAGACTGTTTAGAATATTTTTGGCATCACCCCAACGTGTAGCTGAGCTGTTCGCTCCTAAGATGACGATAATTGCTGGACGGTTATTCACACGCGTTTCCATGACCACACAACGACCAGCTTCATTGATGAAACCTGTTTTTGAGATACCAATTGGATAATCACCGGCACGAACCAAGCTACTGGTGTTATTGGCTTTATAAGTACGGTTACCACTTGAGTAGTTAGACACATAAAAGTCATAGCTCTTGGTGGTCGAGAAACGACGAATCACGTCATAGTTGCCCGCCGCGCGAACCATTTTAACCAAGTCGTTTGATGAAGCGACGTTGCGCTTATCAAGACCCGTTGGATCACCAAAGAAAGCTGTGGTCATACCCAGATCTTGAGCTTTACGATTCATGGCACGTATAAAGGCGGTATAGCCACCTGGATAATTACGCGCTAAACTCTTTGCTGCTGGGTTTTCTGATTTCATCAATGCCATGAGCAACATCTCGGCACGATTCAAACGATCGCCTGATTTAAGGTTAGAGCTGGCTCGCTTAGGGCCGACGAAATCTTCTGGATCGAGTGTGAGCTCTTCACGCATATCGAGACCAGCATCCAATACGACCATGGCCGTCATCACTTTAGAGATACTGGCCATTGGGCGTGCAATGTCAGCATCTTTTTCATAAATAGATTCACCCGTTTCAGCATCGATGACCGCGACACTACGCGAATCAGTGCTGATCGGTATCATGTTACTGCTACCAAATGAGCCACGATACGTTGTATTGTAGCTATTACTGCTATTGTAACTGTTATTACTACTACCGAAGCTATTGGCGTTGGTGATACTGGTCGTACCATTGCCACTATCAACTTTCTTGATAGCTGAGCCTTTGGATTTGTACATAATATTGCGTGCTTCAGACAAACTATCGGCACCGCCCCAACTCATGCGAGCACTAGAGCTAGTGTCAGCGCTACCATTAATAGTAAGTGCGGCTTGTGCAACACTGCCCAAACTCAATGAAATCATAGCAGCGATTAATTGCTGTTTGGTTAATGGTAGTTGCTTCATTATGCCTCCTGCTGTCACGATGCTGTTAATTAGAGAATCAGTTACATACTAACCAATAGCAACAACGTACGTAGCGTTTATGAATGGGTTTATAAGTACTCGTATAGAGTTTTTGTATTTTTAGTGTATCATGGTTTGCATTTAAGTTTAATGTATCAAGCTGATTTAATAATTTATTTTGGTGTAATTCAAATTTTACTACAACCACTTTATATTACAGAAACATTGACTCACATTTCAGCAATATATCTTAACTTTGAACACTGTAATTATTCGTTTTTTGTTATATAAAACAATGGTATCTATCTAAAAGATTAGCAATATTTTATTTTTTTCCAAAACTAAAAAAACGACTCTAATGATTTTATTTTTTGTCATTTAGCGTCAATAAAAGCCTTCATTCTGACAAACAATAAAGAGTATCGTTATGATTAAAGTACTGGTAGTAGATGATCATGATTTGGTGAGAATGGGTATTAGCCGCATGTTGTCAGATAGTATCGATATTGAAGTAATCGGCGAAGCGGACAGTGGTGACATGGCCATCAAATTGGCCAAACAATTGCGCCTGATGTGGTTTTGCTTGATGTCAATATGCCTAATATTGGTGGGCTTGAAGCAACCAAACGCTTAATTCAGCTGGATATGGGTATCAAAATATTGGCCGTCAGCAGTATGTCAGCGCAGCCGTATCCTTCGATGCTTATCAAAGCGGGGGTCAATGGCTATATTACGAAGGGCACGCCGCTCGATGAGATGATTCGCGCTGTCAAAAAAATCTATCAAGGTGGTCGTTATTTTAGCCAAGATGTCGCTGAGCAACTGGCTGATGTTTTGTTGTCAGATAATGCCAACTCACCTTTTGACTTACTGAGTGATCGCGAAAAACAGGTGGCAATGATGGTCGTTAACTGTCAAAGCCCGCAGCAAATCGCTGATCAGCTATTTGTGAGTGTCAAAACCATCAACACTTACCGCTATCGTATTTATGAGAAAGTTGGGGTTGATAGCGATGTGAAGTTAACACATTTGGCCATTCGTCATGGTCTAATTCAGCCATAACTCATTAGGCGTGTCCTCAGTTCAATTGATGGACATCTACATGGGCTGAAAATGGCTAAATTTTATCAAGTATCGTCAAATATCCCGATATTAATGACGATATATTCCTTGTTTGATTGTAATTTATCTCATTTTATCCCTATTTTTAAAATGAGGACACGCCCTAGCAACTGTTCCCTTATTGCGGTCAATCTATGAAGCCTGCTACTAATATCGTCTCTACTGTTACTCATTATTTGCATCGTGATGACACGCTATCTCCACCTCAATTGCGCAGGTTGGGGCTTATTTATAGCAGTTACCGCTTTGCTGTTAGTCTGTTTTCTCTACTGATGGTATATATCACCGCTCACTCTGACAACAGCCTCTCTCTACCAAGCTTTTTACAACAAACAACGCTTAGCTTTTATTTCCTACTGAGTCTTATTTTACTTGGCTTGTTTTATGTCGTTAATCATCAAATGCGGCGGCAGTTAGCTTTTGGTTTAGTATTAGACGTCATTATATTAAGCTTATTACTATATACAGCGGGTGCGCCTGATTTACAGTTGACCATGCTATATATGGTGGTCGTCGCAGCGAGTTTTATGTTGCTACACGGCTCACAAGCCTTAATTATTACCTTACTCGCTATTATTTTTGTCATTTATCAGCAATTCTTTTATGCCATTGCCAATAGCATGAGCTTAGCAAATTTAGGGGACGCATTGCTCATGTCAGCCAGCTTTTTGGCGGTTGGTGGTTTGAGCTGGTCCATCTCACAGCGTTTGGTACAACTTGAGAAAGTAGCAGCGAGTCACGCTAAAGAAGTTGAACGATTAAACGTCATCAACCAAGAAGTCATCACGCAAATGGTCAATGGTGTCATCGTCATCGATAAAAAGCATATCGTTTTAGCAAACCTTGCCGCTCACCAATTACTTAGCCTTTCGCACACCCCTTCCGCATCATTGCACAACACCTCTATTGATACAAAAGATACTCGAAACAATACTCGCAGTGCACTCTTATCTAACTTTCAGCAGCAGCTTGGTCAACAACATACGCAGCTATTTAAAGCCTGTTTGTCAGTAGCGGCAGGCCAATCACGTACCTTTATTTATGATTTGCCTGCAGTCGCAAACGCTTCCATATTCGGTAAACTGCGCGTACAAATTATTCCATTAAAAGATGACAGTAAATTGATAATGTTAGAGGACTTACGCCGCGAGCAAGCCAGTGCCCAACAATTGAAACTGGCTTCTTTAGGGCAATTGACGGCGAGCATCGCCCATGAAATAAGGAATCCTTTGGCAGCGATATCACAAGCCAGCCAATTATTAATGGAAGATGTTATAGAAGCCAATCTAGAAGTCGATACAGCAGATAATACAATAACGGCGACTATCTCAAATGACGATATGGCAGCGAATCATGAGCTTTATCAAATGATATTTTCACAAACAAAACGCGTGAATCGCATTATCGAAGATGTACTAAAATTGTCTCGCCAGCAAACTGCAAACCAGCAGTCGATTATACTGGCAGACTGGATGCCAACATTTTTAGAGAATTACTTTCAAGGACACGATGTTTTTCTACACGTAAAAACACAACCGACCATATCATTCGACACGCATCAACTAGAGCAAGTCTTAATCAATTTAATCAACAATGGCTTGCGCTACAGTAGCTACGCCCACCCTCATGCCTATGTGGAAATCGAGATTTATTGTGCGGATAACGATGTTATAATTGATATCTTGGATGCTGGTCGTGGGGTTAGCACCAAAGACTTAGAACATTTATTCAATCCATTTTTTACGACAGATCAAGCAGGGACAGGCTTAGGACTGTATTTATCACAAGCTTTTTGTGAGGCCAACCAAACTCGTTTGCTTTATATTCCTGAACATGAAAAAACCTGTTTTCGCTTGATAGCACCTGCTATTGGCGCTGATACTCATGTAAATAAAACTGAACATAATGTTAATGCCACTATTTTATAAATATTAACGTTACCAAGTATTAATATTATATGGAATACTTTGCCATTAAGGCCTCTTGGTTTTTACCATTTTATAGCTATTGAATACGATGAGATGATGTATGACAACAACCGCGCTAGTCGTTGATGACGAAGTGGATCTGTGCCGATTGATGCAAATTACTTTGACCAAAATGGGCATTAAAAGTGATGTAGCATATACTCTGTCACAAGCAAGATCATACTGGCAAGACAATGATTACGATTTTTGTCTGACCGATTTAAAGCTGCCTGATGGGTCAGGACTAGAGTTGGTAAAAGAAATCAGTAATAGCTCTAGTACGCCCATTGCCGTGATTACTGCTCACGGCAGTATGGACCTCGCCATTGAAGCATTGAAGCTTGGTGCTTTTGACTTTGTGAATAAACCTCTTGAGTTACCGCGCCTACGTCAACTGGTGGAAAATGCTTTAAAAGTTATTCATCAAGACAATGAAACAAAAGCCACAGCCGAATGCTCACCCGAACAAAAACTGCTGGACAGTAGACTCATTGGTGATTCTGCGGTGATGCACCCACTGAAAATACTATTTTAAAATTAGCACGCTCACAAGCACCTGTATTTTTGTCAGGCGCTTCGGGTACTGGTAAAGAAGTGGTTGCCCGATTGATTCATGATTTAAGCCCACGCCGTGATGGTAGCTTTGTACCAGTAAACTGTGGGGCGATACCATCAGAGCTGATGGAATCAGAGTTTTTTGGTCATAAAAAAGGCAGCTTTACAGGAGCTGTCGCTGACAAGCAAGGGCTGTTTCAGCAAGCCAATGGCGGCACGTTATTTTTAGACGAAGTGGCTGATTTGCCTTTAGCCATGCAGGTAAAACTACTGCGCGCCATTCAAGAAAAAACGGTGAGAGCCATTGGTGATACCAAAGAGGTTCCCGTAGATATTCGTATCTTGTCCGCCACCCACAAAAATCTAAACCAATTGGTGCAAGACGGTGCGTTTCGACAAGATTTGTACTACCGTATCAATGTGATTGAGTTAAAACTGCCGACGCTCAATGCACGTCGTGATGATATCCCTGTATTAGCCAAGCACTTTTTAGCATTAATTGCTGATGAATGGCAGTTAGAGAACCCACCGATACTCACTGTTGAGGCATGCGAACGTTTGCAAGATCATAACTTTGCGGGCAATGTTCGTGAACTGCGTAACGTCCTTGAACGTGCAGTAACCCTAGCAGAGACACCGCACATTGACATCAGCCACTTGGGTTTGCCTGATATTGATATAACCCATCACCGCGCAGTCTCTCAAGATCAGAAGAGTGAACCAGCGGTTGTCAATAATACTCAACATTCTGAGCGTCAAACAAACAACCAAATGGTCGCTCAATCGATAGAAAATAGAGAAAAAGTCATTCAATCTATGGATGAGACTATAGCGCCACAGGTCAAGCAAGTGACGACCAACTTGCACCCTTATCGTACTAACGCTCAGCACTACCCTTCTATGATACAGCGTTCAGAAAGCCATCATGCAGAAAACCCCAACCATACAGCCCGTCACAATCACGAAGAATCTGTCACCCATCGACCTATTCTGCAAGAAAGTGATGAAAAAGCAATTCTAAGCAAATTAGAGGATGGTCAGTTACCCTCTCAAGGTTGGAACACTACCTACAAGAACAAGAAAAACAGTTGATTATTACCGCGCTAAAACAAACGGCTTGGAATAAAACGCAAGCAGCTGAACTACTAGGCACCACTTTTCGCTCTTTACGCTATCGCATGAAAAAACTAGAGATAGCTGAGGATCAATTCGAGCCATAGCATTCGCTATTTTTGAATAACGATAAATGATATTTTAACGTTGATATATCGTGATAGCCTGTCTTTAAGCGAGCCTTACTGAACCCTATTGCCTGCCACCGCTTGATCAACTTTGGCAGGTTTTCGGACAAAACGAATGCCCGAATCAAGTGCTTTTGTTTTTAGTAAAGCGAGCGCTTGCTGCTCCCATGTACTTTCACTACCTGATAAGGTTAAATCAGGCTCTACCCCGATTCCATCGATCTTATTGCCTGACGCTGTCATGTAGTTGGCGACGGTTAGTTTGACAGCCTGCTCATCATTCAGTGGGATGACTGACTGTACCGACCCTTTACCATAGCTGACTTCACCAACGATTGTGGCACGTTTTTGTGCTTGTAAGCTGCTAGCAAGCACCTCTGCCGCTGACGCCGAATAGCGATTTTGTAGCACCACCACTGGCAATGATTCAAGTATCGCCAGACCTTGAGTGGATAGCGTACGCGTATCACTTTGACGACCCTTTACTTGTACCACATCAGTGTCGCTCATAAACAAACTGGCTACGCTCACCGCCGACGTTAGCACCCCGCCTGGATTATCACGCATATCTAGCAAGATACCTGTAATAGGTGCATCTAGATCTATCAAGCCTTCCAAGAGTTTTTCACGGCTATTATTTTGAAAGGCAGGTAACTTAATAACAGCGATACCGTCAATGAGACTTGCCTCGACCGTTTGAGGGTGGCTGTTATTACGCTGCAAGGTCGTGGTATGTTTGCGGCGACCAGCTTTTGAGGTGACAACATCTACTTGCGTACCTGCAATCCCTGTCAAAAGCTGCTCGATATCGTTACTTTCTTTATCTTCATCAAGTTTGAAATCACCGACTTGATGTAAATAATCGCCAACCGCAATGCCCTTTTTATCTGCAGGCGATGCGTCAATAACCTCTGTAATCACCCAATAGCCATCTGTAGGCTGATAATTGACTTTAATACCGACGTCACCCACATCACCTTCGGTAAAGGCACGCAAATTTTCATAAGCCTCAGCATCTAAAAATTCAGCATGACTATCTAGCTTAGTCAACATACCACTCAACGCATTATTGAACAGCTCTTCATCATTGACCGCATCTACATATTCACGGCGTACCAAATCCACTACCGCAACAAACGTCTTGAGCGTTTCTGGAGAAATCGCATTCAATGATACTTGCGCAACTTCAGGTGGAATACTGACATCAATCTCGTTCGTATCATCGGTCAAGGCACTCTCATCTGCGACACTGTCTATCGAGTCGTCAACTTGGTCGGCCGACTCAAGCATATCAGCGACATCTGATAAATTATTAGTGTCATCTTCTGTGGCTATCTCATCGGTATTTAAGCTAATCAGTTGTAGACTGGCGGTGGGATTATTGATGGTCACATTAGCTGGTGACCTCGCTGCTTGTGCGTACATACTAGCAGTGCTGAGCCCAATCAGACCTATCATCAATGCAGCTTTAAAAATAGTCGGCGCAGTGAATACCTTCATTGCTTGTTTGCCCAATCGCTTCGCTACTGGTAAGCGCATAAAATAAATAGAACGCATAAGAGAACTCGTTTAATAATAGAATTATTTTTATAGATATATGGATGAATATTTATCTCATAAGATAGCACCAAGAGCCAGTCTAAGACTAGGAGAGTATTGCAAGTAACATTCACGATAACTAATATGATTTCATCAAATGATGAGTAGCGGTGTCAAGTTTGTTTAGCAGGCGAAATATCATGCTTGCGCTTATTTTCCTTACTATCCAAACATTTAAAGATAAATATCTCTTAAAAAACAGATCAAAAAAAGGAGAGACAATAAATATCTCTCCTCTTTCTATTAGTTCTAACAACGCTAGTAAGTTGTCAATTTAATAGTATTAAATGCCCAACTTACAACGCTGGAACCAGTAAGCTTTCACCCGTCATTTCAGTAGCTGCTCAATATCCATCAGCGCCAAAATAGTTGGTGCGACATCGCTCAACTTACCACGACTACGTACTTGTAAGTTTTTCTCACCCACATAAATGAGTGGCACATGTTCAGTGGTATGTTGAGTATGTACTTGACCGCTTTCGTAATCTTGCATCTGCTCACAGTTGCCATGATCTGCTGTGATAAGCATATCACCGCCAGCAGCGCGTACTGCTGACTCAATACGGCCAACACAAACATCTAGTGCCTCTACTGCTTTTACAGCCGCATCAAAAATCCCTGTATGACCTACCATATCACCATTGGCATAGTTGACAATTAACACGTCATATTTGCCTGATTCAATGGCAGCCACTAATTTATCGGTCACTTCAGGCGCACTCATCTCTGGTTTCAGATCATAAGTCGCCACATCTGGAGAGGGTACGAGAATACGTGTTTCACCCTCATACTCTTCTTCACGACCACCGCTAAAGAAAAACGTCACATGTGCGTATTTTTCAGTTTCAGCGATACGCAGCTGAGTTTTACCATTGTCTTGCAAATACTCGCCAAGCGTATTGGTCAACGACGTAGGATAATAGCAACGCTAGTTTTTGGATTGTCTGCTAAAACATCAGAATATTTGGTCAGCATCACAAATGCCGCAAGTTTTGGCTGCTTATTGCGGGCAAACCCTGAAAACTCATGATCTGGCAAGACAAAAGCTTGCGCCAACTCACGGGCACGGTCAGCACGGAAATTCATAAAGATAAGCGCGTCATTGTCATCAACGGTATATGGCACTTCATCACGGCCAATCACTACCGTTGGATTGATAAACTCATCGGTTTCGCGTGCCTTATAAGCAGCTTGTACTGCGCCATCTGCACGCGTAGACAGACGATCGGCTTTACCTTCAGTGATAAGCTCATAGGCTTTTTGGACGCGATCCCAGCGATTGTCACGATCCATTGCATAATAGCGCCCAATGATACTGGCAATCTGTACGCGGCCGCCTTCATAATGAGCATTAAGCTTATTGATATGGTCCCGCAGACGATTAATATACTTATCCGCCGATTTAGGTGGGGTGTCGCGTCCATCCAAGAAGCAATGTACAAAGACATTTTTGGCGCCGTGCACTAACGCCGAGTGGCACATTGCTTCGATGTGATCTTGATGCGAATGTACACCACCATCTGACAGCAAACCCATGATATGGACGTTACCACCCAACTCGTTCGCGGCTTTAACCGCCTTGACTAAAGCTTCGTTTTTATAAAACTCACGATTGGCCACTTCACTTGAGATACGAGTCGAATCTTGATACAGAACGCGACCCGCACCTAAGTTCATGTGCCCAACTTCTGAATTGCCAAACTGCCCATCTGGCAAACCAACGTCTTCTCCAGAAGCAGATATCAATCCATGCGGATATTGCTGATAAATCCTATCCAAATTTGGCATATTGGCGGCAGCAATCGCATTATCCTTATCGTCTTCACGATGCCCAAAACCATCTAATATCATTAAGACATGCGGCACTTTTTTATTTTGATCGCCATCCTGCTTACTATTGAGCTGAGCCTGATTATCATCGATAAATGCTGATTGTTGCTGGGTATTGGTCATGGATTACCGCTCCTCAAGTGAATGAACGCCTATAATGCTATATTAGGATGTTTAAAGCCCTCTATATTAACACACATCTTAAAATAGCTGAAAAATCGTCATTTTACGCCCACTCTTAAGCGTTAAAGCATACTTATTTAAAGCACATTTATACAGTAGAAAAGGCGGTTAAAACTTAATAGCAATAATGCCACTCTCTAAATCTACGTATCAATCTGTAAATCATACTTGCAATCATTCAAACCATTCGTTAAGATAATTATATTCTGAAGTGTTGGCTAGTAGATGTTTATTCCCTGAGCCGATAATGCTTTACCAGGATGTGGTACCTATTGCTTCATTGTGTATGCCTGCATCGCTTGCGGTGTATCAGGAAACCTGCAGAGGCAGTGACGCATCCGCTGAACTTCACGGTTCATGGGTCACCATCTTACAGCGGCACTTCGGTTGTTCTATTCAGTTAATTATTATTCTAATAATATTTGGTAGGTTCACTTATAATCTACCATTTCATAAAGACTTAGTAATAACCATTAAAAAGCCCCCTTTTATCATTGATGAAAGGGGCTTTTCTTATGCTTGCCTATTAATTTAACTATTCATCATTAGCAGATTTGGTGATTTTTTTCACATCCTTGGGAATGGTTTTTGCTGTCCCATCAATCGTTGTATGCTGTTTAAACCCATCACCAAACGGGTTTTGTTGTTGACCGAATGGATTTTGATTATTCATACCACCTGCGCCGCCGAATGGGTTTTGACCACCCATGCCACCAAACGGATTTTGTCCGCCGCCCATCTGTCCACCCATTTGCTTGGCCATCATTTCCATCATTTTTTGCTGATTATTCATGACATAATTATTAGCAAAGTCTTTGAGCTTCTTTTGCACGGGTGGCAATATCACCAATAATGCGAGTAAATCGCTCAGCACACCTGGAATGAGTAGCAAAATACCAGCCGCTGCCATGGCCACACTTTTCATCATGGTTGATTCTTGCGGACGCATCGATGGGTTCATCAGGCCACCTGCTTTCATTTGCTGCGCCATTGGATTGAGGGCAGCCATCCCTTTACGCAAGAGGGAGATACCGATGACTGCGGCGATAATAAACCACATAAATACCCACCAACCACTCATAAACTGAGCAAGCAAATACCAAAGTAGCATTTCGATAATAAACCAAACAATGGCAATACCAACTATCTGACCCATAAAGTGTCGTCCTATAAAATAAAAACCAATAAATTGAGCGCCATGCAAATTAAGATGGCTAACATATGATGTATATGGGGATTGATTGCTATACTATCAAACTTAAGGCTGATTTTTAAGCCATATAGTCGGTACAATATAATTTGGATACAAGGAAGATGAGTAAAGGTACTACGAGTAGTAGGCTGAGCGAGTCTGACACCGTATCCAACTTATATAGGATTGAAAATAAAATGTAAGCAAGATGGGATATTATGGCAATTATTATTGGAATTGATCCTGGTTCGCGCATGACCGGTTATGGCATCGTCCAACAGACGGGCGACAAACTCACCTATATCGATGCAGGTACCATACGTACCGACACCAAAGAGATGCCTGAACGTCTAAAGCGCATCTTTAATGGCTTAACGCGCATCACACAGCATCATTTGAAATATGCTGATGAGCCTATCTATACTGCCATTGAGCAAGTGTTTATGGCAGAAAACCCTGACTCAGCGTTGAAACTTGGGCAAGCGCGAGGTGCTGCTATTGCCGCTATGGTTGCTCTAGACTTAGAAGTATCAGAATATACTGCACGCCAGATTAAGCAAGCCGTTTGCGGTTATGGTGCAGCGGCCAAAGAGCAAGTGCAAGAGATGGTCTGCCGCATACTATCTTTGGATGTCGTGCCACAGCAAGATGCCGCCGATGGTCTTGCCTGCGCCATCTGTCATGCGCATTCAAGCCATTCCATGAATAAATTAATATTAAACAGCGCCATGCGTGGGCGCGGTGCGTCTAAGAAAAAAGGTCGCTGGCGTTTGACAGAAGAAGATCTAGGCAATTTGCGTTAAGAACGCTTATAAAACAAGCATAAAAAAACACGCGTCTAAATAGCGCGTGTTTTTCGAACTGTCTAAGTTATTTACACTATCGTTTTGCTATAAAATCGCTTTACTATAAAAATGCAACGGCTTAAACCGACTACTCTGCGACGGCACTTTCAATCACTGCATCCAACACATAAGCATATTCTTCGCCTTCTGTACTATTGCTATCGTCACTGTCTAATGGGTAGCGCTGTAGACGTAATACTTCATCATGCATGCCATCATGCTGATAGCCATCGATTTCATCCGTAAAGACTGCCCACTTGCCTTCGCTCGTTTTAATACCTTGGTCATCATAGGTAATGGGTTTCACTTGTAGACACATCTCTGAGCCATTATCAGTGCAAGGTATCATTTTCGAGCTTACTGCCCAGAATACGGTCTCACCTTTACTATTATACTTGGCTTGTGAGGTAAGCCTGCCTTCCCAAATCAACGTTGCTCCGACACTGGTCACTTGGGTTAATATTGGCTTATCACTCTTAAGACTATCATCCTGAGAGTTGTTGTCTTTAGCGTCGCCATCTTTGGCACTGTTAGCTTTCACTAATGTTAACTGGCTTTCACCTTGCATCAGCTGACTTAAACTATTTTCAGCCTTATCGAGCTCACCACAAGACATTTTCGTACTCATACCCTCTTCAATAGTCAAAGTGTGACCTTGCAATTGGTAGCCGGCGCTCATGGTATTACAACCAACGCTATAACTTAACGTATTCTCACCTTGGTATTGATTAAAAGACAAACGCACTTGGTCTTTAATATCCGTCAGCATATTTAATGGCTGTGCGCCTTTGTCCATTACAGACAGCAATGTCCAACGATAACGTGAAAGATTGGCAATCATTTTCTCTTCATCGCTCATGTTATCCATCTGAGTATCATCCGTTACTGCATCGGCATTCATATCTATGCCATCATCATTTATTGCATCAGCGCTTTTCTGAGTGCCTTCTTGTACCTCACTTTCATTGGGCAAAGAGGCATCTTGGCAAGCACTTAATGCCAAGCTTAGTGCCAACAAACTTGGTAGTAAAGTGAATCGAATTGGCCATTTTTTAACAGATGAGGTCATAGCAGTCATACCTTGTGGTTATCCCTTTTTTAAGTCAAAGTATTTAAAAAATCAGGTTAAATATTTAACAATAAGGGCTGATGATATCCACTTTAATAAAGCGTCACAATTCACCACTATAGCGCCGTTGATTACCATGGTTGTAACAAAGTGTTTATTTTTATGGATTCATCGTAACTGCTATTTTAATATTTAAAGGTACCATAAAAAATCAATGGTCTCAGATAATTGGAAATTTCATCAATTATTCAAGACCATCAATGATGTCACATTTTTAATTTTTCGCGCTAGGCTTACTCGTTTGTATGAGCAATTTTGGCTTTTGCCATATTTTTAATACTAAAACGCTCATTCATCATTTGATAAAAACGCGCAAGATTTTCGCCCTGCTCGTTCGGATTTACGTTAAGGACTTTACCAAAATCCAAACCGAGATATAGGACGATATCAGCAAAGCTTAATTGTTCACCGACCAAATACTCACGACCTTCTAAAATATTTTCAAAATAAGCAAGAGCTTTAACAGCTCGTGCAACAGATGGCGCGACAAACTCTGGGACTTGCTCAACGCGTTGGGCTTTGGACGGATGGCTGTGCTGAAAAGCCAGCATAAAGTTATACAATACCTCAAACTCAGCAATGCGGCGCATAGCGCACACTTGCGCACGTTGTATCACATCATTACCCATCACCGAACGCTCACCATAGACACGGTCGAGATACTCACATACAGCCTGCGAATCATTGAGTACCGTGCCATCCCCTAGTATGAGAACTGGCACGGTCTGCATTGGATTTATTTTGGTGAACTCGTCTGACGTTTGCTCATTGGCAGCAAAATCAATGTCAATCACGTCCACATCATCCATATCATCGACATCGATGCCTTTTGATGCTAACAAAATAAGGGCTTTACGTGGATTGGGCGCGGTACGGGTGACGTATAGTTTTTTCATGGCAAACTCCTTGTAAGATTGGACAAAAGCGACTCAACGCTATCTGGTTTTATTATGGTTATTACGCTGTTGATGATAAATGAAGACTGACCATCCTTTATACAACAGTTATATCCTACTCTGCTCATCATAGCAAAGCCTTATTAGGCTTGCTTTTTTGATCAGATACTAAACAACAAAAAGCCCCACAACGTTACGTCATGAGGCTTAATTTCATTCATCCAATCATGCTACTTATTTATTGGGTGCAGGCGTGGTACGTAAATAAGGCTTAATTTCTGTATAACCTTTAGGGTATTTAGCCGCAATATCTTCGTTTTTGACACTTGGTGGAATGATGACATCATCACCGTCTTTCCAGTCAACTGGCGTCGCAATATTATATTCATCAGACAGTTGCAGAGCATCAATGACACGGATAATCTCGTCAAAATTACGACCACAGCTAGCAGGATAGGTCAGCGTTAGACGAATTTTTTTGTTTGGATCAATAATGAACACACTGCGTACCGTATGCGTGCTGTCTGCATTGGGATGCATCATGTCATACAGCTCAGCGACTTCTTTGTTCGGATCAGCAATGATTGGAAAATTTAGCTCAGTACCTGAGTCTCACCAATGTCTTTGGCCCACGCATGATGGTCATCGATACCATCAACAGAGATACAAATTGGCTTGACACCACGCTTTTGAAATTCGCCATTCAGTGCCGCAGCACGGCCAAGCTCAGTGGTACATACTGGCGTAAAATCAGCTGGATGGGAGAAAAAAACCACCCAATTATCGCCTGCCCACTCGTGAAAGTTGATGTCACCTTCCGTGGTTGCAGCGTCAAAATTCGGTGCGGTATCGCCTAAACGTAAATGTGCCATGCTCAATTCCTTAGCTATGTTAGTGATGAGCACTAATATCCAAAGATATTCGCGTGCTCTATTATTATCAACGTACTTCTTATTATCAACGTGCCCTGTCAGATATTACACAATAACTCAAAGCACGTCAGCAAAAATTCTATTTTATCTTAGCAAACTGGTTATGACTGCCTTGTGAAGGATTGTAATGCGGTTATTCTGTTTATTACTAAGTAATTTAGCATACACTTAACGAATGAATCAGATCACCATCCCAGAATCCCACAAACAAAAATCACCGAATTTACCTTTTTTACTAGTACCACCTGCTGCACGCCCAGCATCTGTTAATGTAAGCTCACCTTCTTGCTCTTGTAAATATCCCGCTGCAAGTAACTTATCATTTAACTCTTGGGTCTTAAAACCCAGCTCTTTGGCAAGTTTCGCCGTCGTTAATTTAGAGTAATTAGCGTTGCCGCTTCTGTAGCAGTAGGTGCGACCGTTGTATTAGCATTATTGCTGGGCATTGTATAACTGGCAGTAGCAGTATTATCAGTCCTACCATCAGATTCGGTCACTTTTTCAAGCGACATGCGCACTTCATCGCTGATACGAATAATGCGCTGTGCCTCCTCATAAGTATCGGCATATAGTTTGGCATCTTCATTACGATAAATCAGCACGCCCATTTCATTATTGTTGACTTGGCTAAACTCATAAAGGTTCAAACTGGTAATAATGCATTCGTTTTCATTCAGATAACACTTTGCATGCAAGTTTTTGCAAAAGCTGGTGCGAATAAAGGTCAGGTTTTTAAGCCAGTTTATCTCTTCTGGGTGCAAAT
This sequence comes from Psychrobacter sp. JCM 18903, assembly GCF_000586475.1. Taxonomy (GTDB): domain Bacteria; phylum Pseudomonadota; class Gammaproteobacteria; order Pseudomonadales; family Moraxellaceae; genus Psychrobacter. Next base: position 50,416 of record NZ_BAWJ01000001.1, on the reverse strand, counting down.
CATTCTTGCCATAAACGATTCTAATATCAATTTTGAGACGATTACGATCTTCTAGCAACTCTTTAATACGTTCATTCAGCTTCAGATAGGTACTGATGATAATCAACCTATCAGACGCATTTTTAATCAATTCTTCTAAATGGTAAGTCGTGCCACTGCTGTTTAAAAATTTTGCCATTATTATTTCCTCAATCTTACGATCAATCACTTTATAATCATGCACAAAAAAGCCCATCCCTAGCGTACTAGAAATGGGCAAGCTTGCAAACCACTATTGTTCAGTAGTTTTTCAAATAAGCGCTAATGCCGCTAATAGTGATAAATTAAGCTGGCTTATAGCTGTCACGCAAGCTGACGATTTGGTTAAAGACTGGTTTGTCAGTGCTATGGTCTTCGCTATCAGAGATAAAGTAACCTTCACGCTCAAACTGGAAACGTGTGCCAGCGTCCGCATTCACCAATGAAGGTTCAACCACGGCATTGAGTTCAGTCAACGAGTTAGGATTCAATGCTTGGTGGACGTCAGCGACGCCACTTGGGTCTTCGACACTAAATAACTGCTCATACATGCGCACTGTTGCTGGGATGCCTTGGCTAGCTGATACCCAATGAATCACGCCTTTAACCTTACGACCTTCAGGATTTTGACCCAAAGTCGCCGGATCAATCGTCGCTTTTAGTTCAACGACATTACCTGCGTCATCTAGCACATGTTCGGTCACTGCCAACACATAGGTGTTACGCAGACGAATTTCTGGCTTTTCTGGTGATAGACGCTTATACTGCTGGCGGCTCTATCTCGTAATCGCCTTGATCGATATAGAGAGTCTCAGTGAATGGAATCTCACGCTCACCCATGTCGACATTAGGATGTTTTGGCTGCGTGAGCCATAAGGTTTGCGAAGCATCATCAAAGCGAGCGTTGACGCTGTCCGCTTTTTGCGATTCCCAACTGCTGACCGCTTCGGCAAAGTTGGTAATGGTCACTTTTAATGGCTTAAGCACTGCCATACCACGACCTGTGGTCGTCTCTAATGATTGGCGAATACTAAATTCTAATAAGCGAAAGTCAACGACGCTGTCTACTTTGGTTACACCAACACGCTCACAGAAATCACGTAAACCCTCTGGTGTGTAACCACGGCGACGCATGCCAGCGATCGTCGGCATACGCGGATCATCCCAACCACTAACGATATTTTCGTCAACCAACTGTTTAAGCTTACGCTTGCTGGTCAAGGTATGATCGACATTTAAGCGGCTAAATTCATACTGGTGCGGTGGTACATCAAAGCCAATTTTGTCAATGACCCAATCATAAAATGGACGATGATCTTCAAACTCTAGCGTACACAATGAATGGGTAATGCCTTCGAGTGCATCAGAGAGCGGATGGGCAAAATCATACATCGGATAAATGCACCATTTATCACCCGTTTGGTGATGCGCTTGATGCATGACGCGGTAGATAACGGGGTCACGCATATTCATGTTTGGGCTTGCCATATCAATCTTGGCGCGCAACACGGCTTTACCTTCTGCAAACTTACCTTCTTTCATGTCATTAAAGAGGGACAAGTTTTCTTCAACACTGGCAGAACGATGTGGTGATGCTGTGCCTGCCTCATTGAATGAGCCACGGTTTTCTTTAATTTGCTCAGGCGATTGCAAATCTACATAAGCGTCGCCTTGTTTGATAAGCTGAATCGCCCAAGCATGAAGCTGGTCAAAGTAGCCTGACGCATGGTGCGCCTCTCCTGCCCACTCAAATCCAAGCCATTTGACATCATTTTCGATATTGTCGATGAAGTCTTGCTTTTCTGCGGTTGGGTTGGTGTCATCAAAACGCAGGTTACAAACACCACCAAACTCTTCGGCCACGCCAAAGTTTAGCAGATAGATTTTACGTGCCCCAAGTGCAAGTAACCGTTTGGCTCTGGCGGAAAACGCGTCACGATTTGTGGGTATTTTTGTGCCTTGACATCGTCACGAATGATATTGCGAATAAAATCGTTTTTTTGTTCGTCTTTTTGTGCATTGTTGCTTGAGTGCTCACTCATCGGGCATTGCTCCTAACGCAAATTGTCAGTTCATGCTACGTGCCATCACGCAGCATGGAAAATTCAAACCAAATCATTAAAAACAAGTTATTAAAAATGATAATAAAAAGCTAAAGTTGCGTTATTCTATCAGCTTTTGCGAACGCATTAACAGCCTGATACATGACACGAGATAAAAAAGCCGTTAGACTAGCCATAACTTTTTAATCACCAACTTTTTAGCCACCACTTAACAGCGTCATTTTAGGCGCTGCAATCAAAGAGGAATATCACATGGTAGACATGCCACCAGTAGTAGAACTAGACACCAATATGGGTGCGATCGTTATCGAACTCAATGAAGAAAAAGCACCAAAAACCGTTGAAAACTTTTTAAACTATGTAAAATCTGGTCATTATGACGGTACGATTTTCCATCGCATCATTGACGGCTTTATGATTCAAGGCGGCGGAATGGACGCTGAAATGAATGAAAAATCGACCAATGCCCCTGTTGAAAACGAAGCAGACAACGGTCTAAAAAACGACGCTGGTACGATTGCGATGGCGCGTACGCAAGATCCGCATTCAGCAACCAGTCAGTTTTTCGTTAACGTAAAAGACAACGATTTCCTAAACCATTCTGGCAAAAACATGCAAGGTTGGGGCTACACCGTATTTGGTAAAGTAACAAGCGGTATGGATGTCATCGAAAAAATGCGCGGCGTACCTACTGGTCGTTTCGGCATGCATGCTGATGTGCCAAAAGAGCCAGTGGTTATCAACTCAGCGACTATTATCACTAAGTAACTGCTACTAAATAACTGTCTCTCAGTAATCATTCTTCAATAGTTATTACTCAGTAGCGATGAGTCTGTAAAAGCTTATGAGTCGTTGCTGTTTAAAATTACGAGGATAAGGATAAATGCAAAGTTTTGACCACCTAATTACCACCCGCCCTCATGAGGTGCGGCAAGTATTGATTAGCGATTTGCATTTATCGCCTGAAGAGCCTGCCTTAGCGCAGGCTTTTTTGGCGCTGCTTGATGATTGCCTTGCTCTGCCTGCGCTCAAACGCTTGTTTATCTTAGGTGATTGGTTTGAAGTTTGGCTCGGTGATGATTTTTATTTGTCTTTATCCGACGAGGAACGACAAAGTCATTGGCTCACTCCGCTTATCGTTAAATTAAAAAAACTGCGCATAGCTGGCTGCGAGATTTTGGTCATGCATGGCAACCGTGATTTTTTGTTAGGTCAGCCATTCTGCAATCTATTTGGTGGCGAGCTTATTTACGAGCCGTATACTTTGACTGTCGGTCAGCAAAATTATCGTCTAGAGCACGGTGATGCTTTGTGTACTGATGATAAAAAGTATCAGTTTTTTCGTAAAATCATGCGTAATCGTTTGACTCAGTGGTATTTGCTCAATAAATCATTAGAAAAACGCTTGGCTATCGCCGATAAAATGCGGCAAAAAAGCCAGCAGAATAATGCCAATAAAGCGGCGTATATCATGGATGTTAATGAAGCAGCAGTGAACAAAGCTATTTATCGCTTTGATGCCCTACTACATGGTCATACCCATCGTCCTGAAATCCACCAAAGTAATGAGGGTAAAACTCGCTATGTACTTGGTGACTGGCGATTGCTCGATAGCAATACACGCCAGCCAAAAGTAAGTGCGGTGATTGGCGCAGTCACAGGCGACGAGCATTCAAATGACAGTTTTAGTAGTAATGCTGCTGAATTTAGATTGATTGAGTTTAAATCGCTCATTTAATGTCATTTTTTTTGAGCGCCTCTGAACAATAAAAAAGGTCTATTGAATTATCAACAGACCTTTTTTCTTTAAATTACACTGCATGATTGAAGCGAATTTAAATGTCAAACTATTGATCGCTCAACTCTTACTTTACGGTATTAATTTAAAGAAATGTTGGCGATAATGCTTCAATTCACGAATAGAATCACGAATGTCATCTAACGCTAAGTGACTGCCACCTTTTTCAAAGTTTCTGAGAATATCAGGACGCCAGCGGAAACAAAGCTCTTTAATTGACGACACATCCAGATTGCGATAATGGAAGAATTTTTCTAATTCCGGCATTTGACGCGCCATAAAGCGGCGATCTTGACAGATGGAATTGCCACACATTGGCGACTTACCACTATCGACCCATTTATTGAGAAACTTAATGGTTTCAGCTTCGGCCTCTGCCAATGTCACGGTACTACGGCGGACACGGTCGACCAATCCTGACTGACCATGCTGCTTGGTATTCCAATCATCCATTTTATTTAACGTTTGATCCGATACTTTTATAGCGAACACTGGCCCTTCGGCAAGGACATTCAAATCTTCATCAGTGACAACGGTAGCAATCTCGATAATCTCGTCATTCAAGGTATCCAGCCCGGTCATTTCTAGGTCAATCCATACCAGCCCTTTTTTGCCTTGGTTTCTGATTTTAATCTTGTTGGGGTGGTCACCGGTACTCATAAAATATCCTATGGTCAATAAAGTTTAGAACAACTTTGGAGCAATATTAATTAGATAAATCGCCTGTTAATGTTCATGCATAAGTAGCAAAACGTTGCATCTACTGATTTATAACCCTTAAAACGTTACAAAATCTCTGTCTGCAGCAGGCGCTTTAGGCTGTATGTTATCAAACTTTCACGCTACACTTAGCAATATTTTTTTAATAGGTTCAAAACCCATGGCATTAATTCGGCAACGCAAACTGACTAAACAACAGATTCGTCGCATCGACAAACAACAGCTGGCAAGCCAAGACAGCATCGATGACAGTTTGATGGATGGCGTGGTCATGGCGCACTATGGCAAGCAACTAGAAGTACAAGTGACCAGCTTGCCTGCAGTGATACCTGTGCAGCCGAAGATTGCCCCCGATGATCCTGAGCCGTTTTGGCAAGAGCTGGCATTAGGCGATATTTGGCGTTGTCATGTGCGTACTAACTTACCGATGCTAGCTGCTGGCGACCAAGTACGCTGGAGTGCCGATCCTAACACGGGCTTTGGACGTATTGAATCGGTTAAGCCGCGTACCTCTCTGGTCTCGCGTCCTGATCGTTATCATAAACTTAAACCTGTCGCCGCCAATGTCGATATTTTGGCCATTGTCTTTGCGCCGCTACCTGCTGCCGCGCCAACCCTCATCGATCGTTATTTGGTCGTCTGTCATCATGCTGGCGTAAAGCCGCTGTTGGTGCTTAATAAAGCCGATTTATTGGCAGAAGAAAACGGCGTCGATACCAAAGAATTATTGGCACAATATGCTTCTCTCGGTTATGAGAGCGTTCTCACCTCAGTCGATTGCCCTGAAAACGTCGCGGATAGCGATGAGCAAGAAGGGCTAGATGAATTAAAACGTTATATCGATAAAAAACTGGTGATTTTTGCGGGGCAATCTGGTGTCGGTAAAAGCAGTCTCATCAATGCACTACTACCTGAGTCGGCGCAAAGCGTCAATATCATCTCTGATAACTCAAAACTTGGTCAACACACCACCACCACCAGTCGCTTATTACCATTTAATCCAGCCGACTTGACCCAAGGCGGTATCGTCGATACCCCAGGTATACGCGAGTACGGCATTTGGCATCTCACACCCGATGATATCATTTCAGGATTTGTAGAGCTTGCACCGTTATCTGGCAACTGTCAGTTCCGTGATTGTCGTCATACTCACAACAGCAAAGGCTGCGCACTATGGCAAGCGGTTGCTGACGGTGTGGTATTGCAGCGCCGTGTGGAAAACCTCGTTACCCTAAGAGAAGAGGCCGATACTAAGCCTATTAATATTGGCATTATTAGTATACGCCTTATTAATCGCTGCCTTATGGGTCGTTAATCGCTTGGTTGACCATCGCCCGTTTACTATGGATGGTCTAATCGGTATAATAGCGCCTTGTTCAGTATCGTTAGGCTGTCTTCTCAGCTTAACCGAACACTTATTTTTTTGGAGGTATGGTTTGGATCGTGCGCTGGAATTTGTGGGCAACCACCCGTTTTTATTTGGTATATTAGCCGTACTTGCCGTGCTATTTTTTACGATTGAAAACAAACGTAGTGGCAGAAAAATATCGCCCAATACCTTAGGTATGATGGTTAACTCGCAAAACGCGCAGCTAATCGATATTCGTGCCAAAAAGAAGTTTGAGACCGGTTACATCCAAGGCAGCCGTAACATACCGTTCACTGAGCTTAAAGACCGCTTAGAAGAAATCCGTGCAATTGAGCAGCCAGTGATTATCATTTGTGATATGGGTGTGCAAGCAGGCGCGGCGATTCAGATGATCGGCAAGGACAGTGTCTATCGCTTAGAAGGTGGTATCGGCGGCTGGCAAGCAGCGGGCATGCCATTGGTTGGGTTAAAAGATGCAAAGCCTAAAAATAAAGCAAAGCCAAACCAAGTCTACATAAGTAGTCCGCTATACTGCTGTTTAAAAAATATTTAGCCCGTATCAATTGGTATATGATTGAGGCGCATTGAATATTCACAAATAAAAAAGACACCTTATCGATAGGTGTTTTTTTGTTTGTGGCATTTGTGCTACCGTCAGAGCTTTTATACTCAAACATCTTGAATTTGCTCTGCTCATCCCCACTTTAATAACGAGCATCACCGAATCTATCTTCAATTTACTTGCTGGTAACGGATTATAAGAATTTTTATCAAATAATTATTTATAATACTTTTTATAATAAAACGATTACCTTCTAAACTTATAAATAAGGATTTACCATGACTGTCGCTGTTAAAGTTTATACGACGCCTATCTGCCCATATTGCTCAAACGCCAAACAACTCTTAAAAACTAAAGGCGTTGACTACGAAGAAATTGGCATGCACGATATGAGCCGCGAAGAGCGTCAAGAATTAATGAAAAAAACCAATAACTATCGCACTGTGCCGCAAATTTTCGTCGGCGAGACCTTTGTCGGTGGTTTTGATGAGCTCAATCAAATGAACCAACAAGGCAAACTTGACGAGCTATTAGCAGGTTAATCTGCTGCTTTTCGTTGCTGTCTGTCTTTGCCTGTGCAATGATAGACAGCGGCAAAGATAAAAGAGAGTAATAAAAACATCCAGATTTTGTCTCGATTTATATTACAATGAACTTTTATTAAAATGACAGTTTGTCCAACTATTTGATCAACTTTTAGAGGATTTATCATGGCTGAAGAACAAGCACAACCACAATTGGCACTAGAGCGTATCTACGTAAAAGACATGTCACTTGAAGTCCCAGGCGCTAGTGTGTTCACCAAAGAGTGGAACCCAGAGCTTGATATCAATTTGTCTAGCAATGCTGAAAAACTCGATGACGATCATTATCAAGTCATCTTAACGGTGAGCGTTACAGCAAAAAATGCGGAAGAAGCGGCATTTATCGCTGAAGTGCATCAAGCAGGTATCTTCTTATTAAAAGACATCCCAGAAGACCAAATCGGTCAAATCTTAGGTGCATACTGCCCGAACGTTTTGTTCCCATACGCTCGTGAAGTCATCAGCGACATCGTAACGCGTGGTAGCTTCCCGCAGTTATTGCTTGCGCCTGTGAACTTTGATCAAGCTTACGCACAAAGCCAGCAACAAGCACAAGTTGATGCTGAAGGTAATGCATAAGTTTTAAGCAAAAATGTGCTAGCTTTATTCGCAGTATATTTTGATCAAAAAGCCGTTTACTCATTACGAGTGAGCGGTTTTTTTGTGAATGCTATTTAAGCGCTTACTCAATAGAATCGTTGGGCAATGAGAGTTCTGCTTAGTAATGTTGTAAGACAGACAGTTAAAACCATCAGACATAAAAAACCCTGCTAATAAACAGGGTCTTCAATCGCGTCATCAATTATTCGAAATCGATGATTAGCCTTTTAACGCTGACAAGATTTGTTGCTTAACATCATCGATGCCTTGCGTGCCATCAAACTTATCATAATTAGGGGCATCGGCACCTTCTTTGGCCTTGTCTTGATAAAAACCAACAAGCGCTGATGTTTGCTCATGATAAGTCGCTAGACGATCACGAATGGTAGATTCTTTATCATCTTCACGCTGGATTAGCGCTTCACCTGTCACATCGTCGATACCATCGACCTTGGGTGGATTGTGATCAACGTGATAAACGCGACCTGAACCAGGATGTTGGCGACGACCAGATAAGCGCTTGACAATCTCGTCATCTGGCACGCTAATTTCGATTACATGATCGATAGCAACGTCAGCATCTGCAAGTGCTTGAGCCTGTGGAATCGTACGCGGAAAACCATCCAAAATACAACCATTGGCACAATCAGGCTTAGCGATACGTTCTTTCACTAGGTTAATAATGAGGTCATCAGAAACCAAACCACCAGCATTCATGATGTCTTTGGCTTTTTTGCCAAGCTCGCTGCCTTCTTTGATCGCTGCACGCAGCATATCGCCAGTTGAGATCTGCGGGATATCATATTCTTTAGAAATAAACTGGGCTTGGGTACCTTTACCGGCGCCTGGTGGACCTAGCAAAATAATACGCATCATTACACGATTCTCCTTAATAGATAGGATTTTGGGACTAATAAAACTCAGGGATTGGTTGTTTGCCAAGCTACCTTACCTTGTGGCTTGGCAAAGCTCAAGTATTTTCATTATTTGCAGTGATAAGTTGTCATGACTTATCTGTTCATATAATGCTGTTGCGCGCTGCTGTATCGGACAACAGCGCTTACATCAGAGGTGCTGACAACAACAGATATAAATACTATGGAATTTGTTGATTAATTTCAACATTGACCTGATTTTGTTCCGCACTAATCACCACAGGATTACCTGACAAATCCCCTGACTCTGCACTGGCAGTACCACTATGGCTGATACGAGCGATGACAGCCAACTGAACTTTATCCGCTCTCGCCGATTTCAAAGTACGTTCAGGCATCATGGCATCCAAATCGCTTAGGCTAATGCTGGCTTCACCTTGCTTGATAACACTGATCGGCAAACGTTTGGCAGCAAATGGTGGTCCACCATTGACATCACGTATGGCGACAAATAACACATCGTCGGCTTTAACTAACGGCAGCAGGCTAGCATTAATCGTAACAGTCACTTCAACACCTTCAGAGGCTTGCTGTTGCTGAGCGGTGACATTAGCACTTAGCTCATCTAGACTCGCCAATGCTTTGGTATGATCACCAGGTTTAGCTGCAATACTGTCACGTAGACGCTTAATCCAGCCTTGTGCTTGATCAAAATTACTACTCCGTGCCTCACCCATTGCCATAAGCATTTGCGCGCCCTCATGCTCTGGATTTTTAGCCAACACGTCTTGTAGCACTCGGCGACTATTAGCGTCTAATTGGCCTTTATTGGCAAAGAAACTAATCTGTGCATAAGTGGTTGCAATCTCTTCATTGTCTGGTGACAAACGATAAGCACGCGACAAGGCTTCAATTGCGGAATCCGTCGCTTCTAATGATAAGAATAATTCTGATAAACGCATCCAGCGATCTGGATCATCAGCGTGACGATAGACATTGGTCTGCATGGCACTAATCAGCTGTTGACCATCTTCAATCGCCCAAGCAGGCGGCTGATCAATCTTACCCGTTAATAAGTCATCAGCCACTTGACCCACTTTGTCTTCAGCTGCCCAAAGCTCGAACACAGGCGTACGATCGCCGACCATCAAATAGGCCATCGCTGCCAAGACAGGCACCCAGACAGTAATGATCAATCGACTTTTGATACCAGGCGCGACCATCGGTGTGACTTCACGCTGAGCATCCAATAACTGGCGTTCAAGCTCCAGTTTTTGGTTCTGGTAATGGCTGTCATCGATAGTGCCATTATCTTTATCTGTTTTCAGTTCTGTTAGACGCTCACGGAACACAGCAACGTTGATATCCAACAGCTGATTGTCCAGAGGCTTTTCTGGCGAGCGTGATGCTCGCAGCCAAGGCATGATAGTAATAACAGCGAGTATTAAGGCGATGAGTAAGCTTAGAGCAATAAATAAGCCCACAGTAGAGAATATGGTCATTTTTTGTCCTTGAGGCTTGTAATATCATGGTCGTTTTTGTCATCGCTCGAAGCACGTGATAACAGACGATCAATCTCGGCTTTTTCAGCAGCAGACAGAGCAGCAGCCGTACTATTGACCGTTACCCCGCTTTTACCACTAGCGACAAGCTGACGTCGTTTGCTTTGCCAGAACCAGCCTATGAGTAAACTGATGAGTAATAGTGGTGGAAAAAACCACAAAATCCACGTTGATGGACGGACAGGCGGCTTATAAGTGATGAAATCGCCATAACGTTCCTGCATATAAGCACGAATCTCGCCATCACTACGACCGTCTTTTATCAAATCATACGTTTTTTGCTTTAGATCTTGAGCAATGGGCGCATCCGATCCTGCAAGATTTTGGTTTTGACATTTTGGGCAACGCAGCTCTTCGATGAGACCACGATATTGGGCTTCTTGCTGCACAGAATCAAAGTCATAGACCTCAATAGCAGCATAGCTTGCCATACTTATTAGACAAGCTATTAATAAGCTCGAGACTTTTAACGTAACGGTTGTTATTTTATTGGCTATCATTTACACGCTCCGCAACCTGAGTCGGATCTGGACTGACGTCATTATTATTGGCTTCATTGAGTACCATCAAGCAAGGCGTAATACGACTTTGCCAGTTGCTTTCATTGATCTCACCAATGATGTGCTGACGAATAATGCCATTACCATCGACTACGAAAGTCTCAGGCGCACCCGTCAAACCTAAGTCCAAAGCAAACTGACCAGATAAATCCTGAATAGACATCGAGAACGGATCGCCACCTCGGTTTAAGTAGCCTAGAGCATCACCAATGTCATCTTTATAGTTGACCCCGACCAGATTGACACCACGCTCCTCTAGCTGCATAAGAAAAGGATGCTCAATAATACAAGTTGGGCACCAAGAGCCCCAGATATTCATCAAAAAGGGCTTATCAGGCAAATTCTCATTGGTCATGATACGACTGGTATCTGATAATAACGGCAGCTCAAAAGCGGGCACTGGGCGCTCAAGTGCCGTATTGGTAACGATATCCGTCGGCTTACCCAAACGCAGATATAGCATGATGATTAAGCCAATGAAAACGATCAGTGGAATCAAAAACCATAGCTTAAGTTGCTTTTTGTTCATGGTTTTCGTACCACCTACCTTATCTTGCTTTGCATTTTGATCAGGGGATTGCTTTGATGTGCTCATATTAATTATCCCCTGTCTTTAATGCTGACTCATCCAAATCGGCGACGGTGGTAAAGCCTGCTTTATTCGCCGCAATTTGTGCAGGTGTCTTGGTTTTCTTAATACGATACCGATGATCAAGAATACTCAGTACTGCACCAAACGCCATAATCAGAGCGCCTAGCCATATCCAGCGGATAAGCGGTTTCACATAAATACGTACTGCCCATTCGTTGCTATCTTCGGCGATAGGTTCGCCCAGTGCCACGTAAACATCACGCATGAGGCTAGCATCAATCGCGGCTTCTGTGACTGGCATCATACTAATGATGTAATTACGTTTTTCAGGATACAGAGTAGTCACAGCACGGCCATCTTTGCTGATTTCAACCTCAGCTTGGGTGGCATCAAAGTTACTGCCTTTGACTTCACGAAAGCCTTTAACGGTAAAGTCATAGCCTTGGACATGAACGCTATCGTTTGGTCCAAGTGCGACATCACGTTCAATACTTAACGTACTGGTAAATGCGACGCCGATGACGGCAATAATGACACCGATATGAGCGGTCTGTTGACCCCAATAGCTCAGACGTAACTGGCGTAACCCTTTAACAAAATTGGGTGCGTTTTTGGTTTTGTCTTTGAAATCAACCACCATCCATAGCAGTACCCAAAAACTGACCGCCAAGGTAACGCCAATATTAAGCATCGCAGACGGGCTCACAAAATACGTGATAACTGCCGCAAGCACTAAACTACTGGCGGCAATGACCATACCAGCGCCCAATAGCGGACGGCTGTCTTTTTTCCAGCGAATGTTCGAGCCCATACCCATTGCCACTAATATCAGCCACGTGAGCGGTACAAATAGCGCATTAAAGTAAGGAGGGCCGACAGACACCTGACCTAAATTAAAGGAGTCGGCAATGATAGGATACAGCGTGCCAAGTAGTACGACCAAAGTCGAAATCAAAATAATAACGTTGTTAATGACTAAAAATGACTCGCGTGAGATCAGTTGATACTGACTTTCGACCGTTAAACGCCAACCACGTACCGCAAACATCAACAAGCCACCGCCGATGATCACACCGAGAATGACTAAAATAACCAGACCACGCGTTGGGTCTGCGGCAAACGAATGCACCGAGGTAATAACGCCAGAACGCACGAGAAAGGTGCCCAATAGACTGAGTGCGAAAGCAAAAATAGCCAGCATAATCGTCCATGCTTTAAAAACACCACGTTTTTCTGTGACGGCAAGCGAATGTAGCAGCGCTGTACCAGCCAGCCATGGCATCAATGAAGCGTTCTCTACTGGATCCCAGAACCACCAACCACCCCAGCCAAGCTCATAATAGGCCCACCATGAGCCAAGCGCGATACCAACGGTCAAAAATCCCCAAGCCGCCAATGCCCACGGACGCGACCAGCGTGTCCAAACTGCATCTAAACGACCTTCCCACAATGCCGCCATACAAAAGGCAAACGGCACGACCAAACCCACATAGCCCATATACAACATCGGTGGATGAATAATCAAACCGAAATCTTGTAGCACAGGATTTAGATCCGCACCATCAACAGGCAAATTTGGCAATGTACGATCAAATGGCGACGAGGTAAAAATCAGCATCGCGAGCATCATCATCTGCACGCCGGCCAAAATTACCAACACTCGCGCACGCATAGACAGTGGCAAACCACGGCTAAAGTAAGAGACCAGCGCACACCAAGTAGCCATGATGGTCATCCAAAGCAGCAATGAACCCTCATGACCACCCAAGTTGCCGACAGCTTATAATACCAAGGCAACAGCGTATTAGAATGCTGAGTGACATAGACGAGACTGAAGTCATTATAATAAAAGCCTGCCATCAGCGCGGCAAATGATGTGATCATGGCAGCAAATTGTGCCCACGCCAGACTTGGTGCCAAACGCTGCCACGCAACGTGGTCACGCATGATACCGACGGTTGGTAATACCACCTGCAAAATCGCCAATATAAAGGCGGCTAGCAAGGCAAAATAACCCAATTCTGTGATTAACATACGGTCTAACCTTGTTTACCTTAATACGGTCATTGTTTATTTTAGGGATTGGTTTTTTAGGATATTCGAAAGTATCCAGTAATCGTTACTACGAGTATTTATACTGCTGGTCTTTATTAGTATTATTTATTATAAAAGCGCCATTAGCCATTGCAGCTAAGGGCGCTTACAGCAAGGTACATTAGCGTCAACTTGTCACGTTTCTGTATCCACTCTGTATGCGATGTGTATAAAGGACATAAAAAATATGTCATTACTGAATCGCAGGAAAAAACACTAAGACCAGATGCAACCAGCCGGCTAAAAACCCTGTCAAACCACCCAACACGATTAATGTCATTTCATCTTCACGAAAAGCGGGACGTAATAAGTTCTGAAACTCATCTGGCGTCAGCGCGCGAATACGGTCACGAAACAGCCCAAATATTTTACTGGCACGGCTTTCATTGAGCTCAGGATCTCGCAATGGCACCATTGTCGCAACAATCGACTTATCAATGATGGTGTTTTTTAGCTGTCCATATTCGCGGCGACCCAAGCTAGGCGCAGTGTCGTACTAATCACTGGCGACTCTAGCACTTTATATAAATGCGACTTCATCAACTCACGCGTTTGTGCAGCACGGTCGCCATACATCATCTCATTCATGATGTTCTCAAGCGTCACCAAATCTTTTACGACAATTTCAGCAAAAACCTCAGAAACTTCCTCTTGGCGTTTCATAAAACCGCCTTGCAAACGATACTGGGCGATATGTGGTAATTGCGGTCTAATAAATGGAAAGCGACTCTGGACGGCAAAAAATTTCACATAAGGAATAAATCGCGGCTCTACAGGATTAAACACCATCCAAATAGCAATCCAATTGGTAAGAAAGCCCCAAATCGCGGCAAAAAACGGCACTGTCCAATGCTGCGGCACCACCAAAAATATGAACATTTGGATAATACCGAAGACCAAACCAATCAAAGCACTGATATGCCAAATAAAATCGATCTCTTTTTGACCAACCTTCAAAAACATATTGACCATTAAACGACGATCACTTTCCATCGTGTTAACAATCATTTTGCGCATATCAACCAAGTCTTCGACGTTATGGGTCAAGTCAGTCACCAAAGACTGCATGATATTGGGCAGCTCTTGATGCGCTTGAGCGTAGACACGGCGCTTCAACGCATAAGGCAGATTACCCCACAGCGCTGGCGAATGGTCCAACATGATTTCATCAATCAATGCTTCAAGGTTTTTGTCCACGGTATCCGTGATAAATACCGCCATCTGCTCAGCTCCATCGCCTGAAAGAACTCATCAAGCGAGCCAAGCTTTGACAGCGTTTGATCCACGATAACGCCTGATATCTTGCCAGCCTTTCGTGGGACGATACCTTGCCAGCCAATACCTGGCAACCCAAAAAACGGGAAGTTTGGAATACGAATACCCCGAAACTTAATCGGATAGAACAGCATTTTAAGCGCCATCCACACGTGTATCCATGTGACAAATGCGGTCACAGGCGGAATAGTCAGCATGGCAAAAAACTCTGGGTGTTCAGCTATTGTCTGCCACAATGAAGTTGCATCCATGACTTATCTTGCCCCTGACAGGTTAATTGTCGTCGCTAATTAAAAAGGATTAGCAAATTAGAACGCTTAACAAAAAGCCGCTCTGCCCATGATAATTATTATCAAATAAATCGCCTGATTTTAGCATACTTGCCATTCATTAGCACACGTCGAGCCTAGGTAAGTTGTGACTAGGGATGACACGTTTTACGATTACTTTCGATAGTAACAATATTAATATCATCTACAGGCGCTTTAGATAATAACGACCACAAAATAAATGGCGGTGTACTGCGGCGGCTCATTTGTTCTGTTATAATTTGTGATTGTATGACCACACATCGCTGTATATAGATTGAGGGATTATTATTTCAACTCATATCAGTCCATGTAATTGAAATTCTTATTATTATCCTTTATGCTCGCCGCACTTTGGTGAACGACCCTGCCTTTTACTCTCTTTTATTGACTCACTGACCGTTTGGGCTCTTACTTTCTATGAATAAACCGCTAACCCCCAATACTGAACAGGTCAATCGTGTTTTCACCAGTCGTATTATTATATTTGGAATTCTGATATTTATTGGATTGAGCGGCTTGATCGTGCGTTATGGTTACCTGCAAGTCTATGCGCACGATAAGTATACGACGCAAGCAGACAATAACCGTATTAAACTGATCTCTGCACCGCCCAGTCGCGGCTATATTTATGATCGCAATGGGATCATATTGGCAGACAACCAGCCCGTATTTACGGCCATGTTAAGCCTGATGAAGTCGAAAATCCAGAGCGTACGCTAAATTTGCTTGCGCCTATTTTTGAGCTAACAGATGAGAATATTACCGATATTTTAGCGCGACTGAGTAAAAGCAAAAACGATCCTGTGACCATTAAAATTGACTTAACCGATGCCCAATTGGCGCAGTTTAGTGAGCGCAAACCCTTTTTTCGCGGTGTGACCATTCAAAGCAAACTGACACGTTCATACCCTTATGACGAGCTATTTGCACACGTCATCGGCTATGTTGGGCGTATCAATGATAAAGAAACCAAACGCATTGACAAAGATCGCTACGCTGGCACTGACCTTATCGGTAAAATCGGTATCGAAGATTATTACGAGGACATATTGCTAGGGCAACCGGGTTATCAGTCGGTAGAAACCGATGCTCTTGGCAATATTTTGCGTCAATTAGACACTAAACCACCCGTAGCTGGTAATGACATTACGCTGAGCTTGGATTATGGCTTACAGCAAGTCGCCCAGCAGCAGCTGGACGGTCGTCGCGGCGCTATCGTGGCAATCGATCCAAAGAATGGTGATGTATTGGCGTTTGTCAGTAATCCAAGCTATGACCCAACCCTTTTATCTCAGGCATCTCCTTTAAGGATTATGGCAATCTGCGTGAAGATCTGGATCAGCCGCTCTATAATCGTGCGCTACAAGGGACATACCCACCCGGCTCTACGATTAAACCTTTTGAAGGCTTAGGCGGCATTCATTATGGGCTGCGCAATTGGGAAACCACTATCTATGATCCCGGTTACTTTAGCTTACCAGGAGACTCACATCGATTCCGTGACTGGAAACGCGGTGGTCACGGTACGGTAGATCTCAAGAAATCTATCGTGATGTCAGTGGATACCTATTATTATAAATTGGCTTATGAGATGGGTATTCAGCGCCTACATGATTGGATGGCACGTTTTGGATTTGGTGAACCAACAGGTATTGATTTGCCCAATGAAAAATCAGGAATTATGCCGTCACCAAAATGGAAAAAAGACACCTATGATAAAGGCTGGTTGCCGGGCGAAACCATCTCAGTCAGTATCGGGCAGGGTTATTTCTTAGCCACACCATTACAGATTGCCAATGCAACCGCCATGACAGCGAACAAAGGCTATCACATTACTCCGCATCTACTAAAAAGTAGCGATGGTGCAGCACAAGTTAACGTAATCACCAAACCCGATGGTAAAATCGAATATAACGGCAAACCGTCTGACTGGCTACGTATGCACGATGCAATGGAAGAAACCGTCAAGGCAGGTACCGGACGTGGGATTTATACGCCGCGCTATCGTATTGCGGGTAAAACGGGTACTGCGCAAGTCAAGTCCATTGCGCAAGGCAAACGCTATGATAAATCTGCCATAGACAAACGTCACTGGGATCACGCGTGGTTCAATGGTTTCGCACCCGTAGAAAATCCTGAGATTGCGCTTGCAGTACTGGTCGAAAACGGTGGCGGTGGTAGTGTGGTAGCTGCACCTATCGGTCGCGCACTATTTGACTACTGGATATTACAGCGCAAAAACGACCCTATCTTGCCACCAACGGCTGACCAATTAAAAGTCATCAAGCGCCAAAAAGCTTTTGAAAAATTGATGCGTGATGCCCAGCGTGAAAAAGAAGAAAAAGCGCTAAAAGAAAAGGCAGAGGTGGAAGCAGCCACCACAACCTCTGAGTAAAAGTACGCTAAACCAGATACGGTAAATATAAATATTATGAAAAAATCTATAAGCAGCCGCGAGCATAGGAACAATCATAAGAGCAAAAATATAGCTGCGGGCGACGTGCGGATCATTGGTGGTCAGTTTAAACGCCGTGTTGTACGTTTTATTGACGCAGAGGGTCTACGTCCGACCCCAGATCGCTTGCGAGAGACGCTGTTTAGCTGGTTACTTCCTGATATTCATGGCGCTTATGTGCTTGATAGCTGTGCCGGTAGCGGTGTCTTAGGTTTTGAAGCACTGTCTCGTGGTGCCGCGCACGCTACCTTTATCGAAATAAATCCTGCGCAAAGTAATATGCTGCGTCAAAGTGCTGAACAGTTACATCTGAGCGCTGATACCCATCAAATTATCCAAGGCACTGCAGAAAGAGTATTGATGCAAGAGCAGATTGTTCCGCGCCCTTTCAATATTGTATTTATCGATCCACCGTATGCTCAAGATCTGTGGCAACCTATTTTAATAGCACTGATTACCCAGTCGTTAATTGATAGTGAAACACTGATTTATCTAGAAGCGGATAAAGATTTAGAGAGCCAATTGAAGCAACTGGAAGAGACGCTTAATAAAAATCCAGATATCCAATCAAGTACTATTCAGCAAATAATCCGCTTTGAATGTGTGAAACAGACCAAGGTTGGACAAGTTGTTGCTGGACTTTATCGTTTATCATCGTCATAATTGCCTAGTTAATGAAAGCCGTTAACAAATTTTACAAATGTTTAGAACCGCTAAAAACTGGCCAACGCTGCAGTTTAATGTATATAAGGCGAAAATAAACCCCAATGCAGCTTGCAAGCGTAGGCACTACTGCTTATAATGTGCAGTCTGTTTTTTGAGAGCCCCGTTCCCAGCTAAACTCTCAACGAATTCTAATTTTAAGGTTTTATCATGAAAACACTTAGTGCAAAACCAGCTGAAGTGACCCATGACTGGTATGTCGTAGATGCTGACGGCAAAACCCTTGGTCGCTTAGCCACTCAAATCGCTAGTCGCTTACGTGGCAAGCATAAGCCTTCTTTTACGCCGCACGTTGACACTGGTGACTTCATTGTTGTCATCAATGCTGATAAAATCACGGTAACGGGTAAAAAAGCGCAAGATAAAAAATACTATCGTCACAGTGGCTACCCAGGTGGTATCAAGGAAACCAACTTCAGTAAGTTGCTTGCACATAAGCCTGAAGATGTTCTACACAAAGCAGTTAAGGGTATGCTTCCAAAGGGCCCTCTTGGCTATGCGATGATCAAGAAGCTGAAGCTATATGCGGGTACTGAACATCCACATACTGCACAGCAACCTAAAGAACTAGACATCTAAGGATATACTTATGGAACGCAATTACGGAACTGGTCGCCGCAAGACGTCTACTGCTCGTGTCTTTTTAGCTAAAGGTACTGGTAGCATCGTTGTTAACGGTAAGCCACTTGATGAGTATTTTAGCCGTGAAACTTCACGTATGGTTGTTCGTCAGCCTCTAGAATTACTTGACTCACCTACTGCTTATGACCTTTACATCACTGTAAAAGGTGGCGGTATTAGTGGTCAAGCTGGCGCAATCCGTCACGGCATCACGCGTGCATTGATTGAGCTAAACGAAGCCAACAAGCCTGCACTAAAAGCAGCTGGCTTTGTTACTCGTGACTCACGTCAAGTTGAACGTAAGAAATTGGGTCTACGTAAAGCACGTAAACGTCCACAATTCTCGAAACGTTAATCAAAGCTATCTCTTATCTTTTTGCGGCTGTTGTCTTTATCTCAGAGCGACAGTCACAATATTAAAGAAAAGAGTAGATTTGCAAAACCTTATAAGCTGTTCGCAGCTTATAAGGTTTTTTTATGGCTGATGACTTTTGCATTTGCTCGTGATTTTGTGCGTAACTCACCTTGCAAAGCAATGCTGACTACCCCATCATGATGATAACTTTTCATTATTAGTAACAATTTTATGAAAGCGCCTGAACAATATGACCCCAGCAAACTACCTACTAAAAGCAGCCTGCCACCGCCAAGTACACAGCAGCCTGCTAAGTCCCCAACGATACCTGCTGGCATGCCAACGATTACCCAAAATCATAAGCGCACAGCGCCCATAGAAAAAAAGCCTTTTCAATGGCAGTTTTTGTTGCCTAAATATTGGGGCATTTGGCTATTGGCAGCAATGATCTTACCCATCATATATTTGCCGCTACGTTGGCAGTTTTGGCTGGGACGTCAGCTTGGCATATTTATCTATAAAATAGCAGGCTCACGTCGGCGTGATACGCTTATCAATTTGAAACTGGCTTTTCCAGAAAAGCCAGACGTTGAGCGCGAATTGATGGCAAAACAAGTCTTTGTCAATCAAGGCATTGGTGTGTTTGAAACTTTATGTGCTTGGTATCGTCCAAATGTTTTTACTCGTACCGTTTCAATTTCGGGATTACAGCACGTTGTCAATGCACAGAATGAGGGTCGTCCTGTCATTTTA
The DNA here is from genome assembly GCF_000586475.1 of Psychrobacter sp. JCM 18903. Lineage (GTDB taxonomy): Bacteria > Pseudomonadota > Gammaproteobacteria > Pseudomonadales > Moraxellaceae > Psychrobacter. The sequence continues at coordinate 30,526 of NZ_BAWJ01000001.1, read as the reverse complement.
CTGGGCGCTCATTATACGATGCTTGATCTGGGCGGCATGCTCTGTACGCAATTTTTTCCGATGGATGGGATGTATCGACCGCAGAATAACGCGCTACTTGATTGGTTTGTTTATAATGGTCGTGCCAGTATTCTTAGCAAGCAAATAGCCAGTCGTGACATGCGCAGTTTTGTTGAATCAATTAAAGCTGGTCATGTGATTTGGTACTCACCTGACCAAGATTATGGTCTAAAACAAGGCGTCATGGCACCATTCTTTGGTGTGCCAGCAGCGACTATTACAGCATCACGGCGCATGGCAAAATTGGGCGACAAGGCACATCCACCCGCATTAATGGCGCTGCATACTTACCGGCAGACACCAGACAGTTTACCCAAAGGCAAACGCCCGCACTATCATCTAACGATTACCCCAGAAATTCAAAACTATCCAAGTAACGATGAATTGCTGATGCGACGCGAGTCAATGAGTTGCTAGAGGGATTGATTCGTATTGATCCCACTCAGTGGATGTGGTTCCATCGTCGTTTCAAAAATGGTCCTGATGGTCGTACTGATATCTATAAGTAAGCGTGTATTGCTACGGAAGATCGCCAGAAAATTTGCTATACTTTGCAGCTTATATTTTTTATATTACCTACATATAAATAACAATGAATTTATAACAAATTGAAAAACAAAACTTTTATAAATAAAACCTTGATGAACCAAATAATGGATTTACCATGAATAACACTCATATTTCTGATAACCAAGCTCCTGATCACTCAACGCAAGCCAAACGCATTTTGACGGGCATCAAACCGACGGGTACCTTGCATTTAGGAAATTACGTTGGCGCGATTCGTCCAGCCATTCAGTCTATCCAAAACAGTGATGACGAAGCATTCTTTTTTTTAGCAGATTACCATGGCATTATCGGCTGTTATGATCCTGCTATTATTCACGAATCGACCAAAGCCATTGCAGCGACTTGGCTTGCCTGTGGTCTGGATCCTGAGCGCGTCACTTTTTACCGTCAATCAGATGTGCCGGAAATACCAGAGCTTGCTTGGATTTTGAACTGCTCATGTGCCAAAGGTTTAATGAATCGTGCTCATGCTTATAAAGCCGCTGTTGATATTAATATGAAAAAAGAAGACGTCGATCCTGATCAAGGTATTAATATGGGGTTGTTTGGCTACCCTGTACTCATGGCAGCAGATATCTTGATGTTTAATGCCACACATGTACCTGTTGGTCGCGACCAAATTCAGCATGTCGAAATGGCGCGTGATATTGCTGGTACCTTTAATCATCGCTATAAAACGCTCTTTACCTTACCATCTGCCGTTGTAGATGACGATATCCCATTACTAACGGGTTTGGATGGTCGCAAGATGAGTAAGAGCTATGGCAATACCATTCCGCTATTTGGTGATTCTAATCCACAAGTTAGCGCCGAAAAGCAGATGCATAAAGCCATCATGAAAATTGTGACCAACTCACAGTTACCTGCTGAGCCAAAAGACCCTGATGACTCTGCTATTTTTGAGATTTATAAAGCCTTTGCTACTCCTACAGAAATTGCTGATATGCGCGCGCAGTTTGCCGCTGGTATCGGCTGGGGCGATGCTAAACAAGCCCTGTTTGAGAAAATAAATACGGAAATAGCACCCTTCCGCGCGCGTTATGAGCATCTTATGGCTAACCCAAAAGAGTTAGAAGAAATCTTACAAATGGGTGCAGAAAAAGCCCGTCGTCATAGCCGTAAGCAACTAGATAAAGCGCGTCGTGCCATTGGTATCCGTCCACTTGCCAAACTTAAATAATAAACAAAGTATTGGTAGATATTATTAATGTCGATGCATGAAGGTTTTGAACGTACTTATTTTTTGTCTTATTGTCAGTCTGTATATGATACGGACAAAGCGTATGACTCTGAGCAAACGAATAGACTTAATCGTCATCGTCATGTAGAACTGGATTCTGCTCAATTTCTAGCCAATATTGCCATGATAAGAAAGCCCAATAAAGTACTGGAGATTGGTACTTCAACTGGGTTTTCTACATTATGGCTTGCTTATGGTTTACGTCGCCAGTCTAACATTGAGTTTATATCGTTAGATATAGATAAAAGCCGAAGCGATGCTGCTAGGAAACACTTACAGAATACTGGTTTATACCCTCTCGTCAGGTTAATAGTGCAAGACGCCTTTGTTTTTCTAAATGAGACTGATGACATTTTTGATTTTATATTTTTAGATGCGGAGCGTCAGTTTTATTCCAATTATACCGAACGTCTACATAAAGTATTAAGTGTTGGCAGTGTTCTTATTGTAGATAATGTCATCTCTCATGGTGGTGAGGTTTGTGAATTCTTAACAGAATTCATAAATAATTCTCGTTATATTTGTCATACTTTGGATATTGGTGCAGGATTATTTATGGCAGTATGTCAGGAACCTTAAGCATGATAGATATATTTGATACTACTGCTATTCGCATTTACCAGACATCCGTACAACATCTACCAGAAGATCTCTATGTGCCGCCGCAAGCCTTTGCCATTTGGCTTGAGCAGTTTTCCGGACCATTAGATTTCTTGCTATATCTGGTCAAAAAAAATAACGTTGATCTGACCCAAATGCCGATACTACCCATAACGGAGCAGTATTTGGCTTACATCAGCGAATTAGATACCGAGCATTTTGAATTGGCAGGCGATTATCTGTTGATGCGTCCACGTTGATTGCCATTAAAACCGAGCTGTTGCTGCCCAAGCCTGAAACTCCTAGCGATGAGCGTGATCCAAAAGCAGAACTGATTGAGCGCCTTGAAGAATATGCGCAAATCAAAGTAGCCAGTCAACGCTTAGATAATCTGGTGCGTCTTGAGCGTGATGTGTTTTTAGCCATGGTCAGTATGCCCGGTCAAGACGTCATGAATGCTGAACTACCTAGCTATTCGCCAAACCTTTTGATTGACAGCCTATTTAAAATGCAGCTGCAGCCCGATTATCAAATGCATACCATCAACGTCGATGCTGTTCCTCTTGCTGATCGTATTGCCAGTATTAGCCGACAGCTCAGTACGGATGGCGAGCGCTCTTTTTATGAGCTACTAGATAAAACACAAGGTAAAATAGGTGTGGTTGTCAGCTTCGTCGCTATATTAGAGCTGATAAAACGACAGTTGGTTGGTATTATAAATGCTGATTTAGAAAGTCACCCTACCACTGACAATAATGATGCCGAAGACCGTCATATTAAACCCTTAACGTTACAGTGGTTGGCATAGTTATTATTCACCTATCTATTCCTATAAATATCGATACACATTATCATTTAAAAAGAGTCGCTTTCTAATGACAGATACTGACAATACCAAGCAAGATCATGACAAACCATCCTCATTATCTACCGCTTTACTGTCATTGACCGAAGAGCAGCGACAGCATCTAGCAGACTTAAGCAAGCATATCGAAGTGCTATTACATGCGTCCGAAGCGCCCCTCACCGCCACTGTCTTAAGAAAACACCTATCTTTAACGGCTAAAGAGCTAACAGAGGCTTTGGCGCTACTAAGACAGCGCTTGGATATGGGCGTGCTAAGCTTGCACGAAACTGCCAGCGGTTATCGACTGCAAGTCGCGAATAACTATAGTGCTTTAATTCAACGCGTCTTCCCGCAGCGCCAAGAACGCCTGAGCCAAGCCTTACTTGAGACGCTTAGTGTGATTGCTTACAAGCAGCCAGTGACTCGTAGTGACATAGAACACGTGCGCGGTGTGACGCTATCAAGCAATATATTGCGTCAACTATTTGATAAAGGCTGGATTGAAGAGAAAGGTTACAAAGAAACCTTGGGTCGCCCAGCATTACTACAGACCACGCCACAATTTTTAGATGCCTTTGGACTGAGTGAGTTGAGCGAGTTACCACCGATGCCAGATATCAGCGCTATCAAAGCGATGTCTTAAGCCTTTAGAGCGTGAAGCCTTTAAAAATCATTAAGCATTTAAAACATGATATAGAAGAGATTTAGCATTATTTTCCAGAGAATCTTCATTCAAAAAAAGACAGACCGCATAGGATCTGTCTTTTTTATTTAATCAAGAAAGTCTTTGACTGGCTCTCAAGAATTAACTTTTAAGCATTGGCTCTTGATAACGGCCTGTTATTGATTAATGACATCAACGCCTTTTGGTGGCGTAAACTTAAACTGACTGCTACTGATGCTTGGATTTAGTTTGATACTACTGAATTTGATGGAAGTGGTTTGACCAAGGCTGTCATTTAGTACCATCATTACTGGCTTTCCACCACTAAAACTCATTGATAAACTCTTAAAGCTGGCACTGTCTGATTTTGGGTACAGCACGTAGTAATTTTTATTATCATATGGCTGGGTAATTTTGAAATTCTTGTCAATTTGGCTTGGGTCGCCTGATAACAGCAGTGCTGGCGTATTACCAACTTGGCTATCAACGTTTTGCTTGGTCGCTTGCTCTAAATCTTTATCATAAACCCACATGGAGTTACCATTAGCGACGATCAGTTGCTGTGACGGCGACTTTGTTTCCCAGCGGAAATTATTTGGGCGTTGTACACTCATCGTACCCGTAAAAGTACCACTGTTGGCACCTTTCGTCGTTTGGCTAAAGTTAGCCGTCATGCTTTTGGTATTTGTCAGCAGCTTGTTTAAACGTTTGGCAGCGGTCAAATTATCAGCTGGTGCAGCAGTAGCTGATTGTGTTAATACCATCATTGGGGCTGCAACACCAAGCGATGTCATTAATACACCAGCTAAAGCACCGCTCATCATTTTTTGTTTTAAAGTTGTTTTGTTGGTTAATAAAGTCATCATAAATCCTCTCTAAAAATGCATAATCGCTTAAAAATTGTCGCTTAAAAATAAGACATCTTATTAAAATTTTTTTCTATAAATGTTTATCTAGCAACCATAAAATAGTGGCTCATAAACAATGACAACAGTGTGCCAGTTTTTTTATTACACGCCTAGTCATGATTTGCAATCTTTACTACCGCTGCCATACACGCTTGTAACTACTCTTTTGAGCATTTTTGTGATCATAAGTGGCTACACAATAATAAACAGCATGAATGGTGAGTTTTTTGACTATTCATTATTTCCTAACGTTATTTACTAATGTTGTTTAGCAGCATAAAGCCAATTTAGCATCCTTAACCCCTACGAAAATAACTAAAAAAAAGCCCCTACTACCAAACGGTAATAGAGGCTTTTTAGTCATCGGATTACTTTAGTCTTCGACTAAAACAACCTTGATGGGCAATTATGCGCTTTCAACCATTACATAACGACGGTTGAACTTACCTTTGGTCGCAAACTTTACTACACCGTCATTCAGTGCAAATAAAGTATGATCACGACCCATGCCAACGCCTTCGCCTGCGTGGAATTCTGTACCACGTTGACGAACGATGATGTTACCAGTGTGATAGCTTGGCCACCAAAGATTTTAACGCCTAGCATTTTTGGGTTTGAATCACGACCATTACGGCTTGAACCGGCAGCTTTCTTATGTGCCATGGGAAAATCTCCTTGTTAATTTGACTTATCGCTGATGCGATAACTCTTAAGCGTTTAGTGCACTATTTAGCAGTAATTGCTAAGTGGATAATTAGGCATTAATGGCTTTGATTTTTAACAAGGTATACCATTGGCGGTGACCTTGCTCTTTGTGATAATGCTTGCGACGGTTGTGCTTAACGATACGGATTTTTTCGCCGCGACCATGTTCAACCACTTCAACTTCAACGCTAGCACCTTCAACGATAGGCTGACCGATTTTGACAGTTTCGCCGTCAACAATCATCAATACATCTTCGAATTTGATTGTTGCGCCAGTTTCTGCTTTTAGTAGTTCAACTTTAAGCAACTCATCGACAACTACACGGTGCTGTTTACCACCAGTTTTGATTACTGCGTACATTGTATGACTCCGTTTAACCCGTGTGCCGTGGCTGATGTTATACCAACGCTTTTACGACGAACACGACAGGGAAAAATTAAAGGCAAGATTTTACGGCTTTTTGCTCATAAAAGCAAGCCGTCTATCTCACTTGTTTGACTGGTTTTTGTAAGGCAGTTACACGAATAACCACCTCAATTTTTATTATATCTACTGCTGATTAGGAGCGCATCTAAGATGCTACTCCAACAAAAAAACACTATATAATAACAGCGGCTATTATAACTTATATAATCATCGACTTACAGCCTTTTATACATCTCTTAAAGGACCTTAAATGTCGCCGATAAATGACCATTAATTCTAGTGAAATTTTAGCCAATTTTTACAGTTTTTATGTCAATTTCTATATATAGTAAATCTTATATAAAAGATAGGTGCGATGTTTTAGGCACGTTTTAACCCACAATCTAAAGGCATAGCTATGCTATTATAGAAAATAATGCCTGACCTATCTATAAAACTAAGGCTATAAAAAATTCTCTTTATTCTTATTAATATGACTATTTATTATGACCAGCATCCCTTCACATAAAACAGATTCAATGACTCAATCAACGCCTAATTATGCTGATATTCAAAGTATCGTGGCGGATGATTTTGAGATTATGGACAAGCAAGTATTCGGTAGTCTTAATTCCAAAGTTCAGCTGGTAATGAGCGTCTCACAGCATGTAATCAATGCTGGTGGTAAGCGCATGCGCCCGCTGATTACCTTGTTATGTGCACGCATGTTTGAGGACAAGCCCTCAGAAAAAGCCATGCATCTAGCCGCTATTACTGAAATGCTGCATACAGCGACCTTGGTTCATGACGATGTGATTGATGAGTCAGGACAGCGCCGTGGTAAGCCGACGGCTAATGCTACATGGGATAATGCCACCGCGGTACTGGTCGGTGACTATCTGATTGCTCGCGCCTTTAATTTATTAGTTGGCTTCCAAAGCTTACCACTGCTGCAAGTATTCTCAGATGGCACCTGTGATATCGCTGAAGGCGAAGTATTACAGCTCCAGCATCAGCATAACCCTGCCGCGACAGAAGAGGACTACTTGCGCATTATTGACGGTAAAACCTCGCGGCTGTTTATGATGGCGACTCAAGGCGCTGCAATTTTACAAGACAGAATAGAGCATATGCAGGCTTTAGGCGATTTTGGTCAGCACTTTGGCAATGCTTTTCAAATTATCGATGATGTGCTCGACTATAGTGGTGATAGTGAGGTAATGGGCAAAAACCTAGGAGACGACCTCGCTGAAGGCAAGCCAACCCTGCCGACCATCAAAGCGCTTGAGCTGCTAAAAAACAGCGACATCGAAGGCTATGAGCAGTTGCGTGTCGCCGTACAAACTGGAAAGACACCGAACGCTGAACAACTTATTGAGTTAGTGCGCCGCTCAGGATCATTAGATTACTGTAAGCAGCGGGCTTGGGAAGAAACCAAGCTGGCGCAACAAGCATTGAGTACGCTACCTGACAATCGTTATCGCACAGGCTTATATCAATTGACTGAATTGGCTAGCGCACGCTTGCTGTAGTCAGTATCGTCATAACAGCTGTCAATACTTGCGGCTAGCAGCCATTAACTGTTGATAAAGACCCTTAATGAGTAATTGTGTTAATGGTCACAGTTAATAGTTGCTAAAGTTTTTGTTTTGTTGGCAAACCTTATTTATCATTCATTAAAGACCTTACAATCTATATGGTTATACTATTTTCACAAAAGTTTACAATTATTTCTCATTGACCGTTGTATGACTGTACATTAGCTGTTAATGAAGATGGCGCTTGCCATGACAGTATTTCATGCATTCACAAAAGCTGATATTACGGTTTCTAACCATAAATCCTGCGCTCAACTACTTGACTGTGGGGTTATCCCGATAGTTTATAATTACTCGTTAACTTTACTAATCAAGGTTGTGGTTTGGCTACAGCTTTGATGCTTAAGATTCTTACACCGATACTTGATACTTATATCGCTATTAGAGATTCTAATAGTGATGTTTGGCTAAATTCATATTATTAAGAACAAATTTAGCGAGAAAGTAAAGCTCATTAGAATCAATACTCATTTTTATATTCAATACGCTTAGATTTATTGATAAACTTTTTATACTGTCATTACTTATTTTATACCTATTGCCGAGGACATTGATGAAGCACTCTACTCTTGCGCTTGTAATAGCATCTGTACTATCTGGAGCTGTACTGATTGGCTGTGACAAAAACGAGGACGCCGCTGGCGCAGATGCCGCACAGCAGCAGATGCCGCCTGCGGTTGTTAACGTCCAGACTGTCACGCTCGATACTGTACCCCAAGTACAGACTTTTTCTGGACGTACCACGGCTTATCAGACTGCGACGTCCGCCCACAAGTTAATGGCGTTATTGACGAAGTATTGTTCCGTGAAGGCGGCAACGTCAAAAAAGGCCAGCCACTTTATCGTATCAATACTGATAACTACGCTTCTTCTGTCACCAGTGGTCAGGCAGCAGTGCAACAAGCACAAGCAAATTACCAGACTGCACAAGCAAATAATGCCAATGCAAAAGCCGAGCTAGCCAGCCGTCAGGCATCATTGGCACAAGCACAAAATGATTTACAGCGCTTACAAGGCTTGGTCAGCATCGACGCCATCTCAAAGCAGCAGTATGAGCAGGCACAAACACAAGTACGTACTGCACAAGCAGCGGTACAAAGTGCGGTCGCCGCTGTTGGACAGACACAAGCAGGCATCGAAAGTGCAAAAGCAGGCATTCAAACTGCTCAAGCGGGTTTAGATGCTAGTAACCTAGATCTTAACCGTACCATCGTACGTGCCCCGCTGTCAGGTCGTACTGACCGCTCTAGTGTCACCGCTGGTACTTTGGTCAGCGCAGGTCAAGCTGATCCGCTGGTGACTATCTCACGCTTAGATCCTATCTATGTTGATATCAGTCAATCATCCTCTGAGCTATTAAAACTGCGTCAGCAAATCGCTGAAGGCAAAGCACAGCCGGGCATGAATTCGGTTGAGTTGGTATTAGAAGATGGCTCAGTCTACCCAGTACGCGGCAAGCTTGCTTTATCTGAAGCAAAGGTTGACGAATCAACAGGCGCTGTGACCTTGCGTGCTATTTTCCCTAACAGCAATAACATCTTGCTGCCTGGTATGTATGTGACGGCACGTTTGACACAGAGCGTGATTACCAATGCTGCATTGGTACCGCAAAGCGCCGTAATGCGTACACCGAAAAGTGAGACGCAAGTTTACATCGTTGATGAAAATAATAAAATCCAAGTACGTCCTGTCACTATTAATGGCACTTATAAAGGCCAGTGGGTTGTCACTGACGGCTTACAAGCAGGGGACAAGATAGTTGTTATCGGCGGCTCAAAAGTTAAGCCTGAACAAGAGGTGGTCGTTAAGCCATTAGAGAATCCAAACCCAGCACCAGCTAAAGAAGGTGCCCCTAATGCCCAGACGCCGCCGCAAGCTGCTAAAGCGATGGATAAGCCAGCTAGCAAAGATGCCACTGCTCAGAAACCAGCAGAGTCTACCGCTAACTAATTCCATTCAAAGATAGGAAGACTAGGAATATACTATGTCACGTTTTTTTATTAATCGCCCTATTTTTGCATGGGTTATGGCTATTTTAGTCATGCTCATCGGGGTGATATCGGTCATTAACTTACCGATTGAGCAGTATCCACGTATTGCACCACCGACGATTTCAGTCAGCGCAAGCTATCCTGGTGCTAATGCTCAGACGGTTGAAGATTCAGTCGTGCAGATTATTGAGCAACGCATGAAGGGTCTTGATGGTCTGATGTATATGTCGTCATCGAGCTCCTCGAATGGTGCTGCATCCATTACGCTCACTTTCGAAAATGGTACAGACTCTGATACTGCACAGGTACAGGTACAGAACAAACTCCAAGCCGCCATGAGCTCACTACCCGAGTCGGTACAGCGTCAAGGCGTCAACGTTAATAAATCCTCTAGCAGCTTTTTAATGGTGCAAGGTTTTATTTCTGAAGATGGCAGTATGGATCGTGCGGATATCGCCGATTATGTCAACTCAAACGTTGTTGACCAGTTAAGCCGTGTGGAAGGTGTTGGTGAAGTACAAGTTTTCGGTTCTGCTTATGCCATGCGCATTTGGTTAGATCCGGCGCGCTTACGTAGCTATAACATGGTACCAGCGGATGTGGTTGAGGCAGTACGGGCACAAAACGCCCAAGTATCTGCCGGTCAGCTAGGTCAAGCACCTGCTGATACCAGTCAACAGGTTATCAATGCGACTGTCACGGTTCAAAGCTATTTACAAACGCCTGATGAATTTAAAAACATTCTATTAAAAACCGATACTGCTGGCGCAAAAGTGCGTTTAGGTGATGTGGCAGAGGTTGAGATTGGTAGTGCAGACTACGGCGTAGTGTCGCTATACAACGGCAAAGAAGCAGCTGGTCTTGGTATTTCATTGGCGGGTGGTGCAAACGCACTGGAAACTCGTGAAGCCGTTGGCGCTCGTATGGCAGAGCTGGAAGCAAACTTCCCAGCAGGTCTAACATCCGTTATCCCTTATGACACCACACCATTTGTGCGCTTGTCTATCGAACAAGTGGTTATGACACTGCTTGAGGCAATTGTTCTCGTATTTATCGTCATGTTCGTTTTCTTACAGAACTGGCGTGCGACCATCATTCCTACTCTTGCCGTACCTGTCGTACTACTTGGCACCTTCGCTGTACTTTACATCGCTGGTTTTAGTATTAACGTCTTGACCATGTTTGCCATGGTACTATCCATCGGTCTGTTGGTCGATGATGCGATCGTCGTTGTCGAAAACGTCGAGCGTATCTTGGAAGAAGATCCTGATATCTCTATTAAGGATGCTACCGTACAATCGATGGGCGAGATTAGTAAAATCGTTATTGGTATTGCGCTGATTCTATCTGCGTATTCGTACCGATGGCATTCTTCGGTGGCTCAACAGGTGTGATTTATCGTCAGTTCTCTATCACCTTGATTACCAGTATGGTGCTATCAGCCTTAGTAGCGCTTATCTTTACCCCTGCCCTTTGTGTGACCTTACTCAAGCGTAGCAAGAGCCATGATAAAGGCAATACAGAAGAGCAAAAAGGCTTCTTTGGTTGGTTTAACCGCTCGTTTTATAAAGTCAGTCGTAGTTACGAGAATTTAGTTGGCAAAAGTTTCCGCTTGAAGTGGCTATACTTAATTCTTTATGCTGCCATTATCGGTATTATGGCAGTGGTATTCTTACGTATTCCCGGCTCGTTCTTACCAGAAGAAGATCAAGGTATTATGTTTACCTTGGTTCAGTTACCTGCTGGTGCGACGCTTGATGAAACGCAAGAAGTGCTCGATAAAGTCAGTGATTATTACAGTACCCAAGAAGGCGATAATATCGCTTCAGTCTTTACGATCGCAGGTTTCAGTTTTGCAGGACAAGGGCAGAATATGGGACTGGCCTTTGTACGTTTATCGGATTGGGCTGATCGTCCCGGTGAAGAAAACACTGCACAGGCTGTCGCTGATCGCGCCATGGGTTACTTCTTTACCCAACTAAATGAAGCACAAGTATTTGCGATTGTACCGCCAGCCATTACCGAACTTGGTAACGCCAGTGGTTTTGACTTAATGATTCAAGACACCGGTAACCTTGGACATGAGGGTCTACTCGAAGCACGTAATATGCTGCTTGGCATGGCTGCGCAAAACGACAAAGTCGCAGGCGTTCGTCCAAATGGTCAAGAAGATGCACCGCAGTTAAAAGTGAATATTAATCAAGAGCAGGCCGCTGCTTATGGCTTATCACTTGCTAGTATTAATAGCGTTATTTCTACCGCTTGGGGCTCAAGTTATATTAATGACTTCGTCGATCGCGGGCGTATTAAACGCGTCTTTGTTCAAGGTGAACCAAGCAGCCGTACTAATCCTGAAGATATTGCCAAATGGTATGTACGCAACGATGTAGGTGAAATGATTTCATTTGATGCGTTCTCTAGCAGCGAATGGCAATCTGGCTCACCGCGTCTGACCCGTTATAACAGCTTACCATCGATGAATATTCAAGGTAGTGCTGCACCCGGTCTAAGTACGGGTGAAGCGATGAGTTCTATGGAAGCAATGATGGAGAATCTGCCTGAAGGTGTGGGCTATGAGTGGACGGGTATGTCACTTGAAGAGCAAAAGTCAGGTGCACAAGCGCCGATGCTATACGCGCTCTCAATCTTGGTGGTATTCTTATGTCTAGCAGCCTTGTATGAAAGCTGGTCTATCCCCTTCTCTGTGCTATTGGTCATTCCACTTGGGGTATTAGGTGCAGTCATCTTTACTTGGCTACGTGGCTTTAATAACGATATTTATTTGCAGGTAGGTCTACTCACAGTCGTTGGTCTATCCGCTAAAAATGCTATCTTGATCATTGAGTTTGCAAAAGAGCACCAAGAGGAAGGCTATAGTCTGAGAGAAGCCGTCATGACAGCCGCGCGTCAACGTTTGCGCCCGATTATCATGACCTCGCTTGCCTTTGGACTGGGTGTTGTGCCATTATTTATCGCCACAGGTCCTGGTTCAGGCAGTCAAAATGCCATCGGTACCAGTGTACTAGGTGGCGTCGTGACCGCGACATTGTTAGGTATCTTCTTTATTCCCATGTTTTATATTTGGGTACGTAGTATGTTCCCGTACAAATACGAGAACAATAAACCAAACGATAAAGATGATGATAATAGTACGCCTGACCCGCAAAACCCAACGCCTTCTGAGAATTATCAGCCTGCAAGCTTTGGAGACAATACACAATGAGTGTTCAGAAAATATATAACACCAACTCAGCAGCGGTAGCAAACATTGCTATCACTGCGCAACCAGCGTGCTCATATATGCGCAGAAATGCTGGTCGCCTAATGGGCTTGACCGTTTTAGCGATGAGCATGGCTGCTTGTAACACGATTCCAAAAGCAGATATGCGCCCTGTGCTTGCTGAGCCAAATATCCCTATCGAACAAACTTATGGGGCATTCGATAAAGAAACAGTTAGTAGCGCTGATCAAGCAAGTATTGCGGGTCAACGCTGGCAGAATTTTTATAGTGACGAGCGTTTAAAGGGCTTGATTGCTTTAGGGCTAGAGAACAACAAAGATTTTGAAAGTGCTCGTTTAGCAATCGAGAAAGCACGCGCACAGTATCAAATTACCGATCTTAATGATCTACCAGCGATTAATGGTAATGGTGGATACACACGTCAAGCACAAAATAGAACCGACAAAAATCCCAATAGTAGCTATAACGTCAACCTAGGCTTGGCTAATTACGAGTTGGACTTTTGGGGCAAAATTGCTAGCTTAAAAGATCAAGCGCTACAGAATTTCTTAGCCACTACAGCGGCCAAAGATTCGACCCAAATCAGCTTGATTAGTAATATCGCTCAGAGCTATGCCAACTTGAGCTATAGCTTAGCGCAGTTAAAGCTGGCAGAAGCCACGGTTGAGAGTCGTGAAAAGTCCCTGTTTATCGCTGATAAACGCTTTGAAGCAGGCATTGATCCGAAGCTGCCATCTTTGCAAGCCAGTGCGTCATTAGAAAATGCCAAACTTGCTGTCCTACGGGCACAAAGCAGCATTTTAAAATCACGTAACGCCTTACAGTTCTTGGTGGGTGGACCGATTCCAACCAATCTAATTCCAACACCAGCAGTCAGCAACATCACTAGCCAGCAGATATTTAGTGCAGGCTTACCAAGTGAGTTGCTACGTTATCGCCCAGATGTACTGCAAGCAGAATACAACCTAAAAGCCGCTGGAGCCAATATCGAAGTGGCACGCGCGTCTTATTTCCCGTCTATCAGCTTAGCCAGTAGCATTGGGGTTAGTAGCGGCAGTTTAGATGACTTATTCAAAAGCGGCGCTGTCGGTTGGTCGTTTGGTCCAAGCATTAGCGTGCCTATCTTTGACGCTGGTCGCTTAGGCGCCAATTACGATGTGGCTAAAATTGAGCGTGAACAAACGCTCTCAGGCTACGAGAAATCTATCCAAACCGCATTCCGTGAAGTGTCAGACGTACTCGCGACACGAGCCACACTGGGTGAGCAGCTCGAAGCACAATACCGTCTACAAGATAACTTTGAACAAACGTTCCAGATAGCAGATGCACGCTTTAAAGCAGGTATTGCCAACTATCTAGATGTGCTAGATGCACAGCGTTCATTGTTCTCAACGCAGCAAGGTATTTTGGATTTAGAGCTACAAAAAATTGTGAGCCAAGTCGAGCTATACCAAGTGCTGGGTGGCGGTGCTAATCTGGATGTACCAACGGCGATTCCTGTACCGCATAAAAACTTAGTGCAACTAGTGAATCTACCTGCCAATAGCAATAAAGCAAAAGCGGCAAATGCTATCGATGCGGCTAGCTCAGCGCGAGTTGTTCTGCACAAGAAGCAAACGCCATTAAACAAGCGCAACCATCGGAAACGGCCACTTTTGAGCCAACCGCTGTCGTTGATGTCAATAATGATGGCAAAAAAGATGCTGCCATAGGAGTCGTTACCAAACAGACGACGTATAACGAAACCAGCATTGAGCAAGTACCGGTCACGCAGATCGTTGAGCCTTAAACACTCATAAATAGTGTGAGGTGATTTCCTTCACATTGATAGTCGATAAGTACAAAAAGCTACCGACTTGGTAGGGCTTTTTGCTTTTGTAAGGTGCTTTTAGTTATAGTAGGGAAATTAGCTTACACATACTTTTATCCACTTATTAATGTCCGTGATATAAAAAAACATATGCTTCAAAACAGCTTATTTAATCAAGCTGATAAATAACAATGACTAAAATCTAATGAGGACAAATCATGACTTATACCTTTAACCGTCAATTCCCTGAAACTCGTCTACGTCGATTACGCTACAACGATAACGTACGCGCGATGATTCGTGAAGTTGAGCTGCATCCTAAGCACTTTATCGCCCCTGTCTTCGTCTTAGAAGGCAAAAATAAGCGCGAAGCAATCGCTAGTATGCCAGGCGTTGAACGCTTATCGATTGACCTGCTGATCAACTATGCCAAAGAATTATTAAGCGAGGGCGTCACTACCATCGACATCTTCCCTGTTATTGATAATTCCTTAAAAACACCCGACGGTAAATCAGCTTATGACGAAAACGCCCTTACTGCTCGTACCGTAAAAGCGATCAAAGATGCTGTGCCTGAAATGGTGGTAATGACCGATGTGGCGTTAGATCCTTATACCTCGCACGGTCAAGATGGACTGCTGGATGATTCAGGCTATGTCGTTAATGATGAAACGGTTGAAGTATTGGTCAAACAAGCATTGGTACATGCCCGCGCTGGTGCTGACATCATCTCGCCTAGTGATATGATGGATGGCCGTATCAAAGCCATGCGTGACGCCTTTGAAGCCGAAGGCTTTGTGAATACCGCTATCATGGCTTACTCTGCCAAATATGCTTCTGCATACTATGGTCCGTTTCGTGATGCAGTCGGCAGTGCTGGCAACCTAAAAGGCGGACACAAGAAACAGTACCAGATGGATTTCGGTAATCGTGCTGAAGCGCTGCATGAAGTGGCGATGGACATAGCCGAGGGTGCAGACATGGTCATGATTAAGCCGGGTCAGCCGTATCTAGACCTTATTCGTGAAGTTAAAAATACCTTTGGCGTACCGACCTTTGCTTATCAAGTGTCTGGCGAATATGCGATGCATATGGCTGCGATTCAAAATGGTTGGCTAACCGACGCGGTGATTTTAGAATCGTTGATTGGTTTCCGCCGTGCAGGCGCTGATGGGATTTTGACGTATTTTGCGCTAGAAGCCGCTCGTCAGTTGAATAATGCGTAATATAAATTAAGCAGCTTTTTATTTATACCGTCAATCTATCGCGCCAACTGTGATCAAGCAGCTGGCGCGATTTTTATTGCCTTATATTAAAACTTCACTAAAAATTATAAACGTGTACGCTCGTGTGGCTCATTAAAATCAAGCGCTGGACCAACAGGAATGATACGCGTGGGATTGATATTGGCATGACTAGTATAATAATGCTGCTTAATATGCCCGATGCTCACCGTCTCTGCAATACCTAACACTTGATATAAATCACGCAGATAACCCCAAAGATTGGGATAATCAACAATGCGGCGAATATTACATTTAAAGTGTCCGACATATACCGCATCAAAACGCACCAGCGTGGTAAATAAGCGCCAGTCCGCCTCAGTTATCGTATTACCTAGCAAATAACGCTGGTCTGTCAAACGTGCCTCTAGCGTCTCTAATACATCGAATAGCTCCGTCACCGCTTCTTCATAAGCCTCTTGTGTGGTCGAAAATCCTGCTTTATAAACGCCATTATTAACCGCAGAATAAACGAGCTCATTAACTGCATTGATTTCTGCTAATAACTCGGTTGGTAAAAAATTACCTGCTAGCGCCCCAACCTCATCAAAAGCTGAGTTAAACATACGAATGATCTCAGAGGACTCATTACTGACAATGGTATTGGTTTTTTTGTCCCATAATACTGGTACCGTCACCCGTCCTGTATAGTCAGGCTTTGCCGCCGTATAAATCTCATATAAGTAATTCGCATTTACAATAGGATCAGCAATCACGCCTGCGCCCTCTGCAAACGTCCAGCCCTTATCGCCCATAAATGGATGCACCACTGACAGCGAAATCAGGTCTTGCAAACCCTTTAGCTGACGGTAAATAATGGTACGATGTGCCCAAGGACATGCAAGCGAGATATATAAATGATAGCGATCAGCTTCGGCTTTAAAACCGCCAACACCTGACGAGCCTGCGCTGCCATCGACCGTGACCCAATTTCTAAAGCCGGCATCTTCTCGCTCAAAGCGTCCACCGCTCGCCTCCGTGTCATACCATTTGTCTTGCCATTGACCATCAACCAACAGCCCCATATCACTCTCCTCAACATTCTATTTTGATATAATTTTTGTGAACTATGAGTACTGTGAAACTATTATCACAATCCTCACTTTATTTTGAGAATGATGATACCAGTTATATATCACCTAGCTATTAGGGTTTGTAGTTCTACTGACAATAAAAAATAAACCAATTTCAATCACTATTTAATATAACTACATAAAAAAATATTAAAAGTCACTTAATATAAAGTGTGATAATCATTATTATGCTAATAAAAAAAATTATTAGAAATAAAGCTTGTAAAATCTCAAAAACTTGATAGAATACTCAACCTAAATAGGCGTATAGCTCAGTTGGTTAGAGCGCTACCTTGACATGGTAGAGGTCAGCAGTTCGAGTCTGCTTATGCCTACCAAATATTTAGAAAGCCCCAATCTCACGATTGGGGCTTTTTTTGTCTGTAAAATATTGGCTCTCCACCCAATAAAAAGATCACCATGAATAGTATTAGATTTTGCAGTAGCGTCATGACGGAACTGCCCTTGACCCATGTAAGCAATCCAACGCCCCACCATTCCCCAGTTGCTCGGTGGAATATTAAACACATACTTCCTGAGTAATGATCATAAGTCCATCACAGCGGTAGCACCAATACCGATTAATATTATAAAAACGACGTTATCCATGATGACTCTCTTACTGGTTTCAGTATCAATGTGATGATTGCATACAATTTTAAGTCCAGAGGGCATTATGGATATTTCGCAGGTTGCTAAACAGTCTGGTGTTCCTGCTTCAACGTTACGATTTTATGAGAAAAAATGCCTAATTCGCTCTGTTGGTCGGCACGGTATCCGCCGAGTTTTCAGCGAAGATATATTAGAGCGTCTGGCCTGAATTGCTTTAGGACGTGTTGCAGGGTTTTCATTGGATGAGATTGCTGGGATATTAGGGTCTGAAAAAACCCTAGATGTTGATCGAGATTTGTTGCTGAACAAAGCCTCTGAACTGGATGAAACGATTCAAAAATTAAGCGCTATGCGTGACGGGCTGCAACTTGCGGCAACTTACACAGCGCCTAGCCACTTGGAGTGTCCGAGGTTTTGACGTCTAATGAATCTAGCAGCCACTGGCGCTATTAAAGGTAACACCTTGCATAAATAAGCAATAGAGCCGATTCTATTAGGTGATTAGGTCACTCAAATAATATTGGACTGCTTAACAAATACACTGCGCTTATCCAAAAAACCTAGATTACTAGTATCACTTGCCTACGTTCTCTCTATTCAATTGTGCCAAACGTATAGAGTAGCATTCGTAAATAAAGACAAACCTACTCTAGAGCCTGTCCCCTCATATAACGTTTGCTCTTAGCAGCTGTCGTTAAAGCTAAACTAGCTATTTTTTATTCAAGTTATCACTCAAAGTTGGTTTTAAACTTCCAAAATATAACACTTTCAGCCATATGAAATCCTAAACTCTGGTGCTGAATTCCTGCAAACTGTCATTAGTCCAGACGATCTATTGTTGATTTATTGCCTACCGTTCTTATTTCTTCAGAGACTGGCTTACAAAGTGCTCTATATTTCAGACGTATCAATTCATTGACCAGAGATCTATAAGGCTTTTTATGATTGATATTCTCCTGAACCATAGTTCTTAATACATTCATTTTTCTAACTTTCGACATACTCATTATTATCTCAGTACCAACACATTCATTGAATGACTGTCACATTTATCACTCACAAAGAAAGTCAAATATTGAAGTTACCTTGTGTAAGCGTAGCTAATATGCACACCTTACTGAAATATAAAGTTTGTATATCTTTATGTTATATTATAACATAACTAAAATATTTACTCTTATCGTTATTTATCCCTATATAACTTCTTATTTTGGTAATCTCATGTCTCCAATTTTTCATATCAACAGATTAAGAGAACCTGATTATACTTCTGTATCTTCAGTTAATTTTAGTATTCGCCGGGTAACGACTGTATTCTCAGTAACGACAGCTTTAGGTATGGCAAGTTTGTCGGTCAATGCGCAGGATACGATAGTAGACATCAAACCTATGACACCCTCATCTTTTAACCTAAACTCTCCTGATATGACCCACCCTTCGGTAACTCTAGACACCATAGTGGTGACGTCTAACCCGTTATTGCCACAAGCGAATGAAATGGCAACCGCAACCAGTATTGTTACTGGCGATGCGCTCACTACTCAGACAAGCAGTACGCTTGGTGATGCACTAGCAAATGAAGTGGGCGTGTCTACTGATAGTTTTGGGCAAGGTGCGAGCCGACCCATTATTCGAGGGCAAAGCGCACCGCGTGTCCAAGTCATGCAAAATGGTTTGAGCGTACAAGATGCGTCACAAATCTCACCAGACCATCAAGTGGCGGTACCTGTACTAGGTGCCAAACAAGTTGAAGTAATCAAAGGCACGTCAGCATTGATGTATGGCGGCGGTGCTATCGGCGGTGTGGTCAATATTATTAATGACACTATTCCTAAAGAACAGCCTAAAAAAAACATCAGCGGAAAAGTGGCATTGATTGGTCAACAAGCCACAGACGGTTATTTGGGTTATGCAGAACTCAATGGCAGTATCGGTGAAAACTGGCTATGGAGTGGGTATTACCAAAAGACGGATAAAGGCAATATCCAAGTGCCACACTTAGATACCGATGAGATTGCCAACAGTTGGTACACGCAAGATAACGGTAGCATCGGCTTGTCTTATGTGACTGATATGGCTATATCGGTGCATCATATCAGCGCCTGTCTTCAGAATATGGCTTGCCCTTTCATGTGCATAATGAATGCTCACCTGATAGCGTACTGACCAACCAACTGAGCTGTGAGGCGGATCACGAACATGACCACGATCATGGTGAAGCGCCCTATGTCGATATGACGTCAAACGTCTATCAGCTCCATGCAGAGCGAAAATTACCCATGATAGGCGTCGATAGCATCAATACGAAACTCAGCTATACAGACTACCGTCACGATGAAATAGATGAAGGTGCGGTGGGAACAACTTTTGAAAACAAAGCCATTAGTGCTCAAGCTCAAGCCACACATAGCACGTATAAAACAGGCAATCTAGGTTTTATGAAAGGTGTGGTCGGTCTAGATTACACAAACAGTCGGTTTTCTGCTGTTGGGCTAGAAGGTTATTTGCCGCAAACTGATCGTACACAGGTCGGTTTGTTTTTCATTGAACGACTCACGCCAGATTATTTTGGCGCAAAAATACAGAATGCTGATAAATTTGCAGGTCAATCATTATCTGCAAGTGATGCCCATGCTGGTCATAATCATGGTGAGACGACGAACGACGCTCCTCTCGATACGTCTAGTATTTTAAGAAAACAAGGCAAAAGTCCTTGGTATATTGAGTTTGGCGGTCGTCAAGATTTTCAAAATCTAATAGATAACGACAATAACATCGAAAAAACACATGCCGGAACATCTGTCAGTTTAGAAGGTGGCAAATATCTTACGCCTAATACGCAGTTGTCAGCCAGAATCAGTCATTCTGAAAGATTACCTTCTCCACAAGAGTTGTTTTCTAATGGCGCCCATCTTGCAACCAATACTTGGGAGCGTGGTAATGGGCAATTAGAAGAAGAATCTACTGATGGCATAGAGCTCACTCTGCGTTACGACAATGGCAATCGTTTTGATAGTAGTATTTCTGTCTTTTATAACGACAGTACAAATTATATTTATGCCAAAACTCAAGATATTGCTACTGAAGGAGAGTCTGCTGGTTTCCGTTTAGTGGATTATGTCCAAAGCGATGCCAAACATTATGGTAGTGAAATTCAATCACGCTATTATCTCAATAACAATATTAGTATTGGCAGCTTTGCCGACATTGCACTCATCACGCTAGATGATGCGAGCCTTACACGGAAGTACGCGCCAAGATTGGTAGCGCCCCGTATTGGTGGTGATATTACCTCTCAATTTGGTCAGTTTGACTTGGTGCTGTCTGGATATCATCGTTTTGAGCAAGATCACATTGCTGATTTTGAAACCAATACACCGAGCTACAACATGGTTGATGCCAAGCTTGTCTACCACAGTTCGAGCGCTCATGATTACACCGCTTTTTTTCAAGTCGAAAACATTTTAAACGAGCTTGCCTATAATCATGCCTCTTATTTGGCTGAACAAGTGCCAATGCCAGAACGCTCGTTAAACGCAGGTATCACCTATAACTTCTAACAGCTTACTCTCTTTTCATTAGTCACCAGTAACTAGCAATCCGTAATCAATTGTCATAAGCCTCATAACTTATGATGGAGTCCTTTATGAATCAAATAAATGCTTTGAGCCCTGCCATCGCGCTCGCCTTCTCTTCTTTAATCGCCGTTTCAGCACTTAGCGGCTGCGGGTCATCAGATGATAGGAAAACACCAATCGTAGATTCAGAACACGACCACGACCATGGAGACGATCATGACCATGATGATGAATCTGCTGTCAGCACTGAAATGGAACAAGGTCGTTTATTCATCACTGCAAAAGATGGCAGTCAAGCTTACATTTATAGCCTTGCTCAAGATAAAGTGATACAAACCTTACCTTTGACAGGTCAAGCCGATGCCGTACAAAGTAGTCCAGATGGTCATTACGCCGTCGTCATGGATCGTACTAACAACACGGTCAATTTTTATCATAGTGGGCTTGAGATTGAAAATCATGCGATCATGATCACCCATATGCTCGTGATACGGCAAAAATGCCATTACAGCTCAACTATACCCGTCCTGTACATTTTCAAACGTTTGGTGAGCAAGCTGGATTATTTTTTGATGGTTTGGGTGCCACAGGCAACCCCATAGAAAACCCTGTAAAAGAAGCTGGATTTGTACTCGTAACAGATACCGGTATTGCCGATGGTACACTGCCTTATCAAAAGCTTAATACCAGCATGCACGGTACAGCGGAACCTAGAGGCAATTATGTGATTGCCTCGCAGCGTTATCAGACAACTGGTAGCTCACTGGCTGATACGCTCTCTGTATTTGAACAGCATGGTGATCACTATCATATAAGCCAAACCTTTGAGACAAAATGCATGGGGTTGCATGGCAGTGGCAGCGTCACAGATTACAGTGTCTTTGCTTGTAGCGATGGCGTTTTAAGCGTCAAACAAACCGGAGACACATTCAGCGCCGAAAAAATTTCCTATCCCAGCAGCCTAACCAATATTCAATGTGATGGTACAAGCAGTAGTCCTGCTCGAATTGGCTCATTCATCACTAACCACCATCATAATTATGCCATTGGCACTGCTTGCGGTCAGCCTTACCGTGTCGATCCTGTCAGTAAAAACATGACACCGATTGTCTGGACAACAGACAGCAGTCGCCGTATTGTCAGCTATGATTTTGATGCCCATGGAGAGCATTTAATGCTACTCGATGATACCGGCAAACTATATATACTCGATGTTGCACAAAATTATAAGCAAACCGCCGTATTAAATGTTTTCCCTAATGGCATCGAAGGCAAAGCGGTTCCCTCATTTATTGTTAACCCAAACACGCAAATGGTTTATATGATGGATGACTCAAACCAGCAAATTATCGAGATTGATCCTCATGATGGTAAAATCGAGTCAAAAATAACACTAAATTTCACACCTTCTCATGTGACTTGGTTTGGTGTGAAAGCTGGACATGATGATGAACATAGCCATTAGCGCTTAGCACCTCATCTAATAAAGATAGTTTAATGACTGCTGACAGTAATTGGCTATTAAATATATTTATAAACGCTAGTATTCAAGATAACCCTTAATCCGACGCTTCTTAAATTCCGAAGCATCCGATTAAAGCGCTCGATGATCTTGAATTCTTCTATAGGCATATCTTAAACAACTGGGCTAGTAGGATTTACTACATTAGTTATAGTCTGCTATAAAATCATATTACCCCAGTTTATAATTATAAAAAAACCAATGAAACCGCTATGATATTTTCATAGCAGTTTCATTGGTTATACGGTCTTTAACGCTAAAAATTATTAGCCGAATACTTTCATACGTTCATCAATTGGCTGAAACGCTTTGTCACCTGCTGGCTGCTCAATAGCGCCGAACACCATTTGCGCATTCAATTCCCAATCTTCAGCTATGTCCCAAGCATCAGCAACTCTCTGATCGATGACAGGGTTATAATGCTGCAAGTTAGCACCGATATCTAAGCTAGCCAATGCCGTCCAAATTACATATTGATGCATCGCGCTGGTTTGATGTGCCAGATTGGGAATTTATCCGCATATAAAGGGGCGGCTTCTTGCATGTTTCTCACGACGCCTTTGTCCTCGAAGAACAATACTGTACCCGCACCCGCTCTAAAGCCTGCGATTTTATCTTTAGTACCTTGGAACTTCTCGTCATCGCCAACAATCACCTTGAGTGTCTCTTCAGTGATGTCCCATAATTTTTTATGATCTTCACCAAATAACACCACAGTACGTGCTGATTGTGAGTTGAAAGCGGATGGCGTATGCAAAATAGCATGTTCCACCAAATCGACAATCTCATCATTCGTTACGGGTAGATTGTCGCTAAGCGCATAAATAGAACGGCGCTTTTCTGCCAATTGTTGTAAATCTTTTAGATTTGACATGATGTTCTCCGTTAGGTTTATATTAAAAATATAGTAAATGATAAAAGGCTTTTAATCTTTAGCCTTCTTTTAGCCTTTAAAACCTTGAGGTAATTCAGGTGCTGGCAAACGTTGCATATCTGAGTCAACATTACCAAAACGCTCATGACCATTATTCCAGTCGATGATGGATTGCTCGATCTCTGCTTTATTGTCCGCAACAAAGTTCCACCACAGTAGCACTTGGTTGTTTAATGCTCACCGCCGATAAACATCACACGGGTGCCTTTTTTGGCGACCAGCTTGATGCTTTTGTTATTAGCAACATCGCTATCGTGGAAGCGAAATAACTGATCTTGCTTACAAATATTACCTTCAGACTCTATCTCACCCTCTGAGACTAAGATGCCATATTCAAAGCTCGGTTCTAAAGTCAGTGTAGCCTCGCCATCTTCGGTGAAGTACACGTCGATACCGACCAGCTTGGAGTATTGGATGGTAGGCGCTTTAAAGTGCTGACCTGAAGCATTGGTATAGCTACCGGTGGTCAAAATCATCTCAACACTATTTTCCGTCCACGTTGGTAGCTCTGGATAATGATGAAACCGCGCTCAATCTCTTGATCCGTCGGTAGTGCAATCCAGAGTTGTACCATACTGATAGCACGCGCCGCCTCTGACGAACCACCAGTGTCTGGAAAGACGCTTTGTTCCGTATGACTGATACCTTGATTCAAACCTGTACCTGCAGTCATGACATTGACTTGGTTTTTGGTAATGACTTGCTCGTTACCTAAGCTATCTTTATGCAGTACTTCGCCATTTAACATCCAGCTAAAGGTTTGCAGATTGGTGTGCGGATGACGACCGACTTGCATGCCTAAATCATCTTCACCAAAGTCAGCAGGACCAGCGTGATCTAAAAAGCACCACGCACCGATAGGCTGTTTTCCTTTATTGGGTAATAACCGGGCAATCGGAATACCGCCGACATCAGCCAACCTTGGCTCTAGGGTTTGAATACTCATCATCCACCTCTTATTATAGATAGTTATAGATTATTGAATGCTTACTGATAAATTACTACTAGGTTTTGTATGGATTGATACTGCTGTTGACTGTATAAATGTTTAATACAAGATTATTCAATAAATAGGTACTGAATAATTAGTTACCTAATACATAGGTACTTCCATTAGCAATACTCTAGCGTCCTCATCAGCATCCATCGTGAAGCTTTTGGTGTCTGAGATACCAAGACCGTCACGAGTATCAAGTACGTTACCGTTGATAGTCACTTTACCCTCTAGTACCAAGACATAAACACCGTTGTTGACATCTTTTAAATCATAAGTCTGAGTCACGCCTTTATTGAAATTACCCATATGGAACCAAGCGTCTTGATGAATCCAAACCCCAGCGTCGTCCGCATTTGGCGATAGCACTTGGTTGAACTCATTAGCTTTCATGTGCTCATCCATACGCACTTGTTGATAACGCGGCGTCACACCCATTTTGTTGGGTATCACCCAAATTTGTAAAAACTTGACAGGCTCATTGGCATCGCCATTCATCTCGCTGTGAGTAATACCTGTGCCCGCTGACATGACCTGAATCTCACCAGTCTCGATGATGCCTTCGTTACCGATATTATCGCCATGAGCTAACTTCCCACTTAGAGGAATACTGATAATTTCCATATCACGGTGTGAGTGCTTGCCGAAACCTTGACCACCAATAACAAAGTCATCATTGATTACCCGTAGCGCGCCAAAACCCATACGCTCTGGATTATGATAATTGGCAAAGCTGAAAGTATGCTTGCTTTTGAGCCAGCCATGGTTAGCATCGCCACGAGAATCTGCTGCATGATAGATCGTTTTCATAAGTTATCCTTTATTTTTAATTGGCTTGTTTAAGCTATGGTCCTATTATAATTGTTGACCATATATAGATAAACAGTGCTTATTGCAAATAACTATTCTTATTTATAGAACAATAAGTGCTTAGAATTAACGTAATATAATAGTCACGCCATCATTCGCGTTACCCGTCAGTACCAATAAACAGGTGCAAAAAATATTAATGATAAAGAGAGAATAACAATGTCAAATCAGCATACAACGCATTACGATGTGATCGACAATAAAAGCCAAAATCGATTTGAGATTCATATTGATGATCAGGTTGCTTTTGAAGAGTATGAGTTTTTTACCACATCCACAGGTGAAGAAGGTATTGAGTATAAGCACACATTCGTGCCTGAGTCGCTTAGTGGTCGTGGTATTGCTGGTTATTTAGTCAAAATCATCTTAGATAATGCCGCTTCTAGAAATTTACGCGTTAAACCAACCTGTCCTTATGTGAAGTCTTACATTGATAAGCATCCAGAATACCAAGCCAATTCGGTGTTTCATTGTGCGAAAGCCTAAGACAATATGCATAAAAAAAGCCATGATAAATCATCATGGCTTTTTACGATTAATGACATTACTCAATAACGGTAGAGCTTTTATTAGCTAATATGCTGTAAGAACTCTGGATTACGCGCTAGTAGTGATAGGTACAGCACAGGAATGACAAATAAACCGACTGCCCAATAACTGAGATTCACGTACAGTACCGCGCCGAGTAGCGCGCCAATCACAAAGCTGATAACCAATGCCGCGCTATGCCCTAATTTTTTGGCATTATCAGCGCTACGGTTGGCAATATAATCTGACATACCAATACCCAGTTGGGTCGTATTGCCTGTCATTAATACCGTTGGACTCATGTGCTTGATGACTGTTTTACTAGCCGTATTACGAATAGCTAGCGCTGTTAAACCTAGACCACCAGTGATGGCGACGGTAATATCTCCAGCCTCAGTGAAAGGTTGAAAGGACAATCCTGCTATCATAAAGGCGGTCAAAAATAGGGCTTCTGCCAAAAATAAATGACTGAGTACTAATTTTTGCTTCCGGCTTTTATCAATGTATATTTTTATAATAACCACCGTTATTATAAAAAGTGGTACTGATGCTAGCTTGATCCACAAGCCATCTTCACCTTTGACCAAACCGCTACCAGCCAGTACTAAGTTACCCGTGACATGAGCGGTAAAAAAGCCAAATAAAGTGATGAAGCCAATGGTATCAATCGCCCCACCAACTATCGTTAATAGAATAGGCGCTTGATAGCGTTGCCAAAAGCTTGGTGGCTCATCATGTACAGGAGCAGTATTATTATTAGTTACCGTTTTACTCACTAGTATGTCCTGAAAAATCTACAAAATCCCTCACAAAGCGCTGTAAGAATTTCTGTGTACGCGGGCTAACACTGCCATCATCATTTAAGCTATCAGTTGCACGACTTAAATGAACTTCAGGATCAACCATCATTTGTGCCGAGAGCATTCGCATGCTTTTTCTGACATCAAGGCCACTATTGATACCGCCGAAACTACCTGGCGAGGCCGTCACTACCGCAACTTTTTTATGGGTCCACACGCTTTCTTTATAAGGACGTGAGGCGATATCTACGACATTTTTCAAGGCGGCAGGCATAGTGCGGTTATGCTCTGGCGTGACAATTAATACGGCATCAGCGCCTTTCAGCTGCTGACGCACACGCTCATAGCTATCGATAGTCGTATCATCATAATCCTGATTGTAAAGGGGTAAGTCTGCGATATAGACTTCTTTTATAGACACGCTTTCAGGCATCTGCGACACCATATATTCTGCAAATTTACGATTGATAGATTCTTTTCGCAAGCTGCCAATAATTAAGGCGATGTTGATTGATCTACTCATAACGGCTCCTTGATTATGATGATAAAGCGATATTTTCTAAGCCATTTACTCTACTATATTCTGCGATGATTACTGTTATCAATTGAATAAGCACCTGCTCCATGAGCAAATATCATCAAGAAACCACCCGCCATCGCAATGTTTTTCATGAAAGGGTTCATCTGTGATTCATCTATCCAGAATTGATGGAAAAGCAGCGCTGATATAATATTGAATCCAACGAGTAAAATAGCAACGAAACGCGCTTTAAAACCAAAGAGAATAGCGAGGCCGCCGAAAAGTTCAACCGCGATGACCAGCGGCAATAACATCCCAGGTACACCCATTGATTCCATATAACCTTGAGTGGCCGCGTAGCCGGTAATTTTAGTAAAGCCTGAAAAGATAAAAATCATTGATAAAAAAAGGCGTCCAATTGGCGCGCTTAACGCTTGCAGGTTGTCCATGGGGTTTCTCCAGTAATAGAATGTTTTTTAAGCTTTTATTTGATTATGCGATGGTCTTATTGTATTCGTTGCTTATAATTAGATAAACCGTGATAATTGCAAATGTAAGTTCTTATTTGTAGAACAATTAAGGAGTGGTTCACATGGGACAATTAGAAGATATGGCAATGTTTGTGCGTGTTGTCGAAGCAGGCAGTATTACCAAAGCCGCAGAGCAACTGAACATCGCAAAATCTGCGGTAAGCCGGCGTTTAAAGGAGTTAGAGACGCGCTTGGGCAGTCAACTGATTAGCCGAACCACGCGTCAATCAAACTTAACCCAAGCCGGTGAGCAGTATTATCAAAAGGTGCACCATATACTCAGTGAAGTGGATGCGCTGAATGAAGAGACGAGTGGTACTCCGACGCGTATCGAAGGGACATTAAAGATGACTGCACCATTATCCTTCGGTTTGATGCATTTAAACGATGTTATCGATGAATACGCCAATCAGCATCCTGAGTTAAATTTTGAGCTGGATTTTTCTGATCGGCATACTGATTTGATTGAGGAAGGGTTCGAGTTAGCGATTCGTATTAGAGAGTTGCAAGATTCCAGTTATCAAGCCAAACGTCTGGCGCTGATTCGTTATGCGTTATGCGCCAGTCCTGAATATCTAGAGAGGATGGGTACGCCAAAGACTTTTGACGATCTGTCAGAACATGAGTTTTTACAATATGGTATGAGCAAATCTAGCGCGATAGAATTGATAGATGAGCAAGGTAAGAAGCATCAAGTCGCCGTAAACGGTAAAATAAAAGCCAATAATGGGGACTTTTTGCGGGAGATGGCAGTCAAAGGTCATGGTATTGCTTTTTTGCCGACCTTTATTACGTATCAAGCCTTAATCAGCGGTGAGCTTGTGCCTATCCTGCAGCAGTATCAATTACCCACTTTAAACGCTTATGCAGTCTATCCCAAAAATCGATTTTTATCGCAGCGTTGTCGTTATTTGATTGACTTTATTGCCGAGCGTTTTGGTGATAATCCGTACTGGGATAATTTTTGATAAGCATTTACGGCTCAACACTTAACGGACAAGCTTAAATGATCACTATACCTGCTCTCAATAAGATAAGTGCCCGCGATCCCAATGAGCCATATCGGGCATCAACAACGCTTGAGTTATTATTTGATTTAGTCTACGTCATTGCCGTTTCAGCAGCCGCAAGCGGGCTACATCATCGTTTGCTTGAACATGACTTTTTAGGGTTTTTGACCTTTATCATCGCCTTCTTTATTTTATGGAATGCTTGGACGAGCTTCACATGGTTTGCTTCCGGCTACGATCCTGACGATTGGTACTATCGTCTCTCAGTATTGCTGCAAATGTTTGGCTCATTAATGATTGCAGCCAACATCAATCAGTTTTTTGAGCAAGGATTAACATGGATAGGAGTCACTGGTTACGCGATCATGCGATTGGCCAGCTGTAGCCAGTGGTGGCGTGTTTATCAGCAAGTTGAAGGTCACAAACGGGTGGCTGGTCGCAGTATTATTGGCTTACTAACGCTACAAAGTGTTTGGATACTTTGGTTGTTTCTACCTGCTTCGATACAAACGCCTGCGTTATTTTTATTTATAGCGGCTGAATTACTGATGCCAATATGGGCGCGTGCCGCACAGAACATCAATTGGCATCCTCATCACATGGCTGAACGTTATGGTCTCTTGACCATTATCGTTTTAGGCGAAGGCGTGCTAGGAGTTAGTAACAGTATTCGAACCTTTTTAGTCAACTCCGAGTCTGCTGCTAGCGCCATTATATTATTAGGTTCAAGCCTTGTAGCATTGGTTTTTGCCTTATGGTGGCTCTATTTTACGATCCCGTTTGGTACTATTTTGAACAATGAGCGTCGCCGTTATGATTTATTCTTATTTGGCTATGGGCACTTTTTTGTTTTCGCTACGCTTACAGCGTTAGGCAGCGCGCTTAATTTAGTGACCGACGCTTGGGCAGATACTCTGAATCGTACGGTCACCCAGCCTTATGCTATGGGATTATTGATGATAATGCTATTTGGCTTTTTAGTGACCCTAACTTTACTTCGAGCCTTGATGTGCCGCAAATCAACTCACAATATGACCGCTCTTATTCTTGCCACCTTTATTATTTTGTTGAGCTATATCACAGTAGCGCAAGGGCTATCGATTACGTATGGTATTTGCTAAGCCTGCTCGCGCCTATAATAATGACGTGGTTCTTTCATCAAGATAACAAACAGTGGCAAGCCTAAGCTCTAATTTAATATTGCACGATAACAATGACTTGCAGAAAAACTCTAGTTTGCATTATCATAATTTTTTTTAAGGGGCTGTCCTAGATAAATAGTTCAGTTCCTGTTTAACCCATTGTTTTAGCTGATATAATAGACGTTTTGGGTCACTGTAGTTAAAACGCCACTCACATTTCTTTAAAAACAGATGGAAATGCTCTTTTGGGATGCCATTATATTTACGCATATGTCGCTTGGCTTGGCTCCAAAAGTTCTCTATTCCGTTGATATGGTTTATGTCTTGTACAAACTCTTTTGAATGATTGATACGGTAATGGGTGAACTCACTGACATCAAGGCCGTTGTAACTTCTAAAGGAGTCAGTGTAAACAATACTATCAGGCTTTACTTTCTCTCTTATAATAAGGATTAAGGTATCGGCTCTGGTATTAGGGATAATACATGCG
>NZ_BAWJ01000002.1 GCF_000586475.1 Psychrobacter sp. JCM 18903 | reverse complement strand
TAGACTTTTTACTAATGGCTTTTTTCACTGTCGACTTTTTAATGGCAGACTTTTTAGCTGAAAGGGGTTTGCTTGGTGGTTCCTTAACTTGATCCTCAACTTGATATTCAGTTTCATCTTCGCTGTATTGCGCCATTTGATTGAGCGCCACAACCGCATCATTATCCAGACGGTAGGCAAAATTATCGTCCGCATCGACGAATACGGTAATTTTCTTTAACACACTTTGACTGTCATCATGAGCCAGCAGCTGACCTGCCAGCTGCGGCAGCAAGGTATGGCTGATAATCGCATCGGCGTTACGTGCACCAGAATCCACCTCATGACAACGCGATAAAATCAGCTCAATCACCTCATCATCAATGACACAAGGCACATCATAATTGTCACGAATACGGCCAGTGATTTTATCCAGCTTAAGGCGAATAATTTCTGCTAGCGCATCATCCGTTAATGGATAATAAGGAATGACCGTTAAGCGTCCCAAAAACGCGGGCTTAAAGGCTTTATACAAATGCGGATTAATGACTTGTTTTAGGCTATCACTGTCTGGCAGGCTAAAGTCAGTAACGGCTGGATCTGTATTGATACATGCTGCATAATCGCAGACGAACCAACATTACTGGTCAATAAAATAAGCGTGTTTTTGAAATCAATTAAACGCCCTTCACTGTCTTCCATCACCCCTTTATCAAAGACTTGATAAAACAAATCTAATACGTCTGGATGGGCTTTTTCTACTTCATCAAGTAAGAGTACGCTATAAGGACGACGGCGAATCGCTTCGGTTAATACACCACCTTCACCATAGCCAACATAACCTGGAGGCGAGCCTTTTAACGAGGCAACGCTATGCGCTTCTTGATACTCTGATAGGTTAATCGTAATAAGATTACGCTCACCACCGTACAACACCTCTGATAGCGCCAACGCGGTTTCAGTCTTGCCCACACCACTTGGCCCGACTAGCATAAACACGCCTTGCGGACGATTGGGATCGTCTAGGCGTGCTTTCGCCGTATGAATACGCTTGACGATAGCAGCCACCGAATGGTCTTGACCAATGACTCGCGATTGCAAGGTGTCAGCCAAACCCAAGATATGGTCTTTTTCATTTCCTGCCATATCGGTCAGTGGAATCCCTGTCCAATCTGAGATGATCTGCTTGATGACCTGACGATCCAATACAGGATGGATAAGGCGATGCGTCTCTTGTATTTTTTTTAATGACTGCTCGATATTTTGGTACTCAGCTTGTTTGTCTAAGCGCTCTTTTGCACTAAGCATCTTTGTATTAAAGGCATTATCTGCCTTGCCACTCAATTGTTGATTGAGCGCGTCAAGCTGGTCATTAAGCTGACGCTGTTCGTGCCAGCGGTTGGTCATATCAGCAATGCTTTGCTGATTGGCTTGGCGCTGCTCATCAAGCACGGCAATTTTTTGGCTAACCTTTTCTTTTTCATCGACGCCGCCGATACGCTCGAGCTGCTGACTGAGATTATTGATATGCTGCTCTAACTGCAACCCTTTGGCGTTTAATCTGTCAAGTTGATTGGGTATGGCGGTCTTAGATAAGCTCACCCGTGCCGCCGCCGTATCTAATACACTGACCGCTTTATCAGGCAGCTGCCTATCGCTGATATAACGTGCGGATAGCTCAACCGCCGCTTGTAGCGCATCGTCATCGATTAATATGCCAAAATGATCCTGCATCTTGCACTCAACCCACGAATCATCGCTACTGCTGTCTCAATATCAGGCTCATCGACTTTGACCACTTGAAAGCGGCGTGACAATGCTGCGTCTTTTTCGAAGTATTTCTTATATTCTGACCATGTCGTCGCCGCAATGGTTCTTAGCTCACCACGAGCCAGCGCTGGCTTCAGTAAGTTCGCCGCGTCGTTCTGACCCGCTTGTCCACCAGCACCAATCAAAGTATGCGCTTCATCAATGAATAGGATAATCGGCTGTACCGACGCTTGCACTTCTTCAATGACTTGCTTGAGACGGTTCTCAAACTCCCCTTTGACGCTTGCCCCTGCTTGCAGCAAGCCCATGTCAAGACTACGTATCGTCACGCCTTTGAGTTGATCAGGAACTTGACCGGCGACTATCTTTTGCGCCAAGCCTTCTACCACTGCTGTTTTACCGACGCCAGCCTCACCCGTCAAGATAGGGTTATTTTGACGACGACGAATCAAAATATCGATCAACTGATGAATTTCAAACTCACGGCCGATGACTGGATCTATTTGCTCAGCGCTGGCTTTTGCCGTTAAGTCATAAGTATATTTATCCAACGCAGGGGTTGGCTTAGCTTCAGTTTGCTTAGTGTCTAAAGATTCTTGATTGTTAATATCATTGTCTGCACTATTCGCACCATCATCAGCACCCTTATTGACGCCTTTACTATTGGTAATTTTATTACTGCTTGATCCACTACCCTCAGTACTACCGAGACATTGACGCTCATAATCATCTTTTAGGGTAAAGCGGTCGATATACTGTAGTGGCTCAGGGAGGGTTTTAAGCAATGGCTGATAACGCTCATACGCCAATAGCACCAGCAATATATGACCAGAGCGGATTTCTAGTGGACTGTTATTATCAGCACTTTGATTATACTGGCTACTGGCTAGCTCCCACGCATCTTCTAGTAACGCCATCAAACCTTGACTAAACACTGGCGTTGAACCTGTAGCCTGACCAAAGGTACTGAGCAAATCAGTTATGTCAGCTAGCAATGCCTGCTGATTTATCTTATTAAATTTAAGTATTTGAGCCACATCATTGTGCGGCGTCGCAATCAGTTCGTGTAGTAAATGAACCGTATCGACTTCACGATGCCCATTATTAATACAAAGCCTAGCAGCCTGCTGCAAACACTGTCGACAGCTTGGGCTTAAGCGGGTAATTACAGCTTTTAACTGGCTCATAAATCGTTTCCTTTAGCATTCTTATTAGACTTAATACCAAACCCAAAAAGTAAGATTAGCTGTGTCAAACTCGCTTAGCCTACAAGGCGTAGTACTTTCACTCGTTTTCCTTGCCACTCTAATTTCTGTGAATGGTATAAAATTATTTTTATTAAACGGCAATATAAAACTGATATACAAAATTAGAGCAGCTATTGAGCATTATTAGTAAACAAGCAATTTATAGTTGATTCACTTTAAAACTGCTTATATACAACTATTAACCGTGTTTTTTTAGTAATACCTTTCTACTGAATCGGCAGCGCATAGCGAGTGTCATCATGATGCTGCGTCGCAGGCTGCGATATCAAAAACCCACCCTGACCCAAACCACCAAAACTGCTCTCTGATAATGACAACGGGGTGATGTATTGCTTGTCTAACTCGAGTTGCATCTCGACCGCCAAGCAAACACCGCACCATTTACGGATAAAATCAATAATGACTTGATACATATCCCCTGCTGGTAACAGTCTTAAATAGCGTTTGGCATCCAACTGATGAAACACAATTCTAATCTTGCTATCAAACTGTACGACGCGCGCACCGCAAAATGCGGACAACCCAAGGGCAGCGTGCTGACCACCAAGTGCTGTCTGTTCACTGGCTGGTAGATCAAACCACTCCGGTACGAATTGCTCGACACTGACGGTGCTATCTAAAAAATGCGACAGTACATGTGACAACTGATCGGCTGTCAGGCGTCCTGGGGCGATCATGCCAGCATAGGCAATCAAGCTATCGATGGCGGTTAGCTTCTTCGGCTGACGCGCCAATGCCCGCAAGCTCAGTAGATAGTTGTCTTTTTTATTATTTATCTCATACTGTAATGGCAAGTTATAAAACCAACTCGCTTGCACGTACAAATCCGTCAATCGATGGTTAAATAAATCTAAAAATGCTGGTGCTGCCTTATCTTTTGCATGATTGACTCGCGAGGCTAGATGGTCGGTATACATCGCTGGCAAGGCTGACAACGGGCCAGTCAATCCGATAACTGCTGGATAAACCTCTATCTGTCTGGTATTTAATGAACTGGTTTTTACTTGATCATCCTTTACTGAACTGCCACTATCTTCCATATTGTCCTGAACAATGAGCGCCATCGACTCAATTTCTGCTTGCGGATAGGCCAATGACAACGAGGCACGATAACGTACCTCAATAGGTGCATGTCCCATACTGACTTCATGACGAACCAAACGTAGTGCTTGTAATAACTCATAAGATTGCGGCGCCGCCATGAGATCCGTTAAATAAGAGGACTGAGACCGCTGCGTGGCTGACATCTGTATATCTCCTCTTTAGTAATGGCATCACTAATGGACACTTCAACAAAGCTATTTAAGCTGGCGTGATAGCCAAACACATGCGCCAATAAATGGGCAAACTGGCGGATACTCACTCCAGCAAAATTCTTTTGGTTGATTTGAATATTGATCAGTGTACCGCGCACAAAACCAGGCTGTGGCAAGCGCTGAATACGTCGAGCTTCGATACTGGTTTCGACAGACACAATACCTTCAACCAACAATTTGTTAGAGGCAGATTGCGTAATATCATACAGCGATAAATATTCTTTCATCAGCTCAGCATCTTGGGCGGCAAGCGATAAAAAGTTTAAGCTAATCAGCGATATCAAGCGCCAACGCTCTTCACCGGTATAGTCAAACCTTGCAGTCCGAGTTGGCTGCTTCAATAACGACAGACTGCTAAACCCCGACATCCCTTCGCTAAACAAATCGCCACGGCTTTGACCGAATACCACTTGAGCCGGCAAATCTCTATTGGTACACAATAAAGACGCACTCATGCTCACCGCGCCGGCTAAATCTTCGCGATTTTTTTCTACAAACATAATCTGATATTCAAAACCCTGCTTGAACTCAGCCATATCCTTATCACGTTTGATATGATAATAACGACCATCATCTTGCTGCTCATAGTGATTGAGCGCATAAAACGGATGATATTCACGTTGTATCAAACGATTGTCGCTTTGCTTCGACTCTATGACTTTATTAACCTCATAGATTTCATGTTGAAACAGCGCACGAGTATCAGGCACCAAATCGTAATAGATCGAACGATGGGTCACTTGAATAGGCTTAGCAGCCGCCTTGAATAAATTGACGACGGGCGTGCAAAACAATTTAATACTGCTGGCACTGAGCTGCTGCAAGTTTTTTAGGCGGATGGTATTTTTTTATCAAACTTAAAATAACAGCGAATCTCAAAGCTATTGCTATCGATCTTTAAATTTGGACAAACCTTACCAAGATTCAGGCGTAAAAAGTTGAATTTTTCAGGGAAATAGAAGTATTCTTTTAATAAGGCAGAAGCAGCATTACTCACTCGATGGCTCGGAAGAATTTGCTGCTCAGGATCGAAGCCTATAATCTCAAACGGACTGCCCGTTATCTTATTGACCTGCCTACCATGCAGATGCGTTTGCTTGACATCACACCCTAGCAAGTCCCATAGACTGGTGCCCTGACTGGCGTCCTCGTCTATATACAAATCTAACGAGTGGTTTAATAATGCCTGATAATCAAAGCTTGGATTAAGACCTTTGAACTTAATGCTGATACAACCATTCAGCAGTCCATGCTGATTGTCATACACCTCTTGACGAGTTTCAAAGTCGACGCTATCTATCTGTAGCGGCAGCAAGCTCACATCTTGGGTTGACTGAAACTGGCAAGGCGTGCCATTTATTTTTTGGCTGGCGAACGCACTATTTTTAGGGACTAAGACTGCCTCGCTCATCGCATTGCCCTGTACGCCTAGATTGAACTGTGCAATAGAGACCGATGGAAAAGGTTTGAGATAATCGGGATAAACGACTTCTAATAGCGATTCGGTAAAATCAGCGTATGAATTGTCCAATTTTTTATTGATACGTGCACTGATCAGCGAAAAAGCCTGTATCAACCGCTCTATATGCGGATCATCGACGGTATCGTGCCCCATCAACAACCGATTGGCTATTTTGGGATATTTTTTGGCAAACTCTTTTGACTGCTTATTAAACAGGCTAAGCTCATGCTCAAAGTAAGGAAGTAAACTGTCCATGACGCCTCAATATATTGATCGCTGCTAACTGTATAAATTGAGCGGTAGTAGTGGTTATTTAATTGATTGGATAATGATTATTTTATTAAGTAACGCTGAGAGCTTGGCTCAAAGAACGCATCGAAGCTGACCAGCTCTTGTGCTGGATAAACCTTTAATAACGCTTCAATGGAAAAACACAGTTGATTGACATCAACAGCGCCAATATCTAACGAGACGCGAACGTTTTTTAGTCGGGTATCTTGCTGCTCGACTGTTTGGGCGATTTGGCGACAGATATAATCACAGTCAGTAGGATTGGCACTGCTGAGTCCCACAAAATCCAATATGCCAAAATTCAATATTGATGAGCGCACATGCTGATACTTTTGCAATCTACTAGACACCACACAGCGCGTATTTAATAAAGCTTCAAGGTCTCGTGCGACCGAAGACTTTAGCTCATCGATATTAAGACGACGAACCACGAGCTCATGCGACAAATGACGAGGCTGATCATCAAATAACTGTTCAAACAAATTTGGGCGAAAGCCAATTTCTTTGTTAGAGGCGTTAGTGGCGTAATTCATTGATATAATCATTCCTATTTAACAAACAAAAAAGAAAGGCCTAGATATAAACCTTTCTTTTTCGGTACGACACAATAGATGACACCTGATACAACCTAAATTAGGCGGTATAAGTAGCAGTGTTATTAGCTAGTGACCATTTTTTAGTCACAGCGCCTTTAGCAGTACCATCGATATCTTGCTGAGTATAAGTCCACTCAACAGCGGCATACTTGATACCGACTTTTTCGATTGGTACGCCTTCAGAACGTACCGTTGGCTCGACACTTGCGATCAGCGCATGCTTAAGTTTTACTTCAAGATATTTAACGCGTTTGTCACCGTTGGCACGATAAAAATCAATTTGAATCTCATCAAAAGTATAACCAGCAGAACACGCTTCCCATAGTTTAGGGCTGGTCGAGTCCAAGTCTTTCATAAACGTCATGTCAGCATGCTCACAACGCTCAGAAGTATGACCACCAACGCTACTTGCTGTCGCTGATTTTGGCTGACGGATCAAGTGATCCCAAGTATTTACTTCAAGCCAACCTTTATGCTCGCTATCACGAGACTCGCCATCAATTTTATATTTACCGCGGAACTGAATATAAATATCTTTCATATCACATACCTTTTTTAAAATTTAAATTTCACGTTAGTTTTTAATAAACGATTAGCTGTTGCTAGATTGCGGCAGTTGAGTGACCAGACGCAAAGAAACAGACAATTCGTCAAGTTGAAAGTGTGGTCTCAAAAAGACCACGGACTTGTAGACACCAGGCTTACCCGGCACTTCTACAACTTGTACAGAAGCTTCGCGCAGTGGGTACTGGGCTTTTGCTTCTTGTGAGGCGCCGTCATCTAGCAAGACATAACGAGAAATCCAGTCATTTAAAAACGACTCAACATTACCAGGTGCTAAGAAGCTACCTACCTTATCGCGCATCATTGCTTTTAGGTAATGGGCAATACGTGACACCGCCATAATGTATTGGATCTGCGTCGATAGCGCAGCATTGGCATTGGCATCATCGTTTTGATAAGTTTTGGCTTTTTGCACGGATTGCGCCCCAAAAAAAGCAGCGTAATTGGTATTTTTGCAATGGACTAACGGGATAAATCCTAAGTCGCTCAACTCTTTTTCTCGGCGATCGGTGATAGAGATTTCCGTTGGACACTTAAGTGCCAAATCCCCTTCGTCAGTCTTAAAAGTATGAACAGGTAACCCTTCAACCAAGCCACCACCCTCAACGCCGCGAATAGCAGCACACCAACGATAGTCAGAAAAAGCCGCCGTCAAGCGTGAAGCGAACGCATAAGCTGCGTTCACCCATAGATAATCGTCATGATTATTACCAGAAACTTCTTCCGTAAAATTAAATCCTTCAACCACCGTGCCATCTTTAGGATCGTAAGGTAGACGACCTAAAAAGCTAGGCACGGTTAACGCAACATATCGCGCATCTTCTGACTGTCTGAACGCGCGCCAGCGTATATATTCAGCGGTTTCAAATATCTTTGACAAATCTCGCGGGCGACCAATGTCGGTAAAGGAGTCGAGACCAAACATTTCGGCGGAAGCCGCCGACACAAAAGGTGCATGAGAAGCGGCCGCAACATGAGACAATTGCTCAAGCAGATACATGTCTGAGTTTTGGCGAGTAAATTCAAAGTCACCAACGATAGCGGCATAAGGTTCACCACCGAAGCTACCGAACTCTTCTTCGTATATTTTCTTAAACAGCGTGCTTTGATCAAAATCAATTGACGATTGAAAATCTTTAGTCAGTTCGCGCTTCGTAGTATTCATCATACGAATCTTTAGCATGGATTCCGACGGAGTCTGGCTACATAAATAATGCAAGCCACGCCAGCTGGACTCTAACTTTTGAAACTCGGGCGCGTGCATGACGGTGGTCAGCTGCTTGGAGATCAATGCGTCAATTTGGGCAATACGCGCGTCAATCGATGCAGCCAAATTATCTGACAACGTTACGGTGCCTTGCATGACTTCATTGGCAAGCTCTGCAATTTGCGACTTGGCACGATTTTTTTCGTCATCAGACTTGGCAACGTTACTTTTATTGACGATTTCTTCGAGTAAGTCGTAACTATCATTATTTAACGCATCAGGTGCTAGATTTTGCTGGGCTTGGGCACTCATCGTTTAATCCTCACCGTCGGTTTGATTTTGTTCCGCCATTTTTTTGACTTGCTCAGTATTTTTAAGCACGTCATCTAATAGGTCTTCAAGTTTTTCGTTGGCTGATATTTTGTTGCGTAAATCTGCTAAGCGATCTCGTGCTTGTACCAATTGCTTTAGTGGCTCAATTTGATCAGCAACCGCTTCAGGACGAAAATCGTTGATACTATTAAATGCCAAATCAACCGCGAATTCGCCACCTTTATCACTTAAGTCATTGCCTACTCGAAAGGTCGCACGCGGTGCTAGACCTGACATCACCTCATCAAAGGTATCCAAGTCCACTTCGACAAACTTTTTGTCCTTAAAGCGTGGTTGTTCAAGGGTGGAATCTCCTGAAAACTCTCCCAAAACGCCAACGACAAAAGGAATTTCCTTGGTTTCGATCGCATCGCCTACTTCAACGTCATAAGTCAGATGCACCCGAGGCGCACGTACTTTTGCGAGTTTCTTTTGTACACTGTCTTGCTTTGCCATAATAAGTTACCTCAGCAATGTCTAGTTTGAACGCAATATACTGAATGGATCAGTCGATTCGGCGTTACTTTTTTTGGTAGGTGAAGGTTTAGTAACAGGCTTAACTTTTGGTGGTCGTGGCGGTTTTTTTACGGCTGGTTTTTTCTTAATAGGCTTCGATGCTTTTTTTACAGACACGTGGGGCTGAGGTTTTGATTTAGTGCCTGATCTACCGCTTCTAGGCTTGACGACTGGCGCTGGTGGTTTCGGCAAAGACTCGTCGTAATTGAAACCATAGATATCACCATATATTTTACTTAAAGCGTACTGATACTCCTTCAAAAACGCTGCGTCCACTTCATCAGTGAGATAATCTGACTGCAGCTGGCTTTGGGAGACGATAGCGCTGCTATTGAGTAGTATCTTTTTTAGCTTAGCAGTGCCTTGACCCAGATCAATGGCTTCACTGGCTGCGTAAACAGCATAAGCATGATAGCCATTGTTAGAATAAATCTGCGCCAAAATCTCCCATGCTAGCGAGTCATTAGGGTTACGAGATACTCTTTGATTCAAATCCGTGACCAGTTGATGCAGTTGCGGTGATTTTGCATCAGCATTTTTGAGTGCCGAAAATTGATTTATGATGCTAGAACCGGGGTCTTTTTCTTGTATGACAAGCTCACTATGGCGGTAGTCATTGCTGAACCCATGATGAACAGACCTGCCAAAAACGCTTTGGATAGCGTAAAACTGACTCTAATATTGCTTCTGATACTGGTCATTGTAAGTCGGTGCTCGCCATTATTGGTGTGAGATAAATACATGTGCCTGCTCAACATTATTTTAATTAGACGCGTTAACTAAAGTGGTGATATTGGTGAGCGTTTCATTCAGTGTTGCCTTATCACTACTATTCATCAAACTATTATCGTGATAAGCATCAATATTACTTTCCATCACTTTAACTGCTGAAAGCATGGCAAGCTGACGTGCATCAAGTCTTTCATTATCAACGCTTAGAGCCTCATTAGCCGCTCTCAATGCCCGTGCATAGCGTTTTGCGTCGTAGTTATTTTTGGCAATAGTCATCCACGCTTCACTGCTAAGTTGATTGCCGTTTGACAAATAGGCAAGCGAAGGCTCACTCAACTGCTTCACTATCGGTTTGCTGACCGTGGTTTGTACATTTTTCTGAGCAGTGGTGCCACAACCCGCTGTCAATAAAGACGCGCTAAGTAAGACTGATAGCAGACCTGCGGTGGCAAGTTTAGTACGATAAATAGGATTCATAACAACAGGATCATCACTAAAAATATAAAAGGATAGATTTTTTAAAAGAAATAAATATAACTAAAGTTCATTAATCATAAAAAATCAATGAGGTTGATTATACATATACTTGACAATATTTCAATAAACTCTATACTTTTCTTAATAAATAATTTAGTAAATCACCCATTCAAGCCATTTTCTTGGTATAAAATACGCAGTAACGGTACCCTTCTTATGCCTTCTAAGACCAATCGTCTACATAATATTACCGTTCATACTGATAATCCAACGATAAACACCTTTTACCCTGTTTCGTTTTGCGGTGCAAGCGGCATTAATCAATCTGACAATATTGACATACTAGTGTTTAGTTATAATTTTATCGAATCGAACGCTTGTTTATCATTAATCAATGCTCCGATATGCTTAACCACGTTTTCCGCTGATCGTACCGCTAGCTGTCGTACTGGGCTGATACGCGGCATCCGTTATCAGCAATCTGATGGCGCGATGCACTTTTATACTTTAGAAGTTGTTAGCCCCGATTGGCAGTTGGCACAGTCGATACATACCCGCAGTTTTATCAATCAATCGACGCTCGATATTGTTACCCTCATCCTTAGTGATTACGATTTAAATTGGCAAATATCTGAGTCTCTTTTGTCATCAGATGATGAATCATCCGCACGTTTATCGGCACCTTTATCCATGCGTATACAGTCGGATGTCAGCGACTATGAATTTGTTACTGGTCTGCTCGCTGATATTGGTATATCGACTTTATGGGTGTCAGGGAATTCCGTTGATGAGCTTGGCACGTGGTGGTTGGTTGATGGTTTAGACACAGGCGAGCTCATACCGCTGACCTATAGTTATGCTCAGTCATCCGTACAATCAGGTCAAGATAGTGTCAATACGCTACAAATGAGGTCGCAGCAACTTGGCAGTGATAGGGTAATAGTACGAGCAGATGGGTTGGCGGCAGATACTATTTATGAAGGTCAAGCGGTAGATGAGTCACCGCTTGCGACAGATGCCACGACGGTATTAATTGGTGCGCCGTCTCGCGTGCACAGCGATGATGCCGCCGCTCATCTTGCACAGCAATGGACATCTGCCAATCACTGTCAGCGCGAAACTTATCAAGCGACTGGTGCCCTGCGTGGTCTAAGTGTCGGTAGCCCAGTGAGTATTAACAACCTACCCTCTATTGGCAGCTTATCGACGCATTGTATCGCGGTTACCTTAATCGGTATTGAGCCTGACAACGATAGCGTTTCATACCATCATCAAATATTTATCAAACAGTGGTTACAGCGCACTGCTCAGCATATGCGCTGTCATGCAATGAATCACAATCACTTTTCAATACCCGATCATGGTTTTGACATCGCCCGCGATACTGGGGTTTGGGTATCAGCGACGTTACTTGACGCTGCTATTCCTTATTGCCCTTATCCCAGTTCTTTATCCTTTGCCAGTAGCACTTACACGGGTCTCGCCCAAGCTCGTACTGGTGACACAGGTTTATCAGCTTCCCCCAGCTATGACTCAAGTGTCAGCACTGACAATCTACAGCAAACTATTACTACGCCTGTCTGGTCAGGTATCAGCCCTCACAATGACGGCACTACCCCGCCACTGCGCTCATTGCAGCTGTCATCGGGTAGCACGCATGGTTGGCAGTTTGCGCCAAGGCTGGGACAGTCGGTGCTGCTTAACCATTGGTATGGCGATATCGACAGTCCTGTGATTAGCAGGTCGCTTTATGACGGTATCGGTATGGGCGATATCGATGACAAAGACATCACCACTCGTGATGCAGGCTTATCTAATCGACATAACTTACAAGGCGGCGCGTCCCCTAGATGGCATGGTGGTGGTTTGGGTCATTCGCAAATTAGTGAAGATGATACTCACAGTGGTTGGATCTCTGGTATTGCTCAATATGGCTGACGTCTGATTCTGAAGTGACCCTAAGCTTTGATGATACGCCCAACCAGATAGGAATGCAGTGGTCGGTGAATACAGGATCACGTGCCAATGCTGAGACACCAACCATCACTTCTAGCGCCACCTTTGCCCTGATGAGCATGTGCTTGAGCTTGGCATACTGCGTCATCGTTATAGTAATCATCAATCATCAACCAGTGGTCAAGGGATTAATCTAGCCACCGACCATGGATTACAGATCAGTGGCGATACCGGTGTCCTACTCTCCACTTTTGGTGTCAGGCATAGTCAAAGCGAGCATGAGTCAGCGTGGGTCAATGATGCAGGACAGCAGCAGCTTAAGTTAGGCGCTGAGCTGAGCGAGACCTTCAAGGAGGCAAAGCAGGCACACTTGCAATCCACGGCAGCACTTAGCGATGCCAACCAAACGATAGAAACCTTTAAAACCAGTGCGCACATCATCGATGAGACATTAAATACGGAAGTACTTGGCGCAGCGATGTCATGTTAGTCAGCAAAGACAGTATCTTAGCGGCAGCCAGCAATACGCTATGGACGGCGAAAACAATAGTCAGGCAATCAGGTGCTACCCAGTCGGATGTGGTGGCGGGCAATTATACGCTGACGGCAAATACGATTGACTCGCTCTCTGGGGTTGGTGGTCAAGTCGATCTATCAGGCTTACATATCAGTGCCAATAGAGAGCCACTAGCGATACAAGCACAGGGTGGTGAGTTGCAATTACACAGTCAACAAAGCATGACGATTGGTAGTGAGGCTGGACAGGTGAATGTGTCGAGTCCGAAGCGGATTAAGCTGCAAACCTCAGCAGGAGCATCCATTACGATTGATGACAGAGGGATTAAGCTGGTGTGCCCGGGGGGTGATTAAGATAAAAGCGGTGAAGAAGGGTTTGGTGGGTGGGGCAAGAGCTAATTATTCATTACCGATGATGCCTGAGACTGTTCCGTTGTTTAGTAATAAGCTCGATGTTTATGATTTATTTTATCATGCCAGTTTTAGTAAAGTTGACTATGTGGCAACGCTAGATGATGGCCAAATCGTTGAAGGAACGTTAGATGAGCATGGACGTACTGGTCGACTGATATCTATGGAATCTAAAAAGGCAGATGTGTTGGTTGGATACCTAGATAATTGGACATTAGAATATGATACTGAAGATGAAGAAGATTATGACCATAGTAACCAATTAGAAGAAGTTGAATTTGAATATTCTGATGAAGAATGCAATTGTCAAGCGCCAGCAGAAGATATTAATCTTTTAGAGGATGAAGAATAGTGTCAAACAGTCAAAAGCAAATTACGGCAGGATTCATATTGCTTGATTTCAATAGCAAACTTTTAAAAAATATTGAGTATAAAGTTACCATAGTTAAAAACTATAAAGAAAGCCACTTAGTTAAAGGTAAAACTAATAGTAAAGGTGAAACTTACGAATTTGTTAAACCAATAAATACTAATGTCTGTCTGTATGTAAAAATAGGAACAAAAGACTTTCAAAAGATTGCCTGCTTACCGTTGCCTTCAACTGAGAAAAGCAAACTTAAAATAAGAGCGAGAGTTAGTGCTATTCTAATTGACTCACAGCTAGAAAACATGGTGACAGTGCTGGTAGTATTAAGCGTAAAGATTACCAAGTGGTTGCAGGGGATACCTTAGAAGGTATTGCCAAAAGGCACAATACCAGTGTAGTAGAATTAAAGAATCTCAATCCAAAAATAAATAACATTAATAAGATATATG
Organism: Psychrobacter sp. JCM 18903; assembly: GCF_000586475.1. Taxonomy (GTDB): domain Bacteria; phylum Pseudomonadota; class Gammaproteobacteria; order Pseudomonadales; family Moraxellaceae; genus Psychrobacter. Next base: position 289,371 of record NZ_BAWJ01000002.1, on the reverse strand, counting down.
CGGGAAAATGGATTAAAGTTCCTTTCAATGGCGGAGACAAGGAAAGATCAGTAGATGAGAATACTGAGGCCAATAAAATAACGACTATTACTTACAAAGTAAAATCAGGAGATACATTAAGTAAAATTGCTGAACGAAGTGGTGAGTCTGTTTCTGATCTAGAAAAAATAAATAACATTAGTAATCGCCATGAAATTCGTGAAGGACAAGTTTTAAAAATTAATTCTAAAGCTCAATCAAGTTCAGAAAAAAATGATAAAGACTGGAAAGATAAAATAAATGATGGTTTAGACAGTCTCAAAGATTCTGTAAAAGATACCGTAGACAATATAAAAGATAAACTAGGTGATCTTGATAATGACACTCTTGGCAATCATAACCCACCTGCGTCTAAACCATCAATACCAACTCCGACTCCTACAAAGCCAAAAGTGGATATACCCGATGTAGAACTGAACAAGAATTCGGGTAACAATCAAAAGGGCAATCCTGCCGAACAAATTACTTATGATAGCAAGACGACCGTTTATCATATCTATTATGATGGTCGTATTGAACGTGCTAATGGGCAAGCAGTTGGCTACGCTGCGTTTATTTACTATGCTAAAGATGGCAGTGTTCATAATCTTGGTAAATCTACTTATATCATTGGAGATAAATTTGAGTACTATTATGTTAAAAAGGTCCTAAAAGTTAGAAAAGTCAACAATGGTAAAACATATTTAATAGATCAAAATAAACATTCTCAATACAGAAAAGGTAATGTGAGTTATCAATGGATTATTTTTGGTGATGATGAACGTCATTATTTAAGTGGTTTAGCTATGGCTTGTGTTTTAGGCGCGATGTGCTCGATTAGTATAGGTAAATATACAGGTACAGGTTTTAGTACAGTGACAGGAAGTTCTGGAGGGGTTAGTAAAAGTCATATCAATGGTATTAATGGTGATTTTAGATACCTTGGTGTTAATAACAAACATATGCAGATTCAAACCTATACTAGTTCTGATCACTTTGATTGGAATGCAAACGTTGAATTCGTTGAGGCTTTATACAGTTTTGGCTACAAAGACTTCAAATCACAACCCGTTAAAATTAAGAGCAACAGAATGTTACCTCACTCTGGATCTCTAGTGAATCACCATCATCACATACATTTGCAAGGATTTAAACCGAACATTGAAGATGTTGATATTATTCATCCTTCGAAAATAATTCCTAATCAAAAAGCATCAATTAAGGAATTAAGAGTAAGAGCATTTATGAGAATGTTGAGAGTCGGAGAAGGAACAGTAGGTGACGGAGGATATGAAAGATTATTTGGAGGAAGATCGTTTGTAAAGGATTATAGTAGAGGTTTTTCAGATCATCCTAGAATAGATCGACCATTTGGGAAAAAAACTTCTTCAGCCGCTGGAGCTTATCAAGTTATGGGATACACTTGGGATGACAAATCGATGATTGCAAAACGTAAAAAGTACGGTATAACCAGCTTTGGTAAAAGAGATCAAGATCTATTCGCTGTCATTCTTATGAAGTATGCAAGACCAAGTGCTTGGCCTCTATTACTAGAAGGGAAAATAAAAGAAGCATTGGAACTAGATAAAAAAAGAGGTTATGCTTATGAATGGGCTAGTTTACCACCAGGTAGATATGGACAGCCATCTAAGACTATGGTTCAAGCATTAGGATTATATGATAAATATTTTAAAGAAGAAAATAATGGGAAAACAGATCTACACATAGAATATGGTTTTTTAAGGGAGGTTTTTAATGACTAAGTTTCTTTTTAAGATTACTACAATTATTACTTTTTCTACAATAACAATTTTTGCATCTGCTTATTCTGATTCAAGTATTATAAATTCATATCAATCGGGAACAAATGAAGTTTATCAGGCACAATATAATAGCAGCGGTGCAATTTTAATAAATCAATCATTACAAAGAATTTATCTAGGTAAAGATTGTGATGCTTATTCATCGAAATATGGAAAAGGGACATGGGGGCAAGCAAATGGTGGTTATATTATTTCTTTTAAAGCCAAAGAATTTAGTTTTCCTAGACAAGAGGTTAGAATGCTAATGAAAACTAATTGTCCTCTTTAATTATATATATTTTACTTTAAATCTAAACATATTTTTTTAATTTTCAATTAATTATTTTTCTAATTAGGGTCTTGATATAATTATAACTGTACTATTATTACTACATAATGAAGGTAATTTTTAAATGAAACATCTATCTATGATAGTCTTATTATTTACAATTACAATAGCTAGTTGTAATAAAAATCCTATTGATAATTTAAAGAATACTGAAGCCAAAAACACTATAAATATACTAAATCAGAAAAATATTGAAAATTTAGAAGAACCCAATAACTCTAAGTCGAGAATATTTGATTTATCCACTACTAGCGCTTCAACTAGTAAACCTATAATACTACAAAATGATAGTTCATTATTTTCTAGCTATGATAAGTATACTATAACCGAGAATGGCATTGGTGAAATTTCTCTCGGACAAAAATTTAAACCAAGTAATTTTTTTGTTGAAGTGCAAGGTCAGTTAGAAGGCGCTGAAAACTGCTTCTTTGCTAACTCAAGAAAATATACTGATTATCAGAATATATTATCATTTCAAGTCATTGATAACATCATTACTGGTATTAATATATTTAATGACGATAATTTTCAAACTTACACAGGGGTGAAGGTTGGTGATACTACGGCTACTATTTTTGAAAAGCATGGCAGAGAACCTGATGAAATTATTGTAAACCCATACACTGAGCAGCCTGTTTTTGTTTACTGGACAGATAGTGCTAATGATATAGGTGTACGTTATGATATTGAAGAAGGGAAAGTCTTTATCATGAGCCTCAATTATGAACCGTATATCCGCTACTTTGAAGGCTGTGGATAAAGTTAAAGTAACCTATTTCAGCTCAAGTTTGTTGACCTTCTTAATAAACCTTTTCCTAATTTATATCATGAGGTTAGAGAATCAGGAACGCCTATTAGTGTCAGAAAATCTGACAGTCAAGGACTTGGTACGCCAATCAGTCGACCACCTGGCACGATATTAATCGTTCATATACGACATCCTTTAACCAAAGAGATGATCGTAATCAAAGAATATATCAAAGTACCAGATAAAAAAGGTAAATGCACTCTAAAAACACCTTTTTATATTCAATTAGCCAAGCTCAAAGCACTTAGTGAAATTAGCGGCTCATACAAAAGAAGTACCCATAAAGTTGTGGCAGGTAAAGATGAGTACGAAGTTAAGAAAGGTCAAGATCTATACACCATTGCTAAAATGCATGACACAACATGGCAAATACTAGCGCAGCTCAATAAATCGACCATCAAAGACCCTGATAAAATAGTTCCAGGTCAAATTATTAAAGTGCCACCAAAAGGCAGTAGCTTAACGGGCAAAACTAATGAGAGACCTGATTCGCTAACTTCCCAAACCAATCACAAAGTGAAAAAAGGGGAAACACTCTCTGGTATCTCACAAAGAAGTGGCGTGTCAGTAGAACAGCTTCAACTTATGAATAGGATAACGAACCCAACAACATTGCAAGCAGGTCAAACGATCAAGCTACGTAGTGATGGTTCAGCACAAACTCACACGACACCAAAACCCTCACCCACTGCTAGACCCACGCCAAAGCAATCATCAAACCCTTCTTCTTCTGATGAAGATGAAGGGTTTTTCAGTGGTCTACTTGAAAGTATAGAAGATGGTTTAGGCGCGTTAGGTGACAAGGCAAAAGAGGTTTAGAGGGTATCAATGACGCTATGAGCGGTGGCAAGAATGACAAGCCAACTGGAGGAGCGACTGCGGCTGGTACTGACTCAAACAGTAACGCCTCATCTACATTAAGTATTTATACTATAAAAAGTGGCGATACGTTAAGCGGTATTGCTAAAAAGCATGGTGTCAATATGAATGATTTAGCTCGTATTAATAGTCTAAAGCTTACTGATACAATTCATCCAGGGGATAAGCTTAAGATACCTAGCAATGGAACTTCTTCTTCATCTACAGGTAGTTCTTCTCAATCAAGTAGATCAGATGTCCCTGTCAACGTTATTACAAAACCTAGCAATAGCTCTGATGGTGCGCCAAAGGCTGTCGCTACAACTAATGGTGCTTGTATTTGTAAAGCCCATAATCTATTTTGGAGTGCGAAAGTAAGCTGTGAATTTAGAAAGAAAGTCATTGAAATATGTCAGGACTTATGGCCGAATGACTACCTAGCAATGGCTAATAATTTGATGGCATTGATGCATCTGGAAACAGAAGGTACTTTTGATCCATCTAAAGTTAACTCTCTTGGTTTTGTTGGGTTAGTTCAGATGGGTGCAGGTGCGCGCGAAGATTTAAATGTCTCTAAAGATAAGTTGCGTAATATGTCAGCAGTAGAGCAACTAGATTGGGTTAAAAGGTACTTTCAGTTATACAATAATCGATACAAAAAAATAGATAGTTTCCTTGAAATGTATCTGACGATACTACGTCCAGCGTCTGTTAAGCCCGAGGGTATTGATATAGATGACAATGAAATTATTTTTAAAGATAATGGACAAGCAAAAGGGAATCCTTATAGACAGAATCCAGCATTCATGAAAGAAAAAGGAGAATTGAAGGTGAGAGGCTTTTCAGGTGGTGTGACTTACGCATGGGAAGTTAAAAAGGAAATCGCGCATCATTACAATGATGGAAAAAAACCTGAAAATAGAGTATTTAAACCTACTTGTGAAGGAGTAATTCAAAAGCCACAGACTAATACAGGATGCAGACCTTTAAGTGCTAAGAACGAAAAAAAGGTTGAAAAGTTACATCCCAAAATTAGATGTTCAGTTAGGGATTTTATAAATGACTCAGAAAGAGAACTGGGTATTAAGCTAATTATTGTCCAAGGACTTAGAACTTATGAAGAACAAAATAAGTTATATGCTAAAGGACGTACAGCGTCAGGTAGTATAGTTACTAAGGCTAAAGGTGGACAAAGTAATCATAACTTTGGCGTTGCTATTGATGTCTTTCCTTTACATGAGGATGGAAAATTACATATGGCAGATGATAAAAAAAATATAAGGCTTTTGAAAAAAGTAGCACCCATCGGAAAACGCCATGGGTTCAAATGGGGAGGTGATTGGACAAGTTTTAAAGACTACCCTCATTTCGAAAATATGTACGGTAAAACACTGTCTCAACTTAGAAATTTATACGGGAATGCTAATGGAAATATTGAAAAAGTATCTTTATAACGCTCTAATAAGTATCATGATTTTACTTAGTATCAGTTGTTCCAGCTATAGTTAAATCTTTATAAAATCGATACAGCCCATATCATAAAACAGTTTAGGTAGATTATTCTCCATCCATCCTTGGCGTAGAAGCTTAGCCTGTGCCCACTTCTTCTCGATAGGGTTCAGATCAGGGCTGTACGGTGGTAGCCAAAGAATACGATGGCCATGTCTGTTGAGTAGCTTTTGAATACGTTTGCTTTTATGAAACCGAGCGTTATCCATGACAATCACGCATTTAGTCTTGAGACTTGGAATTAAAGTGTGTTTGCACCAGTCGTAGAATATGGTGCTATTGATATTCTGCTCAACGTAATCAAGCGCAAATAGCATCTTTTCATAGAGAGCTCCGATGACGTTGGTTCGCTTTTTTGCTTGCCAGTTGTAGCTATCGATACAGGGTGTACCAATCGGTGCATAGCCATGAGAACGAATGGTTTCAGCCTCAAAGCCGCTTTCATCCATATAGACAATGGGGTAGCCTTGCTGCGTAAAGCGATCAAGCCTACTCTGGAATACCGCTCTTTTTATCGGACACGCTTTTGGATGTTCTAAGGTCTTTTTTTTGACTGATACCAAGACGCTTTAAAGCATTAAAGATACCCGTTTGACTACAGTTCAAGCGACGAGCTCTTTCATAGTTATAATCATCTGGATATCTTTTTACGTCTTCAATTAAGGCGTCATCAGGTATTTTAGTCGGTGCTTTATTTCTGGTTGTTTTAGGAGCTAGGTTCTGCTGCCAGCTGTGAATGGTGCTGGTGCTAAGTCCATAAAATAGCGCAGCTTCTCGTATGGTCATACCATCAGCGATGCTAAAAAGTACCTGTTTGCGATAGTCTATTGAATAAGTCATGGTTCATTTCATTAAATGCAATTATTAATAGGATTGTATCGGTTTTATTTGGATTAGACTATATTCTAATGACAATATCACTAAACTTCAAGAAATTGAATTTGACTCATCAGAAGTTTTTCCACAAGGTGGGAGTTTTGTTTTCAAAAAATGATAGATGTATATTGCAAGGGAAAAGCTATTCAGATTATGGGAACTACGAGTACAAATATATTTTTAATAATAAAAATTTAATTAACGCTACTATCATTGAAAAAAAATATAAAGAACCACTTTTTGTTGAATCAGAACCAGAAATAGAAAAAAGTAATATCATAAATTTATCAAAAGATAAATATATTAAAATTTCTTTTTTAGCTTTATTAGATTATATTCGAAGCGAAAATCTAAAAAAGTGTAAATTTAAAAACTAAGTTAACAAGGATTCATATGAGAATAACTATACTACTCACATTTATAATTGGATTAGTTTCTTGTTCTAAACCATCAACGATTGATAGTATCTCAAATACTCCAAAAAATTATGCTTCACAATTTTATGGTATGTATGAGTACAATAATTATCAAACTGATGAAGATCTTGGAACTGGTGTTGGTGTTTTTTATAATTTAAAAATATTTGAAGAAATTTGTCAAATCAATATTGAGGGATACCAAACAGACAAACAATTAAAATGTTATATAAAGCCAGTTGATAATAATGGTATAGAAATTTATGACATAGGAAAAGATAAAAAATTTGGTACAATTCAAAAAACTGATGATAATAAATATTTTATAGACATGAGCTATTATTTAAAAGGTGACAATTACTCTTACTATATGGAAAAGACAGAATAGTTTTCTTTTAACATTGGACTATATTTAAAAATATTACACCTCTAAACTTGAAATAATTAATTATACTTAAGAAATTAAAAAAATAATTTTGCATCGAACTGTCAATAGCTCTGCTCAATCGACATTTAATTCTTTTAATAGAGGGTCAAAACCATATGGCACATACTTTGTTGTAGACAAGGATGGTAAAATTTACCAAACAGCAAACTTGAATAAACTTACTATACACGCTGGTAATGCAAATCCTTATTCAGTAGGAATTGAAGTTGTAGGTATGCCCCTCGATAAGAATGGAAAACCAACAGTTGGATCTCCAAATGGTAATAATGTGCATAGTTGGCAAAAGCTTACTGTAAAACAAACTCAAGGCGTTGCTTGCCTTACCAAGTACCTACTTATTCATTATGGATTGACTCAATCTGATATAGCAGTACATGAAGATGTCGCAGCTAAAACCGAAGGTGAAGGGAGGACAGTATACAATGCTATTAAAGAATATTTATAAGACTGTAGGTATATTATTAATCACTTCGTGTCTATCTGCCTGCCAAGAGGAAGCAGAGGTTTATCAAAATTTATGCGTCGACGCAGACACTACAGTTAAGAACGACGTACCTAAAGAAGGTATTTCATGGTCGTTGTCTATAGATGATTTTAAACATCTGATGTCATTAGTCAAGAAAGAGTCGCAGCGGAACATTTATGTTATGAATTCTATTACAACATGCGAAATGGAATTTGATGATATTGAAGTAGATAACAATACTTGTAATATTACTTTAAATGCTGGAGCTTATGGTCATGCTGAATGTAGTGATGGCTCCAAATACAGTTTTGGGTGCTACCAAAAAGAATGTGATCAATACTTTCCATTTCCCTTTGTAGACCAAGAAAAAGTTGAAAATGAATCAACTTTTATTAATTCACCTGAACCCCCTAATAAGGAATCGTATGCCGAAAGTTATAAAAACTATCTCAATAAAATAAATAAGAAACCAGTCAAAGATAAGCTAGCGGTAAAAGTATACTTTATAAACCCAAATATAGATGACTATGTATATGTTATTCGACATGTAGATAAAGATTCACCACTAAAGAACACTATTCAAGAATACTTGAACGGTTTAACACCAGAAGAGAAAAAACTAGGGTTTGAGTCTAGTAATTTCGGCAATGAAAATTTTACAATGAAAATTGAGAACCACATCGCTAAGATTCATTTTACTGCTAATGACTTAACTAAAGATTTGAGATCGCCACAGCAAGTGATCGATTTTACAATGGCTATCACTTTAACAGCCGAGCAATTTGATGCTGTTAATGATGCACAGATTTGCGTCAATAATACTTATAATTACGAAATAACTTTTTTTGCTAATGAAGAATCAGTTGATTGTCCCTTTTAACTTTTATTTCAACTATCTACATTTAAAATTAAACCAAAAAAATCCGACCACATTAAGTGATCGGATTTTTAATATTTGGTGGAGATGGCGGGAGTTGAACCCGCGTCCGCCAGCATTACGCTCATGAATCTACATGTTTAGTTTCTGTCTTTAGATTTAATCCGCACCGATCCGACAGTCAGGATGGATTGGACGATTCTCTACTTTTGAACCCAAGCGATTGAGACAATCACTTGTGGCGAGCCTACATGCGGACGCTTCAACTTAGTTGACCAACTGTAGGTGATCAGCAACTAAGTAAACAGGTTTAAACCATGTAAACAGGGTTTAAGCTGCTAGAGCGTAATTTTCGTCGTTTGCGACTATAACAATATATGTTTGATTAACGAGAGGACATATACTCTCGACATGCATCATTGAGTTTCATTACCAGCGTCGAAGCCAGAACATCCCCAATAAGGTCATCTATTATATAGACTTATACGTCGACTTTCAACATATATAATATCTATATTACATTACGTTACAGCTGAACGCTCTAAGCCAGTACTTTATTGAGCCATTTACCGATATTTTGAATCTGCGGCATGCAAACTTGATGTGCCATCGGATAAGTATGATAAGCAACATTATAGCCTTTAGCGGATAATAACTGCTGCGCCTGCTCGCCCAAAATTAAAGGAACAACTGGATCATGCGTACCATGCTCAATCAATATTGGCATATCTTTATTAGCAGCGCTATAGCTAATATTATCATTAGTCGCTAGATAAGTAGAGAGTGTCATCAAGCCAGCTAAACGCTGCGAGTAGCCAAGTGCACATGATATGCCACTGCCCCACCTTGCGAAAATCCTGCGATTACAATGTGTTCAGGCTTAACACCACGCTCTATCTCACGGCTGATCAAATCACGGATTTGCTGCGCAGACTCTTCAATCTGAGCGATATCGACTTTACGCTCTAGGCTCATCTCTAAGATGTCGTACCATGCTGGCATTATCATACCACCATTCACCGTCACTGGGCGCTTTGGTGCATGTGGAAAAATAAAACGCACTGCCATATCACTAGCCAACCCTAGCTGTGGAACCACTGGCTCAAAATCATGGCCACTCGCGCCCAAACCATGCAGCCAAATAACGGCTCTGTCTATCTTTTTTTGCGTTGGATTATGCTCAACGATGACCGCATCTAAATAGTCACTCATATTTTTAAATTCCTTTAAATAAAAATGGTAGGTACATCAAACTTATTTTTAGTAAAACTGACATTCGCACTATATTTCAATATTTTTTATAATAATACTGATTATTTTACAGCCTTTCATCAAAACCGCCAGTCAAAAAAGTCTTCGCTAATAATGCCAATTTCCATCAACTTTTCACATCTTTTAAGACCTGATAGCAAAAGCGAGTGCGACTTTTGTGCTACGATAAATTCATCAACCTAGATAACACTCTAGCTACTACTGTATGATGCCCTACACTCATTTTTCAATGTTCGTATCTCATTAGATATTAATAACCCCTTCATCTTAAATAGTTTTTCTTTATATAGCGATATAACGCTTATGACCCATATTTTACTGGTAGAAGACGATCCTGCTATCGCGATGTCACTGAAAGTCACTTGCAAGCGTGAAGGTTGGCAAATCACTTGGCTCGATAATGCCAGCAGTGTATTACCAATGCTGCGCAATTTACATAAAAGTGCTGAAGCGCAAAATCTATCGGCGATTATTTTAGATGTTGGGTTGCCAGATGGCGATGGTCTTAGCCTCTGTCAACAAATACGCCACACCCCTGATATTGATAGCTTAAAGGACATTCCTATCATCTTCTTGACGGCTCGTAGCGATGAGGTCGATCGTATTTTGGGTTTAGAGATGGGCGGCGATGACTATTGTGCCAAGCCATTTAGCCCGCGCGAGTTGGTTGCTCGCCTAAAAGCCATTTGGCGACGTGAGCAATTATTGTCTCAGCAGTCTACTAATCATACAACAGCAGCAGATAATACCGTTAATGACAATTCTTCTAGCAATATGTCGGGGCAAGCCTTAACGTTTGAATGTCAGTCTGGCATCTGGCACTACCAACCGCTTAATTATTCATTAATGTGGCAAGAGCAGAAGCTTGAGCTGAGTAACACAGAACGCAAAATCTTATTGACCCTGTTAAAAGCGCCCAATCAAGTCTTTAGCCGTGAGCAACTGCTGGGCGCGGTGAGCGATTACCCTGATCATCGCTTGGCGAGAACTATAGACAGTCATATCAAGTCCATTCGTAAGCAGCTGGCGACCGTCGACGCGAGCATTGATGTTATCCATACCCATCGCGGCTTGGGTTACGCCTTGTGTCCCGCCTAGCTGCACTACCCATAGCCATATTTTGATTAAAACCGACCTTCTATAACGTCAAATAATACACCTAAAAATATGAATCATAAAACCAACGATAGTGCTAACAGCCATCCTAATACTCATATTAATAAGGCTGATAACAGCGCGCATGCCAGCCAAAGCAATTGGTATGCAAAACTGCATCCTATCGGCACCGCGCAGCAAACGACTAAACCAAAACGACTGCTGAATTTAAGTATATTTTTTAGGATTTGGCTTGCGTTGGCGTTAGTGCTGATTATCTGCGGTGTGGTCGCATTTACTCAGCTGTTTGGTTATGTCAAACCGACGGCGCAGCAAGTCATCGAAGATACGCTGTTAGATACCAGCAAATTGCTGGCAGCAAGTTTGCAGATGCCGTTATCTTCAGGACAGCTATACGATGAGCAGTATCAAACGAAACTCGATGCGGCATTTATCGGTGCGCCCACGATAAGTAAAACAACAGATCCAGAATATAAAAATAAAAGCCCTAGCAGCTTTCGGATATATGTCACCGATGATAAAGGCGTTGTCATATACGACTCACTACCCGAACCTGACAATGATGAAGGACAAAATTACAGCCGCTGGAATGATGTCTATCTAACGTTAAATGGTCAGTATGGCGCGAGAAGTACAACGCTAGATCATAATCAGCGAGATGGTACGGTGATGTATGTGGCACAGCCGATAAAGGATGAAACTGGCAACTTGATTGGTATCATCAGCGTTGGCAAACCTGTCGCTAGCGTGTTGCCTTATTTAGACGATACGCGCAATCGCATGCTTATCACAGCGCTTCTCATGAGTATTGCTGCCCTTATATTAGCAGGACTGGTCGCCTGGTGGCTCAAGCAAAGCATCAGCCTTGTGACCCAATATACCAGTGCACTGGCAGAAGACACCAAAAAGCCCTATTTTTACTTAGGTCATGAACTTAATAGCCTAACGGATACCATTGAGTCTATGAAACATCGATTGGAAAATCGCGCCTATGTTACTGACTATGTTCATACCCTGACCCATGAGCTCAAAAGTCCGTTAACCGCCATTCGTGCCAGTAGTGAGTTGCTAGAAGACGACGGGCTCGATAAAGAAGATCAACAGATGCTCATCCAGTCCATTGGTGAACAAAGTATCAAAATGCAGCAATTGATTGATCGGCTGCTATTACTTGCCAAAGTTGAGCAACCGACTTTTAAGCTGAATCGGCAGCTGACCCCTCTACTACCGTTGTTGCAAACCCTTGCAAAAGACAATAGCGCTAAATTGCAACAGCAGCACCTAGCGCCTATCGACATCTATCTTGATAATAAACGGGTGACTGAAACAGCGACTTTATCACCAGATGCTTGGCAAATACCAGCGTTTTCGCTGATCAGTTTTGGTTGGTACAAGTGCTGCAAAATGTATTGGACAATGCCATTCATTTTGCCGATAGCACAGTCGTTATTTATCTGCACAACATCGCGCAACATGGTTCAGCGCAAACTGTGACTATTGATATCTTTAATAATGGTAAATTGCTCCCTGAGTATGCCGTTGATAAAGCGTTTGACCGTTATTTTAGCTTATCGCATCAGAGCCAAGCTGCTGAAAAAGCCTCAGAGCATGCACCAGATAAATCTTCCAAGTTAGAAATCAAACAAGCACAGCAGCCCAATGTCACAAGTAATACCCTCAAAAAAGGCACTGGCCTTGGTTTAACCCTTGTGAAGCAAGTTATTGAGCATCATGGCGGTCATGTTGCCATTACTAATATTCAAGAAAATAGCGATGACAGTAGTCACAATAGTAATGAAAAAAACGCTGCTATTAAGCAATATTCAGGCGTGATGGTTAGTATTACCTTGCCTTTGACTAAAGAATAGAGGCTTAGCTTAGATAAGATAGATAGAGATAGACAGTTACTCAAATTAAGTGAATTATTTTCGATTAGCAATAATGACAATTCATTAAATTTCCATCATTCCTACACAGGTTTTCTATCTGCTTATTTTACGATAGTGTTATTCAAATTCGTAATCCCTATTAAGGATAGAAAGGCCATGAAAGACGCTATTGAACAAAATCAAATTATAAAAAACTGCTTAGGCGGTAGTCGTCATTTTTGCCTACAAGCGCTGTCAGGTGAAGGGATTGATAGTATCGCTTTTGGGCATTGGTTAGCCATTCCCAGTCAACAACTGCTATTGGTATTTCGCCACCAGCAATGCGTGGCTGTTGATTATTATCAAATAGCGGCTTAAAAATTTATTCAATTTAATGATTAAATCTTATTAACTGAATTGCTGGCTTGTTAATTATTTATAAAAAATCAGTCAAAGAAAACCCTCTATCATGTCTAGTTAGAAACGCTAGTTAGAAATGATAGAGGGTTTATAATTTTACGGTAAACAATCTAAGTAATAGATGCTACTGGCGGCTTCACATCCGCATTTTGACCGCGATGGCGCAAATAGTGATCGAGCAAAACGATAGCAGCATGGCTTCTGCGATAGGTGTGGCACGTACCCCAACACAAGGATCATGACGACCTTTAGTTAGCATATCAACCGACTCGCTTGAGTATTGATACTCTTGCCAGCCGTCGTAATACTAGAGGTTGGCTTAAGCGCAATACTGACACGGATATCTTGCCCTGACGAGATGCCACCCAAAATACCACCAGCATGATTGGCAGTGAAACCGTCTGGCGTCAGCTCATCACGAGAGCTATGACCGAACTGCCCTGCCACTGCCATGCCGTCGCCGACCTCAACGCCTTTAACAGCATTGATGCTCATCATCGCATGGGCAATATCTGCATCTAAACGATCAAATACTGGCTCGCCAAGTCCGACTGGCACACCACTGGCAATAATTTCAAGGCGTGCCCCGCAGCTAGTGCCTTCACGGCGCAAACTGTCTATCAAGGTCTCAAAACGACTGACAGCATCGGCATCGGCGCAAAAAAACGGATTGCTATTCACAAAGTCCCAATCAATTTGGCTTGGGTTTAGGACATTACTGTACTCATTGCCAATTTGGGTGACGTGACCACGGACTTGCACACCTAAGCGCTCTTGTAGATATTTTTTAGCGATAGCACCTGCCGCCACGCGCATCGCAGTCTCGCGCGCTGAGGAGCGCCCGCCGCCACGATAATCACGAAAACCATATTTCATGCTATAGGTATAGTCGGCATGACCGGGGCGAAACGTGTCTTTAATCTCGCCATAGTCTTTGGATTTTTGATTGGTATTACGAATCAGCAGGCCAATAGACGTACCAGTCGTCTTACCCTCAAACACACCAGAAATAATCTCAACTTCATCGGACTCGCGGCGCTGGGTGGAGTATTTAGACGTGCCCGGTTTGCGGCGATCTAAATCTATTTGTAAATCATCTGCAGATAAGGCTAAACCCGGTGGCACGCCATCGACGATTGCCATGAGACCTGCACCATGCGACTCGCCGCACGTGGTGACCGTAAAAACCTGTCCAATGCTATTGCCTGCCATATTTATCCTTAAATAAATGAAGTCAATTTTTGAGTATCGCGTAAATCTCGATGGTTCTATTACTCAACAGTTCTAGTACTCGATAGCTCTATTGAATGCTATCTAACAGTTGCACGTAAGCATTGAACAGCTCACGATGCGCCATGAGCTCATCATAGGTAATCGCAAAGACACCGTGACCACCGTGGGCAAATTTCAACCAGTCAAACTGGATTTCAGGATAGGCTTGCTTTAATGCCCACTCACTATCACCCACTTCGCAGACAAGCAAGCCTTCTGGACTTAGATAATCTGGCGCTTCAAACAAAATACGATGCACCAAATCCAGCCCATCTTGACCCGCGGCTAGCGCATGCTCTGGCTCATATAAAAATTCAGGTGGCAGCTCTGCCATAATAGCCGCATCGACATACGGCGGATTGGTGACGATCAGCTCATACTGGTGTTCAGCAGGAATCTTAGCAAACAGATCGGACTCAATCACATTAACCTGATGCCCAAGATCATGATGATCGACGTTAACCATGGCTACTTCAAGCGCGCTTTTATCGATATCAACAGCATCAACCAGCGCATCAACGAAACGCGTCGCAAGTGCAATAGCAATACAACCAGAGCCCGTGCATAAGTCTAAAATACGTTCAGGCTGCGACAGCTGCTTGACCTCTAAACCGTGATCATAAAATGCAGCAGCTTGTTCGTTGACGCTCTTACCAAGTGGCTTGGCAAGCTCATTGACATCAAAATATGGATGGAACTGCTGACGAATCAATTCTGCGATAGGCGATCTTGGAATTAGTACACGCTCATCGACATAAAAAGGCAAATCACAGAAGTATGATAAGTTAATCAAATAGCTTAATGGTTTACGCTCAGCGATACGCTCTTCTAATAAACTCAGTACCAACTGCTTCTCTGAGGTGGTCAAGCGACAATCGAGAATCTGCTCATTGGCTGACCAGTCTAAAGCCAGAGAATGCAAAACAATGGCGGATGCTTCAGCAAACTCATCGGTGGTGCCTTGTGCAACGACCACATCATAATTACGAAGCTGTGTGACCGAAAAGCGAATAAAATCACGAATACTGACCAATTGCTCGCGGGCCTCTTCTAATTCTGCAGGCAAATTGGCAAATTGATCGTCTTCACCCAGAATCCCACTCTCTAAATCAAACACCATTTCACTCTCTAGACCATCGTCATTGAAGTATTGATTTTGAAACTCTTCTGCGCTCATTGTTTGGTCTTCTGACATATCGCACCTTGCTGATTACATGTTCACTGACTACATGCGGATGGGTTAAAACGCCTTTTATTAAAAGCCGATCTATTGAATAAAAATTTATTCACCATTATAGACATAAACGCTAAGTTGCGCCAATTTTTGCAGTTTTATATTCATAAAAATGGTTCTAAAAACAATGTGAATAATGAGGATTGTAAGTAAGAATAGCGCATCATCTTATGCATACCCTCGCTCAGTTATTGCCCAACTGTAGTGAATACGTCAACGGTTGACGTTTGGCAAGACTTTAATGAAAAAAGATGTGTCAAAAGTTTGCGAAGCATTCAAATTATGCGCATAATAGCTCCATTAGTTATAACCATAAGTATCCCAATATGATGAAAATGAAGCCTCTTATTACCGCTATATCAATTGCTATCGTTACTGCCAGTGCCAGCGCCGTTGCCGCACCTGCTGATAATACGCGCACCCTGCCAGTACGAACCGCTGACTCAATGCCTAGCATTGCCAAAAAAGTTAGCCTTGATGTACAAGAGAATCGCAGTAGCTCAATCGATGGTCGTGCTCCTGTCGTAGCCACGCCTGCCTTAAAGCCTAATGCGCCTGACCGTATGACTCAGCTGATTGACGAAAAGCAGGAAGTCGATGTAGAGACAGCGCAACAAGCAGTCAGTGCTGATAATATGACGGTAGAAGAGCTGGCTCGTAAAGATGTGCAGTCTGATAGCACTGACGATATTAGTGAAGGTCAAGCCGTCGCTGCCCCTACCGCAGCCATATCTGATGCTAGCCCAGCAGATACTTCTATCAAAAGCATCGAAGATGTTAATGGTAAAAAACATACTACGCTGAATTTGTCGAATTACGCCAAACAAGTAAACGGTGCCACATGGACACCGAATATGAAAGTTAACTCGGCAATGACGATCAAAATGCAGGCACTGCTTGATTGGAACCATGCTTCTCCTGGTGCCATCGATGGCGGCTGGGGCATGAACAGTAAAAAAGCGCTGATCAACTTCCAAACCATGAAAGGTCTGCCAGCCACAGGTAAAATGGATCAAAAAACGTGGGATGCGTTAAATAAAAATATCCCTGCCAACAAACCTGTGCTCGTGACTTACACCATCACTGAAGATGATATTAAGACCAACTTTGCCAGCACACCTGCAGGTTCAGAAGCTAAGTCAAAAATGAAAGGCTTATACTATCAAGACATTAAAGAGATGTTTGGTGAGCGCTTCCATATGGATGTGCGTTATTTAGATAAGCTGAACAAAAATAAGCAGTATAAAGCGGGCGAAACCATCACTGTTTTAAATACCCGTGCACCACTTAAGCAGCGCATTAACCGTGTGGTTGCCAATAAAGCCGATAAGACATTATATGCTTATAACGGCGATAAGCTGGTGGCTACTTACCCAACGACAATCGGTAGCGATGCCACACCATCGCCACAAGGTTCGTTTAAAATCATTAACAAGGTGAAAATGCCTTGGTATAAAGCAACCGTTGGTAAAGGCGCAGACAAACAAATACATATGCTACCACCAGGACCAAATAGCCCTGTTGGCGTCGTATGGATGGGCTTGTCTAAACCTTCATATGGTATTCATGGTTCACCAAAGCCTGAAGGCATCAGTCGCCAAGCCTCTGCAGGTTGTGTGCGTTTGACCAACTGGGATGTGTTAGAGGTTTATGCCAATATTGAAAATGGCGCAACCGTTGAGCTTAAATGATAAGTCATAAATAATGAATAAAAAAGACCTTGCTATCAAGGTCTTTTTTATGGCTGATAATCGGACTTATTCATTTAAATTGACCATATTATTCGCTTTTATGCCTTATAGCCTTCTTCATTACCAGTGATGCTACCAACTTTTTTGGTAAAAAACATGCCTGCAGGGATAGATACCAAAATGCCTAATGCTACTGCTATTTGGATATGAGGTATTTCATTAAAACCTGTGACTAAAGCGCCAATCATAAAAACGCCAATGGTAACAGTTGCTGCGATTGAATAGATAACAGAGAATAATGGCCAGTTCATAACTTATTCCTCATTTTTATTGTGGATATAGTACCTTTATACACTAAACCCACAAAGAAAGTAAGTATTTCCTATAAACCTGCGAGCCAGCTATAGTAAGTGACTAAGCATAAAAACCCTGTTAAAGTTAAGGTTTTTATTGTTATTAGTTAATGATGCATAATTTTACTATTTTAAGTATTACCACTTAATGACACTGCGCTCTATTTAGTCGTAAAAAACCCATACGTTCTCCTCTTTTTATCATTACAATAATGTCTTTCTTTTACTTTTTAAGAAAGCCATCTGCCATGACCTCATCTGAAAACAAACTCTCTAATGATTCTTCAGTTATAAAAGATGCTTCAAGCACAGCCAATCATCCAGACAAAAAAGCGGCGCTAACTGACGCAGATGGTAGCTCTGTACTAGATAGCACTGTCGAACATACTGAGCCTTCAAAAAGCTCAGAGACTCATGATGACAATGACTGTAGCGAGGATATGGCTTGTGCACAACCTCCTGAAACAACGATAGCGATAAAGTCCATTGGTGCTGACGAGGTAGTAGCAACGTTAGAAACCGCCAAGCCCGACAATGAGTCTGAAACAACTAAACTTGAAATCACTGGGCTTGAGACACCACTATCCAATGAATCGTTAAAATCGACAACAGCGCCCAATCATAAAAATCTAGAAAATGCATCAGCAGAGCATGCTCAAGCAGAAGAAGATAGCGCTTCCGAGCAAACGTTTCAAAAAGATGCTGACGCTGAGGTAACGGTAGAGGCAGAGGGTATTGCCCCAGCTGATGCACAGAGCACTTATCCTATCTCTAATAGCCCTCAGCAAGAAAGCAAAGCAAATAGTGACAACACAAAACCGTCCTCAATTGATAAACATCCAGACACACCGAAAAATAATGACACTATCGTAAAAAATACCGTGAAAGATAAAGTCGATAATCAGGAAGAGCTAGAAGACGAGATTAAAGAAAAAAAGGAAGCCAAGCTCGAGTCTTATAAGCAATTTGTTGCCGAGCAATTTAGCAATCAAAAGGTAGACTATCCAGAAGTGCGCGTTAGGATTGAGGCCAACGCTCTGCCTAGCAAAATGTATTTCATTATGAATATACTTTCTGCCATCATCGCCAGTTATGGTCTAGTGACCAATTCAGCTGCCGTCGTCATTGGCGCCATGTTGGTTGCATGATGTTAGGTCCCATTACTGGCATAGCGTTAGCGATTATTGATCATCGTATGCCATTACTACGTAAATCACTGATTACGGTTATCATCGGCGTATCATTGGTGGTATTGGTTGGTTTTATCGTCGGCTGGTTACACAAAGATCAGCCACTGACCGCAGAGATATTATCGCGCACTCAGCCAACCTCGATGGATTTAATGATTGCTCTAGCGGGTGGTACTGCTGGTGCTTATGCGATGGTTTCACCGCACCTATCAGTGGCAGTGGTCGGCGTGGCGGTAGCCACTGCATTGGTGCCACCTCTTGCCGCGAGTGGGATATTATTTGCCAATGGCGAGACGCAGCTTGGACTTGGGGCACTGCTACTGGCGCTAACCAATATTATTGCTATCCAGTTTAC
This sequence comes from Psychrobacter sp. JCM 18903, assembly GCF_000586475.1. GTDB lineage: Bacteria > Pseudomonadota > Gammaproteobacteria > Pseudomonadales > Moraxellaceae > Psychrobacter. The sequence goes on along the minus strand of NZ_BAWJ01000002.1, from coordinate 270,173 downwards.
CAATGCTTTAGTACTTTGGTTATTAGCTTTCGCCGTTTGGTCGATGACGATTATAAATCAAGCACCTATTTGACTTTTTTACGCCGTAATGCGGTGACGTTATTATTGTTAGGTGGATTGGGGACGTATTTGACCATCAACCTACAGACCAATGCCAAACAACAGGTTTTTGAGAGTAGCGTCAAAGAAGCCATCAATAGCTACTTTATCGACAAAGGCAACGTGCTGACCAATACTCAGTTTGATACCTCAGAAGAAAATAAAGTCGTACGTGCGGTCATTCGCGGAGAGACGACGCCTACCTCATACGATGTACGGCAAATCGAAACCGTCATTGCTCAAGATATGGCAGAGAATTTCCCTGAGTATCTACCCATTAAGCTACAGCTACGCTACTTGCCAGTACAAGTCATTGAGTCCAATCCATTGAGTCAAGATAAACTGGACGAGACTGATGCGGCGATTTTAACCAATTAGTTTTTTTGACCAACTGGCTTTGATGCGCTACAAATCCATCGAGCATCTGCATGCGCAGAATAACCTAGCCGTTGTAACTCTTGTACCAAGAGCTTGGGCGTTTGTGCTAAAATCGTTTGCAAAATTATTTTACTCAATTCTATTCGCCAGTAAGGAGCCGCTGTGAGCCAGCCATTTCGCTTAGCCGATATTCGTCAAGCTTTTATCGATTTTTTCATAAGCAAGCAGCACACCCCCGTCGCCTCATCGAGTTTGATTCCACACAATGACCCGACATTGCTATTTACCAATGCCGGTATGAATCAGTTTAAAGAAACGTTTTTGGGTATGGAGCCACGTGATTATACCGTGCGGTGACCTCGCAGAAGTGCGTACGTGCTGGCGGCAAGCATAATGATTTGGATAATGTCGGTTATACGGCGCGCCATCATACGTTCTTTGAAATGCTTGGCAACTTCTCGTTTGGCGATTATTTTAAGCAAGCCGGTATTGGCTATATTTGGGAGTTTTTAACCTCGGACGAATGGCTTGCGATTGATAAAAATCGCTTGTATGTGACCATTTATGAGACCGATGACGAAGCCTTTGATATTTGGCATAAAGACATCGGTATTCCTAGCGAGCGCATTATTCGTATTGGCGATAATAAAGGCGCGCCTTACGCCTCAGACAACTTTTGGACGATGGGCGATACCGGTCCTTGTGGTCCTTGTACTGAAGTCTTTTATGATCATGGTGCCGATATCGAAGGCGGTCTACCGGGCACACCTGAAGAAGATGGCGACCGTTATATCGAGATTTGGAACTGCGTCTTTATGCAGTTTAATCGTCAAAAAGACGGCTCTATGCTACCGCTACCAGCGCCAAGCGTAGATACTGGCATGGGACTTGAGCGTATCAGCGCCATCATGCAAGGCGTCCATGGCAACTACGAGATAGATTTATTTGTACATTTGATGGATGCGGCGGCTGAGATTTTAGAGATTGAAAACCAGCAACAATCGTCATTAAAAGTCATCGCTGACCATATTCGCGCTGTTTCATTTTTGATTGCTGATGGCGTGACACCAAGCAACGAAGGTCGTGGTTATGTACTGCGCCGTATCATTCGTCGTGCAGTACGTCATGGCAATAAGCTTGGTGCTGACAGTGAGTTTTTCTATAAAATGGTCGCACCCTTGGTTGCTGAAATGGGTACGGCGTATCCTGAGCTCAAAGATAAGCAAAGCGTCATTGAAAATGCCATTCAAAAAGAAGAAGCACAGTTTGCCAAAACTTTGGCACAAGGCTTGCGTCTACTTGCCAGCGAGCTGGAAGGTCTAAAAAATGGCGACACGTTATCTGGGGAAGCCGCATTTAAACTGTACGATACTTATGGTTTCCCGGTCGATTTGACTGCGGATATCACTCGTGAGCGCGGTATTGTGATTGATGAAGCTGAATTTGATGAGCATATGCAAGCGCAACGTGAGCGTGCTCGTGATGCTGGCAAATTCGACGTTGATTATAGCAGCGTCATTCAAGTAGAGAACCCAACCACCTTTATCGGTTATGAGCAGCTTGCAGAAGAAGGCGTCACGATTGATGCACTTTATCAAGATGGCAATCCAGCCGATAGCTTAGCTGAGGGCATGGAAGGCGTCGTGGTACTTGACCGTACACCGTTTTATGCTGAAGGTGGTGGTCAAGTTGGTGAGCTTGGCGAAATCCGCACCGCGACTGGCGTTTTTGAAGTGCAAGATACCAAAAAATCTGGTCAAGCCATCATCCATTATGGTGTCGTGACCATGGGTGATATTAATACCAAACAGACCGCTGATGCGCAAGTCTTGTCCAGCATCCGCGCAGCCAGTGCCAAAAACCACTCTGCCACGCATCTATTGCATGCCGCATTAAGAGAAGTATTGGGCGACGCGGTCACACAAAAAGGCTCGCTAGTATCAAGCGAAGTCTTACGTTTTGATTTCTCGTATGACCAGCCTGTCAGCACTGCTGAAATTACGCGTATCGAACGCTTAGTCAATGAGCAAATTCAAGCCAACACCCCTGCTCGCATCGAGAATATGTCTATCGACGAAGCGATGAAACAAGGTGCAATGGCATTGTTTGGCGAAAAATATGGCAGTGACGTTCGCGTCTTAACCATGGGCACTGACAGTATCGTCGATGGTCAGCGCAAGCCCTTCTCTATTGAGCTTTGTGGTGGTTTGCACGTTAAACGTACTGGTGATATCGGTGTGCTAAAAATTACCAGCGAATCAGGTATTGCTGCTGGCATCCGCCGTATTGAAGCTGTCACTGGCATGAATGCAATTAAAAACATTCAGCAAAGTGAGCAGCAGCTGAGCGAGCTTGCCAGTCAGCTAAAAGTGAAACGTCCTGAAGTGGCACAGCGCGTGCGTACCATGGCGGATAAGCAGCGCGAACTTGAGAAACAATTAGAGCGTTTAGAGCAAAAAATCGCTAGCGCCCAAGCAGCTAATTTGCTTGATGAAGTACAGACCATCGCAGGCACGCCCGTGCTTATCAGTACCTTAAGCGGTGTCGACGGCAAATCTATCCGTACCCTGATGGACGATATTAAATCTAAACTTCCTGATAGCGTGATTGTATTGATTGGTGATAAAGATGATCAGTTGGCACTAGCAGCCAGTGTCGCTAAGTCTGTGACTGCGAAAGTAAAAGCTGGTGATATCATTCGTCATTTGGCAGGTGAGCTGGGCGGTAAAGGGGGTGGTAAACCTGACTACGCACAAGGCGGCGCGCCAAAGTCTGCCAACAGTAACGCAGTTATCAACGCCCTACCTGCTTGGATTGAAACTCAGCTTAGCTAGTCCTGAAAAAGACATGTATACAGAGCATCCTTCTGGTCTACTACGCATAAGATACGCGATTGGTTATAACGGTTATAACCAATCGCCATGTATCTAAGCGCTACGGGCACTTAACGTTGTGACGTAGATATGATATAAAGGTCAACGTTTATATGCATCGTGCATGCATTACCTAGTCAGCACTACTGAATACATAAACGAAAAGCATGGGCGCAATTCTTATAATACGGCTTTATCTATACAAGCATTGATTGAGCGTCACATCCGCATATTGGCTCTCATTGATGATAATAAAAGGCCATTAATGAATAATAGGTAGATTTTTATGGCGTTAATAGTACAGAAATACGGCGGCACCTCGATGGGCAGTATCGACCGCATCAAAAACGTCGCCAAACGAGTCAAACGCTGGCATGACAACGGTCATCAAATAGTTGTTGTCGTCTCTGCTATGAGCGGCGAAACCAACCGTTTGATTGATCTAGCACGCCAAATTAGCACTCAGCCTGATCCCCGTGAATACGACCAAATGGTCTCAACCGGTGAGCAAGTATCGATTTCATTGCTTGCGATGGCGATTAAAGAGCTTGGTGTAGGCGCTCGTTCATTTACTGGTCGTCAAGTCGCGATTAAAACCGATAATGCGCACAATAAAGCCCGTATCGAAAGTATCGATGACAGAAATATCCGTGAGCAACTTGATGCAGGCAATGTCGTCATCGTCGCAGGCTTTCAAGGTATTGATGACGAAGGCAACGCGACCACATTAGGGCGCGGCGGCTCTGATACCACAGGTGTCGCTATTGCTGCTGCCTTGGGTGCTGATGAATGTCAGATTTATACCGATGTTGATGGCGTTTATACCACTGACTCGTGTGACCTCAAAAGCCAAAAAACTTGAAAAAATCACCTTTGAAGAAATGCTAGAGATGGCAAGTCTTGGCTCTAAGATTTTACAGATTCGTTCGGTAGAATTCGCGGGTAAATATGGTGTACCACTGCGCGTATTATCTAGCTTTGATGAAAACAACGATGGTAGCTTCGACCAAGAATTTCAAGACAATGTCGGCACCTTAATTACGATAGACGAAGGAGACAATATGGAACAGGCAATCATCTCAGGTATCGCTTTTAATCGAGACGAAGCAAAAATAGTCGTGCGCGGTGTACCTGATCATCCTGGTATTGCCTCTGCTATCCTAAGCCCGATTGGTCGTGCCAATATTGAAATTGATATGATCGTGCAAAACCTCTCTACCAACGGCACCACCGACTTTACTTTTACTGTCAACCGTACTGACATGGACAAAACCATGAAAGTACTGGAAAATGAAGTCAAAGATGAGATCGGTGCTAAAGAGATATTGGCTAATGATGAAGTCGTTAAAGTCTCTTTAGTTGCGTCGGTATGCGCTCTCATGCTGGTGTTGCGAGCCTCATGTTCCAAACCCTTGCTGAAAACAATATCAATATTCAAATGATATCAACCAGCGAAATCAAAGTGTCTGTCCTTATCCAAGAACAGTATTTAGAAAAAGCCGTTAAATCACTACATACCGCATTTGGTCTGGATCGTGAAGATGGCGAAAGTAAAATCGCTGGGCTATAACTTATTTTAAAACGCTTAAAATAATCGACTTAGCATCAACAGTTATGCATTAAGTCAGTATCAATTACTTTCAACAATGTATTAAATTAAATAGGGTCTTTTTAGATCCTATTTTTATTTTTTATTATTGCTAGGGTAACTATTTACCAATAGTTTTGTGAAAACCCGTGACAGTCTCTGTTATGCCCCCTATAATGGGGCTTTCATTTGGGCTAAATGAATCTACCTATCATTACCGCTATTGGCACAACAGTAAGCATTGTGATTTTCATTGATACATTGTCTTTCTAGGGCTGCGGTAATGTCCTGCAATTGAGAAGTAATCTGATGAGTAATAATTTGTTGATGCGACATAAGGAGTGTGACGCATGTTAATTTTGACACGCCGCGTGGGCGAAACGCTAATGATTGGTGATGAGGTCAGTGTGACTGTCCTAGGTGTCAAAGGCAATCAAGTACGTATCGGTGTCAATGCACCGAAAGATATTGCCGTACACCGCGAAGAGATTTACCAACGTATTCAGCATGAGCGTTCTGTACAGTCGCAAATGCAACATCTTGAGCAGGGCAATTTTGCGCCTTCATTTGATGACGAAGACTATTTCAATCGCTAAGTTACATACTTTCACTTTTTAATCTGCTCTGAGGTCATTTATTTATGAGTATCCGCCAATCAGATGTATCGGCTCTACTTAATGGTTTGGATAAAAAAGCCATTGGATTCAATGATGTCATCAGTTTTATTGATGATTTTTATCGCTACGCACCTGCCCCGTTTGTGAACGGTATGGTACACAATGCAGCTGGTGAAAATGAAGGTAGTGCGAAAATTTTTGGCTTTGCCAAGCACCATGGTCTGAATCAATTGGACACGCTAAAACTGTTTGGCGAGCATTATGCCAAAGTTCAAGCAACTCCTAACGGTACTGACCATGCCAATATCCGCAATTTTTTACATTGGGGCTGGCAAGGTTTTTGATGCAAAAAAACCCATTAACGGTTCGCCCTAGTGTTGATACAACGGCGCTTTAAAAAATTATTAAATAAGAAAAGGCCACGCTGATTAGCGTGGCCTTTTTTATGTGCTTCATTTTTTATTAGAAAATTTAGCCATCAGCCTATTTATCACGAAACTTGACGGGTTGGACTGCGCCTTTCGGATTAGGCATGTTTGGATAATGATGCTCATGCTCGACATCACATTCTGCCCCGACGATAGAACCATCGTCTTTGACTGGCTTATGAATATAGCCTGTGCGCTCAGCAGGTGGCAGATGCTCGTGCTCCCACACCATCACCGCTTGCATACAGGTCTCGCGCTGCTCAGCGGTCAGCTTGCGACCATCAGGCCACTTACCCAACTCAATCGCCATGCGGAACTTATCCACCACTTCTGGCGTTAAACTTGCTAATATCGTTTGCTTATCCATCCTGCCTATTCTCCACCACTATTTTTTATAACATATTTTTTATAACGTTTTTATATAAAAGAGACACTTACTCGTCGTCCATAATATCATCATCCACGTCAAGACTGAATTCCTCAGCATGGACGTTCCAGTGCAATTTGGTGCGACAAGCTTCATAAAAATCAAACCCTGGCGGGTGCAATAAAGTAAGCTTATCTGGATGCTTACGAATATAGAGCCGTTGCTCCTGCTCAAGTGGCACGCTTGGCTTGCCGTCTGCGCTAACCATCGGCTGAGTGCGATTGTCTTCGTGAATGCGAATGCACACTTCGCTATTACCGCTCACCACAATCGGTCTGCTAGACAGCGTATGGGGATGCATGGGCACCAAACAGATAGCATCCATACTCGGATGGATGATGGGACCGCCGCCAGAGAGTGCATAGGCCGTTGAACCGGTAGGCGTTGCTGCAATCAAACCATCACTATGCTGACGGTAGACATCTTGACCATCGATTTTCATCTGAAAATCTATCATATGAACCGATTTTCCCGCATGCAATACGATATCATTGAGCGCCATATCTTCATGAATAATAGTGCGCCCTTCCCGTATCTCCATCGTCAATAGAAAACGATGATCCAACTGATAATCACCCATCAATACTTGGCGCAATTTAAACGCCGCTTCATCAGGTTTTACATCCGCCAAAAAACCAAGCCGACCACGGTTGACGCCAAGTACAGGCACACGGTAGCGTGCCAATGCTTCAGCCGCGTGCAATATCGAGCCATCACCGCCAACAACGATGACCAAATCGCAAATCTCACCAATCAAACTACGCTTAACGATTTTGACTTTTTCGATCTCAGTGAGATTCAAAGTAGGCAAGTTCGCCGTCTGCACGTCCATAATCAATGTGAGATTCATCTCATTGATAGTCTGGGCAATTTGCACCAAACTTTGAGTGACACTGCGTTTACCAGCGCGGCCCATGAGCGATACGCCTAAAAGCAGGGTTTTTGATAGCGTGGAACAGCTCTGATTCATGTAAGTGCGGCAATCTTGCGGATTGCGCTGAGTTTTCCATAAAACGACTCGGCATAACGGTAAAGTACTCGCCAATGATAGCGATAAACGAGCGTTTAGACTAGCATGTTTATGAATTATCGTTGTTAACTGTCGTAATCAACCCCATATAAAAGCCATCGCACGTTACTCTTAAACGTGTTTGTTTAGCTAGGCAATACGCCAAAATACATCAACTAATAATAGCTCTATAAGGTCGTGAAGCTTGATGGCTGTCACGTAAACACAGTTGACAATAATGGCGGTTTTGCTAAAGTAGCTAGCATCATTATTATTTATATTTTATTAAGGACAACTTTATGGCCAATCCTATTGTCAGTCGCGCAGAACTTGCGATCGGCGGTAAGCCAATGACGGTCAAGGGCGTGATTCAAAAGACCAGTCTATTACTTGGATTATCTGCGATCACTGGTGTGGGCTTTTTCTTTTATGCCCTTATGGCAGGCTTGTCGCAAGGCTTTATTACGATGGCTGCCTTCGGTAGTATGTTTGCCGCTTTTGGTCTCGCGCTTTTTATCACTTTTAAACCACATAAGGCCAAAACCTTTGCGGTGCCTTATGCACTGTTAGAAGGCATATTTTTAGGCGGCATCTCGCTGTTCTTTATGCGGATGTATCCAAGTGTACCAGTGACCGCTATGTGTGCCACTTTTGTGACGGCAGCCGTTATGCTAGGGCTATATCGCTCAGGTCTGGTCAAAGTGACTGAAAAGTTCCGCTCAATTGTGACTTCAGCATTGATTGCGATTATGCTGGTTTATGTGGCGCAATGGGTACTTTCTTTAGCGTTTGGCTCAAGCTTACCCTTCTTATTTGAAGGTGGTGCTATCGCTATCGGCTTTAGCCTGTTTGTTATTATTATCGCCTCTTTTACGCTTTTACTAGACTTTGATAATATCGATCGCGGTGTGGCGATGGGTGTCTCTGAAGACTACGAATGGTTATTCAGTATTGGTATACTTGCCACGCTCGTATGGATGTACATTGAATTTATGCGTTTGCTTAGCTACTTGCAAGACTAATCTAAAAACCAGCTAATCTTCATTTAAATAAAAAACCGCCTTGGCTATTCATATAGTTAAAGGCGGTTTTTTTATGGGTAAAGTTAAATATTTATGATAGACATACTATCTGGAAAAATGTGAGCAGCAAGGAAGATGAGTCTCAGTACTACATTAGTAGGCTAAGTAAGTTTGACGCAGCTAATCATTTTTTGAATGGGTATTAAGCACGCTTTAAGCGCAGCGCATTTAAGACCACAAACAATGAACTTAATGACATACCAATAGCAGCCAGCCAAGGTGGCACATAGCCTAACGCTGCTGGTATTAGCACACTGCCATTATAAATCAGTGCCCAGCGGAAGTTTTGTTTGATAATGCGTTCTGTTTTATCAGAGATACGCTTAGCCGCAGTAATAGCGTCGATTTGACCATTTAATATAATACTGTCACTCGATACTTGTGCCAAATCTGCCGCCCCCGCAATAGAAGTCGAGACATCTGCTGCGGCTAGCACTGGCGCATCATTAATACCGTCTCCCACCATCAACACTACGCCACCTTCCGCCTGTAGTTTTTGAATGTGAGTAACCTTGTCTGTTGGCGATAGACCATTGTAAGCAGAATGCATCCCTAAGCTTTCAGCCAATACCAGCGCTTGCGGGCTTGGGTCACCAGTCAACATAACTGTCTCAATACCCAACTCTTTAAGCGTATCGAGCATGGCTTTGGCACTGTCACGCACCTTATCATTGAAATAGAAGCATGCCAGCGCTTGCCAAGTGACCGAGTCATTTTGTTGACAAGATAAAACCACTGCTGAGCTGGCGCGCTGTGATACTAAATCAATGACCATATCATTATCAGCATCAGCATCGTTTAACGCAAAATCCACATGACCAATTCGATATAATACGCCATCAATCATTGCCTCGACACCGCCTGCTGGATAATGCTGTAAGGCCTGCGTCGATGGCAAATGCAACTGATAGGCAGCGGTAAGCAGCGCGTGTGCAATAGGATGACGGCTCCCTACTTCTAGAGCCGCAGCGATGGCTAATACCGTATCTTTTTGCTCATCTGTAGCCGTTGCAATATCATTATCCTTAAGCAGCTCAATATTTAATAAATTCGGCTTACCATAAGTTAAAGTGCCTGTTTTATCAAAGGCGACATGAGTGATTTCCGCTAAAGTTTGTAGCGTATGTCCACGCGTCGTCAAAAAGCCATAGCTTGCCAGTCGATTGGTCGCGACCGTCAGCGCAATCGGTGTCGCTAAAGACAGCGCACAAGGGCAAGTCGCGACCAATACCGCGACCGTAGCCCAAATCGCTTGACTTGGGTCAACGATATACCAACCAATGAATACCAAGACAGACAATACCAAAATACGCGCCACAAACCATCGTGCCAGCTTGTCTGCTTGCTGTGCCAGTTTGGGCTTTTCACTCATGGCACGGTTCATCAGCCGATCAATCAAGCCAATTTGGCTGTCTGCTGGCAATGCTGTGACCAGCATCTCAAACGGTTGGCTATCGTTTTGTGCACCGCCGACGATATAGTCACCTTGGCTCTTGATAATCAAGTCGCCTCACCCGTCAATAGGCTTTGCGACACGGTAGCAGTCTGGCTCAGCAAAATACCATCGCTGATGATTTCAGAGCCAGCCTCAACTAAAATGATATCACCCACTTGCAAACTATGGGCGGTGACCATTTGTTTTTCTTTTGCCTCATCTGCTGTTGTTGATATGGCTGATTTTTGAGTACGCGTGCGTTGCCAGTCTTGTGCAATTTTTGATGTGAGCTGATGAACATTGGCATCCATGCTTTGCATAAAATTAGGCGTTGGATTAGCTGATGTGCTCGCCTCATTTGTATCCAAATTACTGACTTGATTGCTCACGTCTTCATTTATAGCTGTTTTCTTGAGCTCATTTTTCTTTAACTGCTGTAATATAAGCTCGGCGGCTTCTTTATCTTCCGCAATTTTTTGTACCAGTACTGGCTCAACCACAACCAAGTCATTGGCCATGGTGGCGGCTTTTAGGCGGGCATTATGCTCAATGTAACGCCCTGCCAGTAAAAAGAAAATAAACATACTGACCGAATCGTAATAGGTTTCCCCTTGACCAGTGATGGTGGCATATAGGCTCGCGAAAAAAGTCACAATCAGCGCGATGCTGACGGGCACGTCCATATTGACTTGACGGGCACGAATTGCCGACCACGCTGAGGTAAAGAACGGGACACCCGCATAGAAGAAAACGGGCGTACTGACAAATAAAGACACCCAGCGCAAAAAATCACGCTGAAATATTAGCATATCGCTGTATTCACCAAAATAGATGGCAACGGCATACATCATCGCTTGCATCGAGCCCAACGCGGCAATGCCAAGACGTATCAGCATTTGGTTGTTATGACGCGCCAGCATCGCCTCATGCGTATCTTGACGATAAGGCTTGGCTTCATAGCCGATTTCATTAATGGTGGCAAGAATACGGCTGATCGGCAGCTTATCCTCGTTCCAAATCACACGCATACGCTGATTGGTCAAATTCACCTGACATTTACTGATACCCTCTAACTCATCGAGACGCGACTCAATTAGCCAAGTACATGCCGCGCAGCGTAGGTTATTGACGGACAGCTCTGCAACCGACAGTCCGTCTTGAGCATAGACGAATTGTGATTTGATCTCGTCATGGTCATACGCCTCAAGGCGAGTCAACTGCGTCGGTAGACTTGCCGTACGATTAATCTCTGAGCGGTCCAAGTAATACTGCTCAAGCCCTGCCTCTACGATGCTTTGAGAGGCTAACTGACAGCCCATACAGCACATCTCACGCGGCTTACCCAATATCTTGGCATGGAACGGCGGCTGCGGTACAGGATCACCGCAGTGGAAACAGTGACCTGCGAGTGGCAGTACTAAACCTTCGATGATAGAGTTATCTTCATAATGCTGGCTGGTGGTCGATGCCATTGATGATGGGACATTGGACATAATCGCGCTTACTTCCTTTAGACAGGTTTGCTCGAACCTTATTCGCTTTAAGTAAACTTACTATCACTAACGAGACTCAACGCCTATGCAGAAGACTTATCTAAAACAGCTATTTTAAATAACTTTCAGCACGGCTCACAAAAAATAAAACAATAACAGTAGCGGTTAATTCATAAAAAACACATCGTTGGCGCGTCTCTAAACTGCTATCGTGCATGGCTATGTGACATGGTTACATGGTGACATGAAGCTAATATGACACTTATATAACAATGATACTGCCAATCTAAAGCTTTTAATGCTTTGTTAGCAATGACCGTGTTTTAACAGAGATTATACTATAAGCAAGTGCTGTGAAGAGCATAACGACTCACAGCTTAAAATCAATGAATGCCTGCGTTGACGATGATAGATTGAAAAATTTGTCAATTTGCGTCATTATGAGGCAGTTTTTTATACCAAAATGGTGCGACATCAGTGCAAACATCCAATTCCAAGTTACCAAATACCAAGTTAACACAGTCCTCTAAATCTGTTAACCACACGCTCCCTTCACAGCAGCGTGGGTTGGTATTTAGTAGTCTTATCTTAATTGTCATTATTGCTGGCATGGTGCTCTTGGCGCTATATTTAATCAAACTTGATCGCACCATTACTCATAAGTTTGAGGGTAAGCGCTGGGATATCCCTGCTAAAGTGTATTCGCAGCCGCTTGAATTGTATCAAGGCGCGAGTGTCGACAAAGATACGATGAAGACATGGCTGGAGTTGCTGAACTATCAAAGCAACAAAGCTTATGATCGCACGGGAACCTATCATAGATCAGGTAATACCTACTTTATTCATACTCGCGGTTTTACTTATAGCGCCAACGATGTGGATAAAGAGCAAGTCATAAAAATGACCATTGCTGGTAACAAGATTGAGTCCGTACAAAGCACTTTGCCTGCCAAAAGCGGCATCATTCGCTTAGAGCCGGTGAGTATCGGTGGTATTTATCCTGACAGTAATGAAGATCGTTTGGTCGTCTCGTTAGATGAAGTGCCACAACCACTCATTGATGCATTAATAGCCACAGAAGACCGTGCGTTTTATGAGCACAAAGGCGTCTCTATACGAGGCATTGCACGCGCCGTACTGAACAATTTCTCTGGCGGCTCTAGACAAGGTGGCTCGACCATCACTCAGCAGCTGATTAAAAACTTCTATCTCAATTCAGACCGTACGCTGAAGCGCAAAGCCAACGAAGCGTTAATGGCAGTATTGCTCGAGCTACATTATAGCAAAGATGAAATTCTACAAACGTACCTCAACGAGATTTATTTGGGTCAAAACGGCAACCGCTCTATTAATGGTTTTGGCTTGGCATCACAGTTTTACTTTGATAAACCACTGAATGAGCTGCGCTTGGATCAGCAAGCCCTGTTAGTCGGTATGGCAAAAGGCCCGAGTATCTATAACCCACGTCGCCATCCAAACGATTCAAAAGCACGCCGTGACGTCGTGCTGGGCAATATGCTGGCCGTTGGCTCACTCAGTCAAGAAGACTATGAAAAAGCGCTAAAGCAGCCACTTGGTGTCGTGGACAAACCTGTCGAAGGCAAAAGTCAATTCCCTGACTTTTTGGATATCGTCAAGCGCGAGCTGAATACCGTGTACTATTCTGATGACCTCAAAAATGAAGGTCTTATCATTATCAGTACTTTGGACCCTATTGCACAATTAGCCGCAGACAAAGCAGTTGATAGAAAATTGGGTGAGCTGCGTCGTAACAGTAGCAAAACCAAAGACTTGCAAGGTGCCTTAGTGAGTGCCAATCCTGAGACTGGTGAGCTGGTCTCTGTGGTGGGCAGTGGCAGTGAATTTACCGGCTTTAACCGTGCGGTCGATGCCAAGCGCCAAGTGGGTTCGTTATTGAAGCCTATTATTTATATGACAGCACTTGAAAGTGGGCGCTATAATCTTGCAAGCTCAGTCGATGACTCACCGATTACCGTGAATCTAAGCGATGGTACTAAATGGAACCCCAAGAACTATGACAATCGTGACCATGGTTATGTGCCATTTACCACCGCTTTATCAAAGTCTTATAACCAAGCGGCGGTACGCTTGGGTATGGAGTTTGGGGTCGATACCTTTGCCAAGCAGTTACAGCGCATGGGAATTAAAGAAAAAATACCACCTTATCCATCAGCACTGTTAGGTTCTGTTAATCTTAGCCCAATGGACATGCTTGGTGTCTATCAAGTCTTTGCAACTGGCGGCTTCCGTACGCCTATTCATAGTATTCGCACCGTCATTGATGACCGTGGTCGTATTTTACAACGTACTGGACTCAACACTCAGCGTAGTATTCCGCCTGAGACCAATTTCTTAATTAACTATGCTTTACAAGATGTGGTCAAAAACGGTACTGCCAAACGCGTGCAATCACTTGGTAGCAATCTAAATCTTGCTGGCAAAACAGGAACCACAAATGATTACCGCGATGCTTGGTTTGCAGGTTACAGTGGTAACTATGTCAGTGTGGTTTGGGTTGGCGTGATGATAACAAGCCAATTGGTTTAAGCGGCGGTACTGGCGCATTGCCAGTTTGGGTTGACTATATGAATCGCTTGAAACTGACGCCTGTGGCACTACCAGAGCCTGAAGGTATTGAATGGTTGTGGTTAGAGAACAACTCAGGCAAGCTGTCTAATGAGCGCTGTGCAGATGCACGCTATCTGCCTGTCCTGTCGGCATATTTACCAGAAGAAGCCAGCAGTTGCGCTGTCGGCTTATATCAACAAGATCGTGCTCGTGAACAGAACCAGCAGCGCCGTAGTGAAGGTTTAGAGATTCCAAATGGCGAAGCTGTTGATAGCGACAACCAAGAAAACAGTGATGGCTCAAATGGTAATGATGCAGAAAGTCGTACCGATACTTGGTATGATCGTGCCGTTGAATGGTTCTAAAGTTATTTGTGAAACTTAAAAAAGGTCTCAACTTAATGTTATCTCTCAAGCAAACTGTATCAGCTAGGTCAGCCGTCATAACGCGGTCTATCAAAATCAAGCCAGCCAATACGATGCTGGCAGTCAGTGCTCTAGCTGGCATGTTGAGTTTGAGCGCTTGCCAGACTGCGCCGACTGCATCTACCGCTATGAAAACCGTACCGACTCAAACGCTGCCATCATCGCAGACAGCTAAAGCCCCCATAGCGACTGTGACGCAAACGCCCATTGTCAGAACAGAGGACGAGGATGACTACCCCATTGAGCCTTATAATCCCTCTGAGCCAGCCGAATCAACCAATCCATTGACTCAAGAGACGCCTGTATTTACACCATCTAGTCCTGTGTTGACCCAACCTGATTCAGTTATAATCATTCCTTCGCGTGATGACTACATCATCTCTGAGCCGTCAGCACCGTCACACAACGAATTGCTAGAGCAGGCAAGAAAAAACTCGCAGCAACGGACACAGCAAGCTACCACCAACAATAGCAACCTGCCAGCATTTCGCAATTTGATGCAAGCAGGTATCAGTCAACTAAAAGCTGGCAAACTGACCAATGCTGAAAACAGCTTTACCCGTGCACAGCGCCTAGCACCTAAATCTTCTGCGGTGTATTTCTATTTGGCGCAAGTGGCATTAAAAAAGAACCAGCCGCGTAAGGCAGAAGCATGGCACGCCGTGGTCTGAGTGTTTCTCAAGATACCAGTCGTCGCCGCGCGCTGTGGCAAATTATTTTGCAATCAGGACAAGCCCAAGGCAACGCTCGCGTCATCAGTGAAGCGAAGCAAGCCTTACGCTAATATCAAGACATAGCGAAGTGAATAGATACCAAGTTTATCACTTGATATCTATTCACTTTTTATATTCTGCATACGCATCATTTATCCAAAATAGACATTTATTTTTAATTAAGGTTATCGTTATGGCATGGCAACAACTGCATTTACAATGTGAAAAAGCAAACGTCGATTTGGCTGAGGCACTGCTCCTAGAAGCAGGTGCATTATCCATCGCCTTAGACGACGCAGGTGACCAGCCTTTATTTGAGCCATTACCTGGTGAATCACCTCTATGGGATGAGGTTATCTTGACAGGGCTATTTGATGCGACCACCGATGCTGGCAGTCGTCAGGCAGTCGAGCAGCTCAGTCATGAAATCGCAGCACAAGTGCAAGCCACTCGTATCTGGCTCACGGCTGTCGATGATAAAGACTGGGAGCGCGAATGGATGAGCAATTACCATCCTATCGAATGTGCCAATAATTTATGGATTGTACCCAACTGGCTGACGCCGCCCAATCCTGAGGCGACTAACATTATTATGGATCCTGGCCTAGCTTTTGGTACAGGCTATCATGCCACTACTCGCTTATGTCTTGACTGGTTAACAGAACAAGATCTAAAAGACAAAGTGGTGATTGATTATGGTTGCGGTTCAGGTATTTTAGGCATTGCTGCTTTGTTATTAGGTGCACGCCACGTGTATGCCGTCGATATCGACCCACAAGCAGTGCTGGCAACCAATCAAAATGCCGCACGCAATCACGTTGGGGATCGCCTGCAAGCGTTTTTACCAGAAGACTTCACTGACTACTGCGCACAAAATGATGTGTTACCTGTAGACGTAATCGTTGCAAACATTCTAGCCAAGCCGCTTATTGCTTAGCGCCTTACTTCGCCACCTTAATCGCACCAAAAGGTCGCATTGTCTTGGCCGGTCTAATAGAGTCACAAACTGAACAAGTAACGGCGGCTTATCAACCTTATTTTGCGCTTGATGCCAAACATGCTTTTACAGCGCAAGAAGACCAACATTGGCAGCGTTTATCTGGTACATTTACAGGCTAGCAACATTTAATTACATCTGTTACGATAGAGGGCAGTCAAATGTCATGCATTTGACGCCACTCTGTCCTTATTCATGATTTATGGACATTTAGAGCTAATATTTAAAGCTGATACAAACGGCAGTATTAGCACTATAGGCAACTATTAGCGAGTGGCTAAGCGGTATTGATAACCATAATTTTTTGGATTCGACCCTATGACCACGCCCATAAAAACTCAGTGCCCTCATTGCCAAGCTTGCTTTAAAATACAGCAAACACAGTTGAATAAAGTAAACGCCACGGTTAGCTGTGATCAATGCCAACAGAGTTTTTTGGTCAATAAACATCTTATCCTCACTGCCGATGCTGTCAATACTTCCGCTATTCAAGAAAACACAACGACTGACACCAATACGCTAGCCGATTCAAATGAACATTCTGCACAAACCGCTGACAATCATAATAAAAATCAACATGCAGCAGGCGCTGCTAAGTCACCACTCACTCCTCCACATTCAAAAAATATTTCATCTGATACTTTAATTGAGGATGATTTGATTCATGACGGCTTAATCTATGATGACATGGATAGCGATGAGCCAGAAGAAAGCGTTTTAGAGTATGATTCTCTAGATAGTATGGATGCTTGGCTGACTCAAGCCAGCAATATGAACAATAGCGGTTATACTTCTACAGCAGACAACCAACCAACAAGCAACCTCTCTAAAAAAACAGATAAAAACAATGCGTCATCAGCGAAAGTATCATCTGGTGATACAACAGAAAATTCCTCATCAGCACAAATGGCGCTCAGTTCAGCAGCCGCTAATGATATTCATGCCAATGTGGATGATACTGCGGACAATTCTTGGCTCGAAAAACTCCTAAAAGAACAAAATAAAGGCGAAGAGGTTCGACAAGACGATACCGATTTATCACAACTGTTGCTCGATATGGGTGTACCACTGAAAGATGAAGCGCCAACCGCCGAAGAGCGTGTGAGAAAAGCACAAGCAAAGTTTACACCTACGCCGCAGAGACGTTCTATCGCATCCTTACTATGGACACTAGGTGCTTAGTATTAGCACTGC
Organism: Psychrobacter sp. JCM 18903; assembly: GCF_000586475.1. GTDB lineage: Bacteria > Pseudomonadota > Gammaproteobacteria > Pseudomonadales > Moraxellaceae > Psychrobacter. Next base: position 252,826 of record NZ_BAWJ01000002.1, on the reverse strand, counting down.
TACTTTTTGCTCAATACGTCATTTTTAATCTAGAAACTTTGATGAAAACCCAGTGCATGCAGAGCGCTTACAATCAGTATGTGCAGTCGCTGCCTGTAGTTTACCTAGTGCCGATCTAACAGCATTCACGATTACCAACCTTAATCATAAATCGAGTAAGATTAAGATGGATGGAAAGTCGAGCGATGTCAGTGCCACATTAAACAATCAAAGTGCCAAAGCACAGCTATATCCGAATGTTAAAGTCAGCGTATACGGCGCAAATGATATGATTGGAGAATTCATCGCCACGCCAGCTGATTATCTATTAAGCAAGCAAAGCCAATTAGCGGCGGACAGTAGTCGCAACATATTATTTACCATCCCTGTTGCTAATAGACAAATTCGAGAAGTGACTATAAGTCCTCTGTATTGAATAGATAATTACCAACAAAATATTGTCTATCTATAAACAACCTTGTCTCTTAAAACTTCAGCCGTCAGAAAAACGTAGGCAGGTAGCAAGTTCAATAGTGATGCAAGTGCGACACAGCCAGTTATATTTTGTGGCAATGTTATAATAGTAAGCATATACCCTAGTCATACTGCTGCCAATATAAGGTTAATCTGTCAGTGCTAAACGATATTAATTTGATATAATACCCTGATATCTTATGGTTTGACTCTTTCCAATCCCAAGGACATTATCTTATGGCACCTCATGCACAGCATAATGCCAATCATTTTGCCACAAGCTCTGAGCATCCTGCCGATTATAGTACAGCTAACCATCATTCAACTCGTCATGTTGACTCCTCATTAAACAGCGATGCGAGCCAGCGTCATGAACCACTGCGCGTACATGTGGAGCGTGTGGTACGACAATACTTTGCGATGCTAGGTGATGAGATGCCGACCGACTTGTATGAGCTTATTTTAAAACAAGTTGAAGAGCCACTATTATCGGTTGTCCTTGAAAAAACGCGAGGCAATCAAACCAAGTGTGCACAAATTTTAGGTCTGAATCGTGGCACTTTACGCAAAAAACTCAAAACTTATGACTTAATGTAGCATCTGCTATATGCATTTCTCTGTCTTTATTACCAGTCATTATGTATGGCAATTTAACGTTATTGACGCTATCCACCATGATATTGTCTACAACAATTGTCATTGTCACCTTGCCAGACGTTTACGTCAGGCTTTTTTTATGGAAATTTTCTTATGAGTACAACCCCACTTGCTCTATTGTCAGTCTCTGATAAATCCAATATCGTTGAGTTTGCGCAAGGCCTTATTAAGTCAGGCTTTGACTTACTGTCTACTGGCGGTACTTATCGTTTACTCACAGAAAACAATGTCGCTGTGACCGAAGTATCCGATTACACAGGTTTTCCTGAAATGATGGATGGCCGTGTCAAAACGCTACATCCTAAAATTCATGGTGGCATCTTAGGACGCCGTGGTACAGACGATGCCGTAATGAGTGAGCACGCGATTGAGCGTATTGATTTGGTTGTCGTCAACCTTTATCCGTTTGCAGAAACCATTGCTCGTGCTGACGTCACCATGAACGACGCTATCGAAAACATCGACATCGGTGGTCCCACGATGGTGCGTTCTGCGGCGAAAAACCACGCTCATGTGGGTATCGTGACTGATCCAGCAGATTATGAGCGCATACTTGCCGCTTTAGGTGATGGCACCGAGCTGACACCTGCTTTGCGCTATGACTTGGCAGTGAAGGCTTTTGAGCATACTGCACAGTACGACGGAATGATTGCCAATTTCTTAGGTAGCCGTGTCAATGAAAACCAGCAACCTGAGAATTTTTCACGTACCTTTAATGTGCAGCTCGAAAAAGCACAGGATCTACGATACGGCGAAAACCCACATCAAAACGCCGCTTTTTATACGGAAAACCATCCGCTAAAAAGCCACCAAGCCTCTATAGCGACTGCTAAGCAACTGCAAGGCAAGGCGCTGTCTTATAACAATATCGCCGATACTGACGCTGCCCTTGAGTGCGTGAAAGCCTTTAGTGCCCCTGCTTGCGTTATCGTTAAGCATGCCAACCCTTGCGGTGTCGCTGTGGATAACGATCAAGTAACCGCTTATAACACTGCCTTTAGTACTGACCCTGAGTCTTCTTTTGGCGGCATCATTGCTTTTAACCGCCCATTGACATTGGCAGCTGCTAAAACCATTATCGACAATCAGTTTGTAGAGGTTATTATTGCACCAAGCATCGAAGATGGTGTGCTTGAAGCGACAGCTGCTAAGAAAAATGTCCGTGTATTGGTGTGCGGCGAACTGCCAGCGCCAGATCAACGCGATAGTCAGCTTGACTACAAGCGCGTCAACGGTGGCCTGCTAGTACAAGAGCAAGATCTTGGTTTGATTACGGCCAATGACTTAAAGATTGTCACTGATGTACAACCAACAGAAGCGCAAATCGCCGATCTATTATTCAGCTGGAATGTAGCAAAATACGTCAAATCTAATGCGATTGTTTATGCCAAAGGTCAGCGTACTATTGGTGTTGGTGCTGGTCAAATGAGCCGTGTCAACTCAGCTCGTATCGCCGCTATCAAGGCAGAGTACGCTGGATTGGCTACTGAAGGTGCTGTTATGGCATCAGATGCCTTTTTCCCTTTCCGTGATGGTATTGATAACGCTGCCCAAGTCGGTATTGCTGCTATTATCCAGCCAGGTGGGTCTATGCGTGATGATGAAACCATTGCTGCGGCAAATGAGCATGGCATCGCGATGGTATTCACTGGTATGCGTCATTTCCGCCATTAAATTGTTCCGTATCACTTGGAATATTAGCATTGATAGCAGTATTGAATTTCGTATCGCCATTAATGCTAAATCTTTATGATAAAAGTAATACTCATTAAAAAAGCCACTGTAGACAGTGGCTTTTTTATGCTTAAAATTTGAGAAAACTATTTGGAAAGAATAACTAAGTAAGTATCTCAAATTTTCCTTAATAGCTTTACTTCTAACGCCCTTGCGCGTTTGCTATATTGGCGTCATTAATTTCAACTTTATACACCAAACGTAGATAATCCAAGTAATCTTGTAGCTGATCTTGCCCCAAGTTATCACGAATGATGGCAGCTGTTTGTGCTCTTTGCACATCAGATAATGGCGACTGCTCCTCTGTTTTAATACGATCACCGACCAACAAAGTCGCGCCCATCTCAGTCTCACTGGCAATAGCAACGACGCCATTATTAGCTGCTTGCTGACTAAAGGCCAATCCGCGCTCTTTCTCTGTCAATAGAGTGGTTTGGCGATTCACTTCACCTAATGATTGAAAACGTACTGGCTGTTTATTGATATCAGCAGGCGTTTTAATACCAGCGGCTAGTTTCTTCGCCTCTTTTAGCGCCAATGCCGTGGCCTTTTCTTGACGTAATATCTGAGTGATTTTTGGTGTAGCAGCAGCTAAGCTAAGCGTTTTCGTAGGACGATAGTTGCTTGGCTGCACCCATACCGTCCCGTTACCGACTTCGATACCTGCGGTTACTGCCTGATCTTGAATGGTAAACTCATCAAAAGCCTGCTTAATCACTGCTGGTTGTGATAACTCCGATTTGTTGTTTTCTTTACGATAATCCTTGATACGTTTTAGCGTTACGTTCTCTTGCTGAGCAATATCTTCGATGCTAAAGCCATCTGCTGCCAAGTCATTAATCGCTGTTACTTTATCTGCATAGATTTCTTGACGCTTATATTCTTTGGCTTTTGCTGTCAGCTCTGCACGCATGCTTTCTAGGCTTGGGATTTTACTACCGTTATCTTCGGTTACGGTAAATATCTGGTAGCCAAAGCTAGTCTTAATAGGTGCTGTTACATCACCACACTTAAGCCTTCTAAAGCCTGCTCAACCGCTGCGGCATCATTGCCAAACACAGAGGATTAAAGGTACCAATATCGCCACCTGTTGCTCCTGATGGATCATCTGACTCAGTTTTAGCCAATGCGGCAAAAGACTCACCTTTATCCAAGCGGGCTTTGATTTTAGTCGCTCTGGTCTTCGCGTCTTTACCCGTTAATAGGATTTGACTGATTTTGCGTTCATCGACGACCGCTAGCCCTTGCTTATAAGCTTCATATTGCTGCTGCAAATCCTCTTCCGTAACTTCATTCACTTGAATGGTTTTAGGACTTAATTGCAAATATGCCAAATCTACCATCGCCGCACTTTTTAGTGTGTCTTTATTGGCATCATAATAGGCTTGTATATCGCCTTTGCTTAACTTGACCTGATCTACATAGTCTTGCCAATTAAATCGATGCAGCCAGATATTGCGCGACTCAAGTTGTAAGTCAATCAATTGACTGACCGCTTGCATGGGATATACTGCCGTGCCAACAATACTTGCATTGAGCTGGTCGAGGCTTAATTGGTTACGAAACTCAGCAAATAGCTGATCTTTAGTCATGCCGCGCTGGCGCAAGAAATTTGAAAATTGATCGTTAGAAAAATTACCTTCTGCGTCCTTAAAAATTTCTTCTTCACGCAATAGACGATTAATCGTGTCATCAGAGACTGTCATACCAAGCTTGCCCGCTTGCTGCTCCAATAGCGTACGATCAATGAGACCTTTGAGCACTTGCTCGTGCAATACATCTTCATTCAATAGACTCGCATCATCAACTTGTTCTAGTATTTCAGTACGACGGTTATTTACGGCAGTCTGATACTCGGACAACCCTACGCTTGCTTCACCCACCTGAGCGACTTGGTTGGGATCGACCCCGCCTCCAAAATAGCTTTCGACACCCAATAGAGCGAGCGGCGATAGGCATAAAATCAATAAAATGCGACCTGGCCAGCTTTTTAAGAAATCGCGCAATTTATCCATAGTTATCTCTGCTTTATAAACCTATATTGATGAAAAACCATTGTAATATTACTATTAATATCAATGCTATCTAAGCAGGCAATGGTAAGAATAAGAACGTGTGAATTTGATATAGAACAACAAGACTGAGTAAAACAGTCTTATTTAAACAACGCATCTATCGCGCGCCCTATGATACGTGATTTTTTGATGCAGACTCAAAATATTCACGTGGTATGATACAAACTATAGCGATAAAAAAGCACCTAATATCTAGGTGCTTTTTATGATTCATATTATGACTTTTCAGCCATGCTATAAACCATATAATGCTTTACTAAGTAAATGCTGTGTTGATTCGTATATCATGTCGTTATACAGCATCCATTTTTAATAAAACGGCTTAGTTTAAACGCTCTTTTAAGTTTTTACCCGCTTTAAAGCTTGGTACTTTACTTGCTGGAATGCTAAGCTCTTCACCCGTCTTAGGTTACGGCCAGTACGTGCTTTACGGTCTTTTACGCTGAAAGTACCAAAACCAACCAATGAGATGCTATCGCCAGCTTCTAGCGCTTCACCAACACTTTCCATAACAGCATTCAATGCATCGCCAGCTTGGGTTTTGTTTAGGCCACTTTTGTCTGCGATGCTATCAATTAATTCTGACTTATTCATAAAATTTCCTTCAAGTTTAAGGGGGATAATAAACGCTCACGCCAAGCATTGTAACGCTCTCATAGCATTTAAGCAATAAAAACTGCCTGACTGGCGTATTAACAGGTTTCGCTTTGTTATCGTCTTTATATCAAGCAGCATAAGGAGCGCAAGCGATTTTACATATTTTTGCCTACTGTACTACGTATTTGACACTCAATGTTACGCAAAGCCTCTGCAACTGTTATAACCGCTAGTAACCTTGGCTTTTCCTAACTTCGACTTAGCGAGTCAACCTCTATACTGCCTTATCGTTCAAAGAGATGTCATCTCATACTGAGGCATCGCCAGTCATAAATATCTGTGTCCTTGTTGATTACCAAATTGTAAAGTAATAATTTTCCAACTGACAGAAACTAGCGTTACTTTTTATTATAAAGGCGTTACTATAAGCAAAATATCACTGCACCTTTTGGGTCAATTTTGACTCTTGTTTGTCTTTTGCCTCTAATTTGCCAAATATAAAACGGATTATTTACATGAAGCGTTCTACGTTGTCTCACTCTTTTCTTAATATCATTCTGGTGTTCATCGAGTCGGCGCTGACACTATTGTTACGTTTAGATCCCGAACTACGTAAAGCCGCTTACCCACTTGCCAAGCAAGGTACTGTCGTGGCGCTACGCTTGTATCTACCGCATGTTGAAGTGTTTGCCACTTTTAGCACCAAAGGCGTATTATTAGACGCAGAGTTACCTATTGACCGCAGCGAACCTGACGTCATCATTAATGCTTATAGCATCCAAGTGATCAATGCGATCACCACTCATGACAGCGAAACCACCGAAAAACTACAAATGCGCGGTGAGTCTGTTCAAGTACAGTTGGTCAAGCAGTTTATTATGCAGCTCGGTCTTGGCAGCTTAATTCAAGGTCTTATTAAAAAGATAAAAGGTGGCAAAGGTAAGACCAAGCCTACTGAAGCTGAAATGGCTGACAAAAAGGACAGCTATAAATTACGCATCAAAGAGCAACAAACCCAAATAAACACCTTGACTATTAAAAACCGTGAGCTTGAAATCACGGTTAAAGAGTTACAGAGCAAACAAAAAACCCTGATAATCGTCACCGTGGCTGCTCTCGTTATTATGATCGCAGCCATTATCGCGCTATTAATGAATTAATTTCGCCAACAACGACTTACCAATGTCAGCTTAATAATGAAAGGCTGCTTACTTTACCAAACGCGTTTGATGCCGATTAAGGCATATTAAATGCTTAGTATATTAAGCGCTTAGATGACTGGGGCGTATTGAACATTCAGCACGCCCTAATATAATTGATAGAAGTTAAAAAAACGTAATACTCGAACTTCAAGACTGTATTTTAGTATTTCAAAAATGCTAGGAATCAATGTTCTCAATCTTATAGCCCCTCCTTTTAATACCATTGTTTTTATCAATCATAGTGATAAGCTCGATTAACCATTCAACCACACTTTAATCTTGACTAAATTACTCAGGATTAAGTATAATTGGCTTAATCGTTGCACACATCGGGTTCATCATCTGCTGTTTAATAACGATAAGACACAACTTAGCGGTTATGTGATTTCATCAGTAGCTTTCATATTGCGCTACAAGCTGCCACCACTATCATTTTGCTAAGGTCGTTGTTAAATAAAAATGACTTAAAAGTTTGGAGATAACACATGCGTTTGACTACTCGAGGCAGATATGCCGTTACTGCGTTACTGGATTTGGCATTACAGACCAGCCAACAAGACACTGCAGTCTCCTTATCTGATATCGCCAAGCGGCAATCGATTTCTATCTCTTACCTTGAACAACTGTTTTCCAAACTTCGTAAGCGTGGTCTGGTCACTAGCATCCGAGGTGCGGCCGGTGGCTATCATCTAGCCAAACCATTGCATGAAATAGACGTCATGAGCATCATATCTGCCGTCGATGAGTCGGTTAATGCGATGCAGTGCGAAGGACGCGGCGACTGTCAAGGTGGTACAATGTGCTTAACCCATGATTTATGGTGTGCACTGTCCAATCATATCGAACAGTACTTGAAAAATATAACATTAGCGCAATTATTAGACATGGAAAATGTGCAGTCAGTGTCAGAGCGTCAGCACAGCTCTACCAAAGAGATTTCCATAAAAGATATCAACACTATTACCCTATCGAACAGCGAGGCAAACCCAGCATGAGCCAACATAACAACCTTATATACTTAGATTATGCCGCCACCACACCAGTTGCAAAATCAGTAGCTGCTAAGATGAGCGAGTATCTGACAGTAGATGGCATCTTTGGTAATCCAGCCTCGCGCTCGCATGGCTATGGCTGGCAAGCAGAAGAAGCGGTAGAAACAGCGCGTCAACAAGTGGCTGAAGTCATTAATGCTGATCCACGCGAAATCGTCTTTACCTCTGGTGCAACAGAATCAGACAACCTAGCGATTAAAGGCGCCGCGCATTTTTATCAATCTCGTGGTAAGCACATCATTACCAGTAAGATCGAACATAAAGCCGTATTAGATACGTGCCGTGAGCTTGAGCAAGAAGGTTTTGAGATTACTTATCTTGAGCCGCAGCCAAGCACGGGTCTTATTTTACCAGAGCAAGTTAAAGAAGCATTACGTGATGATACTATCTTAGTATCACTCATGATGGTAAATAATGAGCTTGGTACGATTACTGATGTCGCTGCCATTGGTGAAATCACTCGTGAAGCGGGTGTGGTCTTCCACGTCGATGGCGCACAATCTGTTGGTAAAGTATTGATTGACCTTGAAACCACGAAGATCGATTTGATGAGCTTCTCAGGTCACAAAGCCTACGGTCCTAAAGGTATTGGCGCATTATTTGTTCGTCGTAAGCCACGTATCCGTTTGAAAGCAGAGCAGCATGGCGGTGGTCATGAGCGCGGTATGCGTTCAGGTACATTACCGACGCATCAAATCGTTGGTCTTGGAGCAGCATTTGCTTTAGCCAATGAGCGTTATGAAGAAGACCATGCACATGCAGCCAAGCTACGCCAAAAACTGTGGGACGGTCTACAAGATATCGAAGAGATCTACCTAAATGGTGATCTTGAGCACAGCGTGCCTAACATTGTAAACATCAGCTTCAACTTCGTTGAGGGCGAGTCTCTCATGATGTCACTTAAAGATTTAGCTGTATCATCAGGTTCAGCCTGTACATCAGCGACGCTTGAGCCATCATATGTATTACGTGCTATTGGTCGCCCAGATGAATTAGCACACAGCTCAATTCGTTTCAGCTTTGGTCGTTATACCACTGAAGCAGACATCGATACTGTCATCAAACAAATGCATGAAGCGGTCGATAAATTACGTGCCTTATCACCACTTTGGGATATGTACCAAGAAGGTGTTGATTTAGATTCAGTCGAATGGGCTGAGCATTAAAATTACCGAAAGTAACGATATAGTTATCAAACAGAACCATTAAACGATTGATCAGACACTTATAAATCCAGTTTTTATAAATACCGTTTTTATAAATACCGTTTCTATTAACTAAATGTTTGACCCCAATTATCGATGAGTAGTTAGACATTTAAAGTCAGTAATTGACTACTCATCATCTAACTAGGAGAAAACCCCATGGCCTATAGTGACCAAGTTATTGATCATTACGAAAATCCACGCAACGTCGGCAATCTTGATAAAAATGCCAAAAACGTTGGTACTGGTATGGTTGGTGCCCCAGCTTGTGGCGATGTAATGCGCCTACAGATTCAAGTTGATGATAACGGCATCATTGAAGATGCACGCTTTAAAACTTATGGCTGTGGTTCAGCAATCGCTTCAAGTTCGCTCGTGACTGAGTGGCTAAAAGGCAAAAGCTTGGATCAAGCGGGCGAAATCAAAAACAACGATATCGCGAAAGAGTTGGCCTTACCACCAGTAAAAGTGCATTGCTCTGTACTTGCTGAAGACGCATTAAAGCCGCTATTAGCGACTATAAAGGTAAGCATAGCGCAGCAGTAGAGACAGAAGAAGCGGCTAGCTAAACCTATTAGCGTAAGTATTATACTTCTAAGTACACGGTCTTAATGGCCGTACTTTAGTAGTCGATGTATTGAACAGCTACTAACGCTAAAGAGGTGACAATAACGCTAATGTAATTGTCACCTTTTATTTTCTAGTGATTCTTAACTGGTCGTTATTAAGATTTTTTTGGCAAGTGCTCTATTTTCATTGCCAGTTTATACAGATTTTTTTGATTGATATTTATCATTGATAGTCAATGGGAGTTGGCATGATTGAAATGACAGAACGCGCCGCTCAGCATGTTCGAGACTTTTTGGACAATCGCGGCAAAGGCGAAGGTATTCGAGTGGGTATCCGTACCGCGGGTTGCTCAGGCTTAGCTTACGTTTTAGAGTTTGTAGATACCCTGATGAAAATGACACGCGTTACGAAAGCCGCGGCGTTAACATCTTTATTGATCCTAAAAGTTTGGTCTATTTAGATGGTTTGTTGATGGACTACGAAAAAGAAGGTCTTAACGAAGGCTTTAAGTTCACCAATCCCAATCAAAAAGGCGAATGTGGTTGCGGCGAATCTTTTACCGTTTAATGGTTCAAAGGTTAAAAAACCCTTGAGTTTAGAGTTTCCTAACTCTATATTCAAGCCATAATAAATATGTTCTCAGCTAAAGAAAACTTTCAAAATAAATAACAAGCAAGGCGTATGATATGACAGACATTACTGCAGAAGCCCAGTTTGATAACTTCTTTGCCCTATTTGAGCAGCCTGTACAGTTTGAAGTCAATCAAGAGAGTCTCGATCAGCATCTACGTCTGCTACAAAAACGTTATCATCCTGATAATGTTACCAAGAATCTAGCCAATACTACGCAAGCGCAACAGCAGTCTGAGCAAGCCTCAGCGTTAATCAATCAAGCCTACCAAGCGTTAAGTGCGCCTGATAGTCGTGCTAGCTATCTACTAGACATGGCAGATCAAGCACAGAATCTAGAGCATTCAATTGCAGACTTGGAATTTTTAGAAGATGCGATGCAGATGCGCATGGATTTAGATGACGCTATCGAGGGTAAAGATCGTGCGACATTGCAACAACTACACCCTCAAATCACCGAGCGACTGGCAAAACAGTCTAAGCGTTTTAACGATGCTTACCAAAACCAAGATTGGCAAACGGCGATTGATGCGACACAAAAACTGAAATTCTTAGTCAAATTAAATGCTGACGTGACTACTGGTATCGATGAGTTAGCGACTGCTGAGCATTCAGATGATGATGATTTATACGTCTAACTGACTGATGTATAAGCTTGTTAATTTATTTTATATGCCAAATTTATTTATAAATGGTATTAGCTTATGACGCTTATTTGAAAACTATATTATAAGCGATGGTTAAAATAGTCACAGCGATGCCGTATAATCCCTTATCTTAAGCACTTTTAATCGCTAAGTATCTTCGTTTTCACGTGCATACAACGCAGTTAAACTACAATAGTGCGCTTATCATATTTGTTTCATTTCACTTATTAATTTTATCTCTTTCATTTTATCTTTGAGTTATCTTATGTCTTTATTGCAAATTGCCGAACCCAATCAAAGCGCCCAACCCCATCAGCATCGTTTTGGCCTAGGAATTGATCTTGGTACTACGCGCTCATTGGTCGCGGTAGTACGCTCAGGCAAGGCGCAAGTCTTAGAGGCAAGCGCAGCTACCGATACCTTATTACCTTCTGTGGTCTATTATCCAAGTGTAGGTAAGCCGTTGGTTGGCTCTGATGCATTAGCTCACTTAGCGGATGATCCAAAAAATACGATCGTCTCGGCTAAGCGTTTTATGGGTCGTAGCCAAGCTGATATCAAATTTTCTCATCCTTATGAGTTAAGCGGCAGCAAAGATGACATGCCAGCATTTGTGACGGCTCAGGGTAAAGTATCGCCTGTTGAAGTATCAGCACGTATATTAGCAGCGCTTGAGCAACGGGCAGCGAGCGCATTGCCTGCAGACAGTATCGAGGGTGCGGTCATTACTGTCCCTGCTTATTTTGATGAAGCCCAGCGTCAAGCGACCAAAGATGCAGCCCAAGCGGCTGGTATCAATGTGTTACGTCTGCTAAATGAGCCTACGGCTGCTGCCGTCGCCTATGGTCTCGACCAGTCAACGCAAAACGGCGATAAAGAAAGTTATTATTTAATTTACGATCTGGGTGGCGGTACTTTTGACGTTTCTATCTTAAAGCTGACTGATGGTGTCTTTGAAGTACTGGCAACTGGCGGTAATAGTGCATTAGGTGGTGACGACATCGATCGTCTAATGACCAATTGGCTTATCAAGCAATTAAATATAGATCCAAAAGATGTTAGTCGTCATGATAAGTCGATACTTGCACAGCAAGCCAAAGCTTATAAGCAAGCATTGACTGACGATGAACAAGTTGATATCGATATCACTGTGAATGAGCAATCTTACCAAGGTGTGCTTCGCCGTACAGATTTGCTGGCTATTGCAGAGCCAGTTAGCCGCCGTACATTGAGCGTATGCGAACAAGCCCTGCGTGATGCCAAGCTTTCGAGTGCTGATCTAGACGAAGTGATTTTGGTCGGTGGCTCTACTCGTATGCCTGCTATACAACAAGTCGTGACAGAGTTTTTTGCCAAGCAACCACTTTGTCGTCTAAATCCCGATGAAGTCGTGGCTTTGGGTGCTGCCCAAACGGCGCATCAATTGGTCAATGGCGATAGTAATAACAACCTATTATTGTTAGACGTAACGCCGCTATCGCTTGGTCTTGAGACCATGGGCGGCTTAGTTGAAGTACTGATTCCACGTAATACGCCTATTCCTGTCAAAAAACGCCAAGTGTTTACCACCTATCAAGATGGTCAAACAGGCATGGTGATTCATGTGGTACAGGGCGAGCGTGAGACGGTCGATAACTGCCGTTCATTGGGTCGTTTTGAGCTATATGGTATCCCGCCGATGAAAGCTGGATTTGCTCGTATTGAAGTCACCTTTAGTATCGATGCGAATGGACAGCTAACCGTCAGCGCCAAGAAACCACAACCAAGACAGAAAGTAAGATTGAGATTGTGCCTTCTTATGGGTTATCAGATGAGCAAAAAGAGCAATTGCTCGTCGCAGGATTCAAGCATGCAGAAGAAGATAAAAATACACGTTCTTTAATCGAAACCAAAGTAGAAGCGGAGCGTGAAGTATTAGCGCTACAATCTGCCCTTAAAGAATTTGCAGCCTTATTGTCTTCTGAGGAGCAGCACTCATTGGCTGAGCAAATACAAGTGTTGCAAACAACGCTAAGTACTGATGATTTGGCACTTATCGAGGCACAGCAAGCAAAGCTCAAGCCTCACAGTGATGCCTTTGCTGCCCGTATTATGAATCAAAGCGTTAAAGCCAGCATGGCAGGCACGAATGCCCAAGATTGGTAGCAGATACATTTAAAATGTGACTTAGTCACCATACTAAGCTCATTTCTTATATTTTTATTCTTTTAATTGATTAGCACTGGAAAGACGATTTATGCCAAAAATTACCGTACTACCGCATCATGAAATTTGCCCTGAAGGCGCCGAAGTCGAGCTAGAAGCTGGCAGCAACTTATGTAAAGCGCTATTGGAAAAAGGCATTAAAATTGAACATGCATGTGAGATGTCAAAAGCCTGTACCACATGCCATGTGGTCGTCCGTAAAGGTTTTAATAGTTTAGATGAAATGGATGATATTGAAGCCGATTTATTAGATCGTGCTTGGGGGTTAGAGCCTGACTCACGCCTATCTTGTCAGGTCATGCTCGATGATGAAGACTTAACCATTGAGATTCCTAAATATACGCTCAACCATGCAAAAGAAAACCACTAAACGCTAGAACACGTCCTAATATTACAGTTTACTTCATTAGATAAAAAAGCCAGCTATCATAATAGTAGCTGGCTTTTTTGCGCTTGATTTTATAAACATTATTTTTGGACGATTGTCATTGATTGTCATTACGTTTGCTTGCTGCCGCTATGTCAGTTGCCACTTTTTCTTGCTCCTGCTCGACACGTTCAAGCGCAAAATTTAAGCGTGCTCTGATATCTTGATAATCATTATCCTTCATATCTTTAAAATTTAGATGCAAATTGAAACCTGGTAGTGTGTGATCAACCCACTTTGATAAATGACCTTTATACGTATCTGGATCCAGCACTTGCCATGCATTTACCTTGCTATCAAAACCTTTTAACTTGAACGCACCCGCATGCTGACAGTCATAGTTATGACAGATATAATCGTAAGTACTCTCACTGACCAGTATCTCATCTTTACCAGCGCTCGATTCAAGTCTTGCCGCTAGATTGGCCTCTTTACCAATAAGAGTATAGCTTAGACGATTATTACTACCAAAATTACCAACATGGCAATAACCTGTGCTAATACCGATGCGAATGTACAACCCCTCAAAGCCCATCAAGCGCCATTTTTGCCTCAAAGTTCGCATCTCGCGACGCATATCTATTGCCATTGCAATACAGTCTAAAGCATCTTGGCGCGCACCGCGACTATTTGGCTCACCAAAAAACACACCATGCCATCACCAATAAATTTATCAAGTACGGCGCCATGCTTGTTTGCTATCAATGTCATACAATGCATATAAGTATTTAAGATATCAGCCAAATTGTCAGCGCTCAAACTATCTGACAACTCCGTAAAGCCAACGATATCTGAGAACATAATCGTCAGCTTAGCACGCTTATTAGCAACAGTAACTGGGCTATCAGATTTTACGATAGGCTCCCAAACTTGCGGAGGTATGAAGCGCGTCAACTTATTAATGACGGAGACCATCGTGCTTAATCGCCCAACGGCCTGATGAGCACGAGTTTCATAACCAATATACTCTTGGTACACATGCCAAAACTGATACAGTATGACGATCATACTGGCTAATAATATTATTGGTGTGGTCCAGCCTTCATGGCAATCTATATCAGCACTGCTTAGGGTAACGCTAACATAATAGAAAACAATGACGGTGATTATAGAGACGGCAATCAGTTTTAAATGATTTTCAGGGCTACTGATAATAATTCTGAGTGCTATAAGCGCGGCTAAGCTAAGCGAAATAACCGTGCAAAACTGTATCGACCCAATAACTACCGATAGTAAAATGATAACAATGTTAGACGTCCAAAAGCTTTTTTGGCGGCGATAGTTATAAATCAAAATCATTAAACTTGGCAGACAAACAATAACGAGCAGTGCCATTGAAGTAGGTCTAAAATTAAAATGTACAGCAAGGAGTATGACCGTAAGCATTAAAACGAAGACTTCTGGATAGTCAAATCGATAAATCCCTTCATTTTTTGAAGAGTGATTTGGTCTCAGCGTGTCTAAAAAAGGCATATGAAGTATTCGCTTACGTAAAACAGGCTATGTAAAAAACTAAAAGGCTTGAGGATAGCACACGCGTACTACCTACCTCTATGCCAAGTTATGTATAAAATTAATCAATGATTACATTATACTTTTTAAATGCAACAAAACCCATGTCACTGATAGCCAAAAGCCTACCACTCATCACTCATCTTGTCTTAATATGCTACTAAATCGGGATTATAAGACATATCGTTTAAACCAAACACAAAAAATCCAGATAATATTTATCTGGATTTCAAATACTTAAAACCTATTAATATATAAAAATTAGGGGCTGTAATAACTGAGTATAACGTTAGCACATAACCGTAAAACGACTAAGACACCAAAATAAAGCCTAACTTTAAACGTTTAGCCATTTTTCCAGTTATTTTGATGGGTCAATCGATATCTAGTTAATCGATGCCTAGTTAATCGATACCTAGCCAATAGAGTATCATTATCAATTTGCCAATCAACTTACCGACCTGTTACTAATCAGGTATTTATTACATTTGCCAGTCAAACGGCATTTGATGATGACCACGCAATGCCATCATTAACGTCTGCTGCATCTGCGCCAACACTTCTTTAGTATAAGGAATAGCAGGAACTCCCCATACTGGATTTGGCCATTGCATGTCGTTTTGATAGCGAACGATATGATGAAAATGTAGCTGTGGTACTTGATTACCGAGTGCAGCTACATTCATTTTATCAGCTTGAAAGGTCTTGGCTAGCTGACTCGACAACCAGCTTGACTCACGTAAAAACTGTGTTTGATCGGCTTCAGATAACTCATATAACTCTTTGATACCTGATACGCGCGGCACTAATATTAACCAAGGAAACTGGCAATCATTGATTAAACGACAAGTCGATAATGGGAAATCACCCACTAAAAAACTATCGGCAGCAAGTTTATGATGAAGTTGGAACATAATGACGGTTCTCTTGTTATGACACTCAGATAAAAGGAATATAAATCTAGAAAAGCAGAATTTAATTTACTAAAAAACAATAGGCTAAATATAGGATGTTGCTATTTTATCAGTTATCCGACCGATAAAATAGCGCTATGACTCATTGTCTTGACGTCCTACTTGGGCACTGGCTAGCTGACTTATTGAGCTGATTGAATCTACCGAAAATCATTGCTAAGCTCTCAGAATGCCGAAATGCCAAAACAACTACGCTGACTCTGCCACCATATGCTCGCTAAAATAGCGTAATAACTCTTGAATCGCGGTGACGCGCTGTTGCGGCGTTGCCAGTTTATCAGTATCTTGATAACGAATACCAGAAGCACCGTTCATACGATAACGCTGACCATTTGATTGAATCAACTTAATAATCGCCAAGGCATCGACTGGGGTATCAGGCGCAAACTCTAATGTCATGCTATTACTATTGGCATCAATCTTATTAATCTTCAGCGGCTCAGCTTGTATACGCAGTCCGTGGATGGCGAACAACTGCTTAGTTTGCTCTGGTAATGTACCAAAACGGTCAATCATTTCGGTACGAATATCAATCAATGCCTCTTTATCATCGGCATTACTGATACGCTTATAAAATAACAAACGCTGATGGACATCATGTAGATATTCTTCTGGTATCAATGCTGAGCTATGCAGATTAATCTCACTAGTCAGCGACAACGGTGTGCTTAAATCAGGCTCTTTACCCGCTTTAATGGCTTTTGTCGCTCGCTCCAGCATGTCCATATATAAGCTAAAACCAATCGCCTGCATATTACCACTTTGCTGCTTACCAAGTATTTCGCCAGCACCGCGAATTTCTAAGTCTTCGCTAGCCAGCATAAAACCTGCACCTAAGGTATTGGCACGTTCAATCGCATGCAATCGGCGCTTAGCATCGCCTTTTAGACCTTTGATAGAAGGCACAAGTAGATAACAATACGCTTGATGATGACTACGACCGACACGACCACGCAGCTGATGTAATTGTGCCAAGCCAAACTTATCGGCGCGCTCAATGATGATAGTATTGGCATTGGGCACATCAATACCGGTTTCGATAATGGTAGAGCATATCAGGACGTTGAATTTTTTATGATAAAACTGCTGCATCACTTGCTCAAGTTGGCGCTCTTGCATTTGCCCATGAGCCACGCCTACTCGCGCTTCAGGCACCAATTCACGTATGGTTTCTGCCATACGCTCAATGCTCGCCACATCATTATGTAATAAATAAACCTGCCCACCGCGCAATAGCTCACGCAAGATAGCCTCTTTCATTAACGCATCCGTTTTTTGCATGACAAAGGTTTTAATCGCCAAACGTCGTGCTGGAGGTGTCGCGATAATTGACATGTCACGCATACCTGAGAGCGCCATATTGAGCGTTCTAGGGATGGGGGTTGCTGTCATCGACATACTATCCACATCAGTCTGAATCGCCTTGATACGCTCTTTATGGCGCACCCCGAAGCGATGTTCTTCGTCGACAATCATCAAACCTAGATTAGAAAACTTCACATCAGGTTGTAACAGTTTATGGGTACCGATGACGATATCGACTTTACCTGCTGCTAAATCTGTCAACACCGTTTCTTGATGCTTTTTGCCGCCAAAGCGCGATAGCGTCTCGATACGCACTGGCCAATCAGCAAAACGGTCGCGGAAATTGTCTTCATGCTGACCGGCCAGCAAGGTCGTCGGCACTAGCACCGCTACCTGATAACCGGCGCTGACAGCAATGAATGCTGCCCGCATAGCCACTTCTGTTTTACCAAAACCCACATCACCGCAGATGAGCCGATCCATTGGTTGGTTTTGTCGCATGTCTTCCATCACCGCATGAATGGCATTGGCTTGATCCGGCGTTTCTTCAAAGGCAAATTGACTGGCAAAAAGCTCATACTGTGACGCATCTATTTTAAAATGAATACCGACTTTAGCTTCACGACGCGCTTGCATATTAAGCAACTCGGCCGCTACGTCATGGATTTGCTCAAGCGCTTTTTGCTTGGCTTTATCCCATTTTCCGCTGCCAATTTTATGCAATGGCGCAAGCGCTGGATCACCGCCACTATAACGGTTAATCATTTGCAAATTAGCAACGGGCACATAAATACTGGCATCATCGGCATATTTTAAGTGAATAAACTCTTGCTCACCGTCGCCCACATCTAACGTAATCAGCCCATTGTAACGCCCAATACCATGCTCGATATGCACCACTGGGCTGCCTTCGGTTATCTCGGTAACACTCTTAACCAAAAACTCTTCAGACACCCCGCTTTGGCGGCGACGGCGTGTTTGCAGCACTTGCCGACCAAATAACTGCGTCTCACTAATCAGCACCAAACGCTCAGGAACATAAACCCCGCGCTCAATGGGCGCAACGGTTAAACCAACCTGCGGCAGCTTATTACCTTTAACGCTGTTGGTTTTGTCCGCTGCTAGAAACGCTGCAAAGCTGTCATAAGCCTTAATGTCAATCTTGCCTTTGAACAGCTCAATAAGAATCTCACGACGACCCGCTGTTTCAGCAACGATCAATACTGGCGTCGCTGTTTGCGCTTGTAACGCTAAAAATTCTAATAGCTGGGTAAGAGGCTCAGCCTTTTGGTGATTAACGGTCAATTGTGGCGGCTCTTGCGCACTGAGAGTCACCAAGCCTTGCGGCTTATTTGCCGTCAGTGGCAATTGTGGCTGTAAATCTGATTGGTGATCAACTTGTAACAACGAACTGTCTACTAACAATGGATCATCGCTGTCAATCGCAGCGACATCCGTCATGCTAGCCAACTCATTGCGCGCACTGAGAATCACGCGTGGATAATGATTAAGATGTTCGTTAAGAGTATTTGACAATAAATACAGCAACTCAGGCGCGACAATAGGTTTATCGATATCATGACGACGCTCTTCATAACGGCGCTGAATTTGTGACCAGTAATCTACCTGTTTTTCATTAATCAGTTCATCAGTGATAAACAGCGCATCGCTTGGTAAGTAAGCAAACAAGCTACTCTCTGCTGTCCACGCTTTTAAATCAAAAAATAGCGGCTGATAATATTCAAGTCCGCTACTAGCTATACCTGCCATTACGTCTTTATGTAGCTCAAACTTACGGCTGCTCGCATTAGGGAACATCGTGGCGAAGTTGGTACGAAACGTCTCACGCCCTTCATCAAGCGGAAATTCTTTGGCGGGTAGTATTTGGAATTGTTCGATAGGTTTTGAGATATCTGGCAGCTTGTGTAGCAGTGATACTGACTCTTTGCCCATGCTACTATCGTTGCCGCTCATCATTGTTTTGAGGTCATCAACGGTCAGTGTCCGCTGGGTTTGCGGATTAAAAAAACGAATGGTCTCAATCTCATCATCAAACAAATCTAAACGTAGTGGGAACGGCTGACCCATGGCAAAGATATCAATGATGCTGCCACGTACCGCGAATTCCCCCGGCTCAAACACATTCTCAACCGCGCGGTAGCCTGCCTTTGCCAGCAATACGCGCTGGGTATTGATATCAAATCGATCACCAACACTCAAATCAAAATGCTGCCCTATCAGCCAGCTTGGCGGTGCGACACGATGCATCAATGCCTGAATCGAGATGAGCAGCACGCCTGACGTTGGCATATCGGTTAATAGATTGATACGCTCACTAACAATATCTTGATGCGGTGACAGCTCATCATAGGTCAACGTCTCCCAATCGGGGAACACGTAAGCATCGACGCCGCAAAATGCCAATTCCGTCTCTATCTGATTGAGCTGGTTTTGGTCACGCGTCACCACAACTTTTAATCGGTCGGCAACATTCCATAGCGGTGTTTGCACCAGACTTGCTAGCCACAAGCTGCTGACTGCACCATGCACAGGTGCCAGCCAACGCCGCTCGGCATTCTGGATAGGAAACAACTGCTGGTTAATTGGTTCAAAGGCGTCAGTCAAAGCAGTGATAGGCATAAAGAGTAGGATCAATGTTAAGAGTCAGAGAGCTATTATACGAATATTTCAGCAATTACCAAAATTTATGCCGTAACGGTTTGTCACTTAGCATTTTTATTAAAAAACCAATAGCCAAATAGCTGATCAAGATTATATTCGTATATAAAGACAGGATGATTAAATGTAAAAACCTCAACGGCTAAGCTGAGGTTTTAGAGTGCTATTTATTAAGCTAGTGTTAAATGACAAGCCATTTTTAAATTAATGGCTTGTCGCTAGCGATAATGCCATTGTTATCGGCATAGACAAACATACCAGAATTTAGTGTTAAATCACCAAAGCTAATTTCAATATCGGTTTGACCTTCATCGCGGCGATTCGATTTACGCGGAATGCAACCAAGCGCCATAACACCGATGTCCATTGCTGCCATATCATCAACGTCACGGACGCAGCCGTATACGATAACCCCCGCCCAGCCATTATCAATCGCTGACTGCGCAATCATGTCGCCTAGCAGCGCACAACGCATCGAACCGCCGCCGTCAACGACCAATACCTTACCGTTACCATCTTTGTCTTTACCATCGCTATTTAGCAATGATTTGACGCGACTATTGTCTTCGAAGCATTTCACCGTCACAATTTCACCGCAGAATTTCTTTTTGCCACCAAAGCTATGAAAAGACTTACCTTCGATATTAGGCAAACACACCTGCGACTCAGGATTGGCATCCAATAAATCACAGGTCACAAAGTTCTCTTTATCCATTGTTATTGATTCTGGCATGTCTGACATAGTGACGCTCCTTGTTATGTATGATTGGTTATTTATGACTGGGGCTTAATTTTAATCGTTCCCTTAACTTAATACTTAGGCTATTTTTTAACTTTAGTCATCGCTAGCATTTGCTTATTTTCGATGATATCAGTGGTTTGGATAGCTGGTTCATTACGGTATTTATTACGCTGATAAACATCATGCGCACTCATCGCCATGGCACTGGCAACGCGTTTGGCGGAAATGGGATGCAGTGACAATGATTCTGAAACTAAGGGCGATATCAGCTGAAAAGCTTTTTGACCAATACTTTCAAGCGGACGACCTTTATGCTTGCCAAGTAACAAGGACGGACGGAAAATGACTAGCTGCGTAAAACCTAGCGCCATAATAGACTGCTCAGTTTCAGCTTTTACGCGATTGTATAAAAACCGACTATGAATATCAGCATTCATGGATGATAACAAAAAGAAATTTTCAACACCTTTTTCTTGGCACAGTTTGGCAAAATTGACATTATAATCATGATCAACCTTTCGAAAGGCCTCATCGCTACCAGCCTGCTTCTTAGTCGTACCAAGACAGCTAAAAGCGTCCGTCTTTCGATCAACACCAACACTGGCAAATATTTCAGCCAAATTATCAAAATCATTAACCTGATAAAAACGCATGCTGGTATTGATATAGCGTGGCGGACGCCTTGCAATCACAATTAACGTGTCATAAAGCTCACTAAGCTGTTTGACAAGATGCTGTCCGACCAATCCTGTCGCGCCAATTACAATTGCTTTTCGCTGCATAGCCTATCCATTTATAGTGTGTTGGAAAATAGATGATAATGAAAAATCTGATTTTAAAGCCTATCACCAAAGCTTTTCATCTTAGGGCTTATCCTCATTTTTAAAATGGTGATAAAAATGAGATAAATCATAGTCAAATGAGGAAAATAGCGCAGATACTATCAGAATGTTAAATACTATCGGAATATTAACCAGCTATTTGACATTGTTTTTTAACATTGTTTTTTAACATTGTTTGGCAAGATTCAGCCACTTTTAGCCCATTTAGATGTCCATCGATTGAATTGAGGACATGCCCTAGTATCATACCTAAATTAACGCATAACTGAGGGTATTCTATAGAATTTATTGTAAGAGATTTTATCGGCTAAGCGATTTATTCACTCATAAGCGGTTTTTAGTGCAACAATATTGATAAATATTTCAAGAAACAGTTGAGCGGAGACACAAAAAACTGTCGTATATATGATCACACAACTTCTTTAAGCATTAATCATCAAATATATTGTTCTAAGGGCGATAATTTGCTAAGATAACCGGCTTTACACGTTAACGCTGTTTAATTATTCCAAACAGTTTTGGCGCTTGCGATGCTCTATTGCTAATTTAGGTGCCTTTAATAACAGATAGGTACTTTAATGTTAGACATCGACATCATGTTTGGCGAGACGGCTGCTCGTTACCGATGATGGTTAAACCCTTTTTTATTGTAATCCACATTCATATTTTTATCTGTCTTTATCAAGGAGATTCGCGTGGCTAATACTGCACAAGCTCGTAAACGCGCCCGTCAAAACACCAAACGTCGTCAGAACTCTGCGTCACAACGCTCTATGGTTCGTACTTACTTAAAACGTGTTGATGCGGCTATCGCAGCTAAAGATTATGACGCGGCTACCGAAGCTTACAAAAAAGCGGTACCAGTTCTTGATCGTATGGCTGACAAAGGTATTATTCATAAGAATAAAGCTGCTCGTCGTAAGAGCCGCCTGAACAAAACTATCAAAGGCCTACAAGCTTAAGATTGTTAACGTTTAGACCACATCTCGCCTTTATAGCGTGATGACTAAAACCTTGTCACTGGTTCTAATACTGGGGCAAGGTTTTTTTATGTCTGATCAAAAAATGAGTAGTAATCTTTTAAATAGTATTTAGATTAAATAGTATTTAGATCCATTTCACTTCTGGTGGTAAGAGCAATGTATTAGGATGAAAGCCGGCAGCACGGTAGTCTTCTAATAAAGTATGAATCGGGCGCACATACACTTCACCGCGCCAAACGAAGTGTGCACTGGCTTGTTCAAACGGCTTATCATCAAACCACAAAAACACGCCTTCCATCATCTTTGGCCAATCATTCCAATCAATCTCGACCACATCAAACATCACTGCTAAAAAAGCAGACAACAAAGTATCATGACTAACAGCAAGCATGAGATGCCCTTGCTGCGGCTGATATTGATAAAACAGCGATAAAATATCGAGACCGCCTTGGTAAGCGTTTTTGGTACCTTCAAGATTGCCTTGCAAAAATCGATTGATAAAGTTGAGCACGCCAATTTCTTTAAATACTGGATTTGCTATTTCAGGCTCAGTCACTAGGCTACCAGGCTCGACCAACAATGACTGATGCGTAATATCACGTTGTAGTCCCGCACCTGCTTGCATCAGCTGCGCCGTGTCAATACAGCGTCCAATCGGACTTGAGATACTGTCTACATCAAGCGAGTACGGTAAATGCCCTGCCAACCAACGCCCCCAAGACTTCGCTAGTACTCGACCTTTAGGTGTTAGGGGTAATTGATAACTGGCAAAACCATTGCCATCAGAGCGTTCACGTAAGGAATGTCTGGTAAATAAAATCAGCCGTTTATCTTCAGGCAATAAGCTGACTGAGGAAATCATACTATCAGGCAAGTGCGAAGGCGCCGGAGCACTTGGAGTATGACTCGCAAGTTTTTCAGCCGACAGTTTTGAGGGAGTGTTATAGAGATATTTGCTCATGGTAGCAAGCGTAGCAGATTTTTTGATATGAATGAACAAAATATCAGTTCGATTGTAATATTGCTTACGAGTCTAGGCGGTTAGACTTTAAAATAAGCGTTATTTTAAAAAGACAGATCAAGGTGACAAATAACTAAAAAGATATTTACTTTTGAATGATTAAAATTACTTAGCCGATATCAATGACTTTGTCCCACGCAAACGCTAATGCAGTGCTACTGACCTCATTTGGATACGCACGTGGATTGACAATGACTCGTGTATTACCAATACGGTAGTCAAATGCTTCGTGTGTATGTCCATGTACCCATAGTATTGGTGCCCAATCTTCATGCATCCAGCCAGATAAATCACTGATAAAAGCTGCGTTACTTGGTAGATTCGCATACTTCTCAGACACCGATAATGGCTAATACTATGATGACTCATTACAACAGTTTTTTTGCCAAGTGTTTTTGCGGTGATCAATGCTTGCTTTAACCATTGACGCTGCTTAGCATGGATTTGCATCGATACTTCAGGTGAAAAAAGCTCGCCTCCAGCATAGATTTGTTTATAGTCACGCATAAAGCGCATAGCAGCAGCTATAGTATTTTCATTGGCCTGATATTGGTAATCTGTCCATAAAGTACAACCTAGGATACGTATGTCACCAATATCAATATGTTGACACTGTAGAAAACGGACGCCTTGCTGCGACTGGGCATTATAATTATCCCAAGTCGCAAGCTTTTTATCAAAATGTAGCACATCTTCATTAAAGTATTCATGATTACCAGCTATCGTAATCACAGGCACTTGCAAACGTGCTGCATGCTCTTGTAGCCATGGCATACCACTATCACTGTTAGCAGTATCGCCCGCGACTAATACCACGTCTGCATCAGTTTTGGGAATATGCCCTAGCGGATGTGACTGACGCGCATAACTGTCAATATGTAAGTCACTTAAAATCTGTAATTTCATAAGTTCTAATATCATTAAATAAACGTAAATAGTTTAGCACTTTTTGATATACCCGCAAAAATTAAAAAAAGACAGCGGATTAGGCTGTCTTTTTTATCATGCTGACACTATAAAATGCTAAACGCTTTGTAAATATCCAAATATTTTATAAGTATCTAAATACCTCGGAGTATCTTTTGTAATTTAGCCGCAGGATCTGCTGCCTGAGTAATTGAACGACCAATCACCAAATAATCAGAACCATCATCTAACGCCTGTTTTGGCGTGCAAATACGCTTTTGATCATCTGCATTGTCGTCTAGCAAGCGAATACCAGGGGTAATCAATTTAAAATCCTGACCATATAGTGTCTTGAGCGTTTTAGCTTCTTGCGCTGAACAGACCACGCCATCAAGACCTGCTTGCTTGGTTAATTGTGCCAATCGACTCACTTGCGCATCTAGACCATCGGTAATACCTGTTTGCATCAATGCTTGATTATCCATAGAGGTCAGCACGGTGACGGCTATCAGCAAGGTATCAAAATTACCGTCTAACAAGCGCTGTTTAGCCAATGACATCGCCTCTAAGCCCGCGCTGGCATGCACATTCACCATCCATACGCCAAGCTCAGCTGCCGCTAGTACCGCTTGAGCGGTAGTATTAGGAATATCATGGAATTTCAAGTCTAGAAATACGTCAAAATTACGCTGATGTAGCGCCTTAACTATCTC
The DNA here is from genome assembly GCF_000586475.1 of Psychrobacter sp. JCM 18903. Lineage (GTDB taxonomy): Bacteria > Pseudomonadota > Gammaproteobacteria > Pseudomonadales > Moraxellaceae > Psychrobacter. The sequence continues at coordinate 227,695 of NZ_BAWJ01000002.1, read as the reverse complement.
AGGACCACAGCGAGTAAATAGCTCTTTACCCACTTTTAAGCGGCATGATGTTGGATCTAACTGATCAGCTAATGCTATCGATGCTCCATCGTCATATTATCTAAGGCAACGATGACTGGGGAATTCATTGTATTATTCATGGTTTTACCATATCTATATCAGAATTATCAAAACACTACATATGGACTGCTCATAGATCAGTACAAAATATAATTTATTCTCGCTTTTGTTTGGTAAGTGTCGCGCCTTCATCTACAGTAAGTACTTCTGCGTCTTGCACTTGCACATTGGTTGCTGTCGAACCATAAACAGCTTCTTCCACCGTTGGCGCACTTGCTTGGCGATCAATGACAGCATTGGCTTGTGTCAGTTGCGCTTGCAAGTTCACATTCGCTTTTTGCAAACGCGAGATTTCCCACTTATTCTGTAAGACACGGAAGATAAGCAGTGCCAACAAGATGCCAATAACAATACCAAGCATAAGGCATAAAATCAGCAGCAATCCTAGATTCATCGTCGGTGCTTGAGAAAATAATAAATTTACGCCAACTTCGGTATTGTTTGCCAACACCAAACCAAGTGCATAAGCAAAGCTCAAAAACAGCAATACAAATAGTAAAAAGCGCATGAGACGTCTACCTCGATTTGGAATGTCGTTAGTGTTTTAAAAATAGCACTCTAAAACCTTCATCAACCCACACATTTATATGCTTATAAACTCACTAGTGATAAGTTCTAGAAAAGGTGGCTGGCAAGCACTCTTGCTGACAATTTTACCCAATAAATACTTTATAACACACTTAGCTATTTGCTACTGTATCATTGACTGCTTCACGTAATGCTTTACCTGGTTTAAAGTGCGGTATCGCTTTGGCAGGTACAGGTACGCTTTCTCCTGTTTTAGGATTTCGACCCATACGGGCACGACGATGGTGCAGACAAAAACTGCCAAAACCACGAACTTCTACGCGTCCATCATTGGCTAACGTATCGGTCATTAAGTTTAATATTTCACGTACTGCATCATCGACTACAGTATCAGTCATATTGTCACAGTTCGCACTTAAATTACTAATAAATTCGGACTTGTTAATCGCTTGCTGCATTATTACGCTTGCCTTGTTGATTAATGGATAAGATGACTGTGAATTGGGCCATCATTTTCGATAGCTGGTTACTTTTAAGACAAGCTATACATCAAGATCATAAGGATAAGTAGCCATTGACTAAAATAATCTCAGTGTCTTAAATAAGTAATAATTCACATCTCGTTACTCAATGTTGCAAATGATAGCGGATATTACGGTAAATGGAAATAAGAGTTTGCCCGTTTAAGCAAAAACCTCGTTGATTAATAGTGCACTTAAAATTTAAGCAAAAAAAAGCGACCATAGTCGCTTCTTTTATAATCTTATATCAATAACGTGCAGCTTACTGCATTTGCTCTTTGATCAAGTCACCAATTGTTTTTGGCTGTGCATCAGAACTGGCAGTAGTACTAGTCGTGCTAGTGCTGCTTAGCTCTTTAATCGCTTGACGCTCTTCAGCTTCGTCTTTCGCTTTGATAGACAAGTTGATGTTGCGAGTTTTACGATCAACACTGATGATTTTCGCTTCAACGTCATCACCAACGCTCAAATGCTTAGTCGCATCTTCAACACGGTCACGTTGAATTTCAGAGGCACGTAGATACGCTTCAACTTCGTCAGCAAGCTCGATAGTAGCGCCTTTAGCATCTACTTCTTTTACTTTACCATTAACGATAGCACCGCGGTCATTGTTGACTAGGTATTCGTTGAATGGATCAGAGCTTAACTGCTTCACGCCTAGCTGATACGGTTTGCTTCTGCATCTACTGACAATACCATTGCTTCAACGGTGTCGCCTTTATTGTAGTTACGGATAGCGTCTTCGCCAGTTTCGTTCCAAGAGATATCAGATAGATGAACAAGACCATCAATACCACCGTCTAGACCGATAAAGATACCGAAGTCAGTGATTGATTTGATCGTACCAGTGATTTTATCACCGCGCTCATGTTTCTTATCAAACTCATCCCATGGGTTAGCTAGAGTTTGTTTGATACCTAAGCTGATACGACGACGTTCTTCATCGATATCAAGAATCATTACTTCAACTTCATCGCCCACTTGAACAACTTTTGATGGGTGGATGTTTTTGTTGGTATGATCCATTTCTGACACGTGTACTAGACCTTCAATACCTTCAGAAATCTCAGCGAAACAACCATAATCAGTTAAGTTGGTGACGCGTGCTTTAACCACACTACCTACTGGGTAAGTGCCGCCGACGTTATCCCAAGGATCAGTACCAAGTTGTTTTAGACCTAGGCTAACGCGATTGCGCTCACGGTCAAACTTCAATACTTTAACTTTTAGGTCTTGACCAACTTCAACAACTTCAGATGGATGCTTGATACGGCGCCATGCCATGTCAGTGATGTGCAATAGACCATCGATACCACCTAGATCAACGAATGCGCCGTAATCAGTAAGGTTCTTAACGATACCTTCGATCTCGATGCCTTCTTCAAGCTTGTTCAATAGCTCTTCGCGCTCAGCTGATTTTCAGCTTCCATAACTGCACGACGGCTAACAACAACGTTGTTGCGTTTTTGATCAAGTTTGATGACTTTGAATTCTAGCTCTTTGCCTTCAAGATGCGTGGTGTCACGGATAGGACGAACATCTACCAATGAACCTGGTAGGAACGCGCGTACTGAACCGATATCTACAGTGAAACCGCCTTTAACTTTGCTTGAGATGATACCTTTTACGATTTCATCATTGTCAGCGATTTTCTCAAGGAAGTTCCAAGTTTCAACACGTTTGGCTTTTTCACGTGAAAGCAAGGTTTGACCCATGCCGTTATCAACCGCTTCAACCACGACATCAACGCTATCGCCAACTTCAACTTCAAGTTCGCCTTCTTCGCTTAAAAACTCTTCACGAGCGACGATACCTTCAGATTTCAGACCAGTATCAACAGTGATCCAGTCGTTATCAATGGCCACAACAGTACCAGTGATAACCGAGCCACGCTCGATATCCAGACCTGTTTCTTCGATGCTCGCTTCAAATAGTTCAGCAAATGATTCCATTATGTCTACCTTTGTATAGCCGTATCCTGTCCAGCACAGTACGGATCAAATTTATGATTGCATAAAACGAGAATACTGGTTTTATATCCCATACAATCATATATAAAAACGTTTGTTGTTAGTAAGCACATAACTTATTAAACTTACTAGCAACAACTGTCTTATATTGCAATGCCTTATACTTTTAAATCTCTATGATTTAGAAAGAATATTTTTATCAATCTCTAGAGGTTATTAGCGTCTACTACTGTGATTTTATACTAAAATCAAGCGTATAGGAAACTTTTTCATACTTACTAACTTGTTTTTATTAACTATTAAAGAAAATACCTTTATCCTGACAATGTCTTTTCACTTGTGCATAAACTGCATCAGCATCTAAGTTAGAGCTATCTAGTAGTAGAGCATCTTCTGCAGGCTTTGAGGGTGCAGTCGACCGATTCTCATCACGATCATCACGAGCTTTAATCGTCGCTAGAATCACGTCAAAATCTGCCGTCTGACCAGCATTTATTAACTGTGTTACGCGGCGCTCGGCACGCGCTTCAGCACTGGCAGTCAAAAACACCTTAACATCCGCATCTGGGAACACAACCGTCCCCATATCGCGACCATCAGCGACCAATCCAGAGCGAGTTGCCATATCTTGTTGCAACTGTAGTAATGCTTGGCGAACTTTTGGAAATACTGCTATTTGTGATGCATAGCCACCCACGGTTTCATTACGAACCTGCTCACCAACCGCCTCACCATTCACTAAAATATCAACACGTCCTGATGCATTATTAGGTACAAAAGCAATCTCTAGGCGCTGCGTTAGTGCTAATACAGCCATCTCGTCAATGGCTTGGCTTCCGTCTGCCGCCACTAATCCAGCTTCAAATGCTTTGAGTCCAACAATACGATACAAAGCACCTGAATCTAGCAGTTGATAATTCAATGCTTGGGCCAAACGCCACGTCACCGTACCTTTACCTGCCCCACTTGGTCCATCAATGCAGATAACTGGATAGCGCAACACTGACGCTTGGTTATCATTACTGCCAGCACTAAAGTTATCAAGTATAGCGTTATCAGCTGTAGAAACGGTCATAATACTCACTTAATAGTAGACGATACTGATACGGCTTAGTGCATGCTAGCTGCAGAACAATATTTACTTATTTATCAAACGCTTGACAATTAATTCATCATTTCGTCATCAAATAGGGTGATATTATAGCAAAGAAACCTACCCATCACTAGCAGCAAGACTGATATCTTGTTAATTGCTTATATTGTCTTTCTTTTTTACCGCTTTTCGTCGTTCACGGAAAAAGGTCTTAAGCATCTGGCTGCTATGCTCACGACATAAGCCATTATGTACTTCGATAGCATGATTATAAAAAGGCTGTATCGGTAAATTTATTTGACTACCAACCATACCCGCTCGTGGCTCGCTTGCTGCATAAACCAATCTATCTACCCGCGCATGAATGAGCGCTCCGATACACATCGTACAAGGCTCTAAGGTAACGTATAACGTTGTCTTTAATGGTAAACGATAGTTTTTTAAGCGCGCACACGCTTCTCTTAATGCGACAATCTCGGCATGAGCGGTCGCATCGTGACGACCAATTGGTTCATTAAATCCTTGACCAATAATCTGCTGATCGTGTACCAGTATCGCCCCTACCGGTACTTCTCCACGCTCAGCACCTTGCCTAGCAAGTTTAAGAGCTATGTTCATCCAGCTCATATCTTGAAGTGACCAAAATGTGCTGGCTTGCATATCTTCAATAACTAACTGACTATTTGCAGTTGGATGTGGCTTCAAGCTTATATTTTGTCTATGTTTCATTTATTTTGACAACTATTGCGGTAATTGCCAATCGATAGGCGTTTGCCCATACTGTACTAGATAATCATTGGTCTTAGAAAACGGCTTGGAACCAAAGAATCCACCACGATTGGCAGCAAGTGGTGATGGGTGTACAGCGGTGAGAATAAGATGCTTATCAGTATTGATATATTTGCCTTTTTTCTGTGCTTTACTGCCCCACAATATAAATACGGTATGTTCTGTCTGTTCATTAACCACATCAATCACCGCATCGGTAAACTGCTCCCAGCCTTTATTTTGATGACTGTTTGGCTCACTTTCTCGCACGGTCAGAGAGCTATTTAATAGCAAAACTCCTTGCTGCGCCCAGTAAGTCAGGTCGCCATGTTTTGAGGGTGCGATACCAACGTCACTCGCCATCTCTTTTAATAAATTATTGAGTGACGGTGGCTTTGGAATGGCTTTGGGCACCGAAAACGATAAGCCCATTGCCTGCCCTGGTCCATGATAAGGATCTTGACCTAGTATCACGACTTTAACTTGTGATAAAGGGGTCAGATTTAACGCGTTAAATATTAAGGGTGCTGGCGGATAGATACTGTTTTCTGATTGATAGGCTTCTTTTAAAAACGCACGCAAGTCGTCCATATTGTTAGAAGTTAACTCGTCTTTTAACGCCGTTTTCCAATCTTCTGGCAAGCGTACATTATCTAAAATCGCCTGCTTTTGTGCTGGCGTTTTTGGCGTTTGTTCATCGAATAATTCCATAGTATGTCCTGTTATATTTGTTATCGATTAGATAAATATCGGATAATGATGCGTAAACCAATCTCGCACATGAATGGGAGCTCGCGATTTCATACGTTGGTTTTGTTATGAATTATAGCAATAAAAAAACGGCTACCACAGTAACATGGTAACCGTTGTTATTACATTAGTAGCAAAAACTTAGCTGGCGAGTGACTCAGAGTCTGGATGTGGCTCATGAGTCTCAACGACCGTCAAGATAATACGACTATCTGCTGATCCTTTATCTGTAGACTTATAATCCGTCTTACCACTATACTTATCAAGCTTAACAGAATCACCATCTTGTTCATCATTAGCTTCAGGCTCTAAGGTAAGATGTACTACCCCGCCATTGACCAAATCACCAAACAAAATCATACTTGCCAATGACTTTTTGATCTCATCTTGAATCAGACGCTGCATTGGGCGTGCACCCATTAGGCGATCATAGCCTTTGTTAGCCAAGTAATCGCGTACTTCGTCATCAATCTCTAAGGTGACTTGTTTATCATCAAGCTGGACTTGTAGCTCAACCAAAAATTTATCAACCACAGATACCACCACGGAGGTATCTAATGGGTTAAACTGGATGATGGCATCTAAACGGTTACGGAACTCTGGCGTAAAGACACGTTTGAGCGACTCCGTATTATCACGGCTATGGTCTTGCTGAGTAAAGCCCATTGAAGAGCGGCTAATACTATCAGCACCGACATTGGTCGTCATAATCACAATGACTTGCTTAAAGATAGCCACACGACCATTGTTATCAGTCAACGTACCATGATCCATCACTTGCAATAACAAGTTAAAGACATCAGGGTGCGCTTTTTCAATCTCATCAAGCAATAAAACACAATGTGGATGTTGATTGATTTTTTCAGTCAACAAACCACCTTGATCATAACCGACATAGCCAGGAGGCGCACCAATCAAACGCGATGCAGTATGGGCTTCCATATACTCTGACATATCAAAACGAACCAATTCTACGCCTAACAAATTTGCCAATTGACGTGAAACTTCGGTTTTACCCACCCCAGTAGGGCCAGCAAACATAAACGAGCCGATTGGTTTGTCTGGTGCTTTGAGACCGGCACGCGATAGCTTAATGGCGTCGGCTAATGTTTCAATTGCCTCATCTTGACCAAACACTAAATGCTTAAGATCACGATCTAAGTGCTGAAGAATACTCTTATCATCACTTGATACTGACTTGGGGGGAATACGTGCAAGCTTGGCAACAATAGCTTCAATATCTGCCACATCAATTTTCATCGGTGGGTTTTTCTTAGCTTTGGCACTTTTTGACTCACTGAACGATTTGGTACGATCATTGGCTTTTGCAGTTTCCGCTTCATCCTGCATTTCGCTATCGCTATACGTGTCGCCATCGAGACCCTCAACATCGGCATCAATCTGAGCATCAAAATCTTGCTCTATATCCGCAATGAAGCTTTCTTCTGCATCAATATCATCAGCATCAGGAATCACGCCTAAACGCTTATAGGCACCTGCTTCGTCAATCACATCAATCGCTTTATCTGGTAAAAAACGCTCGTGAATATGCTTAGCAGATAACTGAACGGCGGTGACCAACGCTTCATCGGTATATTCGACGTTATGAAATTCCTCATAACGAGGCTTCAGACCGCGTAAAATATCAATTGTATCGTCGACACTTGGCTCTTTGACATCAATCTTCTGAAAGCGACGTGACAGTGCATGGTCTTTTTCAAACACTTGACGGTATTCGGTAAAGGTAGTTGAGCCGATACAGCGCAGCTCACCATTAGCAAGTGCTGGCTTAATCAAGTTTGATACGTCCATATTGCTGCTCATTGACGACCCTGCGCCAATAATCATATGAATCTCATCAATAAACAAGATTGCATTGGGCTTTTTCTTTAGCGCATCAAGCAGTGACTTCATGCGTTTTTCAAAATCACCACGGTATTTAGTACCAGCGATTAATGAACCGATATCAAGGCTATAAATCACACAGCCGTTCAATGGTTTCGGTGCTTTATCATTAATAATCAACCACGCCAAGCCTTCAGCAATCGAGGTTTTACCGACGCCTGGCTCACCAACCAATAACGGGTTATTTTTACGGCGACGACATAACACTTGAGCGGCTCGCTCAATTTCGGGGCCACGTCCAATTAATGGATCCGTCTTACCTTCAGCCGCACGCTGGTTTAGGTTGGTCGCAAACTCAACCAAGGGATCTCTACTGGTTTTTTCTGAGGCACTACGGCGTTCACCCGTCATAGAAGCACGTGGCTCAGATGGCTCGTCTTTATCTTGACCATGTGATAAGTATTGGGTCAGCTCAAGACGACTAATACCCTGCTTTTTGAGCAAATAAACGGCATAAGTATCGTGCTCTGAAAACATAGACACTAGGATATCTGAGCCTTCAACAAGGCGACCACCACCAATAGATTGTACATGGAAAATAGCACGCTGTAGAATACGATCAAAGCTTTGGGTTGGCTGCGGTGACTGCTCGGTGTCTGCGTCTACCGTTGGCGTATGCTTATTGATATAAGCTTCTAACTCGGTGCGCAGCGTTGAAACATTGGCATTACAGGCAGTTAATGTATTGGCAGCGTGAGTATTCTCTAATAACGCCAATAACAGATGCTCAACAGTGAGGTACTCATGCGATTTTTGGCGCGCAAGTGTCATGCTAAACGCAAAGAAACTTCAAGATGACGACTTAACATAACGACTTCCTACGGTTATACCTATCTTTATAATTGATAGCTTTATGAATGAGTTAGTAAGTAAATCAGGGCGACAGATGGATTGTTCAAGGGCTAAATCTGTATTATTAAAAGACAGCGCTAAATGATATTGACCATGTATTACTCAAGTAGCAGTGCTATCTACTTATCACCAATTAAGCGTTTTGATCACTCATACTTGCTTTTCTTTATCTCAACACGATACTTAAGCAGAGTCAATCTATTAACACAGACTAAAATGTATCAAGGCGTACTGCGCATCAATATTTATAGTAAAGAAATAGTATGAAAGCTTCAAAAGCTGAGCAAATAAAGGAGAAATGGGTAATATGATAATAAGTGAGAAAGTGAAAGATACAAATGACTTTTTTAAGCCATCAGCTGATTAAATTATAGAAAAATTCAAGTTAATAGGATGACTAGAAAATGATACGAGTGCAGCAATCATTTCTATAAAATTCAGACAGCTGTTTGATGTGATTACTTAATATAGATAAGGGTATATTAAGTAATCACATCAAGGTTAGGACATTTTTATAATAAGGAATTTATGAGTGACTGCTTGGATACAGAGTACCTATCAAGCTCACAATGAGCGGTTTTTAGAGCTTGACAGGGTTTCTAAACGATAAAACCATTGGAAATAATAAGATAGAAACACGAAAAGAAGATAGAACTTTAAATTCATGTTTACGCTATTTCCTTATTCGCCTTGATGTGGCTCAATCTGGGTCAATAATGGATAGCCTTCACGATGTGCCAGACTGTTTACCTTTTTGGCTTTGGTCTCAGCGATATCTTTAGGATAGATACCAGCAATGCCTTTGCTACTGTTATGAATCGTTAGCATAACTTCGACTGCCGAATCCATACTATGACGAAATTCAGACTGTAAAATATAAACAACGAACTCCATCGGCGTATAATTATCATTATACATAACGACTGCATACATAGGCGGCTTAGCCACTTCTGGCTCTGCTACCAATACATCTGCTTGTGGCGAGGTCTCGCCGTCCGTATCACCATCTTGTGCACGATGAGCAGGTATAGTTGGAAAGTGCCAATCAGCAACAGTTGGCAACGCTTGCAATAGAGTTTGTTTTATCATAATTAGCATACAAATTAATGGTTATATTTATAACAAAATAAAGGGTGCTAGCAGAGGTTGGCAAACGCAATGCTTATTATAGCGCTCTTAAATATGAATAGATTAAGGCTCAATCGGACTTTCGTCGACTTCAGGTAAATCTAAAAGTGATAGCGGCATATTATCAACTCGCTCGCCAAGCTTCCAATCATAGAGCTGCTCCACTTGTTGCCCGCCAGCTTGTAAGCTGAGTTTGACTTGTAACGGTTTAAAGCCTGATGGCATCATGAAACGACCACGAATACGAACGATACCTTCAATAGTATAAACTGGAAGATCTAGCGGCACCTCTACAAAATCATCGTCATTGAGCAACGTCAACGTTGGCTTTAGGCGTTTGGCTTTGCCATCGCTAGCAAGCATGCCTATATCGAAACCATATTCAAAGGCATTTTCAGGTAATGGCTCAATCTTTGCTGCTATTACCTGTAAAGGCATGCCGCCTTTGTCACGAAGGACATCAGCATATAATTCATTCAGTTGAGAGACTTGTCTATTCTCAACCGTTAATTCTTGCTGGTTTTCACGCAACTCTTTGATATTAGCCAAGCTAATCGCCAGCTCTTGCTTAGCAGTAGCCGCTTGATTGGCCGCTATTTTATGACTAAGACGTAAATCTTCAAGCGCTTCTGTTGCCTCAGTGCTATTGATCATCGCTTGCTTGGTTTCAGTTTGCATAGAATGAAAGCCACGCTGATATCCTAATTTATGACCGAATATCAATCCAACAATGGCAGTCACCAATATGACAACGACAAAGAGAGCCAACACCAATGTGGATGCCCCTTGTTGGGTACCACCTACCTTAGTTACTGAACTAGCATTGGTTTTAAGAGAATGCGGACTACGCTCTAAATGATACAAATCAGAGTCTTTGCACGATGAAAGTGCGGGCTGTGAGCAAAAGCGTCGTACAAGCTTGACACGCATTTAGACAATATCTCTTAACAGTAATGGCAATATTATAGCGGAATTTATAATCAATACCTAGCACCATAAATGTGAATGATTTGACCACAGCTAAACATCTGCTACGGAACAATAGGTGCAAAGTTTAGACCCATTGTTTCATCGAATCCGAACATGACATTCATATTTTGTACCGCTTGTCCTGCTGCGCCTTTTACCAAATTGTCTTGTACGACAATCACTGTTAATTCAGCACGTTCATTGTCTTGATGCACAGCAATGCGTAAACGGTTGCTGGCGCGGACACTACGGGTATCTGGATAAATACCTTTTGGCATGACATCAATAAACGCTTCTGATTCATAGCATGTTTCAAATATCTGCTGCCAATCAATAGCAGCACCCGCATCCGTCAGCTCAAGATGAATAGAGCTCAGCATGCCACGTATCATCGGCACAAGATGCGGTAAAAAACGAATGCGATGGGTGAACTGGCTGTCTAATAACTGCGCCACGCCTTGCTCAATCTCGGCAGGTGACGATGCCCTTCGACACTATAAGCTTTAAAGTTATCAGTAGTTTCAGCATAATTAAGCGCAAGTGAAGCTTGGCGACCAGCGCCAGAAACACCAGACTTTGCATCGATAACGATGCGTGATTCCACCAATCTCTCTGCTTGCTTATTTTGCATATCGATTATTGGTTTCAAACCCAAAATAGCAGTGGTCGGATAACAACCCGGATTACCGACGACTAAAGCAGTGGCAAGTTTATCGCGATTGACTTCAGGTAAACCATAGACAGCTGTCTTTAATAGCTCAGGACAAGCATGCGACTGCTGATACCAGTGCTCAAAATCGGACAGTGACTGCAAACGAAAATCAGCAGCCAAATCAATGACTTTCACACCGGCTTGCGTTAGCGCCTCTGCTTGCTTCATCGCTACGCCATGTGGCGTGGCAAAAAAGACCACATCACACTTTTGCAGCGTTGCAAGCGTCTCATCGCCCAAGTCGCTAAAGACAATATCTGATATACCGCGTAAGCTTGGAAATATCTCATCAGCGCGTGTACCAGCTTCGCTACGCGAGGTTAGCAAATCAATAGATACTTCAGGATGCGCAGATAACAAGCGAATCAGCTCAATACCCGTATAACCTGTACCACCAACAATCGCTGCTGAAATCATAAGATATTCCTTTTTATTTTACTTGGTAAATATCAGTGTTTGTTAAACAAATCTTAGATAGAAAGCTCGCTTATATGCCTGAACTTTGTCATTTTTAGATTCTAGCGGCTTTAGATTTTATAATCGTGCACCGCATCGATAAATACTTTGGCATTGTCAGGATTGACCCATTGCGTAATACCATGACCTAAGTTTGCTATATAACCCGTTTTTTCGCCGCTTGCATAAGCACTATCAAGCATTGCATTTACTTCAGCACGAATCGTCGCAGGTGAACCATACAATGTTGCTGGATCCAAATTGCCTTGAATGGCTTTACTACTCTGTAGTTTTTTATGCTGTTTGGTCAATTGACGCTGACTTTCAGCCAATACTTGGCGTGCACGATCAATGGGCATCGTCCAATCTAACCCTAAAACATCAGCTTGACTATCTGCTTGCACATCCAACCATAACCCACCGCCTTTGGTAAATAATACCACTGGTATTTGCGGATGGCGTACTTTTAATTCAGCGACGATACGCTTATTATAAGCATGAGAAAAATCGATAAACTGACGATGACCAAGCGCCCCACCCCAACTATCAAAAATCTGTAAAATTTGAGCACCAGCGACCACTTGTGCATCTAGATAATCAATGACAGAAGTGGCTAATTTATCTAATAATTGATGCAAAAAATCAGGGTTGCTATACAAAAAGCCTTTAGTATAACGATAGTCTTTTGAGCTGCCGCCTTCGATCATGTAGGTAGCCAATGTCCATGGACTACCAGAGAAACCAAATAAAGGCACTTGACCATTCAATGCTTTTCGGATGCTAGTCACTGCACGCATGACATAATCAAGAGAGTCATTGGGTTCCAGTACTGGCAATCTATCTAAATCTGCTTGTGTACGAATAGGATGTTTAAACTTAGGACCTTCACCCGCCTCAAAGTATAAGCCTAGACCCATAGCGTCAGGTATGGTCAAAATATCACTAAATAAGATAGCGGCATCTAAATCATAACGGCGTAGTGGCTGTAAAGTAACTTCAGTGGCGCGGTCCGTATCTTTGCACAGCTCATAAAGTCGCCCGCTTCCGCACGAGTGGCTTTATATTCTGGTAAATAACGACCTGCTTGACGCATCATCCAGACTGGTGTGGTGTCTATTGATTCAAAGCGTAATGCCCGTAATAATCTATCGTTCTTTAAAGGCGCAAATTCTTGCTGGATCGAGTTACTATTGTCTGAAGCACTCATGTACAAATCTCCAAAACAACACCGCATTCATAATTATCAATGAATACGGTGCTGGATAAAATAAGTTGAATAAAAGAATATTAAAACGTTCAGATAGCGACACTCTATTACGAAAAGCCACAAATAATGAGATATTAGTTAATAACAATTTATTGGTTAATATCTCTCGTGTTAACAATCATAAAAACAGTAATCATTAAAAGTATTTGTGTTTTTTAGAGCGTCATTTGCCGTTAGTCTTTAATCAATAATATCGTGCTCATATTTGAAATTAGATGAATACCATGAATGGTCTACATGGTCAGCGCTAAATTATCACGGTGTACCATGACCACACGCTCTTCATTATTACCAAGAATTCTATCAAACTGTTCAGTACGCTCGCGAGCGACTCGGCAAGCATCACGAGAGGAGAAGTTCACTTGTCCAACTGCTAAACGCTCGCCCGTATCTTGGTGTACCACCTCAACCACGTCACCTTCATCGAAATCACCGCGTACTTCCACAACACCGACCGGTAGCAAGCTCTTGTGATGCTCAACTACTGCTTTTGCTGCGCCTGCATCGACTATTAGAGTGCCTGACATACGCAAATGTGCGGCAAGCCATTGTTTGCGTGCAATGATTTTGTCTTGATCATTGGTGGTCAACAAAGTACCAACCGCTTCGCCTGATACCACACGAGTGATAACATCATCGATAGCACCGCTCACGATAACGGTTGGACAACCACCCATTGCAGCAAGACGACCAGCACGAATTTTGGTCAGCATACCGCCGCGACCAAGCTTGCCACCATCCCCTGCAATATCAAATAAGTAATCCGCCATCGCACGCTCTTGGCGAATCATTTTTGCATTAGGATTGTCACGTGGATTATCCGTAAACACCCCATCTTGATCGGTTAAAATGATATATAAATCGGCATTGACCATCGCCGCCGCCATCGCGCCCAAAGTATCATTATCACCAAATTTAATTTCATCAATGGTAATGGTATCGTTTTCATTGATGACTGGTAGCACGCGCCACTCTAGTAATTGTGTCAACGCGCCCGTCGTATTGAGATAACGGCTACGATTAGACAAATCATCATGCGTCAGTAGCAGCTGCGAGCTTTGAATACCATGTTGGATTAATGCTGACCACCACGTTTCAATCAAACCCATTTGACCAATAGAAGCACAGGCCTGTAGTGCTGCTAATTTCTTCGGTCGCTCCTCAAGGTTCATTCGTACCACACCTTCAGCAACAGCACCTGACGATACCAATAGCACTTCGACGCCCTGCTTATGCAGCTTGGCAATCTGTTTGGCCCACTCGTATATGGCAGTTCGATCCAGCCCTCGACCGTTATTGGTTAACAACGATGAGCCAATCTTGACAATAACGCGCTGAATATCAAAGTTGCGAGTTTGTTTAATAAACCTTGCTTCTTCGGTCGTGTTTTCTATGTCACCTGCCATATAAACTCCTGTCTCTCATGTGAATTGATTACGGGGATTGATCTAAAAAATTCAAGTATATCAGCTCAAGCCTGTTAGCTTAAGGAACATAAATGACCTCAACACCATCTTCGTCGTCATCGTCAAAATCAGCATCGCCGTCGCTTAAATCTACACCTTCACGAGCCGCTTTGCGAGCCGCACGATATGCTTCACGCTGCGCCTCAGTGTTTAGACGTACTTCTACTTCTAAGCGCTCAAAACGGGTTCTTTGTGCTTCAGCGAAGATAGGATCTTCTAGTTCACGCTCACGCTCTAGTTCAATCTCATTCATTAAATGATATTTAACTGCATCCGTCCCTTCACCCATTAAGGTTGACGTGCGAAATACATCGCCTGTCCAATCAAGCTCGGCGACAATATGAGTACAAAGCTCATCTAACTCTTCGTCAGGCACCTGATCAATTTTGTTTAATATCAAAATCTGGGGCAAGTTGGATAACTCAGGCGAAAAACGCTCAAGTTCATTCAAGATAACACGAGCGTTGGCTACCGGATCGCTGCCATCAATTGGCTTTACATCAACCACATGTAACAGACGACGAGTACGAGCCACATGTTTTAAGAAACGAATGCCAAGTCCAGCACCTTCTGAAGCACCTTCGATCAAACCTGGAATATCTGCCATCACAAATGAGCGATGACGACCGATATCAACCACACCTAGATTCGGAACGAGGGTGGTAAACGGATAGTCAGCAACTTTTGGTCTAGCAGCAGAGACTTGACGAATAAAGGTAGATTTACCAGCATTAGGCAAACCAATCAAGCCAACATCAGCCACAACTTTTAGCTCAAATTTAAGAACTTTTAACTCACCTTCAAAACCAGACGTCGATTTACGCGGTGCTTGGTTGGTAGAGCTCTTAAAATGGGTATTGCCCAAACCACCATCACCACCTTTGGCAATCAGTAACGTCTGACCAAGTTCAATCAAGTCACCCAACACTTCGTCAGTTTCGGTATCAACTACCGTGGTACCGATAGGTACTGGTAAAAACAAATCATCAGAGCCCTTGCCTGAACAGTTTCTACTGTGGCCATTCTCTGCTCGCATAGCATCGTGACGACGGGTATAACGATAGTCCACTAGGGTGTTGGTGTTATCCTCTGCAATGACGTAAATATCTCCGCCCTTGCCACCATCTCCACCATCAGGTCCACCACGTGGGACATACTTTTCTCGGCGAAAACTGGCGATTCCGTTACCACCGTCACCTGCTTTTACCGTTACGACGGCTTCATCAATAAATCGCATCTTACGTTCCTTTATTTACACTCTAGTTTATAGACTCAATAGCAGTCATATACTGCTTCTTTTGCCTATAGGTATCTTTTAAAAAATAGGAGACTTACGTCTATGTTGCTATATATCATTGCTTTATTTATGACAATAACACCCGATAACCAATTGGACTATCGGGTGCGGTATATATTAACTTAAAAAATCACATCTATTTGTCCATGCTAAAAGTGACTATTGAAATACTTTCTTATAAAGAGTACCTCAATATTAAAAACTCACTACTGCTGTACAAATGTATTAAGCTGGAATCTGTGTATAACTGATGCCTGCCATTTGTGTGGCTAAACGTAATACTTGCGTACTATAGCCAACTTCATTGTCATACCAGATATAAACAATGGCATGATTGTCGGTCAAAATAGTCGCTTGGGCATCAACGATACCTACATGGGTATCACCAACAAAATCCGTCGATACCGCTTCAGTAGAATCTGTATAAGCAATTTGTGTTTGCCACTGACTGCTATTAGATACTTTACGCATAAACTCGTTTAACGCATCAGCATTTTCTGGTGCTGACTTAAGATTCAAATTTAAAATCGCTAAGCTGACGTTTGGCGTTGGTACACGGATGGCATTACCCGTTAGTTTACCACTAAGCTCTGGCAGCGCTTTACCAACCGCTTTAGCCGCACCCGTACTGGTAATAACCATATTCAATACAGCACTACGACCACGGCGATCCGCTTTATGATAATTATCAATCAAGTTCTGATCGTTAGTGAATGAGTGAATCGTTTCAACGTGACCGTTTTCGATACCGTATTCATCGTTCAATACTTTTAACGTTGGGGTGATTGCGTTGGTGGTACAGCTCGCCGCACTGACGATGGTATCTTCACCGACTGTTTCGTTATTTACACCATAAACAACGTTTTTAATCTCACCGCCAGCTGGGGCTGTTAATAGGACTTTTTTCACACCAGTCGATTGCAAATGCTTCCCAAGACCCGCTTCATCTTTCCAAATGCCCGTATTGTCAATCACTAACGCATCATTAATACCGTAAGCCGTATAATCAATCTCGCTTGGATCTTTAGCGTAGATAACCTGAACAAAGCGACCATTGATAATCAAGCCGTTGTTTTCATCATCAACCACCACGCCACCAGCAAAGCTACCATGAATCGAATCACGCTCTAGCAATGAGGCGCGCTTGGCCAAATCGCCAGATGCCGCAGGACGTACAACGATGGCTTTTAACTGCATACCTTTAGCACTTGACGCTTGTGATAATAGCAGACGAGTTAAAATACGACCGATACGACCAAAACCGTATAGCACGACATCAGTCGCCGGATTAACCGTAGTGTCATCACTATTAACGGCTTGAAGTGCTGCTTGTAAATCACTGTCATTAGCGATTAACTGACCAACATCAACCTGTGCAGACTGAAGCTTATCATTAGCCGCTAGCGCTTTAACCATGGCTAGAGTGTCAGCGATATCAATAGATTTAGCGTCTTGGTTACGCAAGGCTACTTTTTGATGCAATGCCAATATTTGACCAACTGACGTCGTATTTAACGTATCACCGAACAAGGTCACTTGTACGTCTTGCTCATTATAGAGCTTATTCAATAGCCCCATCAGCTCAATCGCTTGTTGTTCTTGATTGTTGTAGTTGCTTAAGTGGTCTTGATGTAATTGGCGTAAGGTATCAGCGTTGCTCACGAGAAACATCCTTATGGTCAGTAATGTGTGATCAGTAAATGATAGAGAATACAGATTAGATAGATTATGTGTGGTCTACGCAATCACTCTAGTATGGCAACCGCACGATATTGGTGTCAGTTATTGATATAGAGTATTGAGATCGCCTAGATTTTAGCCTAAAACGGCCTATTTTGCCAGTGATAACCGATCTGCTAGCGCTTATAAAGCATTTTATTGAGTTATGCAGGCTATTATGAAAATAAAGGCAGCCAATTATGCTGCCTTATTGTTCATTATTGCCAGTATCAAATAGTGGACGATGAAGTAACACTACTATTTAACCCAGTATCTAGTAAGTGATGCTTGTTATGGAACGAGGCTAACCGTTTGATTGGTCTGCGAGGTTAACTTAAATTCTTTTAAGTCATAGCCTTGCTGTTGAGCGATTTGACGATATTTGGCATAGGTTTCTTGAGTGACGTTTGGCGAACGCGCCAATAACCATAAATGTTTTTTATCAGGTGTTCCTACTAAAGCAGTCTTGTAATCAGCATCACGTGCTAGTACCCAATAGTCGGCACGACCAACTGGCAACCAACGAATCCACGATGGTAAAAATGTGACCTTTAACTTGCTGCCTGACTCATCAACAGGCTTAGCGATACCCTCAGAAGTAATACCAGAACCGTCTTTCTGTACGCATTTATTAGTGACTATGATACCTGAACCGTCGGTTTTTTCCGTATAATTGGCGGTGACATCACTGGCACAATTGCGCTGAAAATACATGGGCAAACGACCTATCTCATACCATGTTCCTGCATACTTTTTTAGATCAACGCTATCCACTGTGGTCGGTGTACTTGCAGACTTATGAATGATGGCGCTTGGCTTAATTGACAACGTCTCTGTGGTGGTTCTATCGGTAGTGGCGTTAGCAGTTATATCAGCTGTAGCATTAACCGGTGGCGTCGCCGCATACGCTGAAAATGCGGCTAATGGTATGATAATAGCTAGGGCTATACCCGTATGCTTGATAAGTCCATTCATAAATATACGCTCCGGTATTTCTTTGTATGATGAGTAAGTAGAGGTTGATGATGAATCAGCATTTTGCTTTGAATGGTGGTTCTGTCCATATTCTTTTTCGCTCAACTCTTGTGACCATTTATAATCGTTAGTGCAGTGACCACTATTCTTGGTACAGTAATCACTAACGAAATCATTGCTTTCGCTATGTTTTGAATCGCCGTCTTTGTTATTGTTGCTGTTAATCATAGCAGACTCTTTTGCCTGTACAAGGCTCTTATCGGCGCTTTTATATCCAAAATAGTGATCTTGCGAAGACGTTTTTTTTTGCCAAATGGGTAGAATATTGGTCATTTAGATTATCATGGTTGTAGCTAGCATCGTTGCTGGCGTTACCTGTCTGCCGTGTACTATCCTCATTCAGATGATAGTGGCGCGACTGGGTAGTCTGCTTAGATTGAGAACCAGCTTCCTTTGTATCAGACCATGCTGATTGAGGTAACTTATTGGTTTTCATAGAGGTACCATTATTGATAGTGACTGTTAACTATTCTTCTTATATGCCCCATATGTACTCTCATCTTCTGTGGGTCTTCAACTTTTAAAAATATATTGAATGTAAAAGCTGGCGCTGTAAAAACCAAATATTATGAGAGCAGTTAAGAGATATGTTGATAAGCAATTCGCTTATGAGAATATAGAGTAAGTACTCTTTGGTTAGGTGATATATATTAATGGCAGCTCGACTATTAAAACAGTGTCGCAATGTAGGAAAAAGCAACGGTTTGTAAGTAACTATGCGTTTATGCAGTAGAATAAATACCGAATAAACACATAGTTACTGATTGGATAAATATATTAAAAATCAATTATTTGCCCTGATAGATGCCAATTAATGGCAATTCTGGTTCAGAACTGGTCAGCATTGGTGCCAACACTCCTTCTATTAGTTTTTTACTATTCAAAGAACTGTCGAATACCAGCAACACTGATACCACCATGCTCTAATACTTGATCAATCATCACAGGTGATAAACCACCCAAACCGATAATCGGCATATCAGCCAATTGTGCCAATGCTGACCATGATTCCCAACCAAGTGGCACAGTATCAGGATGTGTATGGGTGACTAGTACAGGAGACAAAAAGGCGCCAATGACGGGCGATAATTGCTGTTGTAACCGAGCATGAGCCAGTTTATTGGCAGCATCAATACTGGCGGCATCATGACAACTGACTATTAACGGATAATTTTTAGACAGCACTCTATCTTGTGTATCCTTCGACCATTGTAACAATGCGGTATGAGACAGATGATTGGCAACGATTGAATTGGCAATGGTTGTGTCTTTCATTGCTAGCGGCGCTTCAGTGGTTAGGGTCTGTCCATTGACATCACAAGGGACAATCGCCTTAATATCTGGACGCATATGCATCAACTGCGCTGCTATACTTTCTGAGCCAGCTGCCTTTATTCGAATATATACCCAAGCATTGGCTGTTAGCTTGTTTTGATGAAAAGTCAGCCATGCGGCCATTGGATCAGGTGAGGCATCAAAATGCGTCAATGGATAGGTAATTGCTATCGTTGTTGGCACACTCAACCATTCGAGAATCGTCTGGTTAGCAGCGGGTAAATGATACTTTCCTGCTAATAAATCTGACTTATTTACCCACGTTAGCGCCTGACCTTCTAGCCCATATTGGCGATGCTTATGCTGCTCATACTGCTGCGCGGTCAGCTCAACCTTATAAATCTGTAAACTGACCTGCTTATCACCATAATCATGATGCAGACGTCCAAGCTTGACCATCGTATTGTCACAAATTTCAATGCCTGTCTCTTCAGCGACTTCCCGAATTAATGCCTGCTCGGCGTTTTCATTGGTTTCTATTTTGCCACCTACAAATTCATAGCGGTTGCCTTGATGCTGGGCGGCGTTTCTAAAGCCAAGTAAATATTGGGCTTTATGATGAATGACTGCAACTGCCACGTTTACGATAAGTACTTTTTCGCTATTAAATGAGCTATCAACGTAGTTGTCTGCTTCATTTGGCATCGGCGTCTCCTTTATTACTGTTTTTTTAAAGTGTAATCTGATTGGTTTATATTTTCAAAAAACCAAGTCGATTTAAAACCAACCTATTGATTTATAATAACAATTAGCTGATTTTTATTTAGTTAGATCTCATTTACAAAAGTTGCTTTAGATAAGTTTACACAATGACTGCATTTTATTTTATCAATTACCTTGCAAAATCCTTCAATGTAAATGATAATTATTATCGTTAAAGATAGTTACTGTATCGCCATTACTATTCAGCCATTTTTTATCAAAAGGAATTTACTATGAGCATGGTTATCTCTCGTTACTTGAATTGCCGTGAAAACCGTTTACCAACTTTGCAATCACAACACTTATTTGCACTCACTAAAGAAGTGCGTATCGAGCATGAGGGTGAAGAGTATCGATTACGTTTAACACGTAATAATCGCTTAATCCTGACTAAATAGATTAATATCATTGATCATCAATATTAGGGCGTGTCCTCGTTTTAAAAATGGTGATAAAAATGAGATAAATTGCAGTCAAACAAGGAAAATAGCTGACTAATATCGAGATATTAGTCAGCTATTTGACGCCGTTTGGCAAGATTTAGCCATTTTTAACCCATTTAGATAACTATCGATTGAATTGAGGACACGCCCTAGCCTACCTATAAAAACGCCTTCATTCAAAGGCGTTTTTTATTGGATAAGACAATGCGATTTAGAACTGCCAGCTGTAAACCACATCCACCGCGTTTTCTGCCGCTGAGGTTGCCTCTACATAAATACGTCGAGTTAACTGATAACGAATGGATAAGCTATTTTGAGCATTAAACACCCCTACTCCGTAGCGTATATACAAGTCAGGCGTCACATAACCGGTGACGTTGACGTTGGTGTCTTCACTACTGCCTGAGGCATCAACGGTCAAACTCTGAAAACCAAAAATCTGACCGATCTGATTGGTTAGATTGCGCGTGCCACTCAGTCCAAAGCTTAAGCCCGCGGCGGCTAGGTTATTCGTCACTTGCGATTTAAAGCCTTGCTCACTGATTTGGGTGGCGCCCTTGTTATTAATTCGACCTGTCACCAAAGCATTCATCGCCTGCTGTTGGGTCAAACCTGCATTATTAAAGACAATAATATTGGGGCTTTCTGTATTGCCTTTGACACGCACACCTACGGTTTTACCACTGATCGTTTTAACCGCCTCAATACTGAGGTTAGGTTTCATCACATCACCGTTGAAGCGCACTTGTCCGTAGTTAAGCTCTAGGTTCTGACCAAAAGCGTTGATATTGGTACGACGTGATACTTGCACCACCCCTTTTGCACGCATGACACCCGTGCCATTTTGAGTGATATTAATCGCACCAGCTAAAGGAATAACGGCACCAAAACCACGGAAGTTGATATCATCACCCAAGTCGACACCGATATCCGCATTGATTGACCAAGGTTTCGATATTGCCAATACCTCGTCAATATTGCCAATAAGACGACGATCAAGAACCACAGCATCTTCAGTTTGAGTAATGATATCTTCGCTGGCTTCTGGCGGACGAATGGTCGCTGACGGTACGCTGACCGCCCCTTTAATATCGACATAACGATCGCCTGGACGCACGATGATATCAATATCAGGATTGATTTCTGCCACTAACAATGGTGGCTGAGTAATCACCAAACGCTCGCCGCTAACGCTAAGCTTGGCTTGGAGTTTTTGTTGCCAATTAACGGTACCAGTCAAAACCCCTTTACCCGTACCACTGCTGAAGGTTCCATCAATAGTCGCTTGCGTACCACGAATTTTGGCGTCAGTATTTACATTGGTTAAATTAATGGGCAAATCAAGCATCGCAATACGGCCATTAGCAAGTTTCACATCGCCATAGAATTGCGGCTTATCTAATGTACCGCCCAATCCTCCTGCCATCGTGACATTGCCCTCTAGCACTCGCATACCTGGGAAGAAAGGCTTGAATATCGCAAGGTTAAGCTCATTCAATACTAAAGCGCCCGAAATTGGCTTAGGCGTCTTATAAGGATCAACGACCACTTCAGCATAACCACGCGCACCGCCACCAGTATTGATATCGGTACGTAGTTTGATGCCTTCAGGGACGGACAGTGCAATCAGTGAGACCCGCTTATAAGGCAGAGTGACGGGTAAACTATCACCATCTTGAATCAAACCGATTTTGCCGTTGTCTGAATACAGGGTAGTATTAATCGTCGGTGGACGACCACGTTGCCAGCCAACAATCGCCTTACCATTAATTTTGCCATGCCAGTCGATATCTTTGGGTAAAAAGACCGATAGTAATGACGTATCTAGATTTTGCAAGGCGATATTCACCTCACCTTTATCAGGTGACGCGATTAAGTTTTCACGTAAGCACACCTTGCCCGTTTGATCGGTGGCTTGCCAGCAGTGCGCTGCCAACTGTACTTTTAAATCGGTAGTATTGCCATTTTGATTGTTGGGTAAATTCACAATTAACTGCGCTGGCTGTAACTGATTTAAGGTCGCATATTTAGATTGAACACGGCCCTTACCGATGACGCCAGACCAGCTCAGTTTATTTCGATTGAAGCCGCCTTTAAGCCTTGCGCCAATCGTGAGCTGCTCATTGGCAACGTCAAGATTGACCACATGCGCTTGCTCAGTACCATTAAAAGTCGCTTTAACGCTTTTAAAACTCTGTCCAGCTGCATCTAAACCTTCAGCGGTGATAATAAGCTGACTTGGGCTGTTTGCTAAATTGACCAGCTTACCGCGCACGCGACCTTGGCGCAAAATAAAGCCCGGCAGTGCAATTCGCTCACCGACTAAATCGATATAAATGGTTGGCAGCGCTTGTCCTACTGGCTGTGATAAGGTCGCACCGCCAGTGACTTTGCCAGCCAATTTATCTGACAACTGATCCAGACTGGTGATGTTAATTTTGGTTTGTAATTGCTTAGCATTGCCATTAGCAGTAACATAATTATCACCCCAACGTAGCACTAAATTATCCGCGTTTAAGCTGTCTATCAAGGCATTTACTTGCTTATATTGCGCCTGTGCATCTTGCGTTTGTAGGCGCTTGAAATAGCTTGCCAAATCTTTTGGCAGACGCATCTTCGCCGCTAAGCTACCCTTGGCACTAAGCGGTTGACCCTTTAACATGCCTCTTAAATCAATTTTTTTGATATTAATGATTTGCTGCGAGTCACTCCAGCGCCCATCCGTATCGATAGTGCCGGTGATAAGGCTTGGGGTATCTTTAAGGAAATAACCAATATTAAAACGATCCATCACTGCGTCAATATCCACGCAATGCCTTGACGTACATCAACCGTCCCTTTGGCATCAATACTGCCTGCCGCGCCCACATGACGGAAACGCTTGATACGAATCAGCTGGTCATCGCCACTGGCATCAATGGTTAGCTTGCCTGCTGGCAGTTGCTCAGCATCTAGCACTCCATCGAAATTCACCGCAAAACGTTGCAGTTTGCCTGCGGCATTTTTACTATTCTTAGGCGCAGTTTGCCACTCGCCACTGGTTTTCAAATCACCAGTAATAATCGCGGGATTATTGGGTAAAAAATAACCCAAATTAAACTTGTCGAAGCGACCATCTATCGTCCAGCCGATATTTTTACGCAAATCGATGACACCTTTGGCATTCACTGCGCCCGCTTCACCGTTGTAATTGAGCTTACGAATACTGATAAACTTTGGCGTGCCAGCCGCATCAATAGATAGGCGTCCTTTTGGTACATCTGCAGTATCGACTTGTCCCTTGAAGCGCGCATCGAACATAGACAGCTCGCCACCAACGATATCGATTTTGGCATCACCTGCACCCGTTATGCCAATAGCACGGCCATCTTGAGTCGCATCAAGTTGCGCCTGCAAGTCGGTCTTGTTTAAGGTGATAATATGACGCTGACCACTAACGCCACCTTTAGTAATAGTCAATAAACGACCACGCGCGCTGACACTACCGGTTAGGCGCTCAAGCGGCAAATCACTGCGATACTGTTTGGGCAATAATCCATTGGTACGCGCATCTATCTGCCATGTGAGCGGACGCTTTTTATTTGCCAATTGAATCTGCCCAGTACCTGATAAGTCGCCCACGACTCCTTTATAATTCAGGCGATTGATGTCGATGACATCCCCAGCTTTGCGCACGCGCACATCATAGTTGCCTTTAGGAGCGGCATTCAATTCATTAATGACCGCATTGGCATCTACTGATAACCGTGAGCCACGAATGATGACATCCGCCTGTCCACGCGGACTATCAATATTACCGATATTAGGCACATCGCGGCGGATTAGGTTTTGCCATTTGGCATCGATATACCAAGGCGCTACCTGTGTCGACTTCGCTGATGTTTTGCCTTGGACGATATTAGCATTCACATGCTCGCCATCACGTTGACGCAAATCTGCATCAAGCTCTATGTTACCAGTGCTGTTTTTCTGCTGATAATGTAATGAAAGTCGACCATTCAGCTTTTGCGGTGCATATGCTTTGAAATCAGCATAGTCATCAGGAATAACGCGGCGAATATCAAAATTGCTACCTGTCGCTCGCACTTTTGCATCAAAACTGTCTTGCCAATCTAAAATACCTTGCAGAATTAAATTTCCAGCTGGCACCTGAGCATCTAAGCGATCAATACGCAACTGACTGTTTGCAATAACGGCTCGACCTTGATAGTGACCGGACGGAATGTCTTTAGCTGTCAGCTCAGTATTGATACGCAGACGTATTTCAGAGATAACCCCTGTCGCGGTAGCAGTACCACTTTTTAAACGAATTTTTTGGCTTTCCGCATAAGGATCAAAATATCATCCCATTGCAATTTTGCCTGGAATGGCGAATCCTGATCCAATCCTTGGACAACAAAATCACCGCTAACATCGCTGTCATTGTAGCGACTACGAACTTTACCAACCGTACGTTTTAACGTCCCTGTTGCCGTGATATTCAATGGGTCAACATAGGCTTTTTCTAGCGCACTGACTTCTGCAATCGCGCTTAAATCTAGCGGATAGTCGCCTTGTAAATCAATTTCACCTTGTAAGGCACTGATTTTGACGATATCAGCATATTGTAAATCGCCGCGACCAACCGTTACCATGCTACCGACCCATGTCAAATTACGGGCAACAATATCATGCACAACAATGGGTTCTTTGGTCACTTGTTTATAAGTAATATTTTTTATTTTAGCGTGATCAAAGCGTAAGTTCACTGGTAGCTGTAACGTTTTATAATCGAACGGCTCACCCGTTGGTGGCTTGTTATTGATAATCTCAATGGTTTGTATGTCTGCATCACGCAGATGCACTTCTTTGGCAAATATCGCACGCCAGCCTATCTTGACATAAGCTTTATCAACCAATACTTCAAGGTCTTCAGTCGCCTTGATATCGATATCAGTGACCCAGATTCCATCACGTAAATTACCGCGACCATATTTAAAATCAATGCCCGTCTCAGCACTGACTTTCTCTAATATAAACTTCGTACCCGACTCTGTGCCCATTGCGTAAAAAAACACGGCAAACATGATGGCCAGCACAATTAAAATAAGCACCAGTAATTTGAGCAAAAATGACAGCGGATACCAACGTCTGACGGCACGAGCGTCGCGCTGTGCTGGATCTTCATCTGGGGCGTTATTAGGCGGGGTATTTTTTGTCAGCATGACACTCAACTACGTTAAAGAATGGTCACCGGCAATCGGCACGATAAATAAGAAATACAACGGATATTGCTAATAGCGCGTATTGAACCTGTCTCTATGTCACTAACGGAGACGACTTAATAATGTTCAATACGCGCTAAATGATGTCACTACTGGATTACATGGCTATAAAGGCGAGCCAATAAAGAAATGCAGTCTAACGGGTATGCTTTCTTCTGTCACGCCAGCAGCCACATCAACTCGTACCACACCGACTGGCGATGCCCAGCGGATACCAACACCGACGCCGACCTTTGTCTCAGTCTCGAAGTTTTTGTCGTAAGCATTACCCACATCAGTGAAGAATGCCCCACGGAATCCTGGTTTAAATTCATAGTTATACTCTGCACTACCAACCGCAAGCACTTGCCCACCAGTCAAATAGCCCTTGTCGAGCGGTGACAAGCTCTCATAGTCATAACCACGAATACTTTGATCGCCACCCGCAAAGAAGCGTAATTTATAAGGCACATCATAAAAATCATCTGCCCAGATGTAGCCTGTATTCAGACTGCCCAGCACTTGATGCTTTTGCTCATCGCCAAAACTATAAATGCCGCTGACACCCGCGCGAATGATTGCCATATTAGTGTCGCTAAGGCTTTATCAGCTCCTGCTTCAAGCGAGTAATACTGACGCATACCGCGAGTCGGATTGGTCACGCTGTCTACGTCGGTTTTGTTCATACCATAACCAAATAGCAGCGCTTGCTGCTTAGGCTTAGAGGAAGTAAAGCGAATAGGTAGATCGTCCAACTCTGTTTCATCGACCCCAGTCTCTAGCTCATCTAAACGGTAATTCACAGAGTAGCTGCGATTCCAGCCACTGTCACGGCGAATATTACGCGCCAATGCTGCTTTTAGCGTCGTAGTAGATAAGTCGAAGTTGCCTTCACCTTGGTCGATGACCTCTTCTTCATAGGTAAGACGCGCATCTAATTTATCGTTAAGTGGATGTTTCCAAGGTCGACTGGCATAAACAGCGACGTTTTTAGTAATTCTGGAAACTTCGGTCTCTGCACCGGCTTGATAGCCTTTACGATTGAGCAAATTATAGTCTATTTTTGCCGTCGCTCGCACGCCCGTATCTGTGCCGTAACCAAGACCTACTTGGGCATCGCGCGGCTTACTTGAAGAGACAAAAACATACAACGGTACTTTTTTACTTTCTGCCACTTGTTGCGGTGTTTTTCGACCAGCCAACGTTGGTGGTACAAAGTTTTCATCAGTGATTAAGCTTTCTTCATCAGGGAATATTTTTTGCGCAATATTACTGATGCCGTCGCTTATTTTACCCAAAAGATTGTCCGCCTCTTGGTCTTTTTCATCCAATACACGATCATTTGGTAAGCGGCTCAAGCGCTCTGCTTTTTGTTTGATAGCTTGTAGTTTATCAAGTGTTGCTGCATCAGCTTCAAAATCGATCGCCGCGATGTCGGCGGGATTGACTGTTTCACCGCTATTGGCAGTCGTATTACCCTCACTCTCTGTGTTATTTTCATCACCATCATCAGCGTTATTGTCTTGATTAACACGGCTACTATTAGAAGCAGCTGAACTTTCAGCACCATTATTGCCCGCAATGTCTGAGGCGCCATCACTATTAATATCGTCGTCGAGTGTGCCGCTATCATTGGTAGGTGTGTTATCAAAAGCCAAAGTACTGGCTTCACTGCGTTCATCTGGCGGCAATATCGACTCAACGTTGACTGTATTAAAATAACGAGTCGCTGATAAGTCATTGCTAAACTCGGTCACCGCTGGACGATAAAAAGGATCGCCGGGCTTAAAGTCGAACAACTGTTGTAATAGTGACAACTCAACAGGTAGCTTGTCAGGATCTTGGGTTAAGGTATTGGTTTCTTCATCGTATGTAAAAAACACAACGTCATCAAACTCATAACGATCCCCAGTGTTGTAGACCAGCGACACATCTGCAGTATTATCTGGCAAGATAATATCGACGGATTTGTTGAGCCAATATTGATCAAAATAGCCATAAGTATTACTCAGCGACTCAAGGGCCGCCTTGCTATCTTTATAAACACGGTGATTGAAGATATCGCCTACTTGTGGCGGCAAGTCTTTTTCAAGTGCTATATATTCTGGTTGTTCACTGCCTTCACCGCGAATCTCAACAATACGGCTGTCCACACGTACTGGCTCGCCCAGCTCTTCGATAATGACATCGATCGTGTCAGCATTGCGCTGACGTAGGCGTAACGTAATATCATAGTAACCTACTGCTTGGGCTGCCTCTAATGCTGTTTGGCGCAGGCGTGGCAAGGCGGCCGTAAAGTCGGTAACTGACTGAACTGTCGTATCATCAAGGGCAGCCTTGATGTTTTTCATGGGCTGAACGTCATTGTCCGCTTTGGTGAGCTTTGGCTTACCATTGACAGTACCTTCAGCGGTCGCCTGCCGTAGATAAATTGTGGTATCTACATGTGGTAATGCCATCACACCTGCATTGAATAAACGGTTATAAAGGCGTTTCACGATATTGCCTTTATTACGCGCCATTGGCTTGGGCTTACTCGCTTGTTCGATACTCTGGTTTATTCCCTGAGAGTCCGCTTGATAGTCTGGCAAGTAGTCATCAGGATTGATGATATCTGACGTTGTACCATCTTCATTGGTCTCATCACTGGCATTGGCGACAATCTCATTATCGAAAGTACCGGTTCCATCCACGCGTCCACTACTGACAGAGTCGCTAACATCGATCGGACGCGACATAACTTCAGCCGTCTGTGCGCGTTCAGCGGCGCTCTCATTCCTACCTAATGTCTCAAGATTGTTAGGAGCTGGCAGATTGGTCGCATCCAAATCCACATCTAAACCAATAGGCGGGGTTGTATCATCTAATGTAGCAATTGGCGCGTCAAAATCGCGATCGTTATTGCTGATATCATTATTATTGTTACTGTAATTGTTATTAACGTTGGTACTATTAATGTCAGTACTGCTATTAACGTCCGTACTATTAGTGATGTCATCAATATCTTGGGCATTCTGCATGTCCATCGCAGCCAGCTCACGATTAATCTCCTCGGGCGTCATCATCTGATAACCCTGCTGCTGTATGGCTGCGGCTTGTTGCAACAAGTCATCATTGGCGCTATTAGAAAGATCGAGCTGAGCATCATTTGCGCCAGCCATATTATCCATGGCATTTACCTGAGAATTGACCATACCCTGAGCATCTGGTTTTTTAGCGCTTTTATCTTGAGCATCAGACTTCTTAATGCCTAGGCTTTGTTCGCTGTACTCATCCAATACTGACTGATCGATAATGCCCTGCTCTACTGCCTTTTTTAGGCGCAATGCATCCAAAGCGATATCGAGCTGAGTATCATCATCTGACAGTGTGGTCGATTGAGTGCTGGTTGATTGATTGTTTGATTGATCGACAGCTATTTGATTGCTCGTAGGTGGTTTAGGAGAACTGACATTATTTGTGGTATCAGCCAATGCAGCAGGTGCCATACCGAAACCCACTAGGCTGGTCGCTAGCGCAGTGAAAAGTACTGAACGCGTAAAATGAATGCGCGGCGCATTGCATGAGTTGTCATAGCTGCTGTACGACGTGTTTTTTGAAAACGGTCACTCTGAAAATCTTGAATTTTAATATCCTCTCGAACATTATCCGTATCACACTGCATCATCGATACATTGCGCGCGAGCGTTGAAGGCTGGTGTTTCATGTGTATTTCCTATCACCTCACGCGGCACAATATTATGAACGATAACAATCGCCTAGTCTTACCGGTGAATAAACTTATAGCCGTTGGCTGAATTATGGTTTACTGTCTTGCTTTGGATAATGACCATTTATAACGCAAACCTTGGTGTCAGATTAGCACCATGTTTTTATCAAGATATGGACATGCGTAAGTGGTAGCAAGCCTTTGCCATTACTCACACCTCGCGACGCAACCATGCAAAATTTACAAATCATAACTTAGATAATTATGAAATCATAGCGTCGAGCGCATGTATTTTTACCAAAGCCTTGCTATTATACGGCTTAATATTGATAAAACCTATGCTATATTTCGATAAGTTTTTGATACTGTTAATAATTATATCGATAATTACTTTCACTTGAAAAGCGGTATACAGCGCTTTTCTTTGATCTAGCAACCGCGACCCGTCTGTAGGAATTTTCATGGCCAATCAGTTTCAATTATTTAAGCACCGCCGTTTTAGCGCCATGTTTTTTACCCAGTTTTTGGGCGCGTTTAATGACAATATTTTTAAGCAAGCACTCATACTGGTTTTGACTTACACCGCTGCGAGTCAGTTGGGCATGGAAGTCAGTATTTTGAATAACTTGGCCGCGATGTTGTTTATTTTACCTTATTTTTTATTTTCTGCACTGGCAGGACAAATCGCGGATAAATTTGAAAAATCAAAACTCACACGATTGATTAAATTGCTTGAATTCGTAATTATGGTGATTGCGGCAGTAGGTTCGTGTTTGAATGGTATGCATTGTTATTTGTCGCGTTGTTTCTCATGGGTACTCAATCTACTTTTTTCGGGCCTATTAAATACGCTACTTACCACAAGCGATGAAAGAAGATGAATTGGTTGGTGCTAATGGTTTGTTTCAAATGGGAACATCGTTAGCGATCTTACTCGGTATGATTATCGCGGGTGTTTTAACCCAGATAACACAGCCGCTCTATTGGATAAGTGTGACCGTATTGGTCATCGCCGTATTGGGTTATTTTGTCGCACGATTGATACCCCACATGCCAGCGATGCAGCCAAACCTAAAAATCAACTGGAACATTGTGACCACTAGTGTGGCGACGGTGCGCTACTTATATTCATTGCCTTTTTTGTTCTTTGTCATCCTTGGTAATAGCTGGTTTTGGTTTTATGGCGCGACGTTTTTGACCCAAACGCCAGAATTCAGCAAGGTCATCTTACATGGTGATGAATCAGTGGTTATTTTCCTATTAACCTTGTTTTCTGTTGGTGTGTCGATTGGCTCATTATTATGCAAATCACTAACCAAAAACCAAGTCAGCTTACGTCTTTTGCCCTTTGGTATCACGGGCTTAAGTATTTTTGCGATTGATTTGTATTTTTCACTGTCAAGTCTCAACATCAATGTGAATAATGCAACTCTGTTTGGCATCAGTGAGTTATTTGCGGTGAGTGGCAGCTGGCGCGTGTTTGCTGATTTATTCTTTTTGGGCTTTAGCGGCGGTTTATACATCGTGCCGTTATATGCCTCTATGCAGGCCTATGCACCCAAGAGCCACCGCGCGCGCGTCGTTGGTGCCAACAATATCTTTAACGCGATATTTATGGTCACCTCAGCGATTTTCTCTATCGTGATCTTGAACGCTTTGGGATTCAATTTACCTCAGCTATTTTTAGTGACAGGACTCATAAACATTGCCTTCGGTGCCTTTTTATACAGTAAGCTCAATAAACATATTAAAAATGCGGTCATCCAAACGCATGATGAAGTGGCTCCATAAGTAAGATTGACATGCTGCTATAGCAATCAATGTGTTATCAAACCGATAATATTGATGCTGATAATTTGGATTGTTTGCTATAGTAATACCTATGCGTTAATCACTATCATTATTTTAGAAAAACAGATAATGTTTTTAGCAGAACAGATAAGTTTAATTTTTTGATCGTATTTAAGCCATCAGGAGTGAATCATGGCCCTGCGTCCCTTATCCAAAGTCGACCAATTGTTACTTGGGGTCGATAAGGCATTACGAGCTGTCGTACCACATTCAAACCCTAGCACTCGTCCACTACCAGTCAGCAGTGACGAGATTCCTGAGCTCACTATCACCGAGGCGCGACATGTCGCCGGATTGATGCGTATCAATCATACTGGTGAAGTATGCGCGCAAGGTCTGTATCATGGTCAAGCATTTGCCGCCAAAGACAACGGCGTCAAGCAAGCCATGCAGCAATCAGCCGAAGAAGAGGTCGATCATTTGGTCTGGTGCGAGACGCGATTAGACGAGCTTGGCAGTCATGCCAGTGTCTTTACGCCATTATGGTATGGCATGTCTTTCGGTCTTGGCGCAGTCGCGGGTGCATCTCTAATGAATTTAGCTTGGGATTCGTCGCAGAGACAGAAGCTCAAGTCAGCGAACATTTACAAGACCATATCACCCAATTACCAGAGCACGATAAACGCTCAAAAGAGATACTGGCACAAATGGATATTGAAGAGTTGCATCATCGTGAGCTGGCATTAGCAAGTGGCGGCGCAGCGTTATCACCGCCTGTACGTCATACTATGCGCTGGATGGCCAATCGCATGAAAGCCACGGCATATCACTTGTAATTGCCATCTGTGATAGCAGGTTTTGAGCGATAGATTGTGATGGTAAGTTCGTTGTGATGGTAAGTGCAGTGCGCTTTATTATTGATATTGCTCTCATTTACCCTGCTGTCGCTGGCATAACGTACACGCTATCGCGTTACTATTAACAATCCTACTACTGATAGCGCTCAGTTGAATTTGTTAGGGTATTAAAAATTTGTATGATTTTGCCGCAAAGACATGAGCTAATAACCATTCAATTGCTAAATAACAACTAAATAAATTAAGGTAACGATTTTTATGAAAGCCATCAACCAATCGACTCTCTCTGCCCGTTCGTCTAGCAAGTCGCCTAAACTGGCAACTCTGACAGCACTGGCCACAGCTTGTGCCATGCTATTATCAGCGCCTGTCAATGCGGCTGAAACCAATGCGGCAACAGATGCTGCAAAGACCGATACTACTGCCACATCGGTGCCTAGCGCTATGGATTCTAGCAAACGTGTGATTCGCCTTGCTCGACCGACTGCGGCTAGTACAGCACAAGAGGGTACTCCATCCACTTTACCGACTGCGGCGGTGACAGCCAATACTCAACCAACTGACCTTCAAAGCAGTAGTGTTCCACAAAGCGCTCCTTTGCCAAATAATGCTCAGCCGTATCGTGCGCCAATGAGTACATTGCAACCACAAGATGTTGTACCAGCACCAAAAATACCTGAGTTCACTGGCACCACTCGAGTTTATGAGCCTGGTCCATTGACCGCTACTGGTGTCGACCTGCGTAGTGGTCAGCTTGCCAATATACCAACGCCGCAAGTGCAATTGTCAGACGTAAGCTTTGTACCGACTGTGTTGATTCCTCAGCAAAACGGTAATAACAACGATCAGCTAGACGTGAGCTTGCTTGATGACTTCATCGAAGACGTCTCACCTAATGCCCGTCATTACCCACCAAACTTCCCTAACCGCTCACAGCGCCATTATACGCGTGAAAAAATCAAAGTATTGGCTGAATGGATACAGCCTTATGCTGAATCACCAAATGCCTCTTATGATGTATTGATTCGTGCCGCTAAACTCAATGGCATGGGACGTAACTTAGATTTGGGATCAGACTATACGATACGCGGTGGAAAATATGTTGACCGTGCCATTAAACTGCAACCTGATAGCGGCGAAGCCAACTTCTTATACGGCATGATGTTGTCAGAAGGCGGCGGCTTCAAAGAAGGTCAAAAATACCTAGACCGCGCAGTGTCTCTTGGCTATACCGAAGCAGAGCAAAGCTTGGCACAGTCAGACTTATTAAGTGACCGCCGCGATAATGCATTAGAGCGCTTGCGTCGTCTTGAACAGAAAAACCCTAACAATGACATCATTCGTCAGCAAATCAAACTTATTGAAGAGGGTAAATTCTACATCTGGGATATACCTGCGCCTGACATCAATGTTAAGCCTAGTGCTTAACATTGATTGGGTATTTAAATCTCATTAAGTAAATTTACCAAATTCCATGATTGCTCCATAAGCTAGATTGACTCGACTAAGCCCCTGACTTTATATAGAAATTACTTCAATATAGAGTCAGGGGCTTTTTTATGTCTAGCAAAACTCCATTGAATCCAACTTGCTGTCTACCTTATTTAAATGCGTGTTCGATTCAATTATCGAAGTTTAAACCGTATTTTTGAAATTTAAATAAAATAGTTTAATGCGAAAAGTTACGCTACACTTCTTCTTATAAATTACTGACTCAATCATGCTTTTACGACTAACTGGACTCACCTATGACTTTCGCTAGCCCTATCAAAAATATGGTGACGCATGCTAAGAAAACCCCATTTTCGATCACATCAGTCGCCTTGATAGCCGCGGTAGCATTACTACCTGCGTGCAGTACGGTATCAGTGAATAAGCAAGCGTCAGCGAAGACGATTACTGCGCAGCGCGGTAATATCGTCACTACCAAAAAATTAAGCAGTGACACGGCATCAGCGCTCTTATCGGCAGGGCTCAATGAGCAAGCCTGTATGCAGCAGTTTGATTTATGCCTCACTCAGCTTACTGATAGTATTTTGAATGAACACTACCGTCCTGCTTTAGCAGTTTTTGCAGAGTTACACTACGCAAAAGCGCGACAGCTTTCTGCCTCTCAGGACTGCCGTAATGCGCTGGCTCGCCCGCCACTTGATCCTTATTATGCCAACGCACCTTTAGAAGATACAGAAGCTAAAGTCCAGCAAGAAAACACCAATCGCTGTCTAACAGGTTATCAAGAGCGATTATTCGATGCTATCAAATCCAGTTATACCTATTTATTTTATGACAGTTTGACGCATGATTTTGAGGGCGCAGATCAAGATAAAAGTCCCTCTCAGTCACAGAACCGTATTCCAAATGACACCGATATTCAGACCCAAGACATCTATAATGCCGCCAGTAATGATGTGATAACCCAGCTTTATAGATCAACCAACGGCTCAAATAAATTGATGGGCGGCACCAAAGTAGACTATTTGCCCACATCCGCTAGCAATCTTAATAACAGTAGCCAAGCCGCGATTGCCAATTACTCACCGCTCAAGGGCAAACCTACCGATCAAGTCAACGTCATGAAAATACAAATTGATGATTATGATCTTGGTGTTTATTTGCCTAATGAAAATAACTATTTGCAAAATGCACATAAGCAAACCTCTGCACTAGCAGACTTGGTTTCCACTTACGAATTACGCCTCTCTGGGCTTAACTCAATTAGCAAACGTCCAGGCTTAGGTATCAGCTTGGTGGCCTCACTGGATGACCGCTATACCACCACGATTCGCCAATTATTAGTGTCATCATTGTCAGGTCGATTGACCAATGAGAAAGATGGAGACACAGATGAGAGCAAGCCAAGTTCGCGCATCTACCCTACTGGACATTTGCTATTAACAGGATTGATTGAACCAAGCGGCGATAGCGTGCTGGATGTACTAAGCAGTCGCAAGCTCGATATTCATTTATACAACCCATACCAAAGCGAAAGCGTCAATATCCTTAATAGTGACTATCCACTGGCGGCTAACTTTTCTGCAGGTTATGGCTTGTGGCTGTCTGAGAACCAGCTAGATGGCGTCGGTTATCTCAATTTAATCACTCGCCAGCCAGAGGCCAGACTGCCCAAATTATTCATGCTTGAGCCTTATGATCCCAATAAGCGCGTCCTGATTATGCTGCATGGTTTGGCTTCTAGCCCTGCCACTTGGGT
Source organism: Psychrobacter sp. JCM 18903 (assembly GCF_000586475.1). Lineage (GTDB taxonomy): Bacteria > Pseudomonadota > Gammaproteobacteria > Pseudomonadales > Moraxellaceae > Psychrobacter. The sequence continues at coordinate 191,848 of NZ_BAWJ01000002.1, read as the reverse complement.
CAATTTAACCAACGATATTCTCAACGACGATAAGTTGCGTGATAACTATCAAGTGTGGCAGATATTCTATCCAACCAATTTGCCCATTTTAGAAAACCGTTATCAAATACAGCAGTTAATCAACAACACCTACGAGCAAACTGATCCTAAAGGACAAAATCGCGCCAGCAAAAACAGCGTGATTATCAGTCATAGTATGGGTGCCATTATCGCCCGCATGATGCTATCTGATGAAAACTTGGTCGATGACCTAGATAGACTAGACGATCAAAATGTGCTGTCTGATAGTGAAAAACGTAAGATTCGTGACGCACTTAAAGCATCATTTGGCGAAGATCAGCTAAAAGAACGCTTTGAGCTAAAAGCCTTACCACAAGTAGATACGGCTGTCTTTTTATCAGCGCCTTTTCGCGGAACTGACTATGCAGATCGCTGGTTCACTCGGGCACTGCGCCGTATCGTTTATTTGCCAGTCGGTTTGGTAAAAACTGTCACGGACAACTTAGCAACCATTGCCACGCAAGGTGATTTGGCACAAAATCCTTTGGGTGCGCTATATTTACAAAATGGCGCAAGTCAGCTGAGCGACAAATCCTCTTTTATACAGCTGACGAAAGACATCACCATCAATGATCGTGTGACCTATCATTCTATCATTGCCAATAATGATGCCGATATTACCAAAGGACTGGCGCAAATGCAGCCAGCTGGTGCAAAGGTTGATTTATCGCAAGCAGTAGAAGAAGACAGCAAAGATGAGACAGGCGTTACCAGTAGCCTTCTGATAGCTCAAAGCTCTCTGCCCAACCACTGGTTGCAGCCGTCACTGTCAATGAAGATATCAGCCAAGCGCTAACTGAACGTCTCTCAGATGGTATTGTTCCTTATACCAGCGCTCATCTTGATGGCGCGGCCTCTGAGACGATTATCAGCGGTGGTCATAGCATTCAAACTAACCCGCAAACTATTTTGACATTGCGCCAGATTTTACATAAACAATTGCAGGAATAATGATTGCTTGTGTCATATAGCACTGCACTGGTCTTTGCACTTTAAAATTAAGAGTAAAGCAGATGGCTTTGCAACTTTGTACTCTGTTGGATATTTGTGCCTATACTAGGACAAAAATAAAACATTACTGTTATTAAGGTGAACTTGATAACATCTTGTTTTGCCAAGCGATTAGTCTGATATATCTGGGTTTATCTCAGCAGTTTTTAATGACTATCAGGTATGCGACCAATCTGTTGCGCAGCTTGCGTGTGTATCGAGGGAAGCGCATAATATATTGACAGCACCTGACAGTAATGTATTAATTTATAGGGATATAAATTACTTAATTCAGCTAAACAGTCGTTAGCTTAGCCGCACTCTATCCCTAAGATTGCTCGCTAATCAACACTGAGCCATTGCCCGTACTACTTTTTACCTTAATCTATAGACGATTGCGGGCAGTTACTTGAGCGTTTTATGGAAGCCAGCGCTATTCAGCTAACAGATAAGGGTAACCGTTTATGTTCGCTACGTTTATGATTGACCAGCTCGATGCGCTGATGCTCGCGCGTATCCAATTCGCTTTTGTTATCTCGTTTCATATTGTTTTTCCCGCTTTTTCTATCGGACTTGCCAGCTGGTTGACGGTACTTGAATTTCGTTGGCTCAAAACAGGCGAGCTATCTATGCTGAAGTCTACAAGCATTGGGTCAAAATATTTGCCGTGGTATTCGGTATGGGCGTGGTATCTGGTGTAGTAATGTCCTACCAGTTCGGTACTAACTGGGCGGTCTTTTCTGACAAAGCCGGTAACGTCTTGGGGCCACTACTCGCCTACGAAGTATTGACCGCGTTTTTCTTAGAAGCGTCCTTTTTAGGTATTATGCTATTTGGTTGGGGGCGCGTGAGCAAACGTATGCACTTTGCTTCCACTGCCATTGTCGCCATTGGTACACTGATTTCAGGCTTTTGGATTTTAGCCGCCAACAGCTTTATGCAGACGCCGCAAGGCTTTATGATGGGCGCAGATGGTCTTTTATATCCTACCAACTGGCTTGAGATCATTTTTAGCCTTCATTCCCTTACCGCTATGCTCATATGATGACAGCGGCATTCTTGACGACAGCCTTTGTCATTGGCGGGGTTGGTGCTTATTATATTCAATCTAAAAAGCATACTGAACATCGCCAGCACGGTCGCGTTATGCTAGGTATGGCCATGATTATGGCGATATTTGTCGCACCCGCTCAAGTATTGATTGGCGATGAGCATGGTCTAAACACTTTAGAGCATCAGCCAGCCAAAGTCGCAGCAATGGAAGGTATTTGGGAGGATGAGCGCGGCGCAGCGTTACGCCTATTTGCTATTCCCGACCAAGAAAACCAGACCAATAAATATGAAATAAGCATTCCCTATGTTTCAGGTTTGATTCTTACCCATTCGTTAGATGGCGAAGTAAAAGGTCTAAAAAACTGGGCACCTGAAGACCAACCACCGGTGATGATTGTATTCTGGGCATTTCGTATCATGGTTGGTATTGGCATGTTAATGGTGCTAGTCGGCTTATTTAGTCTCTATAAATACTTTAAAAAACAGCAATATAATCCCGAAAGTGTCTGGTTCCACCGTGCTTGGATGATGATGACGCCACTTGGCTTTATCGCATTATTGGCGGGCTGGTTTGTGACCGAGACAGGACGTCAACCATGGACTGTATATGGTGTGATACGCACCGCAGAAAGTATGTCACCGCTCGCAGCACAGCAAGTAGCAACCACGTTGATTGGTTTTATTGTTCTCTATATATTTGTCTTCGGTGCAGGCAGTTTTTATATTCTACGCTTGATCGCTCAAGGGCCAAAACCGTACGAAGACCCTGCCGATGATAATTTCTATGAGCACTCAGTGACCGAAAGCCAAGGTCGTGCGCTCAGTGGCGATAGCAATCCTGCTAAGAGTACTGAAGAAGATATAGATACTCCTGCAAACGACGTCGATGACGGAGGATTACGCTAATGTTTAACTACGGTGATGTATTAGACTTACCTTTAATTTGGGGCGGACTGATCGCTCTATCCGTCTTTATCTATGTATTGCTTGATGGCTTTGATTTAGGCTGCGGCATCTTGTTTCCCTTTGCTGGCTCAGATAAAAACCGTAGCCGCATTATGAACTCTATTGCCCCGTTTTGGGATGGTAACGAGACTTGGCTAGTATTAGGCGGCGGCGGCTTGTTCGCTGCTTTCCCAGTGGCTTATGGCATCATTATGACGGGGCTTTATCTGCCTGTTACTTTTATGCTATTCGGTCTAATAATGCGCGGTGTGGCATTTGAATTTCGCTTCAAAGCATCGTCACGTCGTCACGTATGGGACACTTTCTTTTTTGTTGGTTCAGTCGTTGCTACATTCTCTCAAGGTATTATGCTTGGGGCGCTTGTACAAGGTCTTGAGGCAAGCAACCGTCTCTATACTGGTGGGCCATTTGATTGGTTAACGCCTTTCTCGATTGTCTGCGGCTTTGCCATGATTATTGGTTACGCCTTACTTGGCTCTACATGGCTCATTATCAAAACTGAGCATACCCTACAAGTCTGGGCACGCAAAGTGTCTGGCTGGATGCTGTCTGCTTTGGTAGTGGCAATGATCGTCGTCACAGCGTTTATGTATTTTTCAGACATTAATGCCCTCGAAGGCTGGTTTGGCTTCCCAGGTCTATTATATCTAGCGCCAATGCCAATTATAGTTTTACTATTATTTTTCTTGATGCGTAAAGACTTAAGTGGCGAGCGCGAATATCGTCCTTTCTTGTTGACTGTGGCACTGTTTTTGATGGGCTATATCGGGGTTTGTTTCGCCATGTTCCCATACATCGTACCGTATCAGATGACGATTTATGAGGCAGCCGCAGCTGACACCTCACTATCCTTTATGTTAGTTGGTGCCGTCATAATGCTACCGATTATCCTGAGTTATACCGCTTTTGCCTACTACACCTTTAAGGGTAAAACCGGACATGAGCATATGTACTAAGGGTAAATAGAGGATATAAAAATGTGGCTACTGCAAATATGAGCAGTGACTATACTTTTTAAAGCGCATTAACACGTATAGTAGGAGGCGAGCATGAAGAAGCTCAGTAAGAAACAGTCACAATGGGCATGGTTCATTGGGCTATATATAGCAGGGTTTGCAGTTATTTTTACGATTGCTCAATTGATCAAGTTGGCTATGGGCATCTAGCAATCATTTGCAGCCCACTTAGCCATGGCTATATCACATAAAAAGCAGCGTCGATGAATCGGCGCTGCTTTTTTATGTGATTACTTATATAAGATTAATAAGAATTAGGCATCTTAATCTAAGCGCCTTGATGGTGATCAACACCGTTACTTTTGATAAATTCATTTACCTGCGCTAAGCGTTCAGGCGTGCCCACATCTATCCAATTATCAGAAATGATTTCAGCCGTGATTTGGAACTTTATCATCGCTTGCTTGAGCAATGGTGCCAACGCCGCTGGCTGACCTGATACCAGCCCATCGACCAATCGTGGTGACATCACACTAATGCCAGCAAAGGTGTATTTGTCTGCATCACCAATCGGCTGCTCGCTGGCTAAACCATTATTGATCGCAAAATCACCGCCATTATTATGCTCTGGATTGTCAATCAATAACAGATGTGCGCGCTGATCTGCGCCAAGCTTATAATCTCGCAACTGCGCAAAATCATAGGTCGTCCATACATCTGAGTTCACTAAGATAAATGGCTCATCGCGCAGCTTGCCAGTTTGTAACGCTTGAAAAATACCACCTGCGGTCTCTAGAGGCTCATCATCCTCTACTGACCAATGCAATTTGACACCGTATTGACTGCCATCACCCAGTGTATCCATCAGCTTATCAGCCAGCCATGATGCATTAATGGTGATATCAGTGATACCAGCCGCTTGTAGTGCTTTAATGTGCCAGACGATAAGCGGTTGCCCACCCACCTCCACCAGAGGTTTGGGTGTATCCAGTGTTAACGGACGCAGACGCGTGCCCTTACCAGCAGCCAAAATCATTGCTTGGGTAATCATTGCTCGGTCAATCTCAGACATGTGCGCTCCTTTTTTTATTTTATGGAATTATACATTCAGATTAAAACTTGCTAATGTTTTAACGTAACTTATCAAATGAGCATTACTTATCAGATGAGCATTTGCGTCAAATAAAGCTCGCAAGTGATTCACCCTAAATATATTGCTGTACGAACTTACTTTGATAAGCTGGCAGTATATTATCCCTGAGACTCTCATTAAACGGCGCTACTGCTCGTTGCATATGCGGTCTACCGTGCGCCTCTAACCATTCTAACTCGAACATTAAATCACGCATCACCTTAGGTATATCCGCCAAATAGCGGTCTTTGCCATCTCGCTCAGACAAGCGAATAAAAATTCCCAACACTTTTAGATGTCGCTGCACGCCCATGACATTTATATCGTTTTCGAGCTGCTCTATGCTATCTGCCGTAGTCAAGCCTGCCTGCTTTTGCAACTGCCAAAAATCATTAATCCATGCAGAGACTTGGCTCTCTGGCCATTCTACATAAGCATCTCGCAGCAATGACACCAAATCATACGTATAAGAGCCGATGACGGCGTCTTGAAAGTCAATCACGCCTAAGCGCGAGCGATCCGCTTGGTCTTGCATCAAATTACGACTGTGATAATCACGATGGACGATGACTTGTGGTTGCTGCAAAATCTCTTTTATTAAGGCTTCTTTTAAAGTATTCCATAATGCTTTATCAAACTCGACACCGATATAAGGTATAAACCAATCGCTGAATAAATCCATCTCACGATCTAATAACTCGGTATCATAATCTGGCAATTGATGTTGCGACTTGGCTGTTTCAACTGGCACGGTCTGTAGCGCGACCAACGTCTGCATTGCCAACTGATAATGCTCATCTATCTGCGCAGGCGTCGCATCAACGAGCAGATGAGCGAACTCTATCGCACCAAAATCCTGTAACACCAAAAATCCTTTCGTCACGTCTTGCGCAATGAGCGTCGGCACATTGATCGCCGGTGCCATCAGCTTAGTCACATTGATAAACTGGCGCATGGCGTCTTGTTCGTCCGCTGAATCCATAACAATATAATGTGCGACTGTCGTGTCATTACTGTCTGACAGCTGGATTCTATGGTATTGGCGAGCACTTGCGTCACCGGGTAGACTATCGAGTTGGAACGCTTGGCCAGCAAATACTTGCTGCAACCAGCTCTCTAATTGTTGTAGACGGCTATTGAGTTTGTTATCGATCATATTAGGCTCTAAAAGTATTTTATCAGTCATAATGGGCATCGCAGGTTAAATATAAGTCATAAACAATTAAAGTAGTGATAAGTCAGGCAAAACCTTGTTAAAATAGCGACGTCTTGAGCCAAAAAAACTGCGGTAGCAGGCGTATTGGGATATCATTCGACATCTAGCGCTGAGCATAACCTCAGCAACCATTCAAAAAACAGCTCGGCTATATTATAAATTTTGGTAAATAGTGTAGCTGATTTGGTTTTTTTTGACTATGATTAGTCGTCATTATATGTAAAACAGCCAAATTCTTAAGATAGCATTATCAATCAGTGATTTTTTAGTCGTTTATTAACCGCCATACATGATTAATAATATGGTTACTAAATTCAGTATCGCAATTCAATAGGCTCTGCAATCATAGGTGTGCCCTTGTTATATTCTCCGCTTTACCAAAGCATCCGTTTGATCTTATTTAGTGCCTTAGGCTTGTCCAGCCTAGCCGTTAGTGCTGCGCCCAGCAATGCTGACACACAGCAAACTGAGTCGCTAATCACTGACAGTAGCACCCGTTATGTCTCTGATGTTACACCTGATGCCAATCGCAGTAGCGTCCAAAAAGACAGCGACTATAATGATATCCGCTATCAAAATAGCAATAATCAAAAAACTGACTTTCAGCGTAATACGCCTCAAAAGGCTGATAACAATATTTCAGACAGTAGTTTTGACAATACTTTTAATGAAAGCACCTTTAGTGAAAGCGCCTTTAACGACAGCATCTCTAATGAGAATGCTACTAATGAAAGTCCTTTAGACAACCGCCCTCTAGAAATTACCGCCATTAACGAGAGTGATGATCAAGGTTTTGTACCAGCAGTAGATACGATTGCGACCACTCAAAACAATAGCACTGCTCAGCTTACTGAAACCACTGCACCTAAAGCCGCACAGAAGACTGGTAAAGTTGATGTGAGTGATGAAAGTATTCAAGATAGTCTGCTGCGTTTAGCAGAGTTTTATGAGCTGACACCCGATACAGACGCCTCAACGTTAAACAATAGCGATAATGCTAACCAAGATGCCCTTCAAAACGAGCTAACACCTATCCCGCAAACCATTCCAAAAGTGGGTAAAAACTTACAGTTATTACCGAATGCCGTAGATAGCGCCCAACGCTGCGAAGGTCAATGGTTTATCCAAAGAGCAACCCCAACTATCAACGCGCGGTCAATGAGGCGGGAGCAACCAATGGACAGCCTGCGCCAAACTTAAATGGTCTCCCAAATAATCAAGCGCCGCTGTTTTCAGAATCAGATTATGGTTATTACGACAATGTCGACTATGCAGAGCTGTCGGGCAATGTCATCATAAATCAGGGTACCCAACAGATAGAAGCAGAAAAAGTCTTGTTAGATTTGAGCAATGGCATTGCCGCCGCTCAAGGTAAAGTCATGTTTACTGACCAAGCGACAGGTCAGCAAGTATCACGCGGCAACGCACTAGATAGCAATGCGCCAAACCGCTCATCGAATAACCCCCAAGCCAATTTCACTGAAAAAGCATCAAAAGGCGGACTTATTGGGGTCGCCGATAGTTTAAATTATAATACTGAAACTGGACAGTCGACAGCCAATGATGTGGCTTTTGCTAGCGTAGAATTGCAAGCTCATGGTTATGCCAAGCGCTTGAACAGACCAAATGACAGTCAATATGAGCTAGATGACGTCATGTTTAGTACCTGTCCACCAACCAATCGTAAATGGCAGTTTGATGCCAAAAGCATTGATTTGGATACCGATACAGGTCGCGGCGAAGCTTATAATACCACTTTCCGTATCGCTGACGTGCCTGTGTTCTATTTGCCTTATTTCAACTTTCCAATTGATAATCGTCGCACCAGTGGTTTTTTATTGCCGAATGCCAGTATCAGTAGTGAAAGCGGTCTTGAAGTTGATATACCCTACTATTTCAATTTGGCACCCAATTATGATGCCACGCTCAATACCCATATTTATACCGATCGTAATCCTATGGTGTCAGGCGAGTTTCGCTATCTGACCGAAAGTTATGGCGAAGGTATTTTTAATGGTTCATATTTACCTAATGACAAAGAGTACAATGACGAAGACCGCTCTAGCTTCTTTTATGATCATTATTGGTCATCTAAGAGCATTCCACGCTTAAGCGGTGATGCAAAATACAGCTATGTGTCAGATTCAGACTACCTCAATGATTTTGACACGCTGGGTCTATCAGACAGTACCATAAACTTACCACGCCGTGCACGTGTCAATTATTATAATGACTATGTTGATGGTGAATTGAAGGTAGAAACCTTTCAAACTCTAGACGCTTTTACCAGTAATGGCAAACCCTTAGAAGACAAAGATAAACCTTATTCAAGATTGCCGCAGCTCAAGCTCGATTATCGACTGCCTTGGGCGAAGAGCTTCGATATCACTGGTGTACATGATTCCGCTTATTTCAAAAAATCCATCGACGATGGCTCTGAGAATGAAAAAAGTGGCGGGCGAATTTATAATAAACTCAGCGCCGTTTATCCAATGGAAAAATCTTGGGGTTATATCAAGCCAAAACTAAGCTTACAACATCTCTATACCTCTTATGATGAGGATAGCTTAGCCGACAACCAGTTGAGTGATAAAGATGGTAGCCAGTCGGTATTTGTACCGCAAGCCAGTATCGATGCAGGTCTGAATTTCTATCAAGCAGGCTCGCCTTTTGGCGCATTCGACGACACCATGGGTGGCTATCGCTTGCTAAGCCCGCGATTGAAATACACCTACTCGCCATATGAAGACCAAAACGATATTCCGAACTTTAATACGCGTATTGCCTCTATTAACTATGAACAGCTGTTCTCTGACAGTTGGTTTTTAGGACATGATCGCTTGCAAGATTTGCATTCGCTTACTCCTGGTATCAATTATCGTTACATCGATGCAACGGGTGTGACACGTTTTGATGGTAGCATTGCAGAGCAGTTTTATATCGATAATGGACGTGTTACGCTTGATGATCAGCAACCTGTCTTCACATCTTCATCTTCAGGGATGGTTTGGGATACCAGCACACAGCCTTACAACAATTTTTGGGTTGATGTTAGTGGCGCACTGACCAATGATTATGATTTAAATTATATTACGACTGAGCTGCGTTATCAGCCGTCTGACAACAGCTTGTTTAATGTTGGATTTGTCAAACGTCAACGTGATGAAAACACCGATCAGCTGCCACTCTCTGCTTTTACCGCGTCGGCTGTCTTTCCAATCAATAACAGCTGGCGAATCTTGGCTCAAGGTCAATACGATTACAATCGTGATAAAGTTCTTGATTCATTGGTCGGCGTTGATTACGAAGACTGCTGTTTTGGTTTTGCAGTTTATGGTCGTCGTTACTATAATGACTTAAATGTCAAAGACAAACCAACGCAAGCCATTATGGCAGAGATTAGATTGAATGGTTTGGGTAGTGGTAGCAGCCGCCTGACTCGCTTACTCTCTGATAAAATCTTGGGCTTTGAACCTGTCCAGACTGCTTGGAAAGATTAAGACCGTGCTTGTATAAATATTTTTACTATATATTTCATAACCCAGTTTGTAACCCTATTATGGTCAACCCTGTCTAATATTTGACTGTTAAAAGTATTAAACAGCGTTGACCAACTACCATCCGATGCGATGACATTGATGAGGAGCATCATGAGATTTTTTTCTTTACGTCAAACCAGCCGTGCTGTATTGCTATCTATGAGTGCCAGCCTTGCGCTTACATTGAGCGCCCAAGCTGCCACCGTTAAACCTGCAAAAGCACAAGCGCCTCAAGCAAATGCCATGACCGCGCAGAATAACGTCAATCGTTTGACGCCAGCCAATAGCACCGACGGCATTATTGCTTTAGTCAATGAAAATGCTATCTTAAAGAGCGATTTGATCGATGCTATCACCCAAGCACAAGCACGTGCACAAGCAGCAGGTGAACCAATAGCAAACTCAGCACAGCTACAGTCTGAGGTGTTAAATGCGCTCATATTGCGTGAGTTACAACTATCAATGGTCAAGCGCGTCGGTTTAAACCCTGATGAAGCGGCTATCAATCAACGCCTTGGTCAAATCGCTCAAGCAGAAGGGCTGACGAGCATCTCAGCTTTGCAACAGCGTTTGGACGCAGCAAAACCTGGTAGCTATGCGGCGCTACGTGCGCAATTAATCGAAGACGCAGCCATTCAAGCCTTGCAACAGCGCCAAATCGGTAACCGCGTGCGCATTAGCGAACAGGATATTGATGCATTTTTGGCCTCGCCTGAAGCCAAGCGCTTAAACCAAAGTGAGTATCAAACGATTCATGTACGAGTGCCTTACATGGATGACTACAGCCGACTCTCAGAAGCCCAACGCAATGAGGCGTTAAAGGTAGCAGAAGCTCTGCGTACTCGCCTGCTTGCACCAAACGTTGATGTCGCTGAAGCGGTCGCTGCTAGCCAAGGCAACTATCCTATTCCGCTACAAGGTGGCGATATGGGCTTTCATAAAGCCGCGTCTCTACCTACAGAGCTATCAAGTGAAATTACCAAACTTGAGATTGGCGCGGTCAGCGCACCACTAATAACGCCTGAAGGCATCGATATCATCAAACTGGCTGACAAAAAAGCCAGCGACACCATGCTGATACCGCAGTGGCGTACTCGTCACATATTGGTAAAAGTTGATGAGCTACAGACAGACGCGCTTGCTGAGCAAAAGATTAATGATTTGTATGAACAGCTACGCAGCGGCGCTGATTTTGCTGGTTTAGCATCGACCTATTCAGATGATCCCGGTTCCGCTGGCCGCGGTGGCGATCTTGATTGGGTGAGTGAAGAAGATATGATTGGTCCATTCGAAGCCATGATGAAAAACACGGCGGTTGGTGACTACTCTGCTCCTTTCAAAACCCAGTTTGGCTGGCATATCTTGAAAATAGAAGGCAAACGCCAACAAGATGTTAGCGATCAATATCGTCGCAATATGGCACGTCAAGCGCTTTATCAGCGCTTAGCACCGCAAGCCAAAGAAGACTGGCTACAAGAGCTACGCGCAGGTGCTTACATCCAAGTACTTGGCTAACTGATATAGGCATCGATAAGTCAAATCTAATAATGCCTTGTCAAAAAGGGTATATGCTAATGCATGTACCCTTTTTTTATTAACGTTCATTTATGCGCTAAAAATAATCAGAAGGTCATCTCAAATATATTACAGCATGTCCAAACACAAGCATATCGAATAAAATAAATGTAAGCATTACGCACACAAAGAAAAGCCCCGAACCTAGGGCGATTGGTTCGGGGCTATGGCGCTTCATATTGTTGTTATTATTTCTTCCATGCTGACTCATCCTAAGTCATAAACAGTATCCTATAAGACAGCGGGCTGACCTGTGCTTTTATTGATACTGTCTCAACACTGCATCCATGCGTATCCTTGTGTTGATGGTGGTATTGTAGGGTAATCAGTTTAATGCGACTAGAGGCTAAAGACCTTATTTAACGTAAGCATATGCTTACAGCCTCTTTTAACATTGCATCATACGATAGCTATAGTATTAGCAGGCTATCAACCCTAACTTCTCTGCTCTTCTGCATGTTCCTTTGAGACTTTTTCACCTTCTTTTTTACCTTCTATGATTTTATGATCGGTCTCTTTGATATCTTCCGCTTCTGCAGTAGGGGCATTTTGCGCTTGATTGCTCTCCTCTTCTGGTTCGTATTGTAAAGTCGTCATAACAGGAAAGTGATCCGAGCCTATCGACGGCATACGCCGAATATCCACTACCGTAAAGCAAGCACTATGGAAAATATGATCCAGCGCCCAACGTAAAAATGGATAGCTGACATGAAACGTATTGATAAAATGTCGACCAATACGCGGATCCAACAATCCTGAGATACGTTGAAAGCTCGAGTCGTCTTTGACCATGCCACATCATTGAGGTCGCCTGCCAATATCGCCGTTTGCTTGTTTTCTTTGATGTGTTTGCCAACCATCAATAGCTCAGCATCGCGGGTAGTAGATTTATCCGCTTCCGTCGGGCTTGGCGGCATGGGATGCAAGCAATACAACCAAATCACGCGACCACTTTGCAGGCGCAGTTGGGCATGAATAGAAGGTATGTCATCAATCATCAAGTACTTAACTTCAGGATCAATCAACTCAAGCTTAGAATAAAGATGCATCCCATATAGATTGTCTAGTGGCACTTTCACGGTGTAAGGATAATCAGCCTCGATTTGATGCAGCGCTTTTTCCCATTTATCATCACTCTCTAGCGTAATTAAAATATCAGGCTGTCTTTGCTTCACCAAATCCACCAGTTTTTGGGTGTCATCATTGGGCGTTAGTACGTTTGATACCATTATTTTTAGTTGATGCGCCTGCCTTCTGGCTTGTCTTTTGCCTTTTGAACTTCTTTTTTCCATAGCTTGGTATAAGGCAATACCATCCTAGCTGAAAGGCTAATGTAATGCTTAAGACGGTAAATAACAGCCACTGTCCCAGCTGCCACTCTGACCAAAAAATCAGCATACCAATCCAAGCGATGATACCCAACACCATGATCTGAATACGCGGAAATTCAACACCGCGCACCCACCAATTATCCAGTGGTATCCAGCCCCAAATCGTCACAAATGCGATGAACCCTGCTAGCCACTGTATGCTGTAATATAATAGTGAGAGATCCATAGTATGTATTAGCCGTCTATTAAATGATGAATATCGCCATGGTTTTAATTGAACTGACGTTAGCTGTTTACTTTAGCATTTCAGAAGGTTATCGCCTACTGATGAGCATGGATTATTCGTTAACCGCTATAAAACATTACACTTTTAATTCGCCCACCATAACGAGTACTACGGACAAACTTTATTTTTTGGGCTATCTACTTGTGGCGAGTGAGGCATCGCCGCTATCGCCATTAGGTTAATAACTTAAAGTTATACTGAACATCATTAATAGTGTATGAAAAACCCCTAAAAACAGCCAAAACGCCTTGCTTTTTATGGCTATTCACGGCATTGTTATCGGCTGGCAATGCAACAATTTATGGTAAAAAGGATTGAGTTTCATGAGTAATTTAACAGTAGGCTTGGTAGGCTGGCGCGGCATGGTCGGTTCAGTATTAATACAACGTATGACTGAGGAAAAAGATTTTGACGGTATTACACCCGTGTTTTTCTCAACCAGCAACGCAGGTGGTGATGCCCCAAGCCTTGATAGTATTCATACCGGCCAATTAAAAGATGCTCATGATATTGACGCGCTAGCTGCTTGTGATGTCATCATTACCTGCCAAGGCGGCGACTATACCTCGCAAGTCCATCAACCACTACGTGATAGTGGCTGGAATGGCTACTGGATTGATGCGGCAAGCACCTTGCGAATGGAAGATGACAGCATCATCATTCTCGATCCAGTCAATCGCGCCGTTATTGACAGCGCCCTAGCCAATGGCAAAAAAGACTTTATCGGTGGTAACTGTACCGTGTCATTGATGCTCATGGCGATTGGTGAGCTGTTTAATAAAGGCTGGGTAGAATGGGTCAGCGCCATGACTTATCAGGCTGCTAGTGGTTCTGGTGCTAACAACATGCGCGAATTAATCGCTGGCATGGGCGTGCTACACGATGCGGTCAAAGACGAATTGGCTGATCCTGCCAGCGCCATCCTTGAGATTGATAAAAAAATCGCTCAGACTCAGCGCTCAGATGATTTTCCTAAGCAATACTTTGGTGTGCCACTAGCAGGTAGCTTGATCCCCTATATCGATGTTCAGTTAGAAAACAAGCAATCCAAGGAAGAATGGAAAGGCGGCGTCGAAACCAATAAAATCCTTGGTAACGCAGAAGCTGATAAGATTGCTATCGATGGCATGTGTGTCCGCGTTGGTGCGATGCGCTGTCATGCGCAAGGCCTTACCATCAAGCTCAAAAAAGACATTCCGCTAGAAGAAATCGAAGCAGCACTTAAAAACAGCGGCAATGAGTGGTTGGACTTGGTCGAAGACGACAAAGAAGCGACTATGAACCGTTTAACGCCAGTAGCCGTGACTGGTACATTGACAGTTGCACTAGGTCGCTTGCGTAAGCTCAATATGGGCCCTGAGTATCTAGGCGCATTTACCGTTGGTGATCAACTATTATGGGGCGCAGCCGAGCCGCTACGTCGTATGCTTAATATCATCCGTGAGCAAAAAGACTAAGTTTATTTTCTTAAAAATTCAGTACAAAAAAGACAGCATTTGCTGTCTTTTTTATGGGCATATCATTTCCAAAAATTTGAATAGCACGGCAAACAAATGCAAGTCCTACTTATAATAAGCTTAACAAATGTGACAATACTCATCTTATACTTTGAGCCTAGTATTACTTTGACTTGTAAGCAATCATCACTTCATTACGGCGCAAAAAAGGCAGCGTCCAAGGCGGATTATAACGTGCCAGTTCAGGCTCGCCCGTTATAGTCAAATTTTGGATTTGCATCCAAGATTGTAGCTCTTCCGTTTTAGTCGCTACTTTTTTACTGCCTGCCAACCCTGAAAACTTAATCACACCGTACGTCTGTGCTGGCACCTCAGTAATCGTGATGTTTGGATTATTAGGCTTTGGCAGTGTTTGCATCGTATATTGACTGGGCATAGTAAATTGTACACGCCACTTACCATCATCTTGCTGCATGCTTACTGGTGCTGTCATCGCAATTTTCTGTGATTCGCTATCACTCTTTTTGTTATTAGGCTGCATTGTAACGGGCGCAGTCATGCTAATTTTACTACTACCGTCAGTTGGCGCTGTATTATTGCCAAATATATAGTCGGCTAACACTTTAAACCCTTCGCGACTGGCGGAGTCTTGGTCACCACTTACCAACGTTTGCGCCACTAGCTGCTTATCGTAACGACGCAGCTCAAAGTCATCCATTTGCGACAACACTGTATAATTCGGCTCTTCGGTCGCCATAGCTGCTCCTGAGGTTAATAATGAACCACTTAATAATAAGTAGGTTGCCTTTTTCATAGGATATCTCCAGCAGTTAAAACATCGCTTAGCAATGGTTACTGTCTCGCCATTATGATTTCTACTTTACCAACTACTCATAAGTACTGTCTGTGTCTTTTGGTTATGACACAATACTATTAACCAAAAGACACATTTGTCAGGTATATCAATACCTCATAAACATCCATGTCCAAAAAACTGCTAACAATGCTATAATTAGCACCATTTTCATAGCGTAAATAGCGATAATCATATGCAATTTGTCTTACATAAAACGGCCAGCGGTGACACGCGTGCGCGCGTGGTACGGTTCATCTCAATCATGGCGACGTACAAACGCCAGCGTTTATGCCTGTTGGCACTTATGGTACAGTCAAGGGCATGCTGCCACGTGATATTGAAGCCATCGGTGCTGATATTATTTTGGGCAATACTTTTCATTTATGGTTACGTCCAGGTACTGAGGTTATTGATAAGTTTGGTGGCTTGCATAAGTTCATGCATTGGGACAAACCTATCCTGACCGATTCAGGTGGCTTCCAAGTATTCAGTCTGGGTGCCATGCGTAAAATCACCGAAGAAGGGGTCGACTTTAAATCTCCTATCGATGGTGCGAAAGTTTTCTGTCGCCAGAAAAATCGATGCAGATTCAGTACAGCTTGAACTCAGACATCGTCATGCAATTTGATGAGTGTACGCCCTATCCTGCGACTCATGACGAAGCCAAGACATCGTTAGAGCTGTCATTACGTTGGGGACAGCGCTGTGTTGATGAGCACAACAGACTGGGCAGCACCAACGCATTATTTGGCATTATTCAAGGCAGTATGTATCCTGATTTGCGTCAGCAATCACTTGAAGGCCTGCTCGATATCGGCTTTGATGGTTATGCCATCGGTGGTCTGTCGGTTGGTGAACCAAAAGATGAAATGATAGATGTCCTAGACTACCTCCCTGATGATATGCCAGCAGATAAGCCACGCTATCTAATGGGCGTTGGTAAGCCTGAGGATTTAGTTGAAGGTGTACGTCGCGGTGTCGATATGTTCGACTGTGTGATGCCGACGCGTAACGCGCGTAACGGTCACTACTTCGTCACAGGCGATGCAGACAATGCTGGTGTGGTACGTATCCGTAACAGCCAATATCGCAATGACGAAGGTCCACTAGATCCTGAGTGCGACTGCTATACTTGCCAAAATTTTAGCCGTGCTTATCTCTACCATCTTAATAAGTGTAAAGAGATGCTGGGTGCTCAATTAGCGACTATCCATAACTTGCGCTATTATCAGCGTTTGATGCAAGGTATCCGTGATGCCATTGAACAAGACAAATTTGATGAGTTTGTCAGCGAATTTTATAACAAACGTGGACAAACAGTACCTGAGTTAAATCTACGCTAATCATATTTTTGCAATTGTCATATCTATAAAAAGGGCTTAAGAATTATCTTAAGCCTTTTTAGTGTGTTGCTTTTATTATTTCTAGTTAATCAGTACTAGCCCATTAACGAGGTTACAAATACCACGAGCACGGCAATTGGTGCTACAAACTTAGCAACGATTTGCCATAATTGCCATGCACCATTAGACAGACCAAGCTCTTGCTGAATACTGCGTTGATCCATTTGCCAACCAACGAAAATAATTGCAGCAAGACCAGTTAGCGGGAGAAGAAATTTACTGGTAATTTTATCCAATGCATCAAAGATACCGTTACCCATGATAGTAAAGTCAGACCATAGGTTAAATGATAGTAGTGCCGCAACACCTAATAGCCAAATCACTGTACTGGCAACAATGGTTGATACCGTACGACTCATCGGTGTACGCTCTTCTAAAAACTCAACGGTTGGCTCAAGCAATGAAATTGATGAGGTAATAGCAGCAAAAGTAATGAGTAAGAAGAACAATGTACCAATGATCGTCCCTGCACCCATGCTACCAAAAGCGATCGGTAAGCTGACAAAGATAAGACCAGGACCCGAAGCAGGGTCTAGACCATTGCTAAAGATGATTGGGAAGATTGCTAGACCAGCAGCCAACGCAATAACCGTATCTAAAATCACAACAGTACGGGCGGTTTTTAGTAAGTTCACTTCACGACCCAAATATGAGCCATAAGCAATCATAATACCCATACCAATAGATAGAGTGAAGAAGGCATGACCTAATGCTGCAAGCATCACATCGCCAGTCAACTTGCTAAGATCTGGTGTGAATAGATAAGCCACTGCTTCACCAAAACCACCGTTAATCACGTTATAACCAACGATGACGAACAAAATCACGCCTAGTAGTGGCATTAAGACTTTAGCCGTAGTTTCGATACCTTTGGTCACACCAATACCGACAATCAAAGCAGTAATAGCCATAAACACGGTATGCCAAATCGTCAACGTCCCTGCTGAAGCCAACATAGCATCAAAGGTCGCAGCAATAGAATCACTGTCTTGACCAATAAAACTGCCTGTACCTGCTTTAGTAATATAGTTGAGTGCCCAACCGCCAATCACACTATAAAACGATAGAATTAAGAAACCACCTAAAATACCTGACGCCCCAATGACGCCCCAACTGCGCGACTTACCTTCACTTGCTGCAACATCCGCAAAAGTGTTGACTGGGTTCTTTTGCCCACGGCGACCAATCAGCCATTCAGCGACTAGAATCGGAAAACCTACCAGCGCGATACAGAATAAATAAGCGATAACGAAAGCTGAACCACCGCTTTCACCGACCATATAAGGAAACTTCCATATGTTTCCCAAACCAACTGCTGAACCAACCGCTGCCAATACGAAGCCAAAACTTGAGCTCCACTGTGCATGTTCTTGTTTATTAATAGCCATTTTTTCCGTCCTCGTGCTTCAATTAACATCACTGATAATCTTCCTTGATTATCATAAATAGCCATGAAAAATATCAAGCTATTCAATAAACACCTCAATGTGAGGCGTCCAGCAACATTAAGAAAGAATTGTTTACAATATCGTAAAGGCTCAGTTTCTGCTAAGCCACCAAAAAAGTCAAGCGCTCATAAACATAAAAAGCCATAACAATTGGTTATGGCTTCTGGTAATTTTATCTATAACTGACAAGAGTTTGGCTAATTAAAAAAGGCATACTATATATGATTTTCAGCAAAACCCAATCGCCGTTCTAACGCACCACACCACGACGGCTTTTTTGTAGTGAATCAATGAGCAACTGGATTTTCGGCTCTTTTGGTAGCAGCTCATTATTCAAAACTTCAAGCGCTTGCACGGTCGTCAGACCCGATCTAAAAATCATACGATAAGCTTGACGCAATACCTCAATTGTCTCTTTTGACCATCCTTTACGACGCATGCCTTCCACATTGAGACCATGAGTCGTTGCTGGATTACCAGATACCATGGTAAAGGCGGCTACATCTTTTAGAATCAGACTTGCGCCCCCAATCAAGCTATAGTCATCGACCGTACAAAACTGATGAATACCTGAATTACCGCCAATAATCGTGTGATTACCAACAGTCACATGCCCTGCAACGCCAACATTGTTGGCCAATACATTATGATCGCCAATCACACAATCATGAGCCACGTGAGTGTTCACCATCAGTAGATTATGGCTGCCTATTTTAGTGAGCTCACTATCTTGTGCGGTACCGCGGTGTAAACTACAGGCTTCTCGAATGGTATTATGATCGCCAATCTCAAGCCAAGTACGCTCACCAGCATACTTCAAATCCTGAGGATCTTCGCCAATGCTCGCAAATTGATAAAACTCATTGTGTTGACCAATACGAGTCAATTTGGTAACAACTACATGGCGATGCAGAACCGTGTGAGCGCCAATAGTGACCTCATCACCGACGATACAATACGGACCAATGATAGCAGTCTCATCAATTTGGGCGGACGGTGAGATGAGTGCTGTTGGATGGATCTGACTCATAATGTGGGCCTTTGTATGATCTGATGCGAGTAAATGGTAAAACAAATACAGCCAATTTAGTTTTATGAAAAAACCTAAGCATGGCTCTGCTGTTAAATGCGAGTGTCAATTATAATGCTTATGACCCGCTTTGACCTAATTCTTTAGACGCTTTGTTTAAAGAATTAGGTCGGCTACGAGGCACAATGGCTATTAGTAAACGTTATTGTTCTTGGCGAGCAATCATTATTTGCGCACTGGCAGCTAACTCATCGTCAACATGTACAGTACAGTCAAATTTATAAATACCGCGCTTCTGCATCACTGTTTTAGCACGAATAGTCAGCTGATCACCAGGAATCACTCGACGCTTAAAACGGACCTTATCAACACCTGCAAATAGATATAAATAACCATCTTCTGCGGTTAGACCAGCACTGATAAATCCGAGCACACCTGAGACCTGAGCCATGCACTCAACCATGAGTACGCCTGGCATAATCGGCTCATCAGGAAAATGACCATTGAAAAACTCTTCATTGATAGTCACATTCTTAATACCCGTAATGCACTCACCAGGCGTACAATCAATAATCTTATCTACTAAAAGAAAAGGATAACGGTGTGGCAAATAATGCTTTAACGTATGATAAGTTAATGGCAGCGTAAGACCTTGCTCAGCTAAGCTTTTCATTTCTTTATCATTCAAAATATCGATATCGGTGCTGCTCATAATGGTGCTTCCTTGCTATGTTTCAAATCGCTATGATTTTACTGTGTTTTTATATATGCATTGATATTTGCGCTAATCACGCCCAAGCTGACGGAAGCGTACAGCTGCCCGTCGCCAGTTAGCTGTCGGCATAGCAGCCGTTCCAGAGGAGTATGAACCAGCGGTTTTGATAGATTTGGTTACCATGGTCATCCAGATAAAGTGACATCATCTGTAATCTCGATATGACCTGTGATACCGACCGCACCGCCAATAATACAACGCTTGCCGATACTAGTGCTGCCTGCGATACCCGTTTGAGCCGCGATGGCTGTGCCATCACCGATACGCACGTTATGAGCAACTTGTACCAAATTATCAATAATAACGTGATTGCCAATGACCGTATCGTCAATGGCACCTCGGTCAATGCAAGTTTGACTACCAATTCGCACATGATTGCCAATTACGACCCGTCCTAACTGAGCGATACGCTCCCAGCCAGTGGTACTAGGATCTTTTGTTGGTGCAAAACCAAAACCTTCTGCACCCACACTGACACCCGCGTGTAACCTCACATGATCACCAATGACACAATCATGCCCAATCACCACTTGTGATTTGATAACACCATCAGTACCAATAGTCGTATTTTCTTCGATCACCACATGCGCCGCAAGTGAGCTACGCGCACCAATTTGCACATAATCGGCAATCACACAAAAAGGTCCGATATTCACCTGCTCACCAATGACAGCACTATCAGCAATCACAGCGCTAGGATGAATACCACCAGACAGTGACTCACGAGCAAACAACTGACTAGCACCAGCATAAGCTAAGTATGGGCTTGCAACGACTAACGTTATCGCTGTGGCGGGCACTTGGTCGCGATATTCTGCAGTAACCAATACAGCCCCTGCCTCGCTGATAGCCAGACTAGAAATATAATGAGGATCGGCCAAAAAGCTTAACTGATTATGACCAGCCGTAGTCAAACTACCAATACTACTGAATTTTTGACGTAACTGTTCAGCGCTGATTTCAGCCTTATTGGTGATGGGCTGACGCTGCTCAATCCGAGTGATAAGTTGCTCAATCGTTATCATAGTGACTATTAATATAAATATTGTTATGAATAAGACAATCGCCAAGCTGAACAATCACCTTGGCGATCTACTAATATCTAACAGATGCTGCGTTCATGTAAGTAACTGCTATGGTTAACGACATGAACGCAAACAATCATGCTACGTTAAAACGTATTACCAATCTGGAACTGAACTTTTTCAGTTTCATCGCCTTCTTTATCACCAATAGGTATAGCATAACTTAATGAAATTGGACCAATTGGCGTATACCAGGTTATACCTGCACCCGCACTAAAGCGCATACTATTGTCTTGCGTCAACAGTGGTACGCCCGTATCAGTACCGTCATTAGGATTGATAAAAGTACGATCTTCCTTATCAGTCGTATCAAATACCTGACCACCTTCAGCAAACAATACCGGACGCACTTGATCTGCCCAATCGCCCTTAAACGGCATTGGCAAAATTAGCTCACTACCGAAGCTGACTAGCGCATTACCACCGATATCTTCATCTTTGTAACGCACATCATCATTTATGGCATCATAATACGTTTGTGATTTTGGCCCAAGGGTTGAGGCCTCATAACCACGTACAGAGCCATAGCCCCCAGCATAAAAGTTTTCATAAAACGGCAAATCATTACCATAGCCAAGCTTAGTATAACCGCGTGCTACCCAGTCTTTGTAGAAGGGATAATAGATGTTGCCGCTATAAACAAGTTTTTGATAGTTGGTATCACCCAAGCCAATGGTGGCATCGACCGTATGGCTCATACCTTGGGTCGGGAACACTGGACGATCTAAGGTGCTATAGTCCCAGCCAAATAGTAGGTTATAAGTATTGTAATCATTTTTGAAGCCTGTGCGTCCAGAAGCCACATTTTCATCATTGACAAAGTTCTCAAACGTACCGCCATCATCAATAATTTGCTGAACGTTTGATACACCCAAGAAGCGACCACCACGTACTGACGTATTATCAACGTTCAAGCCCGCACTAACGCGTTTGGTTTCATCAACAGGATAACTGTAGTTCAGCGTCGCACCATAAGAATCGGTGACATAGTTACTGACGTTTCTATCATCGTATTTCGTTTCACGATAATAGGCACTAAGACCTTGTGAGACGCCGTTTTCGGTAAAGTACGGATCGGTATAACCCAAGCTATAAGAATCACGGGTTTCTGAGCGTGATAGTGCCGCTTTCACACGGTTACCTGTACCCATAAAGTTGTTTTGTGTTAGATCTAACTGGAAGGTCACACCGCCGCTTTGCGAGTAACCCGCGGCAATCGTTGAGCTACCAGAAGGCTGCTCTTCAACCGTATAATTAATATCTACTTGGTCTGGTTGGTTCGGTACTGGTTTCACATCAACGTTGACAGCTTTAAAGAAGCCTGTACGCATCAGACGTGTCCGTGACAACTGGATTTTGTCACTAGTTGCCAACGCGCCTTCTAATTGACGCATTTCTCGGCGCAGTACTTCGTCTTGAGTTTTGATGTTACCCGTAAAGTTAATACGACGAACGTAAATGGGACGTGCAGGATCGATGAAATAATCAATATCCACTACTTTGGTTTCGTCATTGATACGTGGTACTGGTCTCACCTGCGCCAAATAATAGCCTTCATTACCGTAACGACTCTTAAGTGCTGCGGTGGTTTCATCGAGCTTGGCTTGCGAGTACTTTTCATTGGGTGCAAAAGTCACCAACTCTGTTAGTTCATTGTTCTCAAAAGTCGGCTTACCTAAGAAATTCACTTCACCAAACTGATATTGTTCGCCTTCGCTTAGACTCACTTCGATAAACACACTGCTCTTATCTTCACTGATGTTGAGCACCGCATTATCTACTGCAAAACGCACATAACCATCGTTTTGGTAAAGCGCTTTTAGATTCTCTAAACTGGCAGCCAGTTTTTCTTTGGCATAACGATCAGACTTTGACAGCAAACGTGTCCATGACGATTCTTTGACAGCAAAAACGTCTTTAATCTCTTCATCACTAAAGTGCGTGTTACCAATGACATTGATATCGACGACTTTGGCCGGCTTACCTTCGATAAAGCGCACGTCAAGCTTGACGCGGTTGCCATCTAGCAGCGTCTGATCAACTTCGATATTACTGTTGTAATATCCTTGGCTAATATACTGCTGCTGCAGCTCGTTGGCGACGCCTTGCAATGTTGCTTGCTTAAGCACATCACCGACTGACAGACCAGCGTTGCCAAGTCCTTGCTCTAGACCTTCTTTTGGAATGAGCTTATTGCCTTCAAAATTGACCTCAGCAATAATTGGACGCTCGACGACGTCAAATCGTAGCTGACCGCCTTCGACACGGCTTTGAATATCGGCAAAGTTATCAGTCGCATATAGCGCCTTAATACTGGCTGCCAGATTACTGTCATTTACCGTATCACCTACCGAAATAGGTAGAACCGGATAGAGACTATCAGGAGTTAGTCGTTGTAGACCATTGAAACCGATGTCAGTGACCACAAATTCTGCAGCCTGTACTGGCATACTCATCATCGCTACAACTAACGGCAACCCAGCCGCGCTCATAAATAAAGGCGTACGCATAAACACTATCCGTCAATAAAAAACTTGCTTAAGTTAAGTTAAAAAGCGCATGTTGTCTAGCCAATTCGAGTAAAGTGATTCACTAACTCGTGGGAGACTCAGGACACTTTATATAAAACGCATCATAAAATAAACTAAAAATTACGATTAGTACAGAGACAGCGATACAAAAGAGCGCAGCACGCCTACCAAGAATCAGCGCACGATACGCGCAAAACCATTAGTGTATCGCGGCTTACCCTTTAGGTTGTCCTGCGATTCATCAAAACAGCCGACTGATATCATTACCAATTGCTAACACCATGAAACCTGCTAGCAAGAGTAAGCCGATATTTAGCCCTACCATTTGTACCCCTTCCGACAGAGGCTTACCGCGTATCAGCTCTATGAGATAATACACAATATGACCGCCATCTAACACTGGAATCGGTAAAAGATTGAGTACAGCGAGGCTCAAACTAATCAAAGCAGCCGTGGACAGCACCATCTGCCAACTGATATCAAAGCTTTGTTTGGCGACTTTAGCAATCGTAATTGGCCCTGATAAATTGTCCAGACCAATCATCTGAGAGCATCTTGCCCATTGAGCTGACCGTCATCACTGCCAACTGTTCCGTCTTTTCAAACGATTTAACCAATGATTCACCAGCGCCATAAACAACGGTGGTTTTATAGGCATCGGGAATGACAATCTCAGACTGCGCCACCATAGCACCAATTTGCCCAAAGTCATTACCCAAATTATCTTTTTTACCTTGCGGCATAATCTGAAGCTGTACGGGTTTACCCTCACGCAAGACGGTGAAATTAAGCAAGTTCTCAGGATTGTCACGGATAATACGCGTGGCACTAATCCAATCTTTGATTTCTGTATCATTAATAGCTGTGATGCGATCCCCGACTTGCAGACCTTGACGACTGGCAGCGCCATCAGCGCTAAGATCACCAACGATGGGCTCAATCTGTGGTTGCCATGGTAGCATACCAAAGCTCGTTAGCGCGTCCTTACCTTGCGCGTCGCCTTGCATAAATGCTTTAACAGGTGCTTGATAAGTCTTCGTTGCGTTGGGAGCCTGTGACTCTGATTGCAAGGTAATGCTGACATTATCAGTCTCGCCCATTCGTCCAGCAAGGCGATAATTGATACCTTCCCACGTTTGTACCTCATGGCCGTCAATCGCGACGATTTTATCACCAACGGGTAACTGCGCCATAGCCGCTGGTGTATCGGGTAATACTTCACCAATCTTGGTCGCCAACTGCTCAGAAGGCGTCATAAACAACACCCAAAACAGTGCAATAGCAATGATAAGTTCATGATAGGACCAGCGGCGACAATCGCAATCTTTTTTAGTGGATGCTGACGATTAAACGCCAAATGTTGCTCAGCTTTTGCTACCTCGCCTTCGCGCTCATCGAGCATTTTGACATAACCACCAAGTGGCAAAGCAGAAATGCGATAATCAATACCACTTTTTTTACTCGTCCAACCAAAGAGTTTGGGACCAAACCCGATAGAATAGGTCAAGACTTTAACGCCGCAAAGACGAGCAACGATATAGTGTCCCCACTCATGTAAGGCAATAAGCGGACCTAAGACAAATATTGCCGCAAGGAGCGTTAATAAAAACGTCATGATCTTTTCTCAGTATGGTTTCTCAGCATTCTTTCTTAGCATCTTTTATTAACATCATTTTTTAACGACGCAGTTGTTGATACACTTACACCAACTTTGCCACAAGTTTGTCCGTCAGGTGACGTGCTATTTTATCAATTGCTAGTATATCTTCTATGTCAGCCGTTTCATTTAACGGTGGCAGCTGTATGTCATTCAAAGCCTGCTCGTTGATATCAGCAATGTCGGTCAGGCGAATTTTTCCAGCCAAAAACGCCGCCACGGCAATTTCATTCGCTGCATTTAAGACAATCGTCGCTTGTGTTCCTGCTTGCATCGCCTGTCTTGCCAAACGCAAACAGGCGAATTTTTGCAAGTCAGGCTCAATAAACTCTAAGCCGCTGAGCGCAAATAAGTCTAACGGCTGCGAGCCACTATCGATACGATCAGGGTAACTGAGCGCATGGGCAATGGGCGTTTTCATATCGGGACTGCCGAGCTGCGCCAAAAAGCTACCATCGCTATATTCTACCATTGAGTGAATGATACTTTGTGGATGAATCACCACATTTATCTTATTTTCAGGCAAATCAAACAAATGACAAGCTTCAATCAGCTCAAGCCCTTTATTCATCATCGTTGCTGAATCGACGGATATCTTTTGACCCATTGACCAATTTGGATGTTTGACCGCTTCAGCGACGTTCGCGTGCTGCATCTGCGCAAACGATTTTTGCAAAAACGGCCCACCAGAGGCCGTTAACCATAGCTTACGCACGCCGTGGTTTGGCTGATGAATTTGGGTATTGTCCTGCTGAATAGCCAGTGGTAAACACTGAAAAATAGCATTGTGCTCAGAGTCAAGCGGCAGCAAAGTAGCGTTATGCGTTTTGACGGCAGTAATCATCACTTGCCCTGCCATCACCAGCGCTTCTTTATTGGCTAGTAAAATACGCTTACCTGCACGAGCAGCGGCTAAAGTAGAAGGCAGACCAGCTGCGCCTACGATCGCAGCGACAACGGTATCCGTCTGCGAATCAGTGGCAATATCAACCAACCCTGCTTCGCCGCCTACCACATCGATGTCAAGACCTGCCGCACGGAGTCGCTGGGCAAAATCATCGACTACGGCGGTCGGTACGCTCACGCGCTTTGGCAAAAACTGCTGGCAAAGTGCGAACAGCTTGTCTAAACGGTGATAGCCTGACAGAGCGTAGACCGTGTAAAGCTGTGGTTGCGCCGCTAATATTGCTAACGTGCTATCGCCAATTGAACCTGTCGCGCCTAGTACGGCGATGCGTTGCGTCATAACCATCGTTGCCTGTAAATGATACTCTAAAAAATTAAATAAGAAATCGATAAAACGCCTGATAAATAAGAGATGGACGATATCCAGTGTATTGACTAGTCACTCATCTCAACTACTATGATTAGGCGTATCATCGTCTATGAATTATTTTTTCAGTCCTAAACCACTATCAAACCTAACTGCTGTATCGCCCAAAAACCAAGCGCAAATATCGGTGTGGCAGAGAGCAGTGAGTCGATACGGTCAAGCACGCCGCCATGCCCCGGTAAAATCGTTCCTGAATCTTTGACATCAGCGCGGCGCTTAAGCATTGACTCAAATAAATCGCCAAGTACCGAGGCTAAAATGGTCAAGGCTGATAATGCTACAAATGCGACTAACGGCACACCCGTCAATTGTAACTTAAATACACTGATGGCAATGACCACGAGCAGACCAGTGACCAAGCCACCAGCCAGCCCTTCCATACTTTTATTGGGTGAGACGTTCGGTGCCATCTTTCGACGACCGAGCTTACGCCCCACAAAATAAGCGCCACTATCTGCACACCAGACCAAGAGAAACACATAGAGCAACCACCATGCTGACAATTGCCACAAATAAAACATCGCCGTAATCGATGCGGTCAATATCACCGCACCCATCAATGCCAGTTTTTTGCCATACCAATTGGTATGAGTCGGGAACACTCGCACCCAAGACAGCGCCATTAGCCATATAGCCAATGAAGCCACCCACCAAAACAGCCATGTCACTTTAAACATGAGTGATACTAGGGTCAACACCAAAACCAATAGCACAAACAGCGCAGGATGACGCCACTTGGGCATCAGCTTAGTCCATTCGTGAGCAGCGATAATGACGCCAATCGCTAACAGCGGTGCAAATAAAATAGGAGTTTGGCTCGCAAACATTGCAATACCAACGATAATAACGAGAACAACTGCCGTCTTAATTCGTTGCCACATACTTATTGAGCCTTATAATAATGAAAAACGCATGGTCAAAACGTGCATTATAGCAGCTAATCTACAATAGCCCACTAATAGCAGTTGACGCTTATTGACGCGGTTTATTATTTCACAAACAAGCAATATTAACTACTTATACGATAGCGGCTTTGTAAGAGCTTTTTCCTTTACAAAATAACAGCCAAATGCTTAACACCATTAACGACTTGCTTGCTCTATCACTATCTGCTCACTGGTTTTGCCAAAACGGCGCTGCCGCTGAGCGAACTCTTTTACCATTGCTGCCAGCTCATCAGCTGCAAAATTCGGCCATAATGTCTGGGTAAAGAATAGTTCAGCATAGGCTGACTGCCACAATAAAAAGTTAGAAATTCGGTATTCACCGCCCGTGCGTATCAGCATATCTACTGCTGGTGCATCTGCTAATTGCACATAGTTACCGAGCAATTCTTTATTAATATCATCAGCACGTAACTGACCAGCCTCTACTTGCTGCGCCAGCTGTTTTGCCGCATGGGCAATATCCCATTGCCCACCATAACTGATAGCGATAACTAGAGTCATGGCTTCAAAGTCTGCTGTTTTCGCTTCAGCGTCCGCCATTAATGCTTGCAAATCATCACTCAGCTGACTGCGGTCACCAATAAAACGCAGACGAATACGATACTCATTCATGCGTGGTATTTGCTCGTGAATAGTCGAAGCTAACAGTTGCATAAGTAGTGCCACCTCACTGGGCGGCGTTGCCAATTCTCACTAGAAAATGCAAATACCGTTAATACCTCGATACCCGTATTGACGCAATACTCGACGATAGGATCGAGTGCATCTTTGCCAGCCACATGCCCTTGGCCTTTGCCAAATCATTGGCTTTACCATAACGATTATTGCCATCCATGATGATAGCGATATGGCGTGGAAGAAGATCAGGAGCCAAAACGGCTGAAGTGGACATAGGCGAAAGTGCTTATTGTTAAGGTAAAATAATAATAACGGCTGCGATAACGATTAGAAAGCGTCATAACCATAATTCACAAACTTATCATAAACCTATCTATGGGCGTGATTTAGTTTGCAAGATAACGCTTATAAAATACAGTGTACAAATCTGAGCAAGCCTATTGCCGTATCCGATTGATATAACATTGACGCTATTATCGGTACCATCTACACAATAATAAGCAGCCAATAGTACTGACAGATTGGCTGCTTATTATAAGGATATGACATAACGGATTTTTTCTAAAATGATCGAAAAACCAGTGCTTTACACGTCCATCAAGTCAGTTTCTTTTTTGCTCAAACGTTTATCGATGGTTTCGATATACTTGTCAGTGATTTTTTGAATGTCATCACTGGCACGGCGCTCGTCGTCTTCTGAGATCTCTTTTTCTTTGGCCAATTCTTTGATGTCATTCATCATGTCACGGCGAATATTACGAATAGAAACACGGCTACTTTCTGCTTCTCCACGCGCAAGCTTTTGCATGTCGCGGCGTGTCTCTTCTGTCAATGCAGGCATTGGCACACGAATCACATCGGCGGTCACTGGGTTGAGACCCAAATCTGCTTCGCGAATGGCCTTGTCAATTGCTTGTACCATGGTACGGTCAAACGGCTGAACCATGAGCGTACGTGAGTCTTCAACGTTGACACTCGCTACTTGATTCAAAGGTGTAGGCGACCCGTAGTAGCTAACCATCACGCCTGACAACATACCTGGATGTGCGCGCCCTGTACGGACTTTGCTAAAAGTGCTCTCAAGCGCTTCCAGTGTTTTCTGCATACGCGCTTCGCCGTCTTGCTTAATCTCTTTGATCATTAGATATCCTTATTTATCGCTATCGATAAATCATTCATTTGTTAGTAAATATACGGTTGTCCACTACTAATTATTAGCGACTGGTAGTTATTAGTGACCAATCTAATTTTAATGACTGGTATTCTCGTATTAATATTTAGAGCGTTCAGAGCGTTTAGAGTATTCAGGCAAATCAGTGATAAACGCGTGTGCCTTCATTTTCGCCCATAATGACGTTTAATAACGCATTAGGCTTGGTCATATCAAACACTTGTAGCGGCACGTTGTGCTCACGGCATAAGGCGATGGCAGTTAAATCCATCACGCCAAGTTTTTGCTCTAATACTTCATCAAACGTTAAACCATCATATTTAACTGCATCATCATGTAAGCTTGGGTCTTTGTCATAAACGCCATCTACTTTGGTGGCTTTTAAAATCAAGCCAGCTTCAATTTCAATACCACGTAAGCAAGCAGCCGTATCAGTGGTAAAGAAAGGATTGCCCGTACCAGCAACAAAGATACATACTTCGCCATTTTTGAGATAGCGAATGGCATTGCGACTGCTATAGCTTTCGGTCACTTCACCAATTGGCAAGGCTGACATCAGGCGGGTTTTAATATTGCGGCGCTCAAGCGCATCACGCATCGCCAGACCATTCATAACGGTTGCTAACATACCCATTTGATCACCAGTCACACGGCCGACTAAGCTTCTTGTTGCAACTGCGCGCCGCGATATAAGTTACCGCCGCCGACCACGATACCGACTTGAACACCGAGACCACGCAAATGGGCGATAGACAAGCTCATCTTATCGAGCACTTCGCTATCAATCCCCATCTCTTTGCCACCAGCTAAGGCTTCACCAGAGAGTTTCAGCAAGATACGAGAGTAACGCGGGTTTTTGTCAGACATGAGGTCACCTTGTTAGCATTAAATTATAATTAAAATGAGCGGTAAAACACAAATAGAGTTTGCCTTCTAATTTACTCGAAGTGTCATCACCGAGGTACTATATAGGAAGCACCGCAACTGATGACAAACGTGTAAAAAGGCTAAATTGCGCTAATTGTAGCAAAAACTGCCCGCGATTGGGCAATTTTCACTCGTATATTGTAGTGACTAATCAGCTACAGTGACTGCTTAGCCTTTGTAACTGGCAAACAAATCATACTCGCTAGCGTCGTCAATCGTAACCGTTAGGAATTGTCCGACTTTAACTTGAGCGGTAATCTCATCAACGTAGACGTGACCGTCAATCTCTGGTGCGTCAGCATAGCTACGACAAATAGCAATGCCCTCTTCACTATCAATTTCGTCGACCAATACCATCAAGGTTTTACCGACTTTCTCTTGTAGCTTTTGCGCTGAGATGTCTTGTTGCAGCGTCATCAAACGCTCATAGCGCTCTTGCTTAATCTCTTCTGGCACATGATTTGGCAGGTCATTAGCCACTGCGCCCTCGACTTCTGAGTAAGTAAACGCGCCAACACGATCAAGGCGAGCTTCTACTAACCAATCAAGCAAGCATTGGAAATCTTCTTCTGTCTCGCCAGGGAAGCCCACAACGAAGGTTGAGCGAATGACGATATCAGGGCAAATCTCACGCCATGCATGGATACGCGCCAAGGTGTTTTCGCTATGCGCTGGGCGTTTCATCGCTTTTAGGATGCGATGGCTGGCATGTTGAAACGGAATATCGAGATAAGGCAGTAGCTTTTTCTCGCCCATTAGCTCAACCACTTTATCGACATGCGGATATGGATAGACATAATGCAAGCGCACCCAAATGCCTAAGTCATTTAAGGCTTGGCACAAGTCATAAAACTTCGACTTCAGCGGCATGCCATTCCAAAAACTGGTCTTATACTTTAAATCCAGTCCATAAGCAGAGGTATCTTGCGAAATAATTAACAATTCTTTCACGCCAGCATTTTTCAGCGCCAGTGCTTCATTCATCACGCTATCAATTGGACGTGAAACCAAGTCTCCACGTAAGCTTGGAATGATGCAGAAAGTGCAACGATGGTTACAGCCCTCTGAGATTTTTAGATAAGCATAATGGCTTGGCGTCAATTTGATACCCGCCTCATTAATCAAATCTATCTTTGGATCATAACCAGCGTCCTGACTGCGGTCAGGCTTGGGCACATGCAGCGAAACGGCTCTAATGACCTCATCATAAGCATGAGCGCCAGTTACTGCCAATACAGCGGGATGCATTTCACGGATTTTATCTGCTTCTTTACCCAAGCAACCTGTGACGATGACTTTACCGTTTTTGCTAATCGCTTCGCCGATGGCATCAAGCGACTCTTGTACTGCTGACTCAATAAAACCGCAAGTATTCACGACAACTAGATCTGCACCTTCGTAATCACTCGCCACTTGATAACCATCACGCTAAGCTCAGTGATAATGCGCTCACTATCTACCAGTGCTTTTGGGCAACCTAGTGACACAAACCCAATCTTTGGCGCTGCATTCACTGGCACATTAATAGTCGCTGCTGTCGCTGTTGCTTTAGCTGACGCTGCTGAAACCACATCGCTGCTTTGCTCAATGCTACGGTTTTGATTGTGATTGGCTTTATGATGGTAAGGTTGGTTAGTGTTTGCTTGACTAACATCTGCCTGATTGTCTTGTGCTATATTTGGTTTGGCAGGATTAAAAACGGTGGCAGTGTCTTTTAACATAGAATCTGTTGGCGTAGAAGTTGACGGTGAGGTAGTAACAGTCGTATTAACCGACTCGGTAGAAGTGTTGGGCATGGCTGACCTTGCTAGAGATAAATTGGCTGTGCGCATTGTACGTTTTTTTGCAAAAATCGCCAGTTTTGCCGCTCTATAGTGTTGATTTATGGTTAAATATTATATCGCGTCTTCTTTTATTCTAGGCAATAGCATGACAACCCATTTAACAACCGTAAAACCGACACCTGACTTAGCATTCATGTCACAGCATTTGTTCACCGCTATTTTATGGATCAATGATGATTTATCGATCACTTGGCTAAATGCCCAAGCCGAACAACTACTCGCTATTAGTAGTGGACGCTTACTGGGTCAGTCTATATTGACCCTGCTTGCATCAGAAGCATTGAAATCAGCCGACAGCAATTATGACAGTGATAACCATGACAACTATGACAACCATGTAACTGTCGATAAAAGTAGTGGTGAAGATACTCATGAACAAACTTGTTCTTTGAAAGAACGATTTCAGCAAGCAAAGCAGTATCAACAACCCTTTATCGATCATGATCACCTTATCAGCACACCGCTAAATGGTAATTTATCATTCTCAGTTGATTATAGCGTGACCCCTGTCATTTATGAGCAGCAACCTTATTTTATTATTGAGATGTGGGGCAAGGATCGCCAAAGTCGCATATCAGAGGAGCAACGCCAACAGCAACAATATAATGTTGCCCGTCATATGCTGCGCTCGGTCGCTCATGAAATCAAAAATCCGCTTGCCGGTATTCGCGGGGCGGCGCAATTATTACAGCGGCAATTCATCAAATTCAGTGACGCCTCGCCTCTTAATAGTGCTCCTCCTGCTATTCTTGGCACAAATCCTATGATAAACCCGAATAGCCATCTGCAAAAAACGGCTGAAAAACTGCGAAATTATACTGATATCATCATCTCAGAAACGGACCGTCTAACCCATCTTATTGGGAAATTCCTTGGCTCCAATCAATTACCAAATTGGCAAACGCTAAATATCCATGAGCCACTGGAGCATGTTTTATCTTTGGTCGTCAATCAATATCCGCAAGTGACGCTACAGCGCGATTATGATTTGTCATTGCCTGAGTTATGCGCTGATAAAGATCAGCTAATACAGGTGTTTTTAAATTTGATTAATAATGCCTGTGAATCGATGACTGAGTTTGAGCAAACGCTGCAGCAAAGAGAGTTGTCCGAGCCTAAGCTGCGACAACCTGTCACTTCACAAATGAGCAATCACGACAGCACCAGTTATAAGCCAACGCTACACATTCAAACTCGCATTGCCTTTCAACATACCATTGCTGGGCAACAGCACAAGCAAGTGCTACAAATCAATATTGCCGATAACGGTTCAGGCATTGATCCGGCATTGATCGGACAGATATTTTTCCCAATGGTGACCAGCCGTGCCGCAGGGACGGGGCTAGGATTGTCTATCGTGCAAGATATCATCAGTCATCACCATGGTATGATTGACGTGAGCTCCCAGCTATCAAAAAACCTTAACGACAGTGTCAAAAACAATCATAACCATCAACACACCAGTTTTACGCTGTACTTGCCTTTCAATCAGCCAACGCACCATGCTTAAAACAGCCAGCACCCAAGGCTTAGAAACCATGACCTAACCTATGAAACAATCACCCTGAATCACTTGCTTATTAGGCCTGATAAATGACTGCATATAATGACAACGCCACATCTAACAGCGACAATCAAGGCTCTGCCCAAACATCAGACCGTCAAGAATCTAGTAACCGAGAGTCTGATAACCGAGAACCTGATAATCAAGCTACAAAAGTAACGGTCAATAATGCACCTGATGCTAACCCTGCAACGTTATGGCTTATCGATGACGATGCAGCATTGCGTTTGGTGTTGGCAGATACTTTTGAAGACGCAGGATTGACGGTTATTAGCTTTACCCAAGCGCAAGCGGCGTGGACACGCCTCAACGATATTTTGCAACAGCAGGAATCAGCCGCTCAGTTGCCTGACGTGATATTGACCGATATTCGTATGCCCATGATGGATGGTTTGTCTTTTAGTGATTGGGTACATGAGCATTTCCCTAAGCTGCCCATTGTCATTATGACGGCGCATTCCGACCTCACCTCTGCTATTAATAGCTATCAAACAGGTGCTTTTGAATATCTGCCAAAACCTTTTGACTTAGATGATGCAGTCGTCACGATTTATAAAGCCATTAATTATCAGCCCAATATGCTGGCAGCGGCGGCAGCAAACTCTACAGCTGAACTTACTCCGAAGACAATTACCAAAAATTCATCAGATACTTTACCCAATATGCAGGTAAAACCCAATACCAGACCCAAGCTTGCTAGCAAGGCTACTCTGGTCAGCAAAACCAATAAAACATCCAGCCCTAAAATCAAAGTTAAACCTGCCATCAGCGCTAATGACAATCCAAGTGGCATCATTGGGCAATCACAAGCGATGCAGACGGTGTTTCGTGCCATTGGGCGCTTAGCGCACTCACCCATTACCGTCTTGATTACTGGTGAATCAGGTACGGGTAAAGAGTTGGTCGCCAGTGCGTTGCACCAGCATTCACCGCGTCACCAGCAACCTTTTATTGCCCTCAATATGGCCGCCATTCCACATGATTTAATTGAATCTGAATTATTCGGTCACGAAAAAGGGGCGTTTACTGGTGCGACGACGACGCGACAAGGGCGTTTTGAGCAAGCGGATGGTGGGACATTATTTCTAGATGAAATTGGTGATATGCCTTATAGCACCCAAACTCGGCTGCTACGAGTACTGGCCAATGGTGAGTTTTTTCGCGTCGGTGGACAGCAGCCGGTCAAAGTGAATGTACGCATCATTGCCGCTACTCATCAAAACTTAGAAGAACTGGTCAAACAAGGCAAATTCCGTGAAGATCTTTTTTATCGCCTCAATGTAATTCGCTTGCCGTTGCCGCCATTACGGACACGACCTGAAGACATTCCAGCATTAGCCCATTACTTTATGCAGCGCGCTGCTGAACAGATGAATAGTGCAGAGAAACAGTTACATCCGACAGCGCTACACATCATGCAGGCTTTTGAGTGGCGTGGCAATGTCCGCCAACTTGAGAATGTCTGCCTTTGGTTGACAGTGATGGCCACAGGCGACACCGTGATGGTGGATGATTTACCACCAGAGCTACTTGAAAATATCTCGTCTAATTTAGAAGAATATCAAGAGCAAAGTCAGCCTTCACAAGCTATGACTCACAATGACCAAATACGCCCTCATTCCCACAGTTCAAGTTGGCAACAAGCGTTGGCTGCTTGGGCTGAGCAATCGCTACAAACAGGAGAAACCGATATCTTGCAGACGGCAACCCCTGAGTTTGAACGTGTTTTATTGACGGCAGCGCTCAACCATAGTGGTGGCAAAAAGATCGCTGCTGCTAATTTACTCGGTTGGGGGCGCAATACCCTGACACGCAAATTACAGCAATTAGATATTTCTTCAGAAGAAGGACAAAATAATCGTTATTAAAGGCGCAAACTCATAAACATGAATACCATTAATATCAATAGCTTATAAAAACAAGTGAAAATAAATGATAAATATTTAAAAATAAATGCAAATAGGGGTTGCCAAACGTTTCAAACTCTATATAATAGCCAACCACTGAGACGCACTACCGAATCAGTTAACTGTCTATATTGTGTTTGAGTTTAAACGCTAATAATGATAGAGTAACGGAAAATGGGGCTGTGGCGGAATTGGTAGACGCACCAGATTTAGGTTCTGGCGCCGCAAGGTGTGAGAGTTCGAGTCTCTCCAGCCCCACCATTTTCGGATAGTACATCTTAGACCAAATATCAAAGCCTGCTTTCTAGCAGTTTTTTTGTGTCTGTTCTTTTTGTATGTAGAGTTTGGTGGATTTATATTTTCCGATTTATTTGTTTAGAGCCATTAGCTGTCAATACTTTCTAAGTCTAAAAGTATCTGCTTCATATTCTGATACCTTTTCTCCACCCGCTTTGCCAATGCTTTATTAATGATACCTTGATAGTGACTATATTCAAATGGCAACTTTGGAATAGGTTGTTGGCAATGCTCAATAGCCCACGCTTGTAATTTATCATCGCTGTTAGCACTTATCTGAAACGGTCGCTTGCCTGTTAGTATTTCAACCATCATGATGCCAAACGCATAGATATCACTTTGCACTGTTGCACTCTGACTCTGACTTTGCCAGCGTTCAGGGGCAAGATACGCAGGTGTACCAGCAGGACTTGCCAAAATTGGGGCGTTAAGACATTCTGCTAAAGCAAAATCGGTTAACAATAAATCAGCCTTGATACAGCTATCATCCGCATGATTTGGCAAAAAATCATCTAGCAAAATATTGCTGGGCTTAATATCATTATGTAACCAGCCAGCACTATGTAGAGTGGCGATAAGGTGCGCAGATTGCACAATAAAATGATGCTTTCGTTGAGATTTAATGACGAATGATTTCGAACATTAAGCTGAGTTGCTAAGCTACCACTGAGATAATATGGCATGGTAAGTATCGTCAGCTGCGAAAACTGATCTAGTACCTGTACCCTTAGCGTTTCATAAGCGAGCATTGGCGGAGCAATAGCAAAAAGACTGTCTCGAAATCTCTTTTGGTTGGCTGATAAATTATTGATAGATTTTAGAACACCGATTTCATGGGTTAAGCCAGCCAAATTTTGATTGCTAGCAGCCGTTAACTGCCATTTAATCATCACTCGACCAAATTGTGGATGCTGGGCACGCGTCAAGCCTTGGTAGTCATTCTCGTTATTATTATTGTTACTTTGCTGGCTGATGCGCTGATGTGATACCTCGCTATAATTCAAGCTTGAAAATAACGTAGTCAATGTTGGCAACATTTGCTGCGCTTGCATTTGTAATGCTTGTTTTGCACACGCTTTTGCATTAGAGGAATTACTGGCACTATTTTTCATGGTAAAGTGATACCTCTATATAGCTAGTATGCCAAATGTCATTTTAATTTTTATGAGCGACTGAGTATTATGTCCCAATCCACTAAGCCTGTTACGAATTACGCCCTGCCCGACCATTTATTGGATTTACTCGGACAGTATCTACAAGGGCAAGTCACGCCCACTATCGAGATTGATCCTGCACAACTGGCCTATCGCTGGGTCGGTGGTCATAATGGACATTTGGAGCCATTGGCAGTGAACTTATTTTTAAGTTTAGATGATTTGCATGGTATCGATACGCAAAAGGCAAAACTGGTACAAAACACACGACAATTTCTAAAGGGCTATCCTGCCAATCATGTCTTGATGACAGGGACACGTGGTGCTGGCAAATCATCGCTGATTCGGGCATTGCTACAAGCCTATCATAGTGAAGGATTACGCATTATTGAAATTGCCCGTGATGACCTGCGAGTGCTTGATAAGATACGCGCCGCCATTAATGCACTGCCGACCAAGTGTGGTTGTCACTATGTGGTGTACTGTGATGACTTGGCGTTTAACGGTCAAGATGAAAGTTATCGGACATTAAAAAGCGTATTGGACGGCTCGCTAGACTCAGAGCAAGATAAGTTGTTGGTTTATGCGACCAGTAATCGCCGTCACCTATTGCCTCAGCTAATGAAAGACAATGTCAATATTTATAACGGTCAAACCGATGAGGTCAATCCTTATGAAACCATCGATGAGACGGTATCGCTGTCTGATCGCTTTGGGCTTTGGTTGTCCTTTCATCCAATGGATCAAAATACCTATTTACACATCGTGCGCCATTATTTATCACTTTCGCCAAACCGCCA
Organism: Psychrobacter sp. JCM 18903; assembly: GCF_000586475.1. Classification (GTDB taxonomy): domain Bacteria; phylum Pseudomonadota; class Gammaproteobacteria; order Pseudomonadales; family Moraxellaceae; genus Psychrobacter. The sequence goes on along the minus strand of NZ_BAWJ01000002.1, from coordinate 153,940 downwards.
TCTAGATAATGCGAATGACGTTAAAGAAAGTAATAATGAAGAAAAAAATAAGACGCTACCTGATAACATCAGAGCAGCAGCGTTGCGCTGGGCATCAGAGCGCGGTGGACGTTCAGGACGTGTGGCATATCAGTTTAGCCGCTACTGGATAGGACAGACACGATTAGCAGCTGAAGACAATCCATTGTAAAGCTTCATTAAAAGTTATGTTTATGATGACGCTCAGTGCTTAACGACCGCGTGCAGAACCCAAATATTGTACGCGATTATTTTCGTTAATATCTGCCAAGTCAACGGCACCATCGACCATATATTGGTCAAAATCGGCTGCCAACCATAAATTACCTTGATAAACACTTTCGGCATCCAAGCGAATATGCGCCATGTTGGGCGTGCTGCTATTAGGATTATCAAAGCTTTGATAACGAGCGCTGAAGTGAGTCAAAATTAGATTATTTACGCCACTATTTTCTACAAAACCCGCCACCGATTGCGCACTACTATGCATTGGATCAAACTCTGGATTTTTGCCTTGAATCTTAGTCAACACCTCATGCGTATACGTCGCTTCATGCACCAATAAATCCGTATCAACCAACGCCGCAGTGAGACACGCTGGCGTATCGTTATCACCAGCCACCACTACTCGCGTTCGTGATAGTTCATCATTGACATAATCACCTGCACATAACTGCTGACCATCTCCAGTGATGACATCGTGACCTTGTTGCAATTTACCCCATAGCACGCTTGCAGGAATACCTTGCGCTAGCAGTTTATCCGTATCAAGCGTGCGATGATGGATAGTCTGCGTGATACCAAATGCATGAGAAGCAACCCGATGTGCTAGCGGCGTGATATCGATATCAAGCTGATGTTGGTCGCTTAAGCGAATATTTACCTTGTTTGTATCACTTTGCTCAGACAGTACCTCTTCAATGGCTACAAAATTGAGAGCAAAGGGTAAATACAATTCCGTGGTTAAGGTAATGGCTTCGAGCAATGTCGCGATGGCTTTTGGAGCAATAAGCGTCAGCGGCTCACGGCGTCCTGACATCGCGGCACTCGCCAATAGTCCTGGCAGACCATAGCAATGATCGCCATGCACATGGGTGATACAGATAGCGGCTAGTTGATGCAAAGACAGTTTGGTATGCAATAGCTGCTGCTGCGTGCCTTCACCGCAATCAATCAGTAGCCATGGACGCGATTTTTTATTTTGATTGACATTCTGTGGTTGATTGACTTGCTGGGCGCCAGATAAATAAGGATTCAGACATTCAATCGCCAGTGCAGTCACATTACGCTGCTTGGTTGGCACACCAGCAGAGGTACCCAAAAAAGTCAGCTTCAACATAGATTACCTCTCTTACACATGATACTTATCTGCTATGACAATTGGCACATCATGGTTTTTTGCGCTGCAACCATCTGCCCACCATTGGCCGTACATTCACTGACCATATTGGACTCATAAGATTTCCAGCCGCCATAAAAGCTGGCAATACATAGTATAACCACGAGCAATTTTTGTGACCATGCTTTAATAGATACCTGCTGATGGTTCACATTGTCAGCAGTAGTATCAAGCGCGGGCTTAGCAGCAATGCCAGTATCGACATCAGTATGCTTGTTATGCGATTTATTTAAGTCTGTCATTTCTTATCCTAAAAAAGGTTTTGTCTATGAATAAACAAAACCTTTTATTTTAATATTAAACCAGTCATTTATGAACGATTAAATCCGCCGCGTTTAGAACTGCAAACGACCACCCTTTTCTTCTGCACGCTTAAAGGCATCGCGCTCTTCACAACGTTTTAGCCAGATTAAGATATTGGCATATTTACTGCTATCTAATCCTGTACCAGCATTAGCACCCACAACCGCAAGATGCATTTGGATATCAGCGGCACTAAATTCAGCCCCTGCAAACCAATGATTGTCTTGCAAATGCTGCTCCATCATGGCCAATATAGCATCTAGACTTTTGCTTATCATATTTTTTTCGACTTGGTTGCGGATGCTTTTGCTCACAGGCTTGATGAGCATGGGCGACTGCTCGACCACTTTGGTAAATACCAAACGCATGACCAATGGCGGCATCACGGATGCTTCAGCGAAATGTAACCAAAACGTGTAAGCCTCCCACGCCGCTTCATTATCATCCGCAGGCTTGAACTGTTTCTCGCTATCATAATGCTTCAACAAGTATTCAATAATAAAACCTGATTCGATGAGTACACGGTCATTTACTTCTAACATGGGTGCATGACCGAGTGGATGTACTTTTTTTAAACTGTCAGGCGCGCGGTATGCTTTATTGCGCTCATAGCAAGTCAATTGATAATCGACGCCAAGCTCTTCTAACAGCCAAATAATACGAAATGAGCGCGAATTTGCTAAATGATGAAGGTGTAACATAAACCATCCTAGTTATAATGTGAATAAGTTATCGTGTGAATAAGTCATAATATGTATAGTTGGTGCCACGCATTCCATTAGCAAACGTTGTTAAGCGTGGCAGCAATGCTATCGATAATAGCGTAATTAATGCCTCTTTAACACAGAAACTGTGTAGAGTAATGACGAAAAATACTGCCCGCTAAGTCCAGTCTATATCGACTTGCTGGCAGGTGCTACTTTGAATGCAGCTCTTCAATTTTGCGTGTCATCTTATGTATTTTTTGCTGATACTTTCTAATTTTACGGAAACGATGCGCGGTTAACACACCTTTAATACGGCGGTTTTTCAGACGGCGACGTGGCGGGAAGCTACCCACTTGTGGCTCATTATAACCATGCAAACGGTCATCACGCTTACGTGCTAAGTAACCAAGCGCACTATCCACAATCATCATCAACAACGCGACAAAAATCATGCCGTACATAAATAAAGAGCCGCCCTCATCGATACTTTGATGCAAAATCGTGATGGAAAATATAAATAAAAATATCGGCTCAAGGTAGCATAAAGTGCCAAATAATGAGACGGGCAGCTTTTGACTGGCAACCATAGTCAATGACATCGCAGCCGTACTGATAATGCCTAATAGTGGCAACAGATACCAAAACTTATCGGTAGATATCGCCAGCGTAAACCCGCCATTGAGATATAAAGCAATCAACACCACCGGCGTCAATAAAACAAGGTCAGAGATAAGCCTGTAATCGGCGGCACTGCCAATTTACGACGCAGTAGATAATAAGGCGGATAACCCAAGCAAACAAATAAAGTCGCCCAAGAAATACTGCCGTACTGAAAGACATCATAAGCAATACCTGCGCCTGCGCAAATGGTGGCAATCCATTGTAACAAGCTCATGTCTTCGTTATAAAAAAACCGACCAACCATAATCATAATCATTGGATATAAAAAGTAACCCAGTGTCACCTCAAGCCCCAAATCATTGACAGGTGCCCACATAAATATCCAGATTTGCGCGCCCAATATTGGTGTGGGTATGATAAATAAAAACCATTCTTTGGGTGTCTTTAGGGTTTTTAGATAATCAAAAATATGCTGCCACTGCTTAAGCACACTAATCAGCAGCACCAGACTCAATAGCATCATCAGTACGCGCCAAGAAGCGACTTGCGTCCCTGACAACGGCTGCATCAATAGACCAAATAAGAATAGCAATGAATATAAAAAATTTGCTGCCACTGCGGCGATGGTACCTTGCGACGTTTGATTCTTGGTAAGCATAACGACAACCTTGAAAAATGAGCGCACGTCCTTGGCAATTTTAGAAAAAAACAAAAGCCTCCGACGCGGACGTCGAAGGCTTTTTGATCTATAAACTCTGTTATCTACAACATAATCATATAAGATTGAGATAAATACTTGGAATATATCGTGTTTATCTTATGGTCAGTATTATGTCAAAGTCAGAATAGATAAGCAATACACCTGCTTCACTAAAGCGTTCACCTACCCATTCAGCGGCTTATTTTGCAATCAGCTGCTCGATTTTTTGCTGTATTCTATCCATCTTTTTTTGATAGCGCCGAATCTTGCGAAAACGATGCGCGGTTAAAACCCCATCAATACGCTGATCTATGAAACGACGACGCGGCGGAAACCCGCCCACTTGTGGCTCTCGATAGCCATGCAAATGATTGTCACGGCGGCGCTTAAGATAACCTTTTATACTATCAGTAACCATCACCAGTAACGCCAAACTTACCATACCATACATGAATAAAGAGCCGCCTTCATCGAGGCTTTGACTTAGAACAGTGATGGATAAAACAAACAGCAGCATAGGTTCGACATAGCTTAGCGCCCCAAATAATGACACGGGTAATTTGCTACTGGCAATCATGGTTAAGGACATCGCCAGTGCACTAAAGGCTCCTAGCAGTGGTAATAAATACCAGAACTTGATGTCCTGTGCTGCCGTACTAAAGCCGCCGCTAAAATACAACATAATGAGCACCACTGGCGTTAACAAAGCCAAATCAGACAACAGCCCTGTGATAGGCGGCACAGCCAGTTTACGCCGCAATAGATAATAGGGTGGATAGCCCAAGCACACAAACAACGTTACCCAAGATACTGAGCCATATTGAAAGATATCATAGCCAATACCTAAGGCTGCACATAGCGCGGCCACCCACTGCAACGCACTCATATGCTCGTGATAAAAAAATCGACCAAGTACAATCATCACCAGCGGTAATAAAAAATAGCCCAAGGTGACATCCAGACCAAAGCCATTGACTGGTGCCCACATAAATAGCCAAATTTGACCACCCAAAATCGGTGTGGGCAAAATAAATATCAGCCACTCTTTCGGAGTTTTTAAGGTTTTCAAATAATCAAAAACGTGTTGCCATTGCTTGGTAAAACTGACCAACAATAGCAAACTTAGCAGCATCATGAGCACGCGCCATGAGGCTACCTGCGTACCTGTCAAAGGCAGCATAAATAGCCCAAACACAAACATCATCGAAAATAAAAAGCTCGATGATATCGAAGCAAGGGTTCCTTGGAAAGTTTGATTGGTCGAGAGCATAACAACAGCCTTAAAAAATAGAACTTTATGGGCATTATTGATAAAAAATTAGAGCAGCAGAAACTTAGGGCGTGTCATCAATTAGATTGTGAGGCTTAAAATGAGAAAAACTGTAGATAAACAAGGAAGCAATTGCCGTTAATATGAACATATTGACAAAATTGCTGACGATGTTTAGCAAAATATAGCCATTTTAAGACCACTAAACGTACTAATGTGCTAATTGATGACACGCCCTAAAGGCAGACTCTAACAATAGATGACGTACAGGAAAAAATAAAAGCCTCCGACGATAACGTCAGAGGCTTTTTATAGAACAATCATATAAGACTAGATCAAAAAGCTAACTACTGAGACATTTATTCGTCGTTTGCGTTTTCACCGTCTGTACTGTCAACATCTATTTCATTGTCAGTAGCAATATCCATAACGTCATTCGTTGCTGTGTTGCCAGTAGCTGCATCGATATCTATCTGCTCTTGACCTGCCACATCAAATGTACCGTCTTCTCTCATGGCATCAACCAGCTCATCGTCACCTTCTTCATGCTCAACACGCGCCATAGCGACCAGCTTCTCGTCTTTTGATAGACGAATCAGCGTCACACCTTGCGTATTACGACCAGAGCTAGCGACATGCTCAACGGGCGTACGAACCAACGTACCTTTGTCAGAGATTAAAATAATATCGTCTGTAGAGTCAACCTTAGTGGCTCTTACTAGCGCACCATTACGCTCACTGGTTTTGATAGCAATCACACCGCCGCCGCCACGATTTTGGGTATTGAACTCATCGATAAAGGTACGTTTACCAAAGCCGTTTTCACAAGCAATAAGGATTTCGCGGACATCATCTTCGATCACCACCAATGATTTTATAGACTCATTAGCCGCCAAACGCATACCACGGACACCTTTAGCCGTACGACCCATCACGCGAGCATCATTTTCATCAAAACGAATGGCTTTACCACTGGATGCAAACAACATCACTTCTTGGCTACCATTAGTGATACGAGCACTGACCAGCTTATCGCCCTCTTCTAGTCCAACCGCAATCAAGCCGTTCGAGCGAATATTAGCAAACTGCTTAAGCTCTACCCGCTTCACCGTACCATTGGCAGTTGCAAAGAATACAAAAGGTGGCTCTGCTTGCGTGCTAGCGTCTAATGAATCATCATCCCCATCTACTAGAGCATCTGTTAACGCGTCACCTTTTACCGATAGCTCTTCCACTATTTTTGGAATCGGTAGTATAGTAGTAACAGTTTCATCAGGATTCAAGCCAATTAAATTCACCAATGGACGACCGCGAGCACCGCGACTGGCAATCGGTACTTCAAAACCACGTAAGCTAAAGACACGACCGCTATCCGTGAAGCACAATACGGTAGCATGCGTTGAGGTCACCACCAAATGATCAATCACATCATCTTCTTTCATTGCGGTTGCAGACTTACCTTTACCACCACGTTTTTGTGCGACATAATCGTCAATCGGCTGAGTTTTTGCATAACCAGTACGTGAGACCGTCATGACAACCGTTTGTTCAGGAATCAAATCTTCACGGTTAAAGTCAGTACGTGAGTCAATGATATCAGTACGGCGCTCATCACCAAAGTTATCACGAATCTCAATCATCTCATTGGAGATAATAGTCATTAGCTTATCAAAATCACCAAGAATAGACTCTAAATGAGCAATCACGTAGCAAATCCTGATATTCTTCGGTCAATTTGTCTTGCTCAAGACCCGTTAGACGATGCAACTGCATATCTAAAATCGCGTTGACCTGCTCAAGTGATAAGCGATAACGTTCTTCGCCCTCAATCAAGCCAAATGGTGCTTTAGGATCTTCGCCTTCGATATAGTCAGGACGCACAGATTGGCTACCAGCAGCGGTCAGCATCGCCACCACGCTACCTGAACCCCACGTATTATTTAATAAGCTTTCACGTGCCAAACCGCGGTTTGCAGAGGCTTTAATTGTTGCAATAATCTCGTCGATATTGGCTAATGCAACAGTCAAACCTTCGAGCAAATGACCACGGACGCGGGCTTTGTTTAATTCATAAATCGTACGACGTGTCACCACTTCTTGACGATGACGTACAAAAGCGGCAATCAGCTGACGCAAAGTCAGTAATTTCGGCTGACCATTATCGAGCGCAACCATATTGATACTAAAACTTGATTCGAGCGGCGTTTGCAAGAACAAGTTATTAACGATAACTTCAGCTGTCTCACCACGACGCAAATCAATGGCGATACGCATACCATCTTTGTCAGACTCGTCACGAATCTCGCTAATACCTTCAATCTTTTTATCACGTACGAGTTCTGCGATACGCTCAATCATTTTGGCTTTATTAGATTGATAAGGTACTTCGGTAAAGACAATACGCTCACGATCGCGGTTGACACCCGTATCACTCATGGCTTCAATATGATAGCGACCACGGATGTGCAAACGACCTTTACCCGTGCGATAAGCATCTAAAATACCAGCGCGACCATAAATGATACCACCTGTAGGAAAGTCAGGACCTGAGATGTGTGACATCAACTCTTCAGCTGATATTTGTGGGTTTTCGGCATAAGCCAAACAAGCATTAATCACTTCTGTCAGGTTGTGCGGCGCCATATTAGTCGCCATACCAACAGCAATACCAGTCGCACCATTGATTAGTAAGTTTGGAACACGCGCTGGCATGACGCTAGGCATACGCTCAGAACCATCGTAGTTGTCTTCCCAATCAACCGTGTCTTTGTCTAAATCAGCAAGCATCTGATGCGTCAGCTTGGTCATACGTACTTCGGTATAACGCATCGCTGCCGGAGGATCATCATCGATCGAACCAAAGTTACCTTGACCGTCAACCATCGGATAACGCAAACTAAAATCCTGCGCCATCCGCACAATGGCATCATAGACCGCACTATCGCCATGTGGGTGATATTTACCAATGACATCGCCGACGACACGTGCAGACTTCTTATATGGCTTATTATAGTCGTTAGATAGCACGTGCATGGCGTACATCACACGGCGGTGTACAGGTTTGAACCCATCACGCACATCAGGCAGCGCACGCGAGACAATCACGCTCATCGCATAATCCAGATAGGATTGCTTTAGTTCCTCTACGATGCCAATAGGACTGACCGATTCGCTCATATACACTCCTTCACTCACATTGTTTTTCTAATGTTGACACGTTTGTTCAAGATACTCATGGGTTATACAAAAATATAGCTGCATCAATGCGCAGCTACTATCAGAATAGTGACCCTAAAAAAGCACTGTCAAAGGTGCAAAACAATAGGAAAATAGTGATACGGTTTTTGTTAAAAATAATGTTCAATTAAAGAAGCTATTTTAGCACAAATTTGCTGATTTAGGGGCGTCTGGCTGTTATTAAAATTAAGCAAAACAGCTGATTAGCGGTTTTTTTTACTCTAATGACAAGGGTAAAAACAACTTTAACGACATACTTGTTTTGATTGACTGATTTTGCCGTTTTTACAAACAAATTTACCATCTTTTGAGCAGTGAGATACGCCGCCCATTTTGCCCGAACAAGGTGTATTCTTAGCCTGTGCTTGACTGATCGGAGCTGTGATAAAGACACAGGCTATTAGTGATAATATTATCGATTTCATATTTTTCTCTTATTGATGATTAAATGATATTCATGAAAAAACTGCATCCAGTGGATACAGTTTTTCGATAGTCAGGCTATTTTTTATAGTTAAAAGACCTTCTATTAAGCAGGTTTAAATTCCTGATTAAAGAACTCACGTGTGGCTTGCGTACACGCTGGGCTAACTAAGCCGCCATGATAGTTGGTATAAAAAGCCAATAACGGCACGCCACCTTGTGCAGTCGCATCCGCTTTCACCTTTTCAACGCTATTGCTGAAGTTTGTTTGTACATTGGTTACGATATCAGTGGCATTCCATTTGTTCATTGATGCCTGTCCAATCATCATAAAGGTCGATTTATCTGGACGCTCAGCAGCATTGTCTTTATCGACATCCAATACCGTAATATTGAGCTTTTTGGCGGAGTTTTTGTCAGAGGCTGCTTGTAATATTTCTACCATAGAGCCTGTATTAGTATCAAAATAAACCGTCGGGTCTTGGTTACCGCCACAAATAAGTGTCGGCATTGTCGGCACATAGCCACGTAAGTCATTATCCTTTAGTGCTTTACGTAAGTTATTCTCAGGAGCTACAGCTGGCATTTTGTTGCCGTTTTCTGTCATTAACCCATCGGGATGCTTAATGGTATCCGCTACATAAGCTGCGCGAAAATCCGTCTTAATCAAATAGTCATTTTCATCATAACCGCCCAGCACAGAAAACAACTTCCCTTGTGATAAACCAGCAAATATTGCGTCGGTAGGGTCCTTTTGAAATAGAGCATTATTGGGCAGTTTGCCCGCCGTGACTAAGTCGCCAAATGCTGTCTCACTTGGTAACTGGGCATCAGCATACTTATCCAAGAATATGTCTGATTTTTTACCATAAATATTGCCATACTTTTCTTGTAAACCAATGCCAAGTAATGGCGCAAATCTAGACGCTCCAATATTGACGTTTCCTCTAAATATTTCATCGCCAAATGCTGCTAAAGCATAAGGTCCTGATGAAGGCGCAATGGCAGTGATTGACTTGTTTTGTGACTCTAGCAATCTAGCGGTTGCCATAGTGACGTAGCCGCCTTGCGAGTAACCTGCGATGAATAGCTTGCCTGAATCATCAATGTTGTCGTAATTGGTATTATTGGCACGCTTCTGTCGCTCGATGATTGTACGGGCACTATCTAAAGCATCTACCATGTCGGTCGACTGCTGCTGTGCCACCAAATAAGGATGGTAATCAAGATCAGACTCATCATAACCAGCATAGTTTGGTGCAACGACGATGTAGCCTTGAGCGGCAAAGTTGGCAGCGATTAATGCCGCCTCACCAGCTGCTGGATTTTGAGGATTAGCGACTTGACTAAAATCGTAGCCTTTGTCCGTAGTTGTGCCGTGAGCATACAGCAAGATAGGTCGATCGCCTTGACAGTCAGCACTGTCGCCACTTGGTAGCATCAAAGCTGCTGTCGCGTTGGTACGCTCACCCGCTGCCCCTACTGTCGGATAGCTGACTTTTTCGATTTTGATACCGCATTTGGCATCAGGGTTGCCGTACCATCAAGACCAAACTGGGTATTTATTTGCGCGGTGTTAAATGAGCTGATTGATTTAACTGACGTCGCAGAGTCAGAGCCTATGACAGCATCAAAGTCATTGTCATCGCCACAACCGACGAGCAGCAAGCTACTGGCAATAGCGACGGATAATAGGCAGCGTAGCATCACAGGCTTGCCCGTCGTAATGGATACTGATTGATGGGTACTGCTAGGTGATTTGTCATTTATAGCGGTAGTAGATTTAGATACGATCATGGTTGCTGTCCTTAGCGGTGGTAGATCAGACGTTTGCTGAGAGTCCTTGACAATAAAAAACTTCAGTATGGCAGACTCTTTTTATCGATTGGTTTTTATTGAATACAGTGAAGTATCAGATATTTTCAATAAAACTTACTCAATAATTGTTTCTTAAACCTTACTACTTATACCGTAAAATATTATGAAAAGCTACTGGGAAACTGGTATTTAATAGCATATTTAACGCTCTGGTAAAGCTAGTATTGGTGTCAAGCCTAGCTTAGATTTTGTCTTTGTTGTACGATGTTCCAAAATACCACCCTAATACAGATAGCGCTTTATGCAAACCAATAGTGAAAGTACCAAAGAACATGACAACCAATCGCTTAATCTGACACAACAAATCGACACATCAGGTGATATACGTGCCGATCGTAGCTTCGATGCGATTGCGGATCATTTTGAAAAAAAAGGTCTACGGTGGCTTAAAAGGCGATATTCGATTGGCGGTGCTACGCCGTGATATCTTTGAATATAGCGCGCAAATGAGTAAAAGCTTGGGCGAGCTTTACGTATTTTGGATGTGGGTGCAGGGTTGGCACAGATTGCAATAGAGCTGGCAGCTCAAGGTCATACATTGGTCATCAATGACATCTCAGCCAATATGCTAGAAAAAGCGAAAGCGAGTGCCGCGCAGATAGACGAAGACCTGAATATCACATGGTACGTTTGCCCCTATCAGGAGCTGCCAGAAAAGTTGGGTACAGAAAATAGTGAAAAGTTTGATTTAATCATGTGTCATGCGCTGCTTGAATGGTTGGCCGAGCCCGCTGCCGTGATGGACTTTTTTGATCAGCAATTAGCGGATAATGGTGCGCTATCTTTATGCTTTTATAACCCAGCAAGCTTTGATTATCGTAATCTGATCATGGGGAATTTCAACTTACTCGATAATACAGAATATAAGGCGGACAACAAAAAAAGCCTCACGCCCAACCATCCTGTCGCCAAAGAAGAAGTTGAATCTTGGTTGGCTGCGCATCATTATCAGACCATACGCACCAGTGGTCTGCGCGTATTTCATGATTATGCCCCGCTTAAGCGTGGTGGTCACAATGACCCAGAAGCCGTGATACGCATGGAGCTGCGCTACTCGCAATTAGAGCCATATAAATGGTTGGGACGTTATTTGCACATATTGGCGACACGATAAGCTTAAGTGCAAGCCGCAGTTGTTTGACGTAAACATGAATTAATATAGTCGCCGCAGTTTAAAGTAGATACAAGGCAGCCAAGCGTCAATAGCATACCGTGTGCATGTCGCGAGGTTAATACCCTAATCATTTATAAATGCTGCGACTATTCTGTCTCATCAACTCTTTCTGACCTATCATACTCTGACCAAGTCGTCGCATTAATGTCTTTTTCATCAAATACCACGACGTGCTCTAAGATAGGTAAAATACCAATCTGTGACCCAATCTCGTGATTATGGTGGCTGGCGACTAAAGACAGTACCGTTTGCCCGTCATCGAGCTGTAAGCGATATAGATAGTTGGCACCGCGAAATACGCGTCCAACGACTAAAGCGGTTTGGTTGCTCTCATCGTCATGAATGATATCATCAGGCGCACCAGCACCTTAATCGGTGTGCCATTAGGATAATCGTACTCGCAATACTGTGGATACCCTGATTCATCGTACACTTCCATACGTCGATAGATATCGCCTAATGCCGTCTCAACATGGCCTTCTTTGATGATGCCATCTATCATCGCGCCTTCGCCGACAAACTCGGCGACAAAAGGACTGATTGGCTCATGATATAGCTCACTTGGGGTTGCCCACTGTACCAGCTTGCCTTTATGCATCACCCCCACTTTATCAGCCAGTGCAAAGGCTTCGTTTTGATCATGAGTGACCAATATTGCCGTGGTATTGGTGCGTTTAAGAATATCACGGACATTCATTGCCAATGATTCACGTAGTACCACATCTAGATTAGAAAACGGCTCATCGAGTAGTAATAATTTTGGCTTTGGCGCTAATGCACGGGCTAATGCCACCCGCTGCTGCTGACCACCTGACAGCTCATTTGGACGTTTGTCAGCATGCTCAGACAATTCAACCAGCTCTAGCATCTCAGCGACACGGGATTTTTTGTCAGCGGCAGACCATTTATTCAGACCAAAAGCGATGTTTTTTGCCACGCTCAAATGCCCAAATAACGCATAGTCCTGAAACACCATACCCATACCGCGTTTGGCGGGTGCGACTGCATATGAGTTGCGGTCAGTTTTATCAGTAAGACATTGATTGTTTAAGAGAACCGTACCATCACGGCTTTGTTCCAGCCCTGCAATCGCTCTTAGTGCCGTGGTCTTACCGCAGCCGCTATAACCTAAAAAGCAACCAATCTCGCCTTGCTTCAATTCCAATGACAAACCATTGACGATAATCGTATCGTCATAACCGACGATTAAATCTTGCACACTAAAATAAGGACTAGTAGCCGTAGCTGTCTCAACATCTTGGCTAAAAGCACTGCTTTTTTCTAAAGACTTACTAGGCTGGGCGGGCGGCGTCTTAACTTGAGCAACTGGTAATTTTTTTATATGCTCTAGTCTTGCCTTGGCCTTTATTGACCTGGCATTGATTGATTTAGAGTCTGCTGAGCCTTTCATTGAATCAGTGTACATAGACGGTACCAGTTAGCTATTAGTAAATAAAACCCATAGATAAAACAGTGAAAACAATCATAAAATGGAGCGTCATCGGATAATGCAGATTCACTCTAAAAACACCTTAACCTTGCTTATCGCTTTGACGCAATAATATCCAAACAGGCAGCAGCCCAACCAGCACAATCAATAAACTGGGCAACGCAGCTCGTCCCCACATGCCTTCACTGGTCATCTCAAACACCCGCACCGCCAGCGTATCCCAGCCTTGGCGACGCGTCATTAAGGTAATCGGCATCTCTTTCATGACTTCAACAAACCCCATCAATAGTCCTGTAAATATTCCCGGACTAATAACAGGCAACATCACTTGACGCCAGCGCTGATAAGAACTGTCACTCAGTAATTTGGCAGCCGCTTCTTGATTGACCGTTAGTCGCTGTAGCTGTCGATCAACTGGCTGAAAACTCACCGTCATAAAACGCGTCGATAATGCCAATAGCATCACTATCACACTGCCTGATAGCACTTGCTGCGTGGTAATCCCAAACGCAATCATTTGGTTGTCTAGCCAAGCAATTGGAATAAATATGCCCACTGCCAATACTGTACCCGGCACCACATAACCCAAATTTGCCAAAGTAGTCATGAGCTTGGTCAATTTATCAGGATACTGCCGCTTAATCCACGCAATGATAATCGCCAAAAAGGCAATAAAAATCGTGGTCATGCTAGCAATCATGAGGCTGTTGGTCACAAAATCAATATAGCGCGCATCAAAATCTTGGCGAAAATTCAATGCCGTCCAGTAGATAAGCTGCAAAAATGGGATTAAAAAAGCGCCAGCAAACACCAAGGCACACAGCAATGTCATGCCCAATTTTGCAGGCGTGCTGGCATCAAAACGTTGACTGCTGCCTTGAGTCACATTATTGCCGCGCTTGGTTTGCCAATACTGTTCAAACAATACCACAATAAAGATTACACCGATGAGCAAAGCTGCCAATTGTGCCGCAGTGGTCAAACTAAAGAAGCCAAACCATGCTTTGTAAATAGCCGTGGTAAAGGTATCAACATTAAAGACTGACACGGCCCCAAAGTCTGCCAAGTTTCCATACTAGCAAGCAATAGTCCGCCAATAATCCATGGCAAGGCTTGTGGTAATGCCAACCGAAAAAACACGCGGCTACGGCTTAAGCCCAGCATTTGTCCCGCTTCAATCGCGCGCCTGCCTTGCGATAAGAACGCTTGACGCGCCAGCAAATAAACATAGGGATAAAATGCTAGGGACAATACCAAACCTGCTCCCCAGACATTACGGATCGAAGGAATCGCTGCATCAAAGCCTAGGTCACGCAAACCTGTCTGTAATGGTCCACTAAAATCAACAATACCAATGGTGACAAACGCCAATACATAGGCAGGTATCGCCAGTGGCAACATCAGCGCCCACGAAAAAAACCGCTGTCCAGGGAAGCGGTACATACTGGTTACCCAAGCAAGCGCGGTGCCAATAGTGCCAGACACGACTGTTACCATCAGCAATAAAATCGCGGTATTTTTAAGCACTTGTGGCAGCACATAATCTGCCATGTGCGTCCAGATATCAGCAATTGGCTGCATCCAAGATAGCAACACAATCAAAATTGGCAAAAGCATAAACGACGAAATCAGTCCTAAGACTGATTTTGAGATAATACGTTTACGGACGGCGTGGTCTTGGCTGACGGTCTGCTTGCCATCAATATTATGATTATCCATATTGTTGGCATTAGCACTATCATTGACTGTATCGTTTTGACGTACAGACGCGTCTGGCGTTTTGATCATATCATTATTACCGTGTCATACGCATAAAGACCTTATAACATTATACCAAACTCAAAAATACGGCTAAAAACACTGTCTGCTTTGAACATAAATACTATCATTTAGCCTATCAAGCTTGATACTCGTACTTGATAGGCATTGTCCTTTTTGAGAATGGTATGACTGTCAATACCTTATTTATAGCCTGCTTTGTCCATCAACTGAATGGCTTGGGTTTGTAGCTCACCAAACTTTTGCACATTGATATCGTCTTTTTTGAATTCACCCCATGATCTGAGCATTTCTGACTCATCAACCCCTACTTTTACTGGAAATTCTTTGTCTGAGCTGGCATAAAGACCTTGCGCCTCATCAGAAGACAACCATTCTATCAGTTTAAGCGTCCCATCTGGATTGTCTGAACCTGCGACCACACCAGCACCTGAAATATTTACGTGTGTACCAGTCGTGCCTTGGTTTGCCCAAAATATTTTCACAGGGAAGTTAGGTTTTTCATCGAGCAGACGACCGTAGTAGTAACTGTTGGCAATGCCCACTTCACACTGACCAGCAGCGATGGCTTCTAGCATACTGGTGTCATCGCTGAACACGTCAGTCGCTAAGTTAGCGACCCAACCACGGACGATTTCTTCCGTTTTTTCTTCGCCCAAATGCTCCATCATACTGGCCACAAGCGACTGGTTATAGACCTTTTTAGAGGTACGTAGGCATAACTTGCCTTTCCACTTCGGATCGGCTAAATCTGCATAAGTAGATAATTGGTCGGCACTGACTTTACTTGGGTCATAAAAGATCGTACGAGCACGCAATGATAGCCCTGTCCACTGACCTTTTGGATCACGATATTTGGCAGGGACATTTTCTTCTAACACAGTAGAGGATACTGGTTGCAATAAGCCTTGTTGAGCCGCTTGCCATAAGTTACCCGCATCAACCGTGAGCAGCATGTCGGCTGGCGTGTTCTGACCTTCAGCTTGCAAACGCGCCATGAGCGGACCTGTACTATCTGTGACCAGCTCAATCTTCACACCTGTCTGTTCTGTATAACGGTCTAGCAATGGCTTAATCAGCTGCTCATTCGCGAAGAATAAATAGTAATCGTTTGACCACCTTCACTCGTAGCACCATCATTAGCAGCTGGTTGCTCAGTAGCCGCCGCTGATGTCTCCGCCTCCACGCTCTCTTCTGTTGTAGATGAATTGCTACAACCAGCCAGTCCCAACATCATGCCAAATACGGCAACAGGCAAGATAAGCTTAGTAGAAGTTAGGTTAGCGCTAATGGCATTCAATGACATGGTTTTCCCCATAATGATGCTACGAAAAGGTGAGATAAATATACGAGATGACAATAAGATAAGACGGCGCTAAAGACCTCTAACAATAAGGTTCAATCACGCGATAATCTCTGAAACAACATACTAATAGAAATGAGATTAATTATCAATACATTTGTTTAACTCAGAAATGCACGGATAATTTGGCTCAACTGTCTCTTTTTAAGGATAAATTTATAGATCTTCACGGAGCAGTATATAGATTTTCTAAGTGATGGCACATCTCAATTATCTTTCAATTATCTACTGATTCACGACAGCAACCATTGACCTAAAATCACATTGACGGCGGCTTCTGTACGCAGGATACGCGAGCCTATAGTGACTGCCGTGCAACCTTGAGTGGCAAGCAACGCTATTTCATAATCAATCCAGCCGCCCTCGCTACCGATACAAACCAGACTTGGCAATCCTAACGATGGTTGCTGTTGTAGATACTGTGTAAAGGATAGCTCACTATACGGGTGCGCCACGATGGCTCGATTGGTTACCAAACCTGCCAGCTCATCTTCCACGAATGGCTTGAAGCGTTTTTGTAAAGTGATACGAGGCGCTATGGTGTCAACCCCTTGTTGCAGCCCTTCTAATACAAACTCATCAAGGCGCTCAAGCATCGGACTTTGCCAATAGCTTTTTTGCGTGCGATAGCTATTGATTAGGATAATATCGCGCACCCCAAGCGCGGTCATATCCATGATTAAGCGGCGTAGCACTTTAGGACGCGGTAGTGCCAACACAACGGTCAAATCTAGCTTTGGTGGCGGCGCAGTGGTGAGCTGAATATCACGCAACTCAATAGTATCAGAGCGGATGCTCTCAATCACAGCAGTGCCCAAATGACCGCCCATTTGACCGATTTTCAGCGTATCACCAACTTTTGCTATTAGCACTTTATTGACGTGATTTATTTGTGATAATTCAGCAATATATGCCGCATCCGAAGAGAAGTTTTCAATGGGTAATAATAGACAATTCATAGCAGCTCTTGGCTTGGTTGTTGAATAGCATGCTGCTCGACAACCTCTTTAATCATGGTAAATTGGCGGGTCAGTACGGCTTGCTGTTGTCTTGTCATTCGCGAGCCAGCTTGCCCTGCTTGTTGCGCTACCTCAAGATCACTGAGCCAAGACACTAGCTGCTGATAAATGAGCGCTACATCCTCTTTAGCGGTAGGCTGCTTACGAGAGGATTGTTGATTCATATCATCATTAGTAGTAGCCGCATTAACAGTAATGGGACGATAGAAAACATTGTTTGGCTGATATAACGCGCCGACCTCCGCCAATTTATCCACCACGCTTTGGCAAGACTGCGTATAGCGCCCCATGAGTACAGGCGTTGCCACACTCGCTGGCTCAACAGGATTGTGCCCACCGACATCTACTAACGAGCCGCCGACCAGTGCCACATCTGCCAACTTATACCACGCCATCAGCTCACCCATGCTATCAGCCAGATAGACTTGTGTGTCTACATGAATGCTATCTTCTGCACTACGCCGTGCCATTGTTAATTCGGACGCTTGAATGAGCGCTGCTACTTCATCAAAACGTTCAGGATGTCTAGGTACAATGATAAGCAGCGCATCAGCGAGCGCGGGATGAGACAATAGCTGTTGATGCAGTGACAATGCCGTCTCTTCTTCGCCACTATGGGTACTTGCGGCAACCCAAATCGGTCGACCAGCGATATTCATCTCTTTTGCTAATGCGGACTCTTTGGCCGATTCAGAATATTGGTTTGGTACGCTAGGATTTTCTGTATAGTTAGCTTCTATATCAGCCGCTTTATCTTCAATTTGAGGCGTATTGATCACCCATTTGAGTGAACCTGCGACACGAATTTGCGCGCTATTCGCACCCAATTGTCGAAAGCGTTTAGCAGAGTCGCTGTCTTGGGCGATAATCAAAGTCAGATTTTTCATCATACTGGCACTGACCGCAGCAATTTTTTGATAACTTTTAAAAGAAGATGCTGACAGCCGACCGTTGACCAAGATACTGGGAATATGGTGTTCGGATAATTTGGTTAAGATATTTGCCCATAGTTCTGTTTCGACAAACAGAGCAGCGATAGGCTCGACATGCGCCAAAAAAGCCTCAATCACAGTTGGGCTGTCGACAGGTACGTAGCTATGGCTCATCCGACCTTGAGCAATATCATCGGCGAAACGGCTGGCACCGCGAGCAA
Source organism: Psychrobacter sp. JCM 18903 (assembly GCF_000586475.1). Taxonomy (GTDB): domain Bacteria; phylum Pseudomonadota; class Gammaproteobacteria; order Pseudomonadales; family Moraxellaceae; genus Psychrobacter. Next base: position 135,446 of record NZ_BAWJ01000002.1, on the reverse strand, counting down.
AACCTGTCTGCGTGGTATTGGTTAGCCATATCTGATAGCCATCAGCCAATAATGTATCTAATAATGGCGCGACGGTATTGGTCTCGCCCAATGACACCGCATGACACCAAATAACGCCTTTATCAGTTTGCGCATTAGTCACTTTAGCCACTGGTCGCGGTGGATATTGTTTGCCAAAACGCTGCGCCACTTCTTGTTGATAGTTGTCGCGGTTGTGTGAGCGTTGCCAAACTTGCAGTCGATATAGCGGCTTAAGTAAGCCAATGGCGCACTGATAATACAAAGGCGCAGTATAAACAGTGCGGCTGGGCAACGATACTGGGTCAGTCGCTGCCAAAGCACAATCAGAGGATATAGGAGAAGATGGCATAAAGTTGCCAGATTAGTAATGGCTTAAATAATATAGTCAATTCACTATAAAAGAGTGACGGCATTCACCTCTTTAAATTAAATCGACTATAGTAAGGTGACGGTAAAAAATGCGCCAATTCTACCTGAATTTAGCGATTAACAATACGCTTTACAGCGTGTTGCCATAAAATATTTTAGACAATAATTAGGATCAATATTGCCACTACGAGTATGGCGACGAATAACAACTGATAGCGCTTCATGCTATGTTGCTCTTGTTTTTGTGTCGTTATCAGCGCTTGCGCCTGTTGCCATTGCCCTACTACGCTCGCCGCTTCCGCGTGTCCATTCTCCGCTGCTTGCTCTAGCCAATATTTACCAGTGTCTATATCTTGCACTACGCCAACCCCTTGGTAATACATCTTGCTTAGTAGGCGCTGCGCACGACTGTCGTTTTTGCTGGCTGCCTGCTTAACCCATTCAACCCCTGACGCTGTAGCAGCACCCTTATCAACCGTTAATCCTTCGCCAAGTAACTCATACATTGCCAAATGTAGCATGGCAGCACTATTACCCGCATGCGCCGCCTCTTGTAGTGTTAATAGCGCTTGCTTTTTTGTCGTTAAATGACTCTCTGAAAAGCGCATTTGCGCGCGTGGCTGACTTTGCTTAGCAATATGTTGCTCAAACTGCTCCAACACTTTATGGGCTTGCTGATACTCAATATTTCCAGCCGTTTGAACGACTTCTATGTTATCCAGCTCTACGAGCAATTGAGTAAAAATCGCGGGCATTGGCAATTCTTGAAGAGAAGGCACTGACGATGGTAGTGGCTGCTCTAATACCCTATTTTCTGAGGTTGTATGAGGTTGTACTGTTTCTGATTTAGACAGCACAGGCTTAGTTTGGCTCTCTTGCTGAAACAGGTTCTGAGATTCTGGCACAGCATGTGGCGTATGACTCAACCCTTCTTTTTCCAATGGTTTCTGACTATCAACCGTTTTAATACGCTCTACATGAGTGCTTGTATTTGTATTTTGTGTGCTGCTTTGAGTAACTAAAACTGGCGTGCCTGACTTAACCACTTGGTCATCATTCAGCTTTGGCAGCCTTGCACTAACCGCTTGATATAAACCGCTAGCCACTTGACCGCCTTGTACGGCTGCAAACGGCCGATCAATATGACCAAATAACCGCAAACCTATCGGCTCTAGGGCAAAAAACAATGACGTAACGCTATTAGCATCAGCCGACTGACAATAGATAACCGCCATATGTTGATAAAAATCATCGGTTTTGAGAGCCAATTCAGGATAGCGCTTATGTAGCTCAAATTGTCCATACCAATGCGGCGTATTTTGCCATTGCTGTGCCAATACTCGCCCTGCATAAAATGCCAAAAATACCATAAAGTTACGATAGCGTTCATCGAGCAATAATGTCTCTTCATGCCATCGACCAGTTTTAACCATCTCACGGCGTATGTGCGACAGCAGCGTATCGACTCGCTGTAAGCTTGCCAATGACTCATCTAATATACAATCACGAAGCTCGCTTTCGTAAGCAATGCCACCAGCGATAGGACGATTCGCTAGAAAGTCTTGCCAATAGCCTGCTGCAATATAGTCAAAGGGCGTTAGAGGTGATGCAGACGATGCATACATAGACAAGCGCATCCTTTATCGGGATAAATTAATAGTAATAAAAATAAGGTCATCATGGGACTAAACTGATATCAGTCGTTTACCTTACCCTAAAATCGAAAATGCTACAATAAAGGACTAAATAAGCGTACCACATTATCAAACAAACGCTCTGTACCATGGCGCTGTTGCCACTGCTCTAAACTCAGAAAACGGCAACTTTGTAAGTAGACTTCTTGACAATCAGCGACTTGAGCGACCATCTCTGGTGTATAAATGGCCAAGCTCACCTCCATATTTAGATAAAACTGCGCATATCGATGTTTACAGTACCAAATAAACAATAATCATCATCGATAACCACTGTTTTGGTATGCAACAGACCACCCTTAAACAAGGCAATCGTCACGCCTGCCTCGAGCAGCTCTTGATAATAGGCTTGTGACGCATGCTGTACAAGAAACGAATCCACCTTTTCAGGGACAATCAGCGTCACCTCAACCCCGCGTTTGGCAGCGATCGTTAATGCTCCCGAGAGCGCCTCGTCAGGTACAAAATACGGTGTGGTAATGCGAATGCGTTTATTGGCACGATGAATAACGGTCACCAATGTATTGTAAATCACATGGGCAGTCACTTGTGGTGCGGAAGGTATTAGCTGCGCCAGCACCCCTTCTACCATCGGCATCTTCGGTATCACAATCGATGTCGAGCCAATATTTGGCTGCTCATAATAGTCGATCTCACCAGCCAATACCTTTACCCGACTGTTTAAATCATTAATGGTTGGGTTCATCACATATAGTTTACGAGTATAGCCATTTACTCGCTGATTGAGCGCGTCTAGATTGTCATTGTTTTCCGCACCAATGTCTGTGGCCACCACGATCGCCATGGCTGTCGTAATACTAATAGAGTGTTGACTGGTCGTGCGTATGGCCACATCGATCCACTGTCCAACGTTTTTATTTTGTTTAAAAAACCTCGGATCGACTAAGTTAAAGCTACCGATATAACCAATGTGCTCATCAATCACCACAATCTTACGATGGTTACGCAAGTCAGAGCGCTTAAATAACGTTTTAAACAGACCCACTGGTAGTGACTGATGGACAAAAACACCTGCTTTTTCCAATGTACGGTGCGCGCTACTGTTAAAAAAGCTAAAGCTACCCACGCTATCGGCCAATATATGACACTCAACGCCACGCTGCGCTGCCGCTGACAACGCCTCTATCACCTCTAGTACTTGTCCTTTAGGATAAACAATGTAAAACTCCATCAGGATAATGCTCTGAGCAGCATTGATATCTTCGATTAAATTCTGAAAGATAGTATGAGGATCTGTCAATAGCTGCATATTGTGATTAGGAAACACGCCCAGCCCCGTCCAGCGCGTGCCTATTTGACTGACACCGCGGTAGTTGGCTGGCAGCAACTCTTGTCCCTGATCAAAAACCAAATTCTCACGCCGTGCCATATCATCCATCAATAAGCTTGCTTGGTCTACCCGTTGACGATAGCGCCGCCCTATCATCGGCTCACCCAATAGTATATAAGCGATGAAACCAAAAAGAGGCAAGGTATAGAGCACAGCAATCCAAGCGATAGATACACCGATATTGCGCTGCACCGATACAACACGTAGCGTCATTACTATCATGAGAACAATATGCAATACCAGACCCAAGCCTGCGAAGTCTCCCCAAGACCAGGTCGTAAAAGTTTGTTCAATAGTGGAATTTTCTATGCCCGCCTCCAACAATCAACATAAAATAAAGCATGAGTCGTAAAACACCCTCAATAGTATAGTAGTTTTTGACCATCAAACAATGACTAACCATAATAAGTTTTTAGGCAGCAACCTTAGGAAACACGTGCCTCAGACTACTATTAATAATAGCTTTCAGACAGTATTTTCAATTATTTTTCAAAATAGTTAAAAAACTGTTTGACAGCCATGTGTAAATCTATATAATACACACCCACAGCAGCAGAGCTTAGTGACAAACTTAGAGCTCAGTTGATGTTGAATAAATTGCATAGCAATTGTTCGAAGGGTGATTAGCTCAGTTGGTAGAGCGTCTGCCTTACACGCAGAATGTCGGCGGTTCGAATCCGTCATCACCCACCACTATTTAGTATAGCGTTACTTTCAAGTAGTAGGCTAAGTGGTTAAATAAACTAAGTACGACCTAAGCAGCGGTAGTTCAGTTGGTTAGAATACCGGCCTGTCACGCCGGGGGTCGCGGGTTCGAGTCCCGTCCGCTGCGCCATATTTAAAACGAATTTAAACTCTCGAGTTTAAGCAAGTTTCGCCTCAAACAATTAGATTGTTTGAGGTTTTTTTGTGTCTATTAATTCTGCCATACCTCTATTCACTTGCCTCTCGTATTATTTGTCCTCAACCACCCTACCAGCTTTTTTTACTATTCTAAATCGTAATAATTATTGCTAGTGGTTTAACCTACCAGCTACTTCGACACATCTCCTTGCTTACAAAAACAATAAAGCTGACCATTTAGTCAATTAATTTAATAAAATCATAAACTTAGGTAATATCAAATACTTAGAAGGCTTGATAGACCGTTTTTCTTAGCCAGCTTATGGTTGTCACTCATTATAAAACATGCTTAACTGTTTCAAAGTGTTAAGAATTATTGCGGATAACATAGCCAACAGAGCATTTTTTGTACTGTTAACAACACTTACATTTGTAGCACTCATCTCCATTATTCTGGATTGCTACCGAAACCTGACCGCGCTTTATCCTTAGCAGTATTGACCCGTTTTGACAGGAAGTTAAAACGCGCTTCTGTCATATACCAGCCTGCTAGGATGATCCACTCTATATAAAGGAATATTACTGTGCGTTATCACTTATCTACGAATTTGCCACTGGCTAGCCAATTATGTAAAACCAATATTAAGAAAAAACTGTTTTTTAGTAGCTCATTAACCACGGCTTTAGCCGCGATCGTTGTCTTGGGTACGATGAGCAGCAGCCATGCAAAGGTGCTTTTCACCGATACCAGTCTTTCTGTACTGTATGGCAATGACTATGAGCTGGTAAAAGACGGAGAATTGACGACCATCACTCTGGAGCACGCATCAACACAGTTGGGGCGGCGTATTTTTCTTCGTCGATCGCCATCAAGGCGCAAATGATATTGAAAACAATAGATTTAAAGAAACCTATGGTGAGTTTGCGCCCAAGCTTAAGCTTACAACTTTCGATGATAGCTTTATCAAACAGCTCAATCTAGCGGGGCAATATGAGTTTGGCTCGAACAGCAAAGGCTTTAGCCAAGACAACTATATGATAGGACTAGGGGCAGATTTGAATGTGCCTATTTCAGGTATGAAGTACGCCTCTGCTTCCCTATATCATGTCTTCAATGATAATACTGATGATGACCAGCAAATCACCTTAACTTACGGTTGGGAGAAAAACAATTTTGTGGTCGATGGTTATGTAGACTACTCTTTTAACAATGATGACTTAAAAAACCAACTACATATCAATCCGCAAATAAAGTATAACTTACAACCACTATTAGGCATTGATAATCGCTTAGAGGTCGGTATGGAATATAGCTATTGGAAAAATAAGTATGGTAGTGATACAACTCAAAACGTGCCTAGTGCTCTAGTGAAGTTTCATTTTTAACCGTCTAATTGGTTTGACGAATAGTTCTAAAACAGCTCTCAACTCTTTCTCACTAAAATAAACAGTTTGTTAATAAAACAAAGAGTCCTCATGCAACCTGTCAATTTTGCATGAGGATTTTCATTTTATATTTGATAAATTAACCCTTAGGATTCCACTGATTCTCAAGCTGGATACGCATTCATACGTTTTATAAGGCTGTTACGACGTATAATTACTGGCTATTTATACCCGCTAAATAATCATCTTTAATTGACTTTATCAATGGCTATGTTTCAAACTTATTCAGCATTTTTTTATTATAAAAGGGACAAAATATGGAATGTAACCACATACCCAGACAATCATTGGGCTTCTTCCCTACTCCCTTGATAGCGCTTAGCAGATTGAGTAAAGCGCTTGATGGCCCTACTATTTTTATGAAACGAGATGACAACACGGGACTGGCATTGGGTGGCAACAAAACCCGTAAGCTTGAATTTATTATGGGTGATGCCCTTGCTCAAGGTGCTGATTGCCTGATTACGGCAGGGGCCGCACAATCAAACCATTGTCGCCAAACTGCTGCCGCGGCGGCAAGCTTGGGACTTGAATGCCATTTAGTATTGGGTGGAGAAGAACCCGAACAAACAAGTGGCAATCTTTTATTAGACAAAATTTTTGGATCACATATTCACTGGGCAGGCGCCAATCGTAAAGGAGAAGATATTCCTAAAATCGTTGAGCAGTTAACAAAACAAGGCAAAAAACCATATGTCATACCCTATGGCGGCTCCAATGAGCTGGGTGCTTTAGCGTTTGTAGAAGCTTTTAAAGAGTTGGAATCGCAACGTGAAAGCATGGACGTATTATTTACTCATATCGTTTTTGCTTCTAGCTCTGGGGCAACACAAGCCGGTTTGATGCTTGGCAAAAAAATACTCAATTCGCCCGCCCAAATCGTAGGTATCAATATCGATAAAGGTAAAACAGACAAAGTGCCTTTTGATCAGTATACCGTCGCGCTTGCCAGTAGCACGGCCTCCCTTATCGGTGCCAATCATCAGTTTACAGAAAGCGATTTAACACTCAACTCTGATTATGTAGGCGAAGGTTATGGCGTGGTTGGTACATTAGAAAATGAAGCCATTGCAATGACAGCTCAAACAGAAGGCATACTTTTAGATCCTGTCTATACGGGTCGTGCGATGGGCGGACTCATAGATATGATTCGGTCTGGCAAAATCAAGAAAACCGATCGTGTCTTATTTTGGCATACGGGCGGTGCACCAGCTTTATTTGCTACTCAAGTGACTTAGATATGATGAAAATAAATGGATAAATAAATTTTAACGCATTAATTCAAGCTATAGGTATTAACTACAATCTTATGAGCGTTGATTCAGCCGGCTCACACTAGCAATCAACGCCACCATAACCACTCCCATAATGATGAGAATCCCAGACATCATGTGCGCTGCCTCGTAATTCAGCGCCTCTACTTGCTCATATATTGCAATCGAGACCACTTTAGTCTCATCGGATATACTACCCCCTATCATCAAAACCACGCCAAACTCACCAATAGTATGGGCAAAACTTATTAAGCTACCAAGCACAATACCGACACGCGCTTGTGGCAGAGCGACTCTGAGAAACCGCTTGAAACGGCTTGGCTCCAATAAATGTGCCACTTCCATCACGCTTTGTGGAATACGTAAAAATTGGGCGTAGACAGGCTGAATATAAAAAGGCAAGGAGTAAATAATAGAACCAATGACAAGACCTTCAAAGGTAAATATCAAGGGGCTGATATTATGTTCGCTAAGCCATTTACCAATACCGACACTAGCTTAACAGTAATAAAAGGTAAAAGCCGATGACGGTAGGCGGCAAAACCAATGGCATGGCAATGATGCCCATGAGCAAAACTTTAAGACGTGACACAACTTGCCTACGACTGGGCTTAGCGAGCCAATAAGCCACAGGCGTTGCGAACAGTAATAGACAAACGGTAGTGACACCAGCAAGCTTAATACTGACCCAAAATGGATTAAGCATATCGGACATAAGAGATTGGTCTATCATAATGTCACTGCTCGTTGCCATTCGTTATGAGGGTAAAGGATCTATTGTATCTAATATTAAAAGATTGAACAGACAAATATAATGTCAGCTCTTATAAATAGCGCGTTGATAAACAAAGCGCATTGATAAACAAAGCGCATTGATAAACAAACAGTGTAGCGTTTATCAGTCACAGTATCAGTCTTCTTGTGTCCATATTATTTATTAAAACCTAACAAGATTAAAGTCTGTTGAAAAACAATCATAGCGTAAAATAAAAAGCACCTTATTAGGGTACTTTTTTATTTTATTCACTAAGCTCATCGTATTTGATATTACCATCAAAAATGATGGTTAAAAAATTTCTTTTAACACGCTAATATTAGAATCAATACGAGTCAAAAGCAGTGCAATCAACCTGCTTCACCACGAAGCTAACGATGACGCACTACGCTGAGTAATAAAGCCGTCTGGAGTCTGACCATTGTCTGCTTGCCAGCGCTGGAACGCCAATCGAGTATTGGTACCCACGATACCGTCAGCGCCTTTAGTATCATAGCCTGAGTTGGTCAAACGCTGCTGTAAATTTCGTACTTGAGCTGTGGATAATGGACGCTCATAACGCGGCCATGATTTCTGTAATCCGCCTTGTCCAGCCAGCGCTTTACCCAATAAGCTGACACCTAGCGCATAGCTCGATGAGTTATTATAAACCTTGATCACATCAAAGTTTGGACTGAGTAGCAGTACAGGACCATCCTTGCCAGCTGGTAGCCACAGCTCCATTTCAGTATTGGCATCCAAATAAACATCAGCTATCGTATCAACACCCATCGCCGCCCATCTCGCGGCAGGCTGCTTACTACCAACCATGGAATAATCGAATGAGGCAGGAATGGTCGCTTCGTAAAATGGCGCTAGACCTCGAACCCAACCTGAGTTGCTCAAATAATTAGCGGTGGACGCCAGTGCATCGCCCGTTGCCCACGGGTTACGGTGACCATTACCATCGCCATCCACTCCGTGCTTCAGCCAAGTATCAGGGATAAACTGCGTCTGTCCCATGCCGCCTGCCCAAGAACCATCGAGCTGCGACCAAGACACATCACCGCGCTGCAATAGCGTCGCTAATGACAACAACTGAGTTTCGGCAAATTCTTGGCGACGACCATCATAAGCCAGACTCGCAAGCGAGCTTGGTATGCTGCTATTACCCGTCACCACGCCGTATGACGACTCCATGCCCCAAATGGCAGCGATTATTTCTGCATTGACACCGTACTGCGATTCTAATTGCGACAAAAATGCCCGTTGCTCGGCGAACTTACGCTTACCAGTACTCACACGCCCATCAGATACGGCAGAATCGACATATTCCCATGGCATCTTAGAAAACTCTGGCTGTCCTGAGTCAAGTGAGATGACTTGCTGATTTAAATAAGCGGTATCAAGTAAACGACGCACCGTCGCTGCATCATGGCCTGATGAAATCGCCGCATAGAAAAATCAGACTTCCAATCAGAGAAGCTGTTATAGCTTGGCTTTGCCACTGGCTGCGGCTTGATGACAGGCTTCGGTGCTGGCTTCACTTGAATGGTTTGAGTTTGGGTAATCTGAACGTTGCCTTGACGCACAGGTTTGCTAGGTTTTTGCATCGCCTGTTGGCTGGTACACCCAACCATCACTAACGCAGGAAACAGGGCAAGATATTGTTTTTTTAACATCATAAAATTCTCAAGTATGAATAAGTAAAGCGACTCAAATAAACCGATTTAGTTAAGGTGGCTTTATTCAAACACTCTGAAATTCAAGCGCTCTGAATAAAGCCACTAACTTGCCAAATCAGTCACAACTTGGCATCACGTTTAACGCCCGAGTACCGCACGTGGGTCAATAGGATTGCCATTTAAGCGCACTTGGAACTCTAAGCCGACCTGATTGGTCTGGCCACTGTTACCCATGTTTGCAATGCGCTGACCGCGCTGTACAGCATCGCCTTCTTTGACCAGTAGCTGACTATTATGCGCATAAGCGGTGATGTAATTATCACTATGACGAATCATAATAAGATTGCCATACTCTGGCAGACCATCGCCCGAGTACAGTACCGTGCCAGATTGGCTAGCAAGTACGGGATCACCGACATTACCAGCAAACCACATACCCATCGTGCCCGCTGCCGCATCAAAGTTACGGGTCACTTGATTGCGACTCGGATATTCATAACCTGACGTTGCGTTAGCCGTCACTTCGTATACAGGGCTTTGTGAGCTATTATTAGGCACGCTCGTTACAGGTGGTGTGTACGTTGGCTGTGTCGTTGTAGGCGCGTTATAACGATTGTTATCGGCTGGCGTACCTTGCCACAGCTTGAGCCATTGACCACTATAAATCGTATACTTGCTGTCCAAACCATTAAGCGAACCGATTTGACGGTAACTGAGACGATAGCGCTCAGCAATCTGGCTGACCGTATCGCCACGCTGTACACGATGGTAGTTAGGAACGCCTTGTGCATTGGTAATAATCTTAGGTCCCGCTTGGTTGGCTGATTGGTAAGTAGGCTTGGTTGCACAGCCCACCATCGTTAACGTTGCTGCTGTTAAAGTACCTATCAATGCCACTGTTGCAAAGCGCGATCCAGCAATAAGCTTCTTCATACAAGATTTCCTATTCTTTATGTTACTCACAAACTCCTTGTGTTACTCACAAGCATTTTGCTAACTTTTATACCGTTTAGTATTTAGTATTTATTATTTGGCAAATACCATTATCAATCACTCGATAGTAAACCATTTTCTAAGGCGTGTCCTCATTTTGAAAATGGTGATAAAAATGAGATAAATGGCAGCCAAATAAGAAAAATAGTGCAGATAATATCAGGATATTGACCAGCTGTTTGACGCATTTTGGCAGCGTAAATTTATAGCATTAACGCCGACAGCGTTTTAAGCGTGTCTGCTGGCGTATGATGCAGGCGCACTGGTGATAAACTGATATAACCCGCCGCTACCGCTTGATCATCCGTCATATCTGTTGCAGAGGACTGCAAATCTTCAGTTTCTAATGGCAACTCATGTGGCGTTTACGTAGCGACAACCAATAAGCATCACGCCCACGTGGATCGACCACATGATGTACAGGACGCGCAATCTGACGGTGCCCTAACGCCGTTATTTTCCGACCTTTGATATCATCAGCACTATCCATATCAGGAATATTAACGTTTAATACATGATAGGGCAAATTTTTGCAAGCATCTAATATCGGTGTTTCTATCAATAATTTAACTATTTCAGCTGCCGCCATTTGATAATGACTGGTCTGCTCTTGCCCTTCTCCTTTGACACCGCCGCCCACTAGGGAGGTCGCAATGGCAGGTATTCCAAAGAGCTGTGCGGTTAATGCAGCACCAAAGGTACCTGAAAATAAAACGTCTTGACCAAGATTGGCACCAGAATTGATACCAGTAATCACACAATCAAAACGCGTATCAGGATACAACTCATGCAGCGCCAAATGTACACAGTCCGCGGGCGAACCATTCACCGCTATAAAACCAGAATCCAATCGATGAGTATATAATGGCATCGATAGGCTCAAAGCACTCGCGCAGCCACTTTGCTCACTATTTGGCGCAACCACTACCACCTCTGCAATAGCAGACAGGGCTTGATATAATGCCAATAACCCTGGTGCATAAACCCCATCATCATTACTAATTAAAAATTTCATTTTCACTCAATATACTCATTAATGACCGCCTGTCCACTTATGAACTTTAGCCGCATAAAATTGCTATAATCAGACCCGAAAATGGAGGTTAGATTCTTTAACGATACTTTTGATGCTTGCATTCACATTGGCTTTTTCTGCATAAATAGTATTTATAAAAAGCATTTAGCGAGCGTCAAATGATAGCTGAATTTACTATCAAAGTTAAAAAAGCCATACTGCTATCAAATAAAATAACACTGTGTTATATCACAGCATGGATATGGAAAAACTGATATAGCAAAACGTGGATGCCACCATAATTTTGGGCGATTATACCCTAATAATACGCTGACACGAACCCAGTCTTTGCGCAGAATCTATCCAATTTATAATTTTATCTCTATGATATCTGCATCAATAACAGCAAAAAAACTTGGCGTGACGTTACAATAGGCAACACCTTACAACAATACAAACTTATATTTTTATGCTGACGTAACTTATGAGTCTATGCTGCTGATATGTTGCTAAAAAAGAGCTTTGGCTCACAAGATATCTACACATAAATCAATATTTTATGTGACTTTTGTTTTTTTACCCATTAACATATCACCATTAAATAAAGATAAGCGAGTGTAATACTGCATGAAAAATCAATCGATATTATCTATAGCTTCTGTGATAGCGAAGACGGCGTCCAAAATTAGTCTTGCAGGACTGGTAACGTCTGTTGCCATGCTGTCTCAAGCATCCTTTGCGGCGAATAATTCTGCTACAACCATACCTCTAGATATGTCTGGCATCAATGTTACCAAACATGAAATTGCGGTCATGCAAGTGCTATCAGAGATATGTCCACCGATGCTCAATGGCAAACAAAAACAGCGCTTTTATAAATCTTATAACGTGCAGCTTCACGAGTTGATGCCGTCTTTAGAAGATCCAAAAGCTGCGATTCAATATCTATCCACTCAGCAAGATTATCGCCAGATATTACAAGGCATTCGTAGCTGGACAATGGGCTTCTCTAAACAAGACAACAAAGCTCTATGCGAAGATTTGGCAAATGCTGAATACCAGTAGTGGAATATCATAATTAAGCTCAACAATTACAACATTATAATTGGCTTACTTATCATACATCCTATCGTCTCCCCTACAATAGCTATGCCCCAGCATTGATTCTAAATTGATAAAGTCAGCTATAATTAATGACAATAAATCATGGCATTATCTGTCTTGGAACGCTGATTATGGGCCATTTAGCGACAACTTATAAGCTTGTTCATCAGGCTTATAAGTAACAAAAAAGCTTACGATAATTCTGTTTATACCAACAGGATGACCGTAAGCTTTTTTATGACAGTCGAATTATTTCTATTCGAGACATTGTGGCAGTCTTAGTCTGAGCAAACGTTTACTTCTTACCACTCTTTCTTTTTAATCGGGTCTTTTTTTGCATTTATCGATTCCCCATCGGTTGGCATTTTGCTAAGATAAGGCGTTAATTTTATGTCTGTCGCTCAGCCATCACCACTCTTATTAATACATTGTTTTTAAACAGAATGTTTAAGACAGGCTACTTAAAATGTTGCATAAGATTTAGTGCAAGGTACAAGCGGTAGATACATTTGGTTTCATGATGCGGTGTAACGATATATGACAGTAAAGCGTGTAAAAAATCAGCTGGTGCAGCTGGTAGTCGGTGTGAGTATCTCTATGAGTGCAGTGATGGCAAACGCAGCCATCCAGCCGCCTGAGATGGATAATACCGCCTATGTATTGATGGATTATAATACTGGTGAGATTTTGGCACAAAAGAACGCCAATGAGTCGCTACCGCCAGCGTCTTTGACAAAAATGATGACCAGTTACATCATTGAGCAGCGCTTAGCATCAGGCGACCTCAAAGAAGATGACCAAGTCATAATGAGTCCAAATGCTTGGTGTCGTGGTAGTAGCAGCCAGTCTTGCATGTATGTGCCGGTAAATAAATCTGCGAGCGTTATCGACATGCTACGCGGTATTATCATTCAATCAGGTAATGACGCTTCAAAAGCTATGGCAGAGCATATCGCTGGTAGCGAAGCCTCATTTGCTATCTTGATGAATGAGCAAGCAGAAAAGCTTGGTATGAAAAATACCCATTTCGTCAATTCTACTGGTATGCCTGACGAAGGGCATGAGGCATCAGCACTAGATTTGGCCAAATTGTCACGCGCTATTATCAAGAATAGCGGCGACTATTATGGTATTTATGCAGAAAAAGAGTTCACCTATAACGGCATTACTCAAGGTAACCGTAATGCTCTACTTGCAACCGATCCTACCGTCGATGGTTTAAAAACTGGCCACACTGATGCCGCAGGCTATTGCTTAGCGGCTTCAAGCAATCGTGATGGCATGCGCTTGATTTCTGTGATTATGGGAACAGAGAGCCAGCAAGCACGTGCCGATCAATCACGTGAGCTGCTCAACTGGGGCTTTGGCCACTTCACTACTGTCACCAAAGCACCTGCCGGACAATTCGTCAGCAAAGTTCCAGTCTGGTTCGGTGAAGCTGATGAAGTTGAGCTAGTCACTGCGGATAATTTGCAAATTCTAACCAGCAAAACGCAAAAAAATAAAATCACGACTGTGGTAGATATTCCTGAGAGCCTAGAAGCACCCATCAAAAAAGGTCAAGAAATTGGCAAAATGATGGCGGTTATTGATGGTAAAGCGGTGGCTTCAGTGCCTATTATAGCGACCAGTGATATCGAGCAATCAGGCTTTATGAGCCGCACTTGGCAGCGTGTCGTACGTTGGGCACAAAATCTGTTTTAGAGAATATTAGTAGAAGCTATTTCTCAAGAACATTACTGACAAAAAAGACGCCTCAAAACGGGGCGTCTTTTTATGTCCTCATTCACCGCACAGATTTTATTATTGCTATTAAGTAGTGTTCTCATAAAACTGTGATAAACACTGATTTACTAGAATCAGTAGGTTTGCTCTCGTTCATCATACTTTTCAGATTAAAAGCAAGCACCCTTGTCGAAAATACGATGTTCGACACTATTTACAGTAAATGAGAGGCAACGGATTACATTAAACGAGGTTAGGGCGGTAAGCGTGACAAATACTTTGACCTATTACGTCCATACCAACCAGCGCTTAAGCAAGTCGCTTAATGCTTTATCTTTATAAGTGGCGCTATAACAGTAATCGACACCAGCTGCTTTTAAACCATGCTCAAAGCTATCTAACTGCTTCGCTCGATGTGGTGGATACCAATATACCAATAAAGCCCGATGTTCACTTTCAAATTGACGAATACGCTTGGCTAACGACTCAGCTTTACTTGGAAAAATATCTTCCGCAAACATCACCATATTCACCTGTCTTATACTCATCTCCTCTATAACCAGTGCTTCATGCTGACGATAAATGACCGTCGCGCCTAAACGCTCTAGCTCTTTCGCTAAAAACCCGACTTCATGATAATAATAGTAAATAATAGTCAATCCAGCCAATAAATGCTGCTGCCGAGACTGCTGTTTATTGGTCATCGATATGGTCAGCATGAATTGGGTACCTGACCCTAACGTGCTATCTACCTCTATAGTAGCGCCCATCAGCTGAGCCATTTGCTTGACGACTGGCAAACCGACACCTGAACCTTCGTATTGGCGAGTTTGTGATGAATCTACTTGGAAAAACGGATTAAAAATATCATCGATATGAGTACTATCGATACCAATACCTGTGTCTTTCACACTGATTTGCCAACGATTGCTTTTATCAAAATGGGTCAATTGCGACGTAATAGTCACCTGCCCCGCTGGAGTAAACTTAATCGCATTGCTCAGTAATATCGATAATATTTTTTTATTTTTTCCGCATCCCCTTCCAGACCATAGTCTATATGATGAATACGGCTAATCAACTCTAGCCTTTTTTGCCGAGCAATAGGCTCATATTCTGCCAACAGATCAGCGATTAACTGCAGTGGATTGAATGCAATACAATTAATACTCATCTGACCTTTTTGTATTTGATTCAACTGGATAATATGATCAAGCGACGACACCAATTTATCACTACCGTCACTGATAATTTCAACCGCATCTTTTTGTTCTCTATTGAGGGTATCGTAATCTAACAGCTGTAAACCGCCTACGATAGCGTTTAGCGAAGTTTTCAGCTCATGGGTGATCATGCTTTGAAAGTTATGCAGCTGCACATCGAGGGCTACGTCTTTGTTGTGTAATTGCTGCTCAAAAATCGCAAGCGCCTCATAATCTTGTTGGACTTTCTGTAAACGATCAAACAATACAGCCAAAGTTTGCTTGATTTGCACCAGTTCCTGAAATTCAAAAAGCTGTGGAATCACTGGTAACTGCTCAAGCTCTGGGTTTTTCACAACGATGTGACAGACTTCTTTCAAAGCTTCAATATCTCTGATTGGCCATTTGAGTTTGCGCAGAATGTACAATACCCAAAGTACCGTCAATATCGTGGTAATAAGCCATAGCAATATATTGCTTCGAAACCAATGTGAACGCAGGGTGTTCACATCTAAAGTGAGATTAATATATCCAACTAACGCGCTATTTTTATTGGCCTCACTAGACGCTGACGATTCTTGCCCACCATTTGATAAAGTCGTAGACGATTGCTGACTGCTGTTTAACGTATCTAGCGCGCTATCATCACCGATATCGTCACTGGTAACGGGATAATTGAAGCTGACAGTATCTGCAAATAAAGCATTCTTCCAATCATCTCTGGATTGATTAACTTCATCAATAGGTTTGGGTGTTGAATAAAATAAAATACTTCTAATGCTGGGTTCACTTTCTAACAAGAATCTCACTTGCTCAGCCACGATATCAGCACCATCGGCTGTCGATGCGCTGGTGGTCAACATGGTAGCCAATTGCTGGATATGCTGACGCTTTTCTTTATAGTGGTATAAAAAACCATAAACGATAGACATCAAGAAGCCTGCCAACACAGCCAAAATAATGGCTTGTACGACAGAACGCCAAATAAGCGTAGAGATGGTTTGAGAGGGACGGTTGTTCATATTACTTAACTGAGTTAAGAAAACTTTTGATTATAGTACAGGTATTTTGTAGGAGTAGTGAGGGAAATATCACATGTTAATAAAACTTAACAACGTATTAATATATCATGATGACCGATATAATCATCATGATATAGCGCATTACAGAGAAGCATGAACAATAGAATAAAACAGTCTTTATTTACTACAACAATATAAAGACCATCATCATTTTGCTAAATTAACGCTTTTTATCTTTATTGGTGAATTTCTGCTTATCTTTGGTAGTAAATTTCTGTGCCCGATTACGCTCGCGTTGGCGCAACTGTTGCGTCTTCGCTTTGGTTGGCGTATCGCTCTTGTTGGCATATGGGTTGTCATTTTGTTTAAGAACAACGTTGAGCGGCGTGCCTTCGAGCTTAAATACTTGACGGAATTGGTTTTCAAGATAACGCTGATAGCTCTTAGGTAGCGCGCTGGTTTGGTTACCATGAATGACAATCACGGGCGGATTGTGGCCACCGATGTGAGCGAAGCGCAGTTTAATACGGCGACCAGCAACCGTTGGTGGTGGATTGGCTGTCACCGCATCTTGCAGAATCTGAGTCAAACGATTGGTTGACACTTCAAACATCGAAGATTTATAAGCACGCAAGATAGATGGGTATAGATTACCCACACCCGTACCATGTAGTGCTGAGATTAGATGCACTTTTACATAAGGGATAAAGTTAAAGCGGCGATCCATCTCAATCTTGATATAATTTTTCTGATCAGCTGTCAGACCATCCCACTTATTAATCGCAACAACTAAAGCACGACCCGCATCAAGCGCATAGCCAATCATATGCAAGTCTTGATCAACGATACCTTCATGCGCATCAATAACAATAACGGTTACGTTAGAATCTTCGATTGCTTGCAGGGTTTTAATGACCGAGAACTTCTCTACTTTTTCATCAATTCTGCCGCGGCGGCGTACACCAGCGGTATCGATTAAGACGTAGTCCTTACCCTCACGTGTATAAGGAATATAAATACTGTCACGCGTGGTACCGGGCATATCAAAAACCACTACTCGGTCTTCACCCAATAGACGATTGACTAGCGTCGATTTACCAACGTTTGGACGACCTATGATCGCTAACTTCAAACCTTTTGGCTCTACGACATTCTCTTGCTCAGGCATATCAGCCGTCAATATTTCAAGCAAATTACCGACACCGCGACCATGACTTGCTGCCATCGGATATGGCTCACCCAATCCTAATGCATAAAACTCGGCAGGAGCAGCGTCGTGAGCACCATCGACTTTATTGCAACCACATAGACTGGTTTGCCAAGTGTGTGCAAAAACTTACCAATCTCCGCATCTGCGCCGATCATACCAGCACGAGCATCCACCACAAATACGATGATGTCTGCTTCATGAATCGCTGTATGCGATTGCTCAGACATATAGTCATCAATGTTGCCGCTACCGTCATCCGCCTCACCAATACCACCAGTGTCGACAACGATAAAAGATTTGTCTTCATAGGTCGCATCACCGTACTGACGGTCACGAGTCAGTCCTGACAAATCAGCAACCAATGCCTGCCGACTTTTTGTGAACTGATTAAATAAGGTAGATTTACCGACGTTTGGACGACCAATTAAGGCGACCACAGGCTTGATACTCATGGGTTACTCTCAGTGAAAGGCACAATGGCGGGCAGTACAGTTATTCTTATAACCAGTGATATAACAGTAGTCGTGAATAAGCTGCTCTTGACCGCAAATTAAAATGAATGATAAAACAATAGCAAAAATAATAGTCAGCTATTTTACAATTAGCAAGTGGTACATAGGATGACTAAATGATAAATAAATAATATATATGGATAACACCTACGGCGCATCGGTCGCATAGAGTACGCGAAAGCCTGTATTTAAACAAGCAATTTACACAAGGCACTAAACGCTGACGAAGCAGCGTTTGTGTTCTCTAAAATTGCAATCAACCAGTTGGCTTAACGATAATATCAAACATACTATCTAAGTAAGCATTAACCGATAAAAAGCTTAGCGGGCTAATTGCCAAATAGCAACCTGTCCTGATGTGCTCTGTGTCATCAAGCGGCTGCCTTGTACTTGCAAGCTACTCAAAGCGCCCTTGGTTTGTACACGGCTAACGATTTTGCCGCTAGCTGGATCAAATAAGTGTACCATGCCGTCAAAATCACCCACGGCAATATAATTGCCAATCATTACAGGATTGGTTAAATGACGATAAGCCAGCTCTTCACTTTCCCAAAGAACCTCACCATTACTGCGATTATAGGCAACCACTTTGCCCTCTAAGCTGGTACCAATCACTTGCTGGTTATTTACAGCAAGTGACTTTAAGCTGGCAAGCTCGTTGACAAACATGACTTGACGCGAAGCCAAATCAATACCTAATAACTGACCACTATAACTGATGGCAAATAGCTGGTTTTTATCGACGATCGGCGTACCATCGACATCACTCATGCGCTCAACTTCACTACTACCAGTGCCAACGCCAACACGTCTTGACCACTGCGGTAAACCACTATCAGTCGTCACCGCATGTAAACGACCATCAGCAGTCGCTAATAATGCCGTTTTGCTGTCCAACAATGTTGGCGCCGCACTACCGCGCACACTGATGGCTGGCACTTGCGTCGCAAACTGCCAGACAGACTGACCTGTCTGTAGTGACAAGCCATGTAAAAAGCCATCGTTCGCTGATAGAATGACACGGTTATTGGTAATTAAAGCGGGTGTCAATACTGATCCTGATAACTGCTTCTGCCAGCGTTTTGCGCCAGTCACACTATCAAATGCCATCACTTGACCGCCGCGTGTGCTAATAATCGCTGTTTGGCTTAAAGCATCTAAAGCAACGCCGCCCGTGATTTGATCGCCAACGTTGATCGACCATAAACGTTCGCCTGCACTGTTAAAACCGGTCAAATCCCCACCGCGCGATGCAGTGACGATTTGTCCATTGACATAACCTACTTGCAAGTCTAATGGATCTTTCTTACTGGCTTTTTTATTGCCAATATCTGTGCTAAAAACCGGTTGCAACACACTGATAGGCTCAGCAATCTGTACCAGCTTGACTGGATCATTGACGACGGGTTTAATACCGCGATTACACCCAATCACCGCAGTGCTCATCACTGCCAATACTGCCACATGCATCACCGTCGATTTGATGGTTTTAGCTTTTGATATCTTGCTAGAGCGAATAGATTGAGTCATTATGAGTTCTCACTACAAATAAATTATTATTAATTAGTAAATTGGTTATCAGTAAATATCAGATCGGCGCTTAGTATTCACCAAGCACATTCAATGAGTGCTGGCTGTCCATGCGACGCGATTGTTTTACTGCACCACTTAGCTTGTAGAACGGTTATAGATACGCGCTATTGACTAGCAATTATCAGGCATTAGATAGAACGCAAACGCTATTATTGGTTAACAGCGCTTGTCACTGTACAATTATTGCGCAACCTCGGCAGCAGCATTTTCTTCCACTAAGGGCTGTGCAGCACTACTTGACTCTTGAATCAGACTGACTGGTTCGTCGATAGGCTCAGGTACGATGCCCAGACTCTCCATCTTTAATGCCAATACTGCACGCGTCTCTTGACGGTTGCGTAACAACTCCCAAGCATTATTATAAGACTTGATCGCTGAGTCTTTATTATCTTGTGCCAAATAAATATCCCCTAACAACTCTTGTTGGCTGGCTTCAAATGAGCTTGGCATATCATTGTTGGCTTCTGCTAATGCAGCATCCGTATCGCCCGCCGCCAGTAACGTTGTCGCATAGCGCAAACGAGTAATTGCCTGTAAGCCTGCATCACCTAAGTCAATAGCCAATGCTTTTTTGAGGGTTTCACTTGCCTCGGCAAATTCATTATTATCTACTTGCTGACGCGCTTTAATCATCAGTGCTTGCCAAGCGTAAACCGACTCACCATGCTTGCTGACTAGCGCATCAATATCTTTGTTTAGCTGGGTGCGACTTTGGGCAAGTGCTGCTTGTGCTTCTGCTTCCAAATCAGGGTTTTGTGAGGCCAAACTGACTTCTTCATTCAACCGCTGAATGTCTGCGTAATGATCTGCTGCAACGGTGTCTACGCGCGCATGGTTGTCCTGCCAATATGTCCAACCAAAATAAGCGGCCAGTGCCAACAAAATCACAGTGACAATATAGCTGCCATACTGCTTTAACGCTTGCATTGAATTGTCTGCATTCGGCGAATTGGGTGTCAGAGCCATATGTGTTTACCTGATAAAAGTGTTATTAAATTGCTAATGCTAAAACCGCAATCGATTACTGACGGATAAAATTTTCTTTGCTCGACAGCCAATCTGTCGCAACCGTCTGTTGTTCGCCCGTCTGCATGTCTTTAACGCTGAGGGTATTATCATCCAGCTCTTGCTGCGCAATAATAACGGTCAATGCAGCACCTGACTTATCGGCTTTCTTCATTTGCGCTTTTAGGCTCGTCGCACTCGCCATTTTCACCCGAATGTCTGGGCGACTATAGCGTAGACGTTGAGCATAGCCAATACCAGCACTATAAACCTCTGGATGGGCAACCACAAAGACATCACAAGCGGGAACATCAGCAATTGGCGCAACCGCTTCCATTAACAGTAATAAACGCTCAAGCCCCATGGCAAATCCAACAGCAGGCTCAGATTTTACTGGCTTATTGCCATGAGTACCGATGGATTTTAGTTGCCCGATCAAACCATCATAACGGCCGCCCGCACAAACGGTCGCTTGGCTACCAAGCTTGTCGGTCACCCACTCAAAAACCGTTTTGTTGTAATAATCAAGACCGCGTACTAAGTGCGGATTGATCTCAAAATTAATACCCAGCTCTGTTAAATAGGCTTGTACTTGCTCAAAATGCGCCACGCTTTCTTCACCTAAAAAGTCAGCAAGCTTCGGCGCATCTACCAACACGGCTTGTGTACTGGCTTCTTTACTGTCTAAAATACGTAGCGGATTGGTGGTCAAGCGACGTTTGCTGTCTTCATCCAGCTGATCTTTTTTATCGGTCAGATAGGTGACCAATGCTTCGCGATAAGCATAACGCTCATCAATTTCGCCCAGACTGTTTAGCTCTAAACGCATCTCATCTTTTAGACCCAGCTCTTGCCACATCAGATGAGTCATGGCGATCAGCTCAGCGTCAGCGTCTGGTAAGGCACTACCAAAGCTTTCAACACCTATTTGATGAAACTGACGATAACGACCTTTTTGTGGACGCTCATAGCGAAACATCGGGCCGATATACCATAACTTTGGCGTATCACCGCGCAGTAAGTTGTGCTCAATCACAGCACGTACTGCACCTGCCGTACCTTCGGGGCGTAGAGCCAACGGCGTTGGTGGCTCAGATTTATCGGTAAAGCTATACATCTCTTTTTCGACAATATCAGTCGCACCGCCAATGGCACGCGCAAACAAATCGGTTTGCTCAACGATTGGCAAGCGAATATGCTCAAAGCCGTATCTGCCCAGTACTTCAGCCAATATCGCTTCTAAATGCAGCCATTTTGCGGACTGATCAGGCAAAATATCATTGAACCCTTTGATAGCTTTAATCATGGTACGGTCGTATCCTTAAAAATTTTAACAAGTGTCTCTTTTATTTTTTGCTCATAATAGTGTTTTATTTTACGCGGATAATCTCATTCTCGCGTTTTTTAGCCAAATCTTCGGCATGTGCGCGTACCATGCTTCTATTTCATCGACCAAATTGTCGGTATCGATAAGATGGCTTTTTTCACCCATACGATATACCAAGGATCTTGGTGCGGCACCAACAATGCCAATATCGGCCTCTTTCGCTTCACCAGGACCATTTACTTTACAGCCGATCACAGACAGGTTCATTGGTTCACGAATGTCTTCTAAGCGCGACTCTAAAGCCGTCATAACTCGAATCACATCAAACTCTTGGCGCGAGCAGCTTGGGCACGCAATAAAGTTGACACCATTAGAACGTATATTGAGCGATTTTAAAATATCAAAGCCGATTTTAATTTCTTCTTCAGGCTCTGCCGCCAGTGAGATACGAATGGTATCACCGATGCCATCTAACAATAAACCGCCAAGTGCAATCGCGGATTTAACCGCGCCCGTACGATAAACGCCCGCCTCGGTAACGCCCAAATGCAGCGGGTTATCAATCTGTGCAGAAATCAGGCGATACGCATCCAAGGTCAAAAACACATTGCTGGCTTTAACTGATACTTTATATTGATCAAAATTTAGACGCTCTAATATATCGATATGGCGCATGGCTGATTCAAGCATCGCCTCGCCAGTTGGCTCGGTATATTTGCGCTGAATGTCTTTTTCGAGCGAGCCTGCATTGACACCGATACGAATAGGGATGTTGTAATGTTTGGCACAGGCGACCACTTCACGTACTTTGGCGTCGCTACCGATGTTACCTGGATTAATACGCAGACAGTCAGCCCCTGCTTCGGCAACTGCTAACGCAATCTTGTGGTCGAAATGCACATCTGCAATCAAAGGCACGCTGACCAGCTTACGAATTTCGCCAAAAGCTTTGACAGTATCCATCGTTGGCGTCGACACCCGCATCAAATCCGCACCAGCTTCAACGCAGCGTTCGATTTGAGCGACAGTTGCTGCCACATCGCAAGTATCTGTATTGGTCATACTCTGCACACTAATCGGCGCATCACCACCAATCGCGACATCACCGACATATATTTTTTTGGTAAGGCGACGGTTAATAGGCGCTGACGTTGACATAGACAAACCCTTCAGTTAGAGCGAAAAAACGCAGAAAAAACACACTTATAATAGCTTGCAGATAGCAACTTTTAAAAATAAATCTTGTACAGCAGTCGATAAGACTAGCATTCAAAATTAGCCGCTTAAAAAGTTAAGGCGCTAACTCAAAATTGGCTTGCTTATCCGTTGCATAAGTATTTAGCGCAACCGCTTCTTGGTTAAGCATTATGCTGACATTATCAACATTATCAATTTGTACATTAAACGGCGGCGTACCTGACAGTTTATAATCCCCAGATGTCTGCGAGCCACTCATTAAACTACTACCAGAGGCATCAGTAATACTCACGACGGCGGTATCCGTCAGTTTGACATCTAAAGACGCTGGACTTGCATCGCCGCCCAAGTTTAGAGCAGAGCCAGAGGCACCAACGCCCATCTCATCAGTATTGATTGCCGCCCCTTGCGCTTGCTCTATCGCTGAGACGTCTTCGACCGTCGATACTGGCTGCTCGGCATTCTCTTTACTGGCATTACTCACCATGCGAAATAAGAAAATCGCTAAAATAATGACACCAATAACGGCGATGATCAGTAGTGGGTTAAAACGAATTCGATTGTGCGTATCACGTTGCAACGTGCCCATTGGACGCAGTGGCGTATCCGTGTTATTCACTGACTTGGCTTTCAGCTCCGTAGGATAAGCGGCATCAAAGCTGGTCGCTATTTTTACAGGATCTAAACCCAAAAACTTAGCATAATTGATGGCAAACCCACGCGCAAAAGCAGCTTGCGGCATCTCCGAAAAATTTTCATTTTCAAGCGCTTGCAAATGACGCTTTAAAATAAATAACTCGGCAGCTACCTCGTCTAAGCTGATTTGCTTATTTTTACGGGCTTGCTGCAACACGGCACCAAATGATCCCTGAGCGTTAGATTGAGTGTTTAATGATGGGGTGGTCATTTCCATGGTGCCTCTGGATTGTTAAGCCAAGTCTTAAGTTGTTTTGCTTCATCACTTAAAGGATAAGCAGATAAAAGCTGCTGTGCCAATTGCTGGCGCGTCGTTATGTTATTTTGTGCAGCGGCCAATTTGATACCTTGTAATAGCAAGCGCGGGCTAATGCCCTGCCCTTGTACCAGTACCAAGGTTTCATCATAAAGCCTTTGAGCCTGTGGAACACGTTGCTGCTCAAGCAATAAGTCGACCAACTCGATATGGGCAATAATACTATTACGATTGCCATCAAGTGCCCGTAAAAATGCTTTAGCAGCCGCACTGCGATCCCCTAGCTGTAAGTAAGTGCGTCCTAGATTCTCTAGCGCACCAATACGACCTTCGTAACCTAATGCTGAACCCGCAATCTCAAACTGCTCTGCCGCCTCACGATAGCGCTTCATTTGTGACAAATAAACGCCATAGTTATTGTGGGCTTGCTCAAAATCTTTATCAAGCGTGATCGCTTTTTTAAAATATTGATCGGCTTTTTCGAGATTGAGTCGACTGCCTCTTGCTGCAGCAAAACGCCCATCATATCATAGGCTGGCGCGTAACGGCTATCGGCAGCAAAGGCTTTTTCAAGTTGGCGTTGAGCAGTATCAAGCTCATTTTTGCGGATATATTGCGCGGCAAGTGAAGTGCGCACGCGAGCAATTTCTTGTTGATCTAAGTTACGATTGTCATTGGGTCGCGTAGACGTTTGATAAGCCGCGATATTTGTCAAATCATTGGTCGGCGTGCTTTGACAACCAGTGAGCAGCAGCCCTACCAATGCCGTCACTAATACCGTACGCTTCGACATCGCTATTGGGTCAATAGCCACTTGTCCATTCGCTGTACTCAATCGCTTATAAGTCTGAGAAAATATTTTTTGATAATTGAACTGACAAGAATTTCTAGAAGTCATCATAGCCGCCATCATAAAACTGTGATTCAATGCGTTCGATCCTCGAGGCATCAGTTTAATAGATTTAGCCCGCATAAGTACAATTTAGTTGTCATTAATTGCTGTGCACATCCAAACTAATCGTTATTGATACATTTTTATTACCATTGCGACAGATAAAAGACAAATACGATGCTACATCGAAAATGTCTATTCACCATTTATATGACCATCATACTAAACACTTTCACGATCCTTGATGCTTTGCTGCCACGCGGCTGAACGACGCGTTCTGTCAGCCACTTGCCCAACCAATTGACCACATGCCGCATCAATATCATCACCGCGTGTTTGACGTATGGTACAAACAAAACCTGCTTCACTTAATATGTTGCTGAAGGCATGAATACGATTATTACTCGACTTATCATAATTTGCATGAGGGAACGGGTTAAATGGTATCAGGTTAATCTTACTTGGTAAATCGCCCAATAATGCGACCAATTGCTCAGCATGCTCATTACTATCATTGACACCATCTAGCATCACATATTCAATAGTCACGTGTTTTTTGTGGCGCGGATTTACTTCAAAAACGTAATTTCTTGCAGCTGCCATCAACTGCTCTAGCGGATATTTTTTATTAATTGGGACTAGCTCATTACGCAGCTCGTCGTTTGGTGCGTGCAATGAAATCGCTAAAGCCACGTCAAGCTCCTGTGCCAACTCGTACATTTTTGGCACCACACCTGAAGTCGACAAAGTAACGCGGCGTTTTGATAAACCATAAGCATGGTCACTGAGCATCAATTCCATTGAGCTGACAACAGGACGATAGTTTAATAACGGCTCGCCCATACCCATCATGACGACGTTGGTGACGTTGTTTTCCCATAAACTATGGTCAACTTTTTCTAAACTATCATTTTCATCGGTCATATAAGAGGCATTTGCCACCCATAATTGTCCAAGAATCTCAGCCGCCGTCAAATCGCGCTCAAAGCCCTGCTTACCCGTACTACAAAAGCTACAGTCGAGCGCACAGCCCACTTGCGAAGAAATACACAAGGTTTTACGACCGTTTAATTTGCTGTCATCTGCGGGAATCAGTACGGTCTCGACCAACGAGCCACCCGTGACTTCAAATACCCATTTACGCGTGCCATCATCACTATATTGACGATGAATCACTTTTGGCGGAATGACGCAGGCATTGGCTGATAATTTATCACGCAAAGATTTACTCAGATTGGTCATTTGCTCAAAATCAGTGACACCCTGCTGATATATCCACTTGATGACTTGCGTCGAGCGAAACGGCTTTTCACCAATACTCTTAAAGTATTCCGCCAGCTGCGCTTGGGTCATACCTAGTAGATTGGTTTTCGCCTGCGCCTCGTCTACTAATTTTATACTCTTAGTAGTCTTAGCAGGTACGTGTTGGACGTCAGTTTGAATAGGAGTTTGAGCAGTTGACATAATAAATAACCTTTTTGCATCTACTGGTATAAGCGATGCAATTGTTGAGATGGGTGTTGCAGACGTACTCAATATATGAGTGCATGAGCAATCCTTTATGAGCGCATTTTTTTACCAAAAACTGAAAGTAATATGCTGATAAAGGATTGATAACGCTATATAAAACCAATAATGAGGGAGAAAAGTTAAAATTTCAATGCATAGTCAGACTATTATAATAGCTAAAACGGCTTATACCAAAAGATATAAGCGTCTTGCCACACTAATAATTTATAGTCAATTTTATAAGCTATTAGTGCATAGTGAATCAAATATAGAGCTGGTACAAGGAAGACAAGCGCCAATTGTACATTGAGTACATTAATCGAGTCTGACACCGTAACAGACTATATTTGGTTTACTATATTAACGCGTACGTGCACAAACTTCTTCTTCATTGAAGAAATAGCTGATTTCACGTGCTGCTGATTCAGCTGAATCTGAACCATGAACCGCGTTTTCGTCGATACTGTTAGCGAAGTCAGCACGGATAGTGCCTTCTGCGGCGTCTTTTGGGTTAGTAGCGCCCATGATGTCGCGATGCTTAGCGATCGCATTTTCGCCTTCTAATACAGATACCAATACTGGACCTGACGTCATAAATGATACTAGATCGTTGTAGAATGGACGCTCAGCGTGCTCAGCGTAAAAACCGCCTGCTTTTTTATCATCAAGCTGCATCATTTTAGCGGCAACAATTTTTAGACCTGATTTTTCAAAACGATCGTAGATAGCGCCGATGTTGTTGCCAGCGACTGCGTCAGGTTTGATGATAGATAAAGTACGTTCGTTAGCCATGAAAAGCTCCTAATAAATAATGAATTCGATAAAAATGAGATGGTAAATACTTTGTTTTATCTTTGGCCGCAATGTTGACTTAGGCATATTTAAATAACTCATGGTCTATCAATGCGATAATATGAGCGCCAACACAGGATTGCTGCCTATTATAATGATTAGCGCTATAAATGATAGGGTTAATTTATGACCGCACCTTGCATAAAAGTAAATTTATTACCATAGCTTATCTTAAGACAAAGTGAGCATTCATCAATAGCAGATTCTTGCCCTATGTATCTCATCGCTAACTATCTTTGTCATTGATGGGCATAAAACCAACTTGGCGAAAATTCTATGTAAGTGTTACCAACAAAAATCCCTCAGCATATAATGCTAAGGGATTTTATTAATACGAAGGTATGAAGGTCACTGCTTTCAAGCAATACTAAAAAACAACTACTCGCTTAAGCGGCTGTCTCGGCAACTGCCAGCGCTACATTCACGCACACGATCATTTAAGAAGTTCACTCGCTCAGTTGTCACCCGAGTCGCACAGCCCATATTGACAAAAAACCCTTCATCATTATTGTAACTACATTGGTCATTACGCTCGCGTATCCACGCTAGTTGTCCGCGCTTTAATTTGGATTTTTGCTGGCTATTTAACTGCTTAGCCAATTTTGCATAAGAATTATTCAGCTCTTTATCCGCTTCTAGATATACTTTCGTTAAGCAATATAAACCATCAAAATCATTGTTGGGTTTATCACAGTTTTGCGCGCCCCATGACAGCATAGGAAACATAAAAGCCGCAGACGTTAGCAGCGCTAAAGCTGTTTTGCCTATAGAGTGCTTGATAATAGTCGCTTTCATCACGTTTTCCTTTTTATATATTGATAAAGTTACATTCATTTATGACATAATATACCAATTAAACCAGAATAATGTTAGCAATTCTCTCTTTTATACTATTTTTTCTTATCTCAATTTATACAATTACCAGATAGCTTGATTTTTTATCGTTAGAAATTAATAGTGATTAACACTTTTTATCATTTGGCATTAATAATAGTTAGCATAATAAAAAATGATAAGACATTACTCACAAGGTAATACTCATAAAAAAATCCCAATGCTCAGCACTGGGATTTTTATGAACGCTTAAACTAATTAAGTTTTATGATAAGAAACTAAGCATCATACGGGTCGCGCAATACAATCGTCTCTTCGCGATCAGGACCGGTTGAGATAATATCAACTGGGCAACCAATCAACGCTTCGATACGTTTGATATATTTTTTCGCATTTTCTGGAAGTTCATCATAGTTAGTGATACCAACGGTTGACTCACTCCACCCTTGCATCGTCTCATATTTAGGCGTGACTGACTCATAGAATTCAGCATCATGTGCACCTGCACACTCAGTCTCAGGCAAGTTATAACCCACACCGATTAGTAACTCTTCAAGACCATCTAATACGTCAAGCTTAGTTAAGCAGATACCTGACATAGAGTTCAGTACCACGGCACGGCGTAATGCTTCCGCATCGAACCAACCACAGCGACGCGCACGACCAGTGGTCGCACCAAACTCATGACCGACTTTAGCCAAATGCGCACCAACATCATCAAATAGTTCAGTTGGGAATGGACCACTACCAACGCGGGTAGTGTAAGCTTTAGTGATACCAAGTACGTAATCTAAATACAACGGACCGATACCAGTACCAGTAGACACGCCGCCAGCGGTTACGCTTGAGCTAGTAACAAACGGATATGTACCATGATCAATATCAAGCAATGTACCTTGCGCACCTTCAAACATCAGGTTCTTACCAGCCAAACGCAATTGATTAAGGTCTTCGGTCACATCAGTAACCATGCCTTTAATCTCTTCTTTCCACTCTTGGCAAAGCTTAAGTGTCTCATCAAAATCAATCGCTTCAACTTTGTAATACTGCGTCAGTTGGAAGTTATGATATTCAATTAAGTTGCGTAGTTTTTCTTCTAAATCATCACGGAACAAGTCAGCAAGCTTGATGGCACGGCGGGCTACTTTATCTTCATAAGCAGGTCCAATACCGCGACCCGTCGTACCGATTTGCCAGTACCGCGCTTAGCTTCGCGTGCTTGGTCAAGTGCCACATGATACGGCATGATAAGTGGGCAGTTTGGAGAGATACGCAGACGCTCACGTACTGGTACGTTGTTCTCTTCTAGCTCTTTCATCTCTTTTAATAATGCGTCAGGTGCTAACACCACGCCGTTACCGATAAAGCAGGTAACGCCTTCACGTAAAATACCTGATGGGATTAAATGTAGGATGGTGGTTTTGCCATCGACAACTAACGTGTGACCAGCGTTATGTCCGCCTTGAAAACGTGCAACTGCTGAAGCTTTTTCGGTTAGTAAATCGACGATTTTACCTTTACCTTCATCGCCCCATTGGCTACCCAAAACTACGACATTCTTACCCATGATCAATCCTTACCTTTATGTATTGAGGTGTTTGCAATAACGTTTTAAAACCTGTGATAACTTTCGTTATCTTGATTTTAAAGACGTTAAAAAATGGTAATACTATTAATATTAAAAATTAATGCTTAAATACTCTGTAACTGCCAATGATTATCTTTAAAGCTCAAAAGATGCGTCATATCAGAGGGACGATCTTCTGCATTCAATGGCATGGTGACGCGATAGCCTTGTTCACGTAAACTATCAACCTGCTGTAGCAGTATCTGTCTCTGTTCTTGGTTCGCACTGCTCAATGCTTCATAGTCGACCAATACGATGATTGGCGTCTCAAGCTGCGTGTGTGCAAGCAAACGACTGACATCCATACTAAAGCCCGTGGCTTCACGTGGCTGATTGATTGCTAACTGGTTGCCGCTTTGCATACCATCGAAACGACCGCCACGTACCAGAGGTTGCGTCTCACTATTGATATAGCCGTTGAACACAATACCCGTGTGGTAATGATAGCCTGATAATTCCGTCACATCGATACTCACAGGGCATTGCCACTGGTCTTGTAGATGTGTTTTTAAGCGTTGTAATTCATTGATAGCAGTCGCGACTTGCGTGTCCTTCTGTGCAGTCTCTGACAATCTCGCCAATAGATTGGTAATATCATGACCAAAACGTGCCAAAGCATAAAAATCATCACCCATTGATAATAACTGGCAGACACGCTTTAGCTCTGGTAGATTTTTATTGGCATATAAATGCATGAGTTGCTCAGTGTCATTATCAGACAACTCTGCCAACTCTGCCAGACGCTTAAATATCGCCACGTGACCCAAGTCTATATGCAGCGTCGCACTCATATTTAGCTTATTTATCATGCCAAACAACACATCTATCAGCTCAATATCTGCGGCAAGTGATGCACAGCCAAATATTTCAGCGCCGAGCTGCAAAGGCGTACGTGAGCCAAACAACCCTGATGGCAAGGTATGAATCACATCGCCCGCATAACAATAACGTGCAATACCTGTACCGCCCCAATGCGCATCAATACGCAAAATCTGCGGGGTAATATCCGCACGCAGACCCATCAAGCGACCCGTTAGCTGATCGATAATCTTGAAAGTTTGACGCTTTAAATCTTCTGAGGCACCACTCAACAATGACTCAGTAAATTCAATCATTGGTGGATTGACCAACTGATAACCATGAGCAATAAGTTGTTGAGTCAGCTGATACCTAAGCACTTCTTGCTTACGCGCATCTTCGAACAGCACATCCACCACCCCATCAGGCAGCAACCAGCTATTGGCAACGTCGCTGGCAAGGTTGTTCAAATATGGCATGCTAGTAGAGGTAGCAGTGTTTTCAGCAGCTGAGCCGCCGCTTCATTAGTCGTATTTAACTGGGCAAGTTTTGCAGAATCAGAACTGACAGACACAATAAATCCTTGTTTGGCGTATCGCTTACCAAAAACGCGGTACTGATGCGGTACTTAAAGGTTATATTTACAATTGCATTGACGCCATGCATTTTTATTTTTAACGCGCAACATCATTGACCCAATTATTTATAAACAAACTAGGTAGCCGCAAAAGGGTGAGTAATAAGTATAATTTAGAATGATAAGACGAGTATCTTTATGCGCTAATAAACGGCGTTAAATAATCAAGGCACTTTATGCTTTAGTTTAGCATAGCAGCCAAGGTTCGCCT
This sequence comes from Psychrobacter sp. JCM 18903, assembly GCF_000586475.1. Classification (GTDB taxonomy): domain Bacteria; phylum Pseudomonadota; class Gammaproteobacteria; order Pseudomonadales; family Moraxellaceae; genus Psychrobacter. The sequence continues at coordinate 103,792 of NZ_BAWJ01000002.1, read as the reverse complement.
AGTGACAATTAGCCACAATTACTATCTAATTACGTCTTATCAGCACTTAATCTATGAAGGTTATCTGTAGACTACATAAGTAATCGTTGACTCAAAAATGGTTACCATCATTTTATATCACAAAGAAAATAATGAGCAAAGTGAGAACAACGCCTTCGATACCGACTCATGGTACACTAAGCCATATTTTTATCTCGGAAGCCTTATGTCATCTGATTACCACCCAAACCCTGCCAACAATCAAGCCAATGTCTTAGGTACGGCACTTGCCAGCTGCTGCTTTGACCCTATTACCGGTTATTACCGCAACGGCTTTTGTCATACTGGCAACCATGACGTTGGTCAACACACTGTATGCGCCAAGATGACCAGCGAGTTTTTGAACTTTTCTGCCAGTCGCGGCAATGATTTGATTACGCCGCTACCTGAGTATGGATTTTCTGGCCTCAAGCCTGGTGACTATTGGTGCATTTGTGCGTTACGCTGGGTTGAAGCTTTGGACTTTGATATTGCCCCGCAAATCAAACTAGAAGCTTGCCACGAAAGCTTATTGAGCTTGGTCGATATTGATACTTTGAAAAGTTACGCCCTTTAATAACGATCATTATTAACAACAATCATTATAAGTTCTGATTGTGACACGTTTTTTACTTTATAAAGGGAGGGTGTATGGAAAACAATAACGACCAGTTAATCAAAAAAAACCGCGCGTATTGCACCTGACTCTAATATCAATCGTATTTACGCCGATATGAATGATGAACATCTCTATCTAGACAATGACGACAGCTATATCTATGGCGATGCTGATACCACCACTGAGGACACCATCGAGACCATGACGGTCTACGATCCTGACTCTGAACGCTATGAGGATATTGACTCTTCCAGTGCCGATGAAGTCGTCAATTGCTACGCTTACTCACGTAAGACGGGCGAAAATCTCGATAAATTGGCGCTAAACGATGTTAGTCGTGCCTTAAATAATAATGGTCAGTTTATTTGGCTTGGTCTCTATGATCCAAGCTAGAAACCATGGTCAAAGTCAAAGAAGCCTTTGGACTACATGAGTTGGCGATTGAGGATGCATTTGCCGATCACCAGCGTGCCAAAGTCGAGAACTACGACAATGACATGGTGTTTGTGGTATTGCGTACCGCTAAGCTTGAGGACAATGTCATTCGCTATGGCACCACCGCGATATTTATGGGCAAAAACTACCTGATTACCATCCGTAATGGTCCATCAAACTCCTATGCACCTGTCCGTGAGCATTGTCATCGTCGCCCTGAAAAGCTGCGTATGGGGCCGATATTTGTACTGCATGCTATTCTCGATTTTATCGTGGATAATTATATGCCGATTACCGATCGTTTAGGTCGCTATTTGCGTGAGCAAGAACGTTACGTGTTTACCTATGAGTTTGATAAAGGTACATTAAAAAACCTTTATGAGCTCAAATCGCAACTCGTACACATGCGGGCGATTATTTTGCCAGTACAAGATATCTGTAGTTTTTTTATCAATCATAAAAAAAGCGAGATGGTCTCTGGGTTTTCTCAAGCCGCTAAGCCCTACTTTCGCGACGTCAATGACCATTTGCTGCACTCATTAGACGCCATTAATGGTCTAAATGAGATGCTGAGTGTGGTCATGAATACCTATATGGCCATGGTTAATATGGGACAGAACGAGGTGGTTCGTAAGCTTGCTGCTTGGGCAGGTATTCTAGCTGTACCGACGGCCATTGCAGGTATCTATGGGATGAACTTTGATTTCATGCCCGAGCTGCATTGGCAATATTCCTACTTTGTCATCATGCTCATCATTGGATCATTATGTGGCTATTTATATTACAATTTTAAAAGGCTTAAATGGTTATAACCAAAATTTATAGTTGATGTTTCATTGATAGTCAGCGTTCAGCTTTTAAAAACAGCATCCTTGGTGGTGCTGTTTTTCCACTTTATTATTGATAATAATTCTTATTTGTAATACTATTCACATTTATTATTGCTAAACTCTTGCCGCCATTTCTAGTATTTCAACGCCATCATATACGATTGACTCAGTCAATAGCACAAACCCTACAACCGTCGGATTTGTATGGGACGGTTTTGTTATTTTACGGCTGGCGTACTGACATATTGTCAATTTGCATCTATCGAGGTTTTTATGCGTTTATCCCGTCTTACTCAAGCTGTCGCGGTCGTTACCGCAGCCTTGATTCTTACTGCTTGTGGCAGTGATTCCGACACAGCCACTGCTATCATAGATGGGACACCGCCACTACTAACCACTGATAGCAACTTTACTGATGGCTATAGCGCGGTTGCAGCGGTATTTGTCTCAGGACAAGTACAAGATAGCAGCGGCGTCAAATCATTGACCTATATGCATAATAACGAATTAGCCCAAGCGCTAACGCTAGATGCTGATGGTTATTTTGATGATCGTATTTTATTAACGCTAGGTAGCAATACCATTGTCTTAGAAGCCACAGACAATGCCGGTAATATCATGCGCTCAACCAAGACCCTCTACGTAGGCGATACCATAGCGGCAGGTGGTTCGCATACCGCTGCCCTGCGTGATGGTCAGCTATATGGTTGGGGTCGCAACAATTATGGTCAGACAGGACTCGGCCTGACCACAAAAATCAGCGATATTATGGGACATCCAGATACGCCGATGCTGATGAACAGCGCACCAAAAGATTTGTTATCTATTGGTTTTAATCAAAATCATTCACTCGCTATTGCTCAAAATGGTCAAGTTTATAGTTGGGGCGAAGACAAATACGGGCAGCTGGGTCGCGGTGATGGGGGTCGTAATGATTGTAGCAAGACTGCTGACTGTCGTTTGGATATCAGCGCGATCGAAGGTATCGAAAACGCCGTCATGGTCGCACCCGGCTATAGCCATAACTTGGTATTGACCGAAGAGGGTACGGTTTGGGCCTTTGGTGCCAATGGGTATGGTCAACTTGGTAATAATACCAGCACCGATAGCAGCACCCCTGTCAAAGTTGACTTTACAGCAGCCACAGAGGCAGGACATATCGTGCAGGTGGTTGTCAGTGGCAATAGCTCTTATGCCTTAGATGACAAAGGTCAGGTTTGGGGTTGGGGCAGCGATGCTTACGCCAATCTTGGCAAAGGCAAAGTCTGTAACACTACAACCAACTGTATCAACGTCAATGCAACCCCTGTACGTATTCATGTCATTAATGAAACGATTAATCACGCCATTACTGCTAAGACAGATGACGCCACTCAAAAAGCTGACGACCAACCCGCTATAGATGTAGAAAAAGTGACCCAATTGACGGCTGGCAAAGACCATATCTTAGCATTGACCAATAAAGACGCAGTTTATGGTTGGGGCTTAAATGCCACTAGTCAATTGGGCTACAATGGTGAGACATTTAATGGCAGCGAAAAGGCATGGGCAGATGTCATTACCTCACCGACCAAACTGCCTTGGTTTACAGATAAAGAAGTTCGCCGCGTCTATGCCAATGGCAATGCCAGCTATGCGTTACTGGATAATGTCGCCACTAATAATGGCTCATCAACAACGGATGGTATTCTCTATGCATGGGGCATGTTTGGGGAGACAAACGGCGCAGGCAAGACCATTTACAACGACCTAGATGAACCAACCAATAAGCTGCCGAATCTAAAGAATATCGATAATATGGCCATGGGTGCCATGCATCTGATTGCTCATGAAAAATCGTTTGACCAAGATAATAATACGCTGAAAGCTGGTCATTTATTTACGTGGGGCTGGAGCTTTGAAGGCTCACTCGGCAACAAAGACACCACTCATATTTGGATGTACAACAATCCTATCCCAGTTGCTTTACCTAGTCAGCTATAAGTGCTTTAACCATGACGAAGCGAACAGTGCATAGTTGGTTGAATTTCCTGTCATAAAATTCTCAAACAAGCAGCCTCGTTTATGCTGCTTGTTTGAGTCAATACGCCTAACTATTGCGCGGTAACTTATCGCATAATCCTCAGGATATCCTCAATTAAATCGACAGCCTCTAAATAGGCTGACGATGAAGATATACCCTAACCCCTTATATTTTAGCTATTTCAGGTCAGCCCATGTTTTTACGATCAAACTCGTCAACCATATCAAATTCTTCACTGTATACATCACCTCCTATCATACGTAACACGCTACTCAGTGTAAGTATGGCGCTGCTGCTCACTGCTTGTGGTGGCTCAGATGATTCAAATAATTCCAGTAATGATGGCAATACTAACGTACCCAACCCACCCACTACTCCTGACACTCCAGAAATCGATACCAACTGGCAGCCAGCAGGTGGCAGTGCTACGATTGCCGCCAATGGGTCACAGCCTTTTTTGCAAATCATGCCCAACCTACCGAGCAGCGCTTTAGGCGGGGTATCACCTGGACGTGAGTTATTTATCACAGAGTGGACACCAGCAAATGAGGGTCGCGTACTGTTCGATGGTGTGGGGCCACTGTTAAATGCCAATGCCTGTACCAATGCCATAGCGCTGAAGGTCGCAAACCCATTTATGCAGCCAATGGTCAGCTGAGTGATGCGATTTTATTCCGGTTGGGTAATAAGCAAGGCCTGCCACATGCTTATTACGGTGAACAAATGCAGCATCAAAGTATTGCCACAAGTATCCATCCCGAAGAGCATGCGCTACGCAGCGATGCCCAGTCAAAATGATAAACCTGCTGGCATACAGTTTAGCTTTACTCCAACTGACCCTAATCAACCCTTAGGAAATACAGCGATTAGCGGACGTATCTCACCGCAATTGGTCGGCATGGGCTTGCTCGACCTGATTCCTGAAGCGAATATCATTGCGGCAGCTGACCCTGATGATAACAATCAAGACGGTATCAGTGGCCGCGTACATTGGGTACAAGATGGCAAACAGCAGCGCATTGGCCGCTTTGGGTGGAAGGGCATTAATAGCAGTCTACGTACCCAAAACGCCAATGCCATGTCGCAAGATATGGGTTTGACGACCTCGGTATTTATGGATCCTAACTGTACGGTAAATCAGCCTATTTGTTGGACGGCAGCGAATGGCGGCTCTCCAGAAGTCTCAGACAGCAGTCTAGACGCTGTGACCGATTTTATGACCGCCCTTGCCGTACCTGAAAGGCGAATAGACGATTTATCAGATTTTAATAAAGGAGCGCAACTGTTTGCGCAAGTCGGCTGTGCTGGCTGTCACACACCCAAGCAAAAAACAGGCAATAGTGATCGCTTCCCGCTCCTATCACAGCAAAACATTTATCCTTATACTGATTTATTACTGCATGATATGGGCGCTGGACTAGATGACAGCGTGAAAGAGAAAAATGCAGAAAGCTTTGAGTGGCGTACACCGCCATTGTGGGGAATTGGCATTGTGGCACGTGATCCAGAAGCGCGGTTTTTGCATGATGGTCGTGCCAGCAGCTTGACTGAAGCGATACTCTGGCATGGTGGTGAAGCAGAAAGTACAAAGACGCGCTTTACACAGTTATCCGCCACGCAAAAACAAACATTAATGACCTTCTTAAAGGGCATTTAACGCTCAAACAATAAAATGTGAGAGTTAAGAAGGCAAAAAAGGGCTACCAGTGGTAACCCTTTTTTATGCTGCTATTTAATAGTTATTCACGGCGATGCTTGGTATGACTATCAGGCGCTTGAGCATTATCAGGTAACAGCGCTTTAATCGTTAAGTTTGCATGCTGTTTATCAAGATTGTCCTCTGGACGGCCAAACGTTTTTGCTGTCCAAGTTAATACTACGATAGAACCGCTCAATAGCATAATGGCCACAGAAATTGTCGCCAGCAGCCATAAATGGAAATAGTCTGAGACCGCCTGTACATCAACCACCAAATGTCGTGATAAAGCAGTAATCGCGATAAATATCAAAAACTGTACCGGCAGACGGTGTGTTTTAAAATAAATACCTATCATGGCCAGCAGCTCAAGGTAAATAAACAACATCAATATGTCTTTTAAATCCGCTGAGCCTTTTTGAACAATACCAACGAACTCTTTGCCGGCGGTCCAAACGACAACCACACTGATTAGAAATAAAATAACGTAATGACAGACATCGACAAACTCTCTACCGATACCTTGTAGTCGCTCATGAACACCTACGTTTTTTTTAGCCATGTTTAGGTCCTATCAACTGAGATGTGGTTGATTTAGCCTGAGTACATATTACCTCAGGCCCCTTATTTATCGGCAATCAGTATTCGTATGACTCTCTTTTTAGCCGATATTCAAACCGGCAGATTTTTCAGCCGCATCAACGGTTTGGCGAATGAGGGTATTAATGGTCATTGGACCCACGCCGCCCGGTACAGGCGTATAAGCACTGGCGATGTTTTCAACACCTTGCAACTCAATATCACCGACGCCGCCATTATCCGTTGGATGAAAGCCTGCATCGATAACCACAGCGCCCGCTTTGATCCAATTAGCTTTGATCAGTTCAGGCACGCCCACTGCCCCAACCACGATATCCGCACGCTTAATATGCGACTCTAAATCCTGCGTTCTTGAATGGCAAATAGTTACGGTGCAGTTGGCATTCAATAGCATCATCGCCATTGGTTTACCCAAGATGGCACTGCGACCTACAACTACGGCTTCCTTACCAGCAAGCTCGATATTATGATGCTCTAATAAGTGCATGATGCCTTGCGGGGTACATGAACCATAAGCGCTCTGCTGCATCGCCGTACGACCAAAGCCAAGACAGGTCACACCATCGACGTCTTTTGCCAAGTCAATCTGCTCAAAGCAAGCACGCTCATCGATATGTGCAGGTACTGGGTGCTGCAGCAAAATACCATGGACGTCTGGATTGCTATTGAGTTCATCTATTTTTGCCATCAGCTCTTCAGTGGTCGTCGCACTTGGCATCTCAACGCGTATAGAATCCATGCCGACACGTTTACAAGCATTACCTTTCATACGTACATAAGTCGCAGAAGCGGGATCGTCGCCGACCAATATCGTCGCTAAGCTTGGGGTGCGTCCTGTTTTATTCTTGATAGCGTCTACACGCGTACTCAGTTGCTGTTCTATTTGTTTAGCAAGTGCTTTACCGTCCAAAACGGTAGCAGATCCTTGGGCAGTTGACATAGTAACTCCAATAGAGGGTGCGATAAAAAAAGAAAGACAGCGCCCGCAACTATTTGCATGCCTGTCTTATGCTTGATCAATGTATGATTAAGACTGATATTGTACCTGTCTGGACTAAAAAATCCTAGCGTGAGATAAGACTTGGATACTTATAAATTTCTATCACTCGCCAATCTAGCAATATCATGTCATTGCCAATGCAACCTTGACAACTTTTACCGTTTTATAAGAAAGTCCAATCAAAAATAAAAACCTATAGCCGCAACACCTTATAAATAATCAACACGCCTTAATAAGCGATATTCTCACATTACTGAATCATTGAAGCAAATACGCGATCGATTGCATCTACCGTTTGCGCGATTTCGGCAGTGGTTAAGGTAGGATGAACCAAAAACATTAAGCTGGTCTCTCCCAACTGTTTTGCTATTGGCAGTCTGTTTTCTGGACGCAAGCCTGTATCATCGAATGCTTTTTCTAAATATACCTCTGAGGCAGACCCTGAATAGCAAGGCACGCCTAGCGTATTTATTTCTTCAATGATGCGATTACGCGTCCAGCCCTCAGCTAGGTTATTTGGTTGCACGTAAACATACAATTTATAATAGGCATGGGTAGAGTTTGGAAACTGATAATCTTGCTCTAATGTCGCACCGATAGATAGCCTTTTTCTTCCCATTTGGCACATGCTTCTAATATCGCTTGAGCATTAGCACTGCGCTTCGCTATCCAGTCACTCATATGTGCCAATTGAATACGCCAATAACGCCTTGAATCTCGGTCATGCGCCAGTTGGTGCCAAAGCTCTCATGTAGCCAATTATAGCCGGGCAGCTGCTCGGTCTCATAGACCGCCGCATAGCTTTTGCCATGATCTTTATACGCCCACATTTTTCGCCATAGCTGCTCGTCATCGGTGGTGACCATGCCGCCCTCGCCGCCTGTGGTCATGATCTTATCTTGGCAAAAACTCCACGCGCCAATATGACCGATACTGCCAACGCTACGACCTTTGTAGCGTGCACCATGCGCTTGTGCGCAGTCTTCAATGACATATAAATGATGCTGATCTGCCAGTGCCATGATGCCATCCATATCACAGGGCCAACCTGCCAAATGCACACAGACGATGCCTTTGGTTTTGTCCGTCAATACCGCCGCTATCGACTCTGGAGTGATATTCCCTGTCGCCTCATCAACATCCGCAAAAATGGGCGTCGCGCCTGCATTAACCACTGAGGAGATACTGGCAATAAAAGTGCGCGGCGTCACGATAACTTCATCACCCACACCTATACCAAGTGCCTGCAATGCCGCGTCCAATGCCAAAGTTCCGTTGCCCAATGCAATCGCGTATTTGCTACCCGCCCAGTCAGCGAATTCCTCTTCAAACTGACGGCATTCTTGCCCTGTCCAATAATTGACCTTGTTGGATAGCAATACTTGACTGACCGCATCCGCTTCTTGCTGAGTAAAACTAGGCCAAGGTGAAAAAGGAGTATTTAGCATGCGTTCCTCATCAAAGCGTGTTTTTATCGACGCTATTACCTGTGAATTTACTCATGGTCGCTTCACCATCAGCACTAATGCCATCTTTGATAATGACTTTTTTTACTGTTTTAATCAAAATCTTAATATCTAACCATAATGACCGATGATCGACATACCATGTGTCGAGCGTAAATTTTTCATGCCAACCAATCGCATTACGACCATTAACTTGTGCATATCCCGTAATACCCGGACGTACACGGTGGCGACGCGCTTGCTCATCATTATATAGCGGCAGATATTCCATCAATAATGGTCGCGGCCCCACCAAACTCATATCGCCTTTAATCACATTCCATAGTTCAGGCAGCTCATCGAGACTGCTATTACGCAAGGTCTTACCAAATGCCGTCAAACGCTCATCATCCTCTAAAGGATTACCCTCTGTATCGATAGCATCTTTCATCGAGCGAAACTTAATCATCTCAAACGGCTTGCCATTTAGACCAGGGCGAGTTTGTTTAAATATCACTGGTGATCCTAAGTTTTTTTTGACTTTATAAGCCGTAATAACATAAACAGGAGATAATATTACCAAGCCGCCGTGGCCGCCGTGATGTCAAATAGTCGCTTTATCATTTTGCAGCCCGCCTTTTGTCGTTTACGCGGTCATCCCTATTACGTAAATAAAAACTTAAATAACTTTGCCACAATTGCTTGCGTTCAAAATTTGCAATGGCCCAGTCTCTTGCATCAGGATATCTTTTTTCAAATTCCTTATCAGTAGCAGCAGCACTGATCGCTTCGGCGACAGACGACATATCTTTAAAATTAAATTTTCGACCACTGATACCTTCTTTGACACTATCCTTTACACCAACGACATCATAGGCAAAAGTTGGAACGGCGCAACTTGCTGCTTCAATAGCGACACTGCCAAACCCTTCACGATAGCTCAAAAATAAATGTAAATCAGCACACTGAAAAACCTCGTGTACATTTGGATTGGATGGTATATACACACCTCTATTATCTTTGATAACTTTCTCAACGACTACTTTTCCTACGTCGTCTTCACAGTCTCCTATGAACATAAAGTAGACGTTTTCTGCTCTTAGTTTTTCGGATATATACTCAATATCTTTGAAGCCTTTATCATCACAAACTCGTCCTACCACGCAAATCACAAAGGTATTTTCAGGTATCTTGTACTTCTTTCTTAATGCCTCTTGTTCTAGCTGAACCACAGGTTGCAGCAAATCAGTATCGATGCCGTTAAATGAGCCATTATCAATGACAGTTGCCTTACTTTTTTTGAGGATATTTTCTTCTAGGCATACGCTGAGCAAAGACTCAGAAACAAATAAAACCTCGTGAGATAAGCCAAAACTTAATATATCCAGACCCTGAAACACCCTCTTTTTTAAACCTGAAAAATTCTCATAGGCTCTACCCACGCTAAAAGCAATTCGTCTCTTTTGCAATGTAACAGCACTTGCGATACTCCCTAATAACAAGGCTTTAGGCGTTAAATAAACCACCACATCAAAACGATTCGATAGCATATAACGGGTTAAAAGCGCGAGTGACTGAGCATCTTTAAGCAAAGAAGGCTTACGCTGAAAATGTAAATTAATCACCTTGCCTATTTTGCGCTCACGTAAAATATCTAACTGCTGTTTATCGCCACCGCAGATTAAGGTGATCTCAACATCCGCGTGATCTCTAATGTATTCAAGCTGATCACGATATAGCACATTAAATGACACCGCATCTGTCATTAGAAAGCATATCTTTAATGTCATTTCAGCACCTCAGTATTTTTTACATATTATTTTATAAGTGACGTTTTATAAACAATGTCATTTAGCACAAATACCATTTACCACTGACTGATGATGATTTCTTAGCGTGTCAGATATTGTTAATTTATTTCTTTTATTGGCTATCTTTTGTAACAATCCTATCGAATCTAAAAAATTGACCGTTGTCAGTTTTGCTGATAATTTCAAAGAACCTAAATAACTGTTTCCTTTATATTCACAGTACGTTTTAAAACTGTCTTTATATGATCTGGTTATTTTAGATAATGATAAATTCCCTTCTTCTCTATAATAGTATAGTAAATCGGGCAATACCGCTAAATTTAAATCTTGATTTGAGATAGCTCTACACCACAAATCGTAATCTTCAGACCTTGGATAATTTTCATTATATTTATTTCGTTCATACCAGCTCTTTTTTGCCAAAACAGCAGCATGTACAATAGGATAAGCCGCGGCTATTTCTTTAAATTCCGTGTAAATTTGGTCGACATGACGACAACCATAAACTTTATTAAAATTATCAATAGACACGACACCTGTAGAAACCAAATCATAATTTGGATTTTTTTCTAAAAAACGTAATTGAATCGCTAGTCTATCTGGATGAATGAGATCATCGGCATCCATGCGCGCTATATAATCATAATTAGCTTCTTCAATAAGCTGATTTAATCGAGCAGGCAGTTTTTTATTTATGCCATCAGCAATGACCCTTATTCTATGGTCAGACTCTTCAAAACGCTTGGCGATGGCCAATGACGCATCAGTAGAGCCATCGTCGATCAATATAAGCTCCCATAACTCATGCGTTTGAGCCAATATAGATTTGATAGCGTCTTCTAAGTACGCTTCAGCATTATAAATGGGAATACCAATAGATATATATGTCTGATTTTTCATTAGAAAACCTCAAATATCGGATTGATAATATACGGACTCAAGTTACTAAATCTCGATGTCGTCAAGACAAAATACATGAGAAAAATAACGATACTCGCTATATATAAATAAATATTATTAATTCTTTTTAAAATCATAGGCAGTATCAAAACCAATATCCATGTAAAATACGCAAGCAGCCTTTGAGGACCTGAAGGACTGGTACCCAACATCGCTAACGGTATGATAAAAACCACGCCTGATGCATAAAACGTTATGAGTTTTTGAAAATTTTTGTCTTTAATTTTATACAGATAACTGACCAAGATGATTAAAATCATGATAGCCGTGTAAAAACCAAGCGTTAAAAACCCGCCTGCTTCATCGGATGCTTTCGCATAGCCCTCATATCTATCATTAGTAGAAGAAATATAAGCGACCAATACCCCACTCACTAATAGCGAGCCTAAAAATGTTGCCAAAATCTTATATAAGGGCTTTATTCTTAAATTAACGATAAAATAAAATGGAATCATAAATAATGCGGTTACATGGAACAATGAAGCAATTGCACAAATCAGCAGGTATGGAATAAATCGTTTTTCCAACAGATAAGGAATGGTCAAGGTAAAGATCGCCATTGCCAATCCTTGACGCAGTCCATTAAAAGAAAAAGCATAAACGCCTAATGTAATGAATAAAAATACGGAAAACCAATAATTTACGCTGTATTTTTCAATCACTCTAAGATAGCAATAGACAATAATTAAACTGGTAATGACAAGCAGCCAAAAATAATGAGTGGTCATACGTAACAACGCATACTCTAATAACTGATAACCGAACTCAATGTCTTCGTTGAACCTAAAGTATTCGGCATTCAATTGGCTGTTGAAATTTCTCGTATAGTTTCCTGTATCCGTACCGACTCGATAGCTACGAAGGCCTGCAAACAATGTCAATATAATTAGCGGCAGCCAAAAAGACGTACGATTGAGAGATTTTTTCTCCAGTACGATCCAAAAAATAACAAGGCTAAGAACCAGCAGGTATGGAAGCATTTAACCCTCTATAAAAGTAGATGTCGTCAATCTTATATAAATCGGATATGGTGGCATATTTACACCGTCTAGTATCTTTTTTACCGTCCAGTACCTATATAACTATAGCCTTCCTATTCACCTCGCTTTTTTTCTTATTCCGTCCAAACTACCTTGAAACGACTATAAATAAGAAGCAACCACTCCGTCACATACTCAAGTACTTTTGCATTAGTATTTGCGCATTGGTAGCAGCATTAAATCCATATAAATTCAGCGCTGCGGTTATGTCTTTTTCATTGGGCTTTGGCTGTTTAGACGCTAATAAGCAATCAACAATCCTTGGCTGAATGAATCGGTAAAAACTGTACTAATCCAAGTCCTAAATCTACTTCAGGCGATACTTGGTCAGAAACCAGCGCCTTTAACCCAACTGTTTGGCTCTCGACCAAGACGACAGGGAAACCCTCGTGTAACGAAGGCATGATCATATAGTCGGCGCTGGCCATTAATTCTGTGATATCCGTACGCATCCCCAAAAACTTGACCGTATCTAGGAGTGAGTTATCTGCTACTTGTTGCCTGAGCCTCATATCCAATGAACCTTGCCCAACAATATATAAGGTAAAAGCGACTTGACGTTTTTTTAACTGCTCAGCGATCTCTAAAGAAAACTGATGGTTTTTAACCTCATTTAGACGACCAACTTGGATGATTTTTAGCCCCTCATCGCCAAATTCTTTACCGATATACTGTCTTGATTGGTTAGCGACTGTCATCATCTGCTGTATGTCAACAGCATTGGGCAATAGCCACACGTCTTTTATGCTGCCAAATAGGTAATTTGCTGCTTGTTCACCGCAACTCATTTTATCCGTGGCCAATTTACGATTGGTAATGAACGCCCACTGTTCATATATTTTTTTAATAACATTGGTTTTACCATTACTGGTGCTATGAGAATGTGAAATGCGATGCGGCACGCCAGCACTTTTCGCGGCTAACAGATGAAAGGCATTGTTTAATAACATGTGTGCATGAACGATTCGATAGTCAGGGTGTTGTTTAAGGAATTGTTTAAGCTTCCACATACGCGCTAATGAATGACTGGCTAAAATAGGTATAACTCTACCGCCCAGCGCTATTATCTCAGCATCATAGTCGCCGACCTCCTCAGTAAAAGTGATAAAATCAAACTGAATCTGGCTATGATCTATATGACGATATAGATTCATAAGCATGGTCTCTGCCCCAGCCCGATCCATTTTTCCCACTATATGCAGCACTCTCTGAATAGTCATCTCTTTACCTATTAAGAAGCCATAAAACCAAACGTATTTTTCAAAACTATTCTGAATCTGTTTTCTCTTGACCTTTAACCCTTGCTCTTTTGTCTAGCGCTTGACGAAGCACCTGTAACATCAGCAAGGCAAATTGCGTCGGCATACGTACTATATTACTAATCATCATATTTCTTACGGTCAAATCGCTCTTATAACCCTTTAGTCGTAACGTTTTATCTGCTTTTTTAGCTTGTGCCAATGCAGCTGCTAAATAGTCATTATCTATACGAGTAAGGATACTCCAATGACTTTGTTTAATTTTATTGGCGAGTGTTTTTTTAACCTCATCCGCTTGATAGTCCTCTACTAAACTAATGACTTCTGCGTGGATAACGAAAAGGTCTAATAGTTTTTTATCTGTTGACCCTGTGATCGACGTGCCACGCTGTCTGTATAGATAAAAATCAATGGGCAGGTGATACTTAATATTAGTAGCTAAGCCAATATGCCAATGAAAAGGCCAGTCTTCGTAGTACAGACCCACTGGGAACTGTAACGAGGCCGACCGCACTGCGCTAGATTTAATAAATTTGAGCCATGCAAAATGCGGTAAGCTAAAATATGAGCCGTCTATTTTGGTTGCCTCAAATGCTAAATTTCTAGCGGGATACGGCAGATCTGTCTTTGTGATGCCATCTTTGAACGGTGTAAAACCATATGTTACAACCTCTGCATTCGTGGTGAGCGCACAATCCACACATGCTGCCACCAAGCGGGGGTCTATAGTGTCATCAGAATCAACGAACATCATGTATTCGCCTATCGCAGACTTGATACCAGTATTACGTGCCGCAGAAAGACCGCTGTTTTTATGATGCTGAATGACTTTGATGCGCTCATCTATGAGATGTGACGCAAGTGCTTGTTTTGAATCATCAGTGGAGCAATCTTCTACAACGATAATTTCAATATTCTGATAAGTCTGCTGCTTGATGGATGCTAAGCAAGCATCGATATATGACGCAACGTTATACACTGGTACGATGACACTCACTAATGGCGTTTCGATAGTCGTCATATCGCTACTAGCGCTTTTTTTAGGTCATCATACTCAGCTATATCAACTGGAGACTCATCCATCGTACCGTGAGGCAGGGACAGGAGGCTATCGATGAATGTTGCAATATCAGCAATCTCTTCCAATTCTAAAAACACCAGCCTTGGATGACCGCCTAACCAGTCCAACTGCGTCTGTCTTATCTTATGATTGGAGTTCGGGAGTACCAAGCACGGCGTACCCGATAGCAGACATAAAATCATGCCATGCAGCCGGTCAGTCACGACCAATTTTGTAGCACGAAATTGGCTAAGCTTGTCCGTCAGTAATTTTGTGCAATGTGCCTCATCGAGTTGCGAACCACCAGCGTGTGTATCGGTCTTTTCAATTTGATAGCCAGTATCTGCTAAGGCTTTGTCTATCATGGCGTATTGCTCAGCTGATAATGCGGCTTCTTTGTCATCTCGTAAGCAGCGCAAAATACCTGAAGGCGCTAAGCAATCTGTCGTACCCAGCACTGTTGCATTCGCGCTCATCACAGTATCTGGTACGAGACCAATATGCACATTACTGTACTCAGCAAAAAGCTCGATGAGTTTTGCCGCTGTTATCGACTCTCTGGCAAAAACATGTATATCTGGATGCTTGGCGTAAACTTTCACAATACGCTGCAAGGCACGTTTAGATTGAATAGAATCATTCCAATCTAGTGTCTGAGGAAAACAAACGATACGATTGGCAGGAAATGACTTGATGACTAATTGGCGCAGCTCCTCAATATCAGGATACGTGCCACCCATATTACCGCCGCCGATGATAGTGACGATATCCGTCTCTTTTATTTGCTGTTTAATGGAATTGAGCACAAATCTGGTTTGACTGATAGCAACACTAACAACATCATAATCCGTCAGCACACGTTGCAAATACTGCTTTTGCGCGTGAGAAATAGCAATATCACCAATATTGCCATAGTCAGCGGCAAGAAAAATAAAGCACCGTTTACCAGTTGGTAACGGTAAACCTCTCGCCCCCATATAAGCGGCTAAATGTTTCTTTAGTTTGAGTGGTATGAGCTTTTTTATAGCAGCAATATTCATTTTTAATGCTCCCTTATTTGTTTCTCATTAACAGCTTCTTCACCCACATACGACGCCTTGAGCCAACAGGAAACAATCTATTCAAGTTAGGGGGTGGTTTACGTTTGAGTGCTTTTTCAATGTATGGCAGCCATTCAAGACCTCTACCCGTTTTAATCATCTCATGACGAATTAACTTCCAATCTATGCTGACAGCCCTGCCCTTTATAGCCATTGATTTAAAAAGTGATAAGTCCATGGGCTCGCTAAAACATTGAGGGTTATCTATACCTGCAACCAAAAAATTGAGACGCGTCCTAACACATTTCTCACAGCGACCGCAGTTACTATCATGCTTATCTCCAGCCCAACAGACACGTAAATTCTCTATACCCAATGGCCATGCTGCAAGCGCTTGAATCTTCTCTGAACGACTAAAGCCTGCACCATCATGAATCACTCTAAAGTCGCCAGAACTTAGCAGCGGGTCAGTGATTGGGTGTGAGCCCCAAGGACTAATTAATACATCATAAGAATCACCACTACCAATGAGTCCAATGCCTGCATATCGTTTCAAGCCGCATAATACTGAGGCAATAGCAGCAGCATGATAGTCTTCCCAGTTGATAGACCAAAGCGTGCGAATATTTGTCTCAACTGGCAATAGCTCGATATTGATATCTGCGAGTGTGTTTGCCGCTATTTTTGCTGCACTGGCAAAGCCTTTTGTATCCTCTAAAGGTATATCAAAGCCATGCACAAAAACCCCTGCTTTAATATTTCGTGTGGCGTATCCTGCTCTGCCTGTCGCATGACGATAAGCGGTAAACTGAGCATCAACGCCACCAGAAAATGCAGCAATCGCACCACCTACATGCCAGTCTTGTTCTCGCATACGATCCACTTGTATATCAATCAAAAAATAACGCTCTGGCAACCACTTATTCCAAACATACTGTAGCTCTGTCAGGTTGGCTAATAGCTCATGCGACACGCTACCATGCACATGAATGGCTGCTCGCATCTGCATCGCGGGCAACAATGTGGCCAGTAAATAAGCATCACAATCATCGTCTTCTGGCATTGGCAAGTTCGCTGGATATACAAACCACAATACCTTCTCAGTCATTTGCCCGTTAGCTGTTGTCTGTTGCAGCAAACAACAGCACTTTTGGCCTTTTTCATCACTGCGTAAAGGCTGAGGCAACAAATCAATATTAAGCATATTTTTTCACCTTTTCTTTAGACCAAGACAGTTGAAGAAAAACCAGCGTCATAACATACCAACGCCGTGAAAAACATAAAATCAATACACGAATGCCGCGTGCTGGATGTCGTTGATAATAATGCGGCAAACAGTTCTGATAAACAAAAGACTGGCGTATTTTAACTAGCTCTGCACGACGTTTTTTCATATCGATATGCGCTAAATTATTAAGTAAATATGGCAGCATATGCTCGACATAACTACGAGCAAAGTCCGATAATAGCACTTGCTTTTCAGTAGCACTGATCGACCAATCATGTATCCTGACTCTGGCTGTATAGTCCGCTTCAATGGACTCCAAAAGCCTGATTTATATTGTGAACTTGTTATAGAGGTCGCATTTTCATAATAGTTGTATGGACAGTCTGGCAGCACCGATAAACGATTCGCTTTGCTTAGACATGCGATATTAAAAATACCATCCTCACCAAATTTGACGTCACTATCGAAACGCAGCTCTGCGATTAAATTTTTGCTATACACCTTGGTACAGGCGTACCAATATATATGTCTATTCTCTGTCACTCTCAGTTGTAGCGTTTCAATATCTTGCCGTAAGTATTCTGCCGCACTATTAGGACGCTCAATAACAGAGCCATCCAGCATCATGCGTTTATGACCAAATGCCAACATCTCGACATCTCGATCTACAGCTTGTTCAAAGACAAAATCAAAATACCAATCATCAATGGTGTCATCCGCGTCTATAAAAACGATGTAATTGCCGGTTGCTATATCGAGCCCAGTATTACGAGCCTCTGCCACGCCTGCATTCTTTTGATATTTCACCGTAATCCATGTCTTAGCACTCGCCCAGCTATGCAATAGGCTAGCAGTATTATCTTTAGAACCATCGTCAATGACTATCAGCTCAATGTCGTGACTCTTTTTCGCAACGTCAATACTATTAATACAACGATCAATAGTAGCAGCGGCATTGAATGCGGCGATAATAACTGAAATCATAGTGAGCCTCTCAAGTTGAGACTTCTTATACATATCCTTTGTGACATTTAAAGCAGTCAAAAAATGTACCTACTGCTCCACTTCATCGATATGAACAAGACGCCGAAAAGCGACATAAATGATAGATAAACTGAGCAAAACCCCAACAAATGAGAAAAGGGCAATGGCTATCATATCTGACTCAAAAACGTAAAAACCTACATACAGCGCTGCAGCACGAAATACCACTGCAAACACTTCTCTAATCAAAAGGAATCGCTGTAAACGTAATGCTGGCAATGCCGCAGTACTCGCACCAGACACTAAACTGGTCAAAAGCCAAATAGACAGCCACTGCGAATAACTACCTGCCAATGCCCACTCTGCACCGAACACTAAAGAAAAAAGATAATCGCCAAAAACGAACACTGTACCGAATGGCATAATACCTACCACCAATAAAATCAACGTCACTTTTAATAAAAATTGATAAGCCTCAGATGAATTTGCTGTGATGGCACGCGTAATTTTAGGATAGAAAACCTCTCCAACCGCCTGACCTAACAGCATCGCGGGTGCACCAAGCACAAGGACAGCCAACGAATACTGCCCTGCAGAAGAGGCACTAAATAATGACGCTAACAAGATAGTTGGCAACCCCACTGAAGCTGCATTCAGGATACTTTGTGGCATACGATATATCGCAAAATCACGCTGCGATATGGCGGCATGTCGAATACCCTTAGTACCAAACCAATGACGCACATTTAATACACCTACTCTAGGTACACGAAGCATCTGCATGATAAAGTTTGTGAGCTGCCCTGCTATCGTCAATAAAATAAGTAACATCCCTGAAGGTGCTAGCATACCGCCTATCAGCTTACTACTATCTGTCACAAGCTTGCTTTCCACATAAGCTCGAGCTTTCGCTTTAAATAAGCCCACCCTAATAGCAGACTGATCAGCGACAGAAAGAAAAGCACCGACTAATAGCGTTAATGGTATGAGATATAGCATGTTTGGTGTGCTTTCCATACCCATCCAACTTGCCAAATGAAACTTACCGACATAGACAACAATGAATGAGAAGACAGCTATAAACACACTGAGCAATATAGACAATCGGGCAATTGCCGCAGCATCCTCGTCACTGTCTGGCATCACGATTGCATTTGCATAGCCCATAGTGGCAATCGGCGTAATAATGCTGACGATAGCAGTAAAGGCAGCAGCGATACCGAAATCCTCAGGTCTATATAGTCTGGTGAGAAATGGCATAAAAATCATGGCGATGGCCTGCCCAGCAGCAATCCCGCCACCGACCATGACCACATCTCGCACAAAGTGACTGGTTTTCAACCTGTTTATTGTGCTCTGTATCGATGAAAATACTCCAGAGCTCATGACATATTGTCCAATTTAGTGACTCACAGAACTTGTAAGGAATTTATGACAGCGCGCCTCTCTCTATTAACCCATTTCATCTGTCAGTGTGGTATCTACTTTCTCTACCTCGCCATCTTTATCAGATCCTTCTCGGTAACCTTCGACAAAAAACTTAAACTGTGTTTTCAGCCAGACCACATCCTGCTGCTTTGCTTTTTTTGCAAATTCAAATAAAATATTTTCGATATCTTGTAAAGGAAAGCTGTGCTCCATTGCTTGCATAATCAATGGATGAAAAGTAGGTTCGATATTGTCTTCACCAATGATTAACTCCTCGTAGAGCTTTTCACCCGGTCTCAAGCCAGTAAATACGATTTCGATATCGCCATTGGGATTGCTATCATCTTTTAGCTCACAACCTGTCAAACGAATCATACGTTTTGCCAGATCAACAATTTTGACGGGTGCGCCCATATCAAGCACAAACACTTCACCACCGAATGCCATCGCACCTGCCTGAATAACCAAACTGGCCGCTTCTGGAATCGTCATAAAATAGCGTGTGATGTCTGGATGAGTGATGGTGATCGGACCGCCTTGCTCAATCTGTTTGGTAAATAACGGCACCACAGAGCCTGATGACCCTAAAACATTGCCAAAACGCACCATGCTAAAACAAGTCTGACTGTTACTTTGGCTCAATCCTTGGCAGACCAGCTCAGCTAAGCGTTTGGACGCTCCCATGACATTGGTAGGTCGCACAGCTTTGTCAGTAGAAATCAGCACAAAAGTCTCAACGCGGGCCTGTATCGCAGCACGGGCACAATGGTAGGTGCCTTTGGTATTATTGATGGTGCTCAAAGGGATTGGATTCAACAATAGGCACATGCTTATAGGCTGCAGCGTGATAAATCGTTTTTATATGGTTTTTTTCGAATATATTGATTAATTTTTTTTCGTTACTGACACTGCCGATGACGCTAATAATCTCAATGTTGTGATAATCAGCATCCGCTTTTTTGAGGTTACTAAGTTCTTGATCTATGGTGTATAAAGCATACTCAGACTGTTCATATAGCACCAAGCATTTAGGCTTATTTTTGATGATTTGCCGACACAGCTCACTACCGATTGAACCACCTGCCCCGGTAACGAGAACGTTTTTGCCCGTGATGTTTTTTTGTAGCAACTCCGCAACAGGTTCGACTGTTTCTCGTTCGAGCACATCTAATATGTCAACGGGTCGTATATGACTGACAGTTACTATCTCATCAGCAAGCTCACGTAAGCTTGGCAAGTCTTTTATCTTAACGGAGATACCTGACAGACTGTCCATAATCTGTTTTTTACGACCACGGCTCATAGAGGGCATGGCCAAAATCACCTGCGCCACATTGAGTTTTTCTATCAACCACGGAAGCGCGTGAGCTGCATATATTTGTTTGCTATGCAAATAAGCCCCAGTAAGCTGCGGGTCATCATCGATATACGCCACTACATTGTACTGATAAGAATGCCTCAAACTTTCTAGCAACTCTCTACCAGCTTCTCCTGCACCATAGATAATCACATTGTCACAACAGGCATTTGGACGACGGTTTTGACCTGTACCCTGTAGACGTTTCAGTAACGCGCGGATCATGAGCCTACTATTCCACAGCCAAATAAAAAATAAAAATAAAAATATAACGGGGGCTGAGCGTGGTATTGTCGCTGATGGGCTCAAATAAATGATGACTTGATAAACAATAATAAGTAAAAAAAACAGTTGCAGCACACGACCCATCACTGCATCAAAAAACCCTCGAGAGGCGCTGCGATAAAAACCAATAAGATATAAGCTAGCAACCGGCACGAATGCATAAAAAGCCAATGCTGCAAGACTGATATGAGAAGCCACATATCCTTGTCGTAGCATCAATGCCAATAAAAGGCAAAAGATCGACATGGCAAAATCTATACTAAATAAGAGGGTGCTTTTAGTCAGGCGTGGTAATGACAATAAATACAGAGCCACACGCTTCGACCATTGATTAAAACCACTGGACGATTGATAAGCATTGTTTGACTCTGTTTTTATCAACATAATATCCACCCAATTAAGTTGGTTTGCTTATAAGCGACTACCACGCAAACTAGTGGTTATCTCCATAGGCATAATGATAATGATAGCTATATTTATCCATAAGACCCTGCTGTACATCATTGAGAATAATGCCATCTACTTGTACATTGGCTTTATTCATTTGCTTGATCGCATAAACCAGCTGCCTTCTATTGAATGATTAAACTTCGTAACGATGAGTACTTTGTCTGCATGTTGCGCAAGTACCATAGCATCTGACGCCGCCAATATCGGGGGTGAGTCGATGACAATATAATCGTATTGAGTTTTTAATTCTGCCATCAAATGATTGAATTTTTCGCCCATCAATAAGGAGGTGGGATTATGCGGTTGCCGTCCGCGCGGTATGAAATCAATCAACTCCATACCAGTGGGGTGAATAAAGCTTTCGACCCCTAAGCTAGGAACCTCACTGTCTGATCGAGTACCATCAATCGGAGAAAAATGCTTTTTATCCTGCAACAAATAATCGGCAAGACCATCATGTTGGCTCATATTAAACATTTTATGCAGCTCACCTAAGCGCATGTCACCATCTATGACCAAGACTTTTTTGTTGAGCTGGGCAAATACCTCTGATAAATTGGCAGCGATAAACGACTTGCCCACACCAGGCTCTCCCCAGTAATCAATATGACTTGCGCGGGCTGCCCGACCGCTGTCCCCATTGGCATACCAAACATCAAATTGGTTCTTAAACTTTTGATCGCCTCATAACTCAAACTACTGTGATCAACATGAGCGAGCATGCGAGGGGTGGAATTCTTCTTTTTACTCAACCTCGACAGTAAGGGTGAGCGTGGAATCGTTGCAATGACAGGGATGCCCGTTGTGACCTCTAAATGCTCTGGATCTTTTACGACATTTCTAACAAGGTTCTTCAAGAGCACCAGCATCACCCCAAACATCATGCCTATCAATGTGGTCAGCATCAGGATTTGTAGTTTATTTGGTGCAATGGCATTAAAGGTACTGGTCGGTGAATCGATAATACGGGCATAGCCGATTTGACCAGCCTTGACGATTTTAAGTTGCTCATAATTTTTGAGCAGCGTCAGATAGATTTCTCGATTGATTGCCGTATCTTCTGATAGCTTTAGAAACTCTCGCTGTATTTCAGGTAGACCTGCAATGGTATTATCTATCTCTCTTGTTCTATTATTAAGCACTTTGAGCTGTTCATTAATTTGAATGACCAGTGGATGTTCTTCGGTATAATAAGTGGTTAGGTCTGCTTTTTTTAGTTTAAGCTCATTGAGCTGCTCATCGATGCGAGACTTCTCATTCAATAACAACTCGGCTTCTTTACCCACATCAATCGTGCCATATTTTTTACGAAAGTCATTAAACAGTGCTTCAGAAGTCTCTAATTTTTCTTTTAATAGAGGGATCTGCGTTTCCATAAAGGCAAGTGTTTTGGTCGTTTCTTCAGAACCGCGAGATTGATTTTGATCGACGTAAGATCGGACGATCTGATTGAGGATAGTCGTGATTTGCTCTTGGTTGGGACCCGTCATCGACAGCTGAATGATCCCCGTTTTTTGACCTTTTTCTTCAACGGATAAGGCGCTGTTGATAGCGTCAGTCGCAGCCTTTATCGTCTGCTTACTAATATTAATTGGGTAACCATCAGCAGGTAACTCTGTGACAGTAATATTAATCTGACCGTCCAACCCTTTAAACTGATGCGCCTGACCAAGCTGACCTTTGAATTCATCAAACCCATTGCTCAAAACAAACCCTGTAGCAGATTTTTTTAGTGTAAAAGGTTGGTTTAAGTACGCTGGTGATACATCAAATTGGCGGACTTTTACTATGCCATTTTCGGTATCAAGTGACACATCATCGGGTGTGTTTAATTGCGTGTAAGTACGATTGCTTTTTATTCTATCAAGATGACCAATATTGGGATCTGTTAGCTTAATGCGCAGGTGCAATCGCTCAACCACTGGCTCCAATATCATACGTGATCGTATCAGCTCTGCTTCTGTCTCCGCTTTGCTGACTTCTGCACCAACCAACTCTGAGATACTCTCACCAAGCGCCTCTATTCCTTGAGTATTTTCTTCAATCTGTATCAGCGCATCTGATTTATAGATGGGATTCACATAGCGGGTATACAAAAGCCCTAGTAAAAGCCCCAATATCGCCATGAGAGCAATGATTTTCCAACCACGTAACAATACTAAAACCAGCGCCATTAAATCGATGTCGTCATTGTTTTTTTCGCCCGTAGACGTTGATAGGTCTTTTGAATCTATATTATTCATAACCATATACTCATCGCTCAATGTTGATCGTTTAATAGCATTCGCTGAACTTCAACGCTCTAATCGATGTCGCGTCGCTAATCTTGTCAGTCCATTGTTCAAGACTATCGATAATATCTTGTCTACTCTTCTCAAATGCTGAGTCATCCTGCTGATAAGGGTCAGCAATATCTTTATCAAGCCAATGCCCAATTCGAAAGGTTTTTCCGCGACAGTGCGACCACTGACTTTCAATCCATTTGGTTTGGCTGGTTGTCATCGTCAAAATTAAATCTGCCTGACTGACTAATGCTTCATCAATTTGCTTGGCGATATGAGCACCGATGTCTATATTATGAGTGGCCATCAATACAACCGCTTTGGCATCAGCTGCGTGACCTACGAGCGCTGACAGACCAGCAGAGTCAATGTGCTTTTCTGGGTAATATGCCGTTAATATGGCAGCGGCCATCGGGCTGCGGCATATATTGCCAACACAAACGACCAAGACTTGATCAAACGCTCCCATGACTGACTCCTATATCCCTGAAATCACATTGATTGCTGATGTTGAAGGCAGTATGGCGCTAATAATACGATTCCAGCGCGCCAAGCCAGTTGGGTCAACATAAAGAATGTCATTGGCTTGCATGTCAAAACGACTGGCCAAGGCAAAACTTGTGATGCTCTGCATGTCGACATAATAAATATTGGTGTATTGATACTTTGGATTATCCCGAACGATATATACTTTGGCGGCGTTGGCCGTATTAGAATTCAATCCATTTGACTCACCTAATACATGCGCTAGGCTCAGCCTTGCTCAGGAATAGCAACGGGCTCAATTTTGCCAAATTCTCCCAATACATAGACCTTATTGCGCTTTGGCTATTGACATGAATAGCATCGCCGTCTTGTAAGTATATTTGATTGGCAGACAGCCCCATTTGATTCAATGATTGGATACCGAGCTTGTAACTTTTGCCTTGACGGTTTAATACGATATGGTTTGAATCACCCGTATCAGTCGTACCACCCGCCATAGAAATAGCACCATATACTGAGATGGGCACATCTGCGATAACAAACTCACCAGACTGCTTGACCTCACCATCCACAAAAAACTTACTACCACGGTAGTTGATGATTTTGACCTGAGGATCTGAGTATTTGAGATAGCGTTGAAGCTTGCTTTGCAAAGTGGCAGTGAACTGCGGCACACTGAGACCGCTGGCTTTGACTCTCCCTATTAAGGGGAATTGTATAAACCCTTGCTGGTCAACAGTCAGACTAGACGTTGAGGCATTAATATCTGGATAATTGGTCAGGATAATATTGAGAACATCCCCTTTAGCAATGCCATAGCTGACACGCCCAGATGTTTTTACTAAATGATATAAATCTCGATCAAGGATGACGGCTTCTTTAGCTGGTAGATTAGCCAAACTCAAAGGTTGAATATAGAATTGTAGACCGTTTTCTGCAGTGAATGTCCCTGACTCGGGTAATTTTCCAGACTGAAGTCCTGAATTTATTGTGCAACTGCTGAGCAATACTGTCAGCAATAAGCAAGACGCACTTGCTATTAAGGAGCGCTTTTGTACAGAAATGAAATATTTATAAACCATAACAGTTACTCATATTTATATTCGTGAATCAAAAATAAGTGCCTTGCTGCTATCAATATATTCATAAAAAAGGATGTATTTATTGAATATACACCTAAACTATACATAACGCAATATTTATAAACATTGATGTAAGAACATTTTTTTAGTTAATTTATTTTAGGTAAACCCTTTTCAAAAAAGGTGTATAGCGCATATCGATAAAAACAAAAAGACAGAAAAATCTAAATCGGCAGACATATTCAACGGAGTTAGCAGTATTTTTTAGGGTTCATGCTGTCAAAAATATAAATTTGGTATTGGTTATACTGCTTAATTGATCTTAATAATATTCGAAGAAATCACTGTTTTATTAAAAAATAAATATAAGCATTTGTGTGCAAATACCTTACTTTTATAACACCCTAATCAACTTTTATTTTAGAAATCTCTTTTAATTTAGCAAACTTTCTTTTATTAATATAAAACGATAAATTGATACCGTTTGTAGATACTGGTTTGCGTGCTAAAGTCATCAAAATAGCGTAGAATAGTCAATCCAATTTTTTACATTGAGAAATGTAAACCCACCGACTCAAGGACATGATTATGAAAGATGAAAAATTACAGAAAGCCCTCGCCCGTATGGGTCTTGGCTCACGCCGTCAAATGGAAGAAGTCATAAAATCAGGGCGTGTTACTGTTAATAACGGACCTGCGACCATTGGTGATCGCGTCGAGCAAGGCGATGAGATTCGTGTTGACGGTCGTCAGATTAAATACACCTCTGAAAACGAAAAGCGTCGCCGTGTTATCGCTTACTACAAACCTGAAGGCGAAGTCTGCTCTGCTAAAGATCCAGAAGGCCGTCCAACCGTTTTTGAGCGTTTACCAAAACTGACTCATGATCGCTGGGTGATGGTTGGTCGCTTGGACATCAATTCAACTGGGCTATTATTGTTTACCAATGATGGTGAGATGGCGCATCGCTTGATGCATCCGTCTGGCGAAGTGACTCGTGAATATGCAGTCCGTGTATTGGGTGAAGTCACGCCTGATATCGCTCGTGCGCTAACGGCTGGCGTTATGCTAGAAGATGGCATTGCAAAGTTTGAAGATATCAAAGAAGGCGGTGGTGAAGGCGTCAACAAGTGGTATCACGTCCAACTAAAAGAAGGTCGTAATCGCGAAGTACGTCGTTTGTTTGAATCACAAGGCCTGAAAGTAAGCCGTCTACTACGCACGCGTTACGGTACGATTGCTCTACCAAAAGAGCTACGTACTGGTCGTTTCTTAGAACTCGACAGAAAAGATATCAATACCTTGACTGATTTAGTGAGCTTGCGTCCTCGTTATGGTACGGGTCTGCATGGCGCAGCGAAAGAGAAGCAAGAGCGTATCAGAAGCAAGCCGCTTAAAGCGCGTCGCGCTACTGACAGTCGTAGCGATAGCCGCAGTGGTAGCGACAATCGCAACAGCAGCGCAAAGCCTAAAAGCAGTGCTAGCCCTGCCAGCCGTGGTACGCGCAATACTCGTGACCGCAACGACAAGCGTTAAGTGATACCAAACCCAAAAAATACGATTAGCTGCGTCAAACTCGTTTAGTCTACAATGTGTAGTACTTGCACTTGTTTTCCTTGCTACTCTAATTTTTGTGAATGGTATCGTTTTAAAGTTATCGCTTTAAAGTAGACAACAAAAAAGCAGCCAATGATGAATAATCATTGGCTGCTTTTTTATATAAGTTTTACAAAGAGTCGTTGTCAACCTAGCGACTTATATTTAGCTATCGTGGCTATTAATATAATTCCTCATTACTCGTAGCTCTTGCAACTGCTGACTTTCCATTTGTTCTAATAATCTATCTAGACGCTGCTCAATATTATTAAATACCTGCTGTAATAACTGATTGGCTTCCGCCTTTTTTTTCATTATCCGCATTGTCAGTGCTTATATTAATATTCGCTAGATGATGATGACTGGCAAGCATTTCAGGCAGTCGAGTGTGTAACATCTTATTCAATACAACTGTTGCTCGGTTACGGCAGGCGTTTTATGCTGAGCTTGTAATGATTTTTGATATGCTTGATAGCGGGTTACTTTTTCATCGATACGTTTTAATTGGCGCAGCTGTGGCTCTGATAAATTTTTCAGGTGTTTTTTATTTAAATTTAGTTGCTGCCAACTGAGTTTGGACAATGACAACGGTGCATCATAATCCTGATAAGTGAGTACACCTGGCGAAATACCGACCGCTTTGTGCAGCGCATGCCAGCCTTTTTTACCCAAATAAAAGGTGGTGACGGTCGTCACAATGCCAATGCCTATTAAGATGCTCATATACCCTTACTCTTCATCGTTTGATCACACCACTTTGCCTTTACAGTTTAATATTCTCAGCACTCACATTCTTACCAGTTGCGCCAGTTGGATTTTCAATCGCTTTAATTTCTATATTGGTATTAGCACTACGGACACTACTAACATTGCTATCGAGCTTTTCAATATCTGTCGTAGTAGCAGGATTATTAAAGCGTTTTTGTAGATAGCGATTGGTCGCCAGCAGCTTTTGACCATCTTGGTGATAAGAGGCATTCAGTAAATCATCAAACTGAGTATTAATGGTACGTAATACATCTAATAGCGCTTCTTTTCCAGTCACATTAGAGTGCTTGATTTTGGTCGTGTCAGCGCGCGCGCATCCCCCACATCTAAGTCGTGCAAGCGGCGATAGTCAGTCACAGCAAGTGGCACATGTCTGTCCATTAAATTTTGAATCATAATGTAGGTTTCATTGACCGTGTCTTTATCGTCTATCTTGCCATCATTATTGGTATCGCCATAAATGACCCGCAGCTTCTCCCCTTTTTCATTGATTTGGTCAAGTGCTGTTTTGACTTCAACAGGCAAGCTTTTTTCTGGGATGTAACCCAATTGCGGCATCGCTTTGTACTCAAGCATTTTAGGCGCAGTCATTTTTTTGATACCACGATACCCAAGATATAACCCGGCTACTGGTAACACTCCATATAAAATGAACATGACAAACATCGCAGTAACTTGAGTCATTAGAGTATCCTAATTATTAGATAAAATGGCTTGGCTAAATAGCTTGGGAAATTTCTTATTATTTTAAATAAGATAGATAGTTATTATTAAACAAAAAAATAAGGCTCTATTAAAGCCCTATATTGTTATGCATTGCGTCGCTTGTGTGAAAACCATGTTAGGGCGTGTCCCCAATTCAATCACAGCTCTGAATTATGTTAATTTTATAATGCCAATTAACAGCCATTATCTATTAGTAATTAACTTTTTGTCCGGCTTTTGACATAACGGTGCGTTGAAGCCAAACGATTCATCACCGTTTGATGCAGCTCATCTAACAATTCATCAAGCTCATAATCAATCTCTAAAAACAAATCCGTCAGCATGTCACCTGCCGTCATTTTTCCTTGCACCATATTGTTTTTGGTACGGTGCGGGCTAAAACGCTGTAGCTGCTCATAATGATGTAGGGCTTCTGGAATGCTCTCTGACACCAGCTTATCGATGACAAATTGGCGTTCATTATGTTGCTGTTGTTGCTGCTCATTGAGCTCACTGCTCCACTCACGATAGCGTTTTAACTTACCATTGATACGGTCTAGTATCGCAACCGCCTCGATGGGCATGGCGTTTAGGGTGGCTTCATCGACCACATCAACAAGCTCAGTCATAATCGGGCAGCGTCCATGTTTGAGATACCACAAGGTATCGGGGTCAAAAGGCGGTCTATTGGTCGGGCGCATCTGAGCGCGATTGGACAGGTAGCGATCAGTCAATGGTGTCGGCGTTCTGATATCACTCACTTGCGCCAAAGCATCACAAATACGTTCGCTGCGCTCAGGCGGCGTCAGTACGGAACGCTGACTGACAGCTTGATCATTTTTATCATTGTTTTTACTATTGTTATCAGTCACCTCTATATCTTGACTGATAGCCATCTCCTGAGCATTTTTGGCTGCTAGCGTTGGCAGGTCATCTTGAGCTTGCCCAAATGACTTTAGCATTCTTGTCAGACTTACCACCATGACCTACCTTGCCCCTCGTCCCGTGCACGCTTATTGCGCTCGTATTGCATAGATTTATCCAATAGCGTATCTTAACAGCTTTTTACCGCTCTGCCAGTAAGCAAAATGTCAACACCTCTCATCCGCCCCCTGCTAAGCACACTATTATGAATGCGACCGACTACACCTCTGGATTCTTACTTGGGCTATCTCTCATCATCGCGATTGGCTCACAAAATGCCTTTGTACTCAAACAAGGGCTCAAACGTGAGCACATATTTTTTGTCTGCTTATTTTGCGCGGTCAGTGATGCGCTGTTAATCTCTGCTGGCGTTGGCGGTTTTGGCGCGGTCACAGCGCAATATCCGCAAGTGGTCAATATCGCAAAATTCGCTGGCGTCATATTCTTGCTAGGCTATGGATTACAGAGCTTATATGCCAGTGTGCGCGTCACACATGCACTCACCGTCGAGGGACAAGTCGTCACCAGCTTAAAAAAAGCCCTGTTATTATGTTTTGGCTTTACTTGGCTCAACCCACACGTCTACTTAGATACATTGATACTCGTTGGCATGGTTTCAACGGGTGCTAGTAGTAAGCTGGCATTTGCAGTTGGCGCAGTCAGTGCCTCATTCTTTTTCTTTTTTGCGTTAGGTTATGGGGCGCGATTACTCAAACCATTATTTGCCAAACCAAAAGCGTGGAATATACTCGATGCTTTGGTAGGGATACTCATGTTGTATTTGGCGTGGCATCTGTACCAAAGTTAAAAACAACGATAAAGGCAAAATAGGTGATAGGCTAAACCATTAACACAGCTTCTACATATAAGTATAATTATAAGTATAAAAAAGCCAAACACCTTGTATAAATGCGTTTGACTTTTTGGAATCTGACACTTTTACTATTTACGATGCTTTTTTACGCTTTTTAGGCTTAACGAAGGTTAAGTTCAAAAAATGCTCAAGCGAGTCATCAAGGACGTCCAACCAAGGCTCGGGCAACTCAGGCGATAGCGTGCCTGTTAACGTAGAGCGATACGCCTTTTCTCTAAAAGTCATAATATTATCGGCTTTGTCTTTTTGCCACTCTTTTAAGATTTCACCCTGTTTTTCAACTGCAAATTCTGGATAATCGGTCGCGTTGGTTAAATCACGAATATAAGCGGCTTGAAAGTCGATTGAATCACTGACCGTCACACACTTGGCGTAAGTTGCCAACCATTTTTTCTCATCTGCTTCACGGTGTACCAATTCAGGCAATTCGATATCGCCCATCATCACATCGCGTGCATACCATGCTTGAGCGTCAAACATATTAAAGGTGAAGTACTGATCCTGCATACCTAAATAAATGAGCTTTGGGTTTGGCTGCCAGAAAATCCCTTTGTGCAAGTTGGCTGGATATAAGCAGTTATGTGTTTGCAGACGTAGCTCATCGGGCATAAAGGGGAAATGAAACAGATAACCGGTACACATAATAATGGCATCAAATTTTTGGCTGCTACCATCGGCAAAATGCGCCACATCTTCTTCAAAATGGGTGACCAAAGGCACTTCTTTGATGCCCTCTGGCCAATCATAGCCGAGTGCTTGCGTGCGATAGCTGATAGTGACTGATTGGGTGCCATACTTATAGCACTGCGTGCCAATGTCTTCGGCTGAATAACTACTGCCGATGAGCAAAATATCTTCGTCTTTGAATTCTAAGGCGTCACGAAAATCATGCGCGTGCAGAATGCGACCGGGGAAAGCTTCTAACCCTTCAAAGTAAGGCATGTTGGGCGTGGAAAAATGACCCGTCGCCACGACGACATAATCAAACTCTTCCACTTCTTGCTCATTGGTTTTATGATTCATCACCGTCACGGTGAATTTTTGCGTCTCATCATCAAATGATACCCAACGTACTGGGCATTCAAAGCGGATGTATTTTTGGATATCTTGTTTATCGATACGCCCCATAATGTAGTCTTTTAGGACTTCACGCGGTGGGTATGAGGGGATCGCTTCACCAAAATGCTCGTCAAACGAATAATCAGCAAATTCTAAGCACTCTTTGGGACCATTGGACCACAAATAACGGTACATACTACCGTGAACAGGCTCACCATTTCTGTCTAATCCTGTGCGCCAGCTATAGTTCCACATGCCACCAATAGCGTTTTGCTTTTCATAACACACTATCTCAGGTAAGTTTTTTGCGCCAGCCAAACGAGCTGCTTCAAAAGCGCGTAATTGTGCTAAACCACTTGGACCTGCACCTAAAATAGCAATTCTTTTATTACTCAAGACTAACTCCTATGATAATAGTTGTCTGTCCACTGTAACATATTTTTATGAATGGTGTTTTTTCGAATACTTTTGGTGATTAATTGGCCATAGCTTAAGACATGACGATTCTCCAAAAATGACTTCTAACCGAATCTTTGGTGTTTAAATTTGATACGAGTTAGCACGTACTTTTCATTAGGGCGTATTAAACATTCATAAATCAGCACTGTCAGTGCTAGGGTTGAATACTCAACACGCCCTTTGAGGAATAAGTCAAAAAACTGACGGACAAACATAACGTAGCAGCGTCATTACACTAAATCAGGAAATAAAGTGCGTAAGCCATTAACGATAATTTCGATAGAAACTGCCGCCAATAACATCCCCATAATTCGGCTCATGATGTTCAATCCAGTATCACCCAACAAGCGACTGATACGACCTGCCGCCATCAATGCTAGATAGCAAAACAGACTGATAAATAAACCAGCAATCAATATGGCAGATACCTGCAAAATACCAGAGACTTGTGAAGAATAAATAATCACCGTCGAGATACCACCTGGTCCAATCATCATTGGAATGGCGATCGGCACAACCGCTGCTGCCATGGTGGGCGGCGCGTCTTGTACATGGTCAACATCGAAGTTTTCTTGATCGGGCTTCACGGGATTACCGTCGCCATTCATCATATTAAGAGCAATCAAAAACACCAAGATACCGCCTGCCAGCTGAAACGAGCCGATAGAAATACCAAGCGCTTTTAGTAATGTCTCGCCTGCTACCGTAAAGAAACTAATAGTGATAAAAATCGTCAAACAAGCAACACGCGCCACTTTGCGTCGATTATTCATCGAATAACCACGGGTCAAATCCAAAAATAACGTCAAAGCGCTAAAGGGATTAATCAGTACCATAAAGGCTAAGATTATCTTGATGATTTCAGTATTCACTGAGCGCTCGCTTGTCTATTAGTCAAATCGGGCAAAAAGATAAGGTCATCGTGCAAGTGCAACGATGACCCAATAGATGGTTAACAATAACTTTGTAGCTTATATTGTATCATAGGCAGATAAGCTAATTAAATCATTAACTTTGCTTACCTTTCTGGCAGCAGACTATCAACGAAAATAGAGGCTAAACATTGACCTATCAGCCACCATTTGCGGGTAAATAACCTCATAAAGCTTAATCGCTAAAACAGGTATGTAAAGACAGCCATATTGAAAATTATGCGCTAAAATCAAGACCGATATCTAATGCTGTGGTACTGTGCGTCAAATAACCCATGGCAATAAAATCAACACCCGTTTTTGCTGATGCTTGTACCGTTTCAGGAGTAATACCACCTGAAGCTTCTGTTCTCGCGCGACCTTTACACATCGTTACTGCCTGCGCTAGTATTTCAGGGGACATATTATCTAATAGCACCAAGCTCACGCCAGCGTCTAGTGCCTGCGCTAATTGCGCTAAAGTATCGACTTCTACTTCGATGGGAATTAAATGCCCAGCAAAATCTTGGGCTTGTTTAATCGCAGTCTTTATATCACCAGCGATGGCAATATGATTGTCTTTGATTAAAATAGCATCATCCAGTCCCAAACGATGGTTGCGTCCGCCGCCGCAGCGTACCGCGTACTTTTGTACAATGCGCAAGCCTGGAATGGTCTTACGTGTACAAGTAATTTGCGCAGGATACTCTGCCACACTATCTACAATTTTTCTGGTATCTGTCGCAATACCACTCAAGTGGGTCATAAAATTGAGCGCGGTACGTTCTGCTGTCAGTAAATGGCGCGCATTACCACCCACACTAGCCAAGACTGTACCCGCGTCGACCCATTCACCATCAGCAACTTGAGCCACAAACTCAATCTGAGGATCAACCATCGCAAACGATAAACGTGCCAAATCCATACCACATATCACGCCTGCTTGCCGCGCTTTAATCTCTAGCTTTGCTTGCATATCGGCTGGAATGGTGGCTTGTGATGTGACATCTCCGCGTCTGCCCAAATCCTCAGTTAGCGCAGCTTCAACCAAAGGTCTAAGCAATACATCATCCAATGCTGGTTCTTTTTTAACTATCATCTTTAACCCTTAAATAAACGTGGCGTTCATATATGCTGATGCAATTAAACTCAAAATGAGCATAAATATATCGTAAAGTTAACAGCCTCGCAAGGAACCGTCATCATTTTGTGCAGCCGACAGGGTTTTATAATCATCAAAATAAAGATAGCAAGGTAGTCTATCGACTCCTATTTACGCTTAGGCAACTTACTATCCATCAATAAGCTTTGTAGTTCAATATCATGACGAAATCGATAAAGCTTGGCAGGGCGACCACGTTGGGCGCTACTACTCTGTCCTGTTTCCATCACAAGTTTTTGTGAATCTAGCAAACGACGAAAATTTTGCTTGTGCAAGCGCACTCCTGAGAGCGCTTCTACGCTTTGTTGTAATTGTGACAAGGTAAATACATCTGGCATCAAGCCAAAAATAAGCGGTCGGTATTCAATTTTGGCACGCAGCCGTGAAATAGCCGTCGCAATCACTCGGCGATGATCATAATACATCGGCACCCCAATGAGCTGTGACCAGTTTTCAGGTAGCTTATTCTGATGGCTCGATTTATGGCTCGATTTATGGCTCGATTTATGGCTCGATTTATGGCTCGATTTATGGCTAGGTTGATGAATGCTTTGATGATTCATTGAATAGCTGGGTGGATAGTTTGGTGCTTCCGGTATCAGTCCCGCTTCATACAGCATCTCATAGCGCAGTAACACATGCTCAGCGACCCACTCTCTATTTTCATAATGCTCATAGGCTGTGTATTCATTATCCGCATTTTCACTTGTGGGCATATCACCCACTAAGAGCGCTTCACTTACACCCCAACATAGACCAATACGCTGACGGCGGCGCTGCTGAATGCCTGAATCTTTAGCGCTATCTGCCCAGCTCAATAATGCTGGCACAATATTATTCATAATGATGCTAGGTATGCCATCCAAATGATTTTCCCAAGGAAAGTAATCATACCAATCGCGCCACAATGCTTGGCTTTGTAACTGCTGCGTTTGTGTCTCTTGCACCAATCCCAAATAGCTCACGTAGACCAGTGCATGACCATCAACGTTGCGCCTATTGGTATCGACAAAGGTGTATAGCTGCTCCAAATAACCAAGTGGTTGCTGTGTTTGCTCCTCAACCCATTGGCGCACACCCGCTTGCAATGAGCGATGCAACGGCATCAATGGACCATTGGGTAACAGCTTTCCTTGATCAACGGTTAAGACCCGAGCGGTATGCTCAGTAATGGCGACTAGCACGGCCACGACTTCTGTAGTGCCACTACCTTGCTGATGCGCGTGTGAATAAGACAACGTCATGACTTTAGTGATTACCTTTTATTTTAATTATTAAATAAAGCTCAACTGCTCAGCTGTTGACCATTTGCTCAGTATAGCTTGAATCAACGATTATCATAGTTCGTGGTTGTAATTATATAAAATGAGTCTTTATAAATCATAAATGTACAAATCATAAATGTATAAAAAATACTTGTATTTATGCTCAAAATGAGCATAATTAAAACATCTGATTAGCCAGCGATATTAATTGACTTATTTTTAGCGGCATATCGCTTGTCGTTACTGCCTAAAAGGTTTGCATCTATGAAAACTTATCCTTACGACGCGCCCATCATGAGTAATGACAATCGTATTGCCACTCAAATGAATATTGAATATGCCAAAGCTAAAATGCCAGCAGACTTGCCGCGTGCTGAACGTCTTATGGTCGAGGAAAACATTAAACAGCTATTAAAAGCGCATAATGCAGTATTGGTCGCCCATTATTATGTCGACCCCTTTATTCAGGATTTGGCATTGGCAACGGGCGGTTGCGTGGGTGATTCGCTGGAGATGGCACGCTTTGGGCAAGCGCATAGCGCCCAGACCTTAGTGGTCGCTGGCGTCCGATTTATGGGCGAGTCAGCAAAAATTTTAAGTATGGAGAAGACAGTACTGATGCCAGACCTAGAAGCCGAGTGTTCGCTTGATTTGGGCTGCCCTGCTGACGAGTTCTCCGCATTTTGTGATGCTCACCCTGAGCGTACGGTTGTCGTTTACGCCAATACCAGCGCCGCCGTCAAAGCCCGTGCCGACTGGGTGGTGACGTCATCGGTTGGCATCGATATCATTCGCCATTTGCATACCAATGGTGAAAAAATCATCTGGGGTCCTGATCGCCATTTAGGTAAATATATTGCTGCTGAGACTGGCACAGATATGCTGCTTTGGCAAGGCTCGTGCCTCGTACATAATGAGTTTAAAGCGACCGAGCTGATGCAATTAAAAGAGGAGCATCCAAACGCCAAAGTGTTGGTGCATCCTGAATCCCCTGATAGCGTGGTGGCGCTCGCCGATGTGGTCGGCTCGACCAGTAAGCTGTTGCAATCGACTCATGAGATGGATGCCGATACCTTTATTGTCGCCACCGATTTGGGTATTTTGCACGAAATGCAAAAGCGCTCGCCAAATAAGCGTTTTTTGGCTGCACCTACTGCAGGTGAAAGCGCCAGTTGTAAGAGTTGCGCGTTTTGCCCATGGATGGCAATGAATGGTCTAAAAGGTATTGAACAGTGCTTGACGCAGCGCAGCGGTGAAGTTTGATGACGCCTGAGCTGGCAGTCGCGGCTAGAAAACCCTTGCAACGCATGCTTGATTTTGCCGAAACGCAGAAGCAACGTGTGACAGCGAGCGGCGATATTGTCAAAGACCGCGAGCTGTTTGCCAATGTCGGGGCTGCCTAATATGAGCGCGGCATTGACAGCGGAATCATTAGGTCTCGATAGCCCTGCTGCTATGGTACAAACTGACGTACTTATCATTGGCGCGGGATTAGCAGGCTTAAGCACAGCTCTAGCATTACCAAAATCGTTAAACATTACCATATTGAGCAAAGCCGCCTTAGAGATTTGCTCCAGTCATTATGCCCAAGGTGGCATCGCGGCAAGTTTGGATAAAGAGGACTCTGTCGCTGACCATATCACTGATACCCTAATCGCTGGCGCAGGGTTATGCAATGCTAATAATACCAGCAGCATTTTAAGTGCCGGGCAACAGGCAGTGCAATGGCTGTGTGAGCAAGGTGTGCCTTTTACCCAAATACCGCAAGAAGATAATACAAAACCTTTCACCGAGCTACAGACTGAACTACAAACTGCCGACTTACATTTAACCAAAGAAGGCGGGCATGGTTGCAGGCGGGTCGCACATGCGGATGATGCGACTGGTCGACACATAATGGAAGCCTTGACTATAAAGGCGAAAAACGCTGCCAATATCACTATTTTACCTTATCATGAAGCGCTGAGCCTTTTAACAGACAGTGCCAATACAAATAAGCAATGCCAAGGGGCGCAAGTTTTTGATCATAATAATCAACGACAACTGACTTTTTATAGTCGCGCAGTCGTACTGGCTAGTGGTGGCATGGGTCAATTATTTAAGCGTGCCAGTGCACCCAACGTCTGTGTCGGCGATGGTGTGATGATGGCCTGGCAAGCAGGCTGCCGATTAGCAAATTTAGAATTTATCCAATTTCATCCGACGGGCTTAGCAGTGGCAGACAGCAGTTTTTTAATATCTGAAGCCTTACGCGGTGAAGGGGGGCATCTGACCTGTCCACAAACCGGTGCGCGCTTTATGTTGGAAATTGATGAACGGGCAGAATTGGCACCACGCGATATCGTCGCTCGCGCCATCGCTGAGCAGATCAGTAATAACGGACTTGGCTACGTACATTTAGATGTCAGTCATTTACCAGATCAATTTTTACGAGAACACTTCCCACAGATTTATCAAACATTATTCAACCTCGGCATTGATATGACTAGGGAACCTATCCCCGTTGCCCCGACTGCGCATTATAGTTGCGGTGGCGTGGTTACTGACGCCAATGGTGTAACCGATGTAGCAGGGCTTTATGCAGCTGGCGAAGTTGCCTATACAGGTTTGCATGGGGCTAACCGCTTAGCAAGTAATTCACTTTTAGAATGTGTAGTCGTTGGGCGCAATATCGCTGCTGACTTACCGCGATATTTAGAAGCATTAGAAAATCTAAATCACGTTACCAGTTATGATCACTCAGATTTATTAGCAACTGCCATTTGGACAGCACCAACGCTTAAAGATATTCAAGCTATTAAGCTTCCTTGTTCTCCTACCATTCTATTTAATTTATCTCATTGTGATGACACTGATATCGTTACCCATGATTATGCTGGCAAAATAGTCACAGAATTAAAAGTTTTAATGACTGCTCATATGGGTATCACTCGTAGCGCTGGGCAATTAGCACAAGCATTGCTACAAATAGAAAATTGGCAGCAGCAGCTTAGATGCCCCAAGTCTCATTCAACCACTATCAGTAGTAAGAGCGATAAAACTACCCTTGCCAGCTTGAGATACTTTCAATTAGCACGACAATTACAATTAGCCACATTGGTTATTCAGTCAGCTTATCAGCGTTATGAGAGTCGCGGTGGTCACTATCGTCAAGACTATCCGCATTTGGCATCCACACCTCGGACCAGTGTGATTGCGCCTTATCGAAGTTGAGAGAAGCTGACAAAACAGGCAGCAGAGAGGGTGGCATTGATTGGCTGCTTCAGCTATAATCGATGACACAGAGGCTAGAGTGGTAAATACAGTTGCTAACATCTAACAGCAATTGGAGGCTACCACTTTAGCCATGAAAAACGGTAATCCACCGTTTTCTATTGACCTCAAAGTGCTAAA
Source organism: Psychrobacter sp. JCM 18903 (assembly GCF_000586475.1). GTDB lineage: Bacteria > Pseudomonadota > Gammaproteobacteria > Pseudomonadales > Moraxellaceae > Psychrobacter. Next base: position 65,258 of record NZ_BAWJ01000002.1, on the reverse strand, counting down.
AACATGGCTTCTGATTTACGATTTGTGATCGTTCTAATATTAGTCGTCAGTTCGGTTTGGGCGATACTTGCCCTACCTCGCTTACGTCAGCGCTTACCGAAAATCTATTTAATCGCGCGCTCATGGTGGCTCATGTTAGCGGCGCTTTGCCTTTGTTATGTTATCGCTAAGGTAACGGATAATAGCCACCCCTCACAGCCTCCTAACTACCCCTACCAGTGGCTGCTCATCGCCTTTTTCGTTTTAATTGGTCTGCGTGGCGGCTATGAGATCAAACGCTTATGGTGTCTGCAAAGCAAAGCTGTGCTGATTGAGAAACTGCAAGCGCGCGGTTTACAACCCAAGATATTGCCTTTTAGCCAAACCTCTTCCCATTCTACTCAAGCTTATACGCGTCTAAATCGGTTAGACTTAGTCTTTAGCTTTGCTTTTATCACACTGATTATCAGTCTCATTGCCTTACAACAATTAATCTGGCAGCGCGAGCAGTATGGCGTTTTGTTTTTTGTGTTATTCGCCAGTCAATTTAATGATATTGCCCAGTATTTATGTGGACGATTGCTTGGTCACAAGTTGTTTAAGCGTGGTCTTGCCCCAATTATTAGCCCGAATAAAAGTATCGAAGGCGCTCTTTTCGGCAGTATGCTAGCAGCGATATTGGCAACGCTATTAGGCATTTGGCTCACGCCTTTTAACTGGTGGATTTGCTTATTAGCCGCTTACGGCTTAGCGGTCAGTGGTATCGCTGGAGATTTATTAGAGTCCGCCTTTAAACGTCAGCATGGGGTGAAAGACACGGGTACGATGCTCGCCGGACATGGCGGCGTATTAGACAGAGTAGATAGCTTGCTCATTGGCGTGCCGCTATTTGCCTTGTTTTATTGGCTGCTTGGGTAAGCTATTATCAAGTCGTTTTATCCAATCTACTGCGTAATATCCAGTTAAGCACAGGCTTAGGCAAATGATTGAGCGCCCGAGTAATATAACGCGTGGAGCGCGGAAATACTGCCAGCTCAATATTTTTATCAATGGCTTGCATAACATGCTTCACCGCCGTTTGCGTACTGATGACGAATGGCTTATGACTGGCATCGCCGTCATTCAAATCGCGTAATGCTTGAGTATCGATATAACCTGAGGCGATGCAGTTGACTTGAATATGATACGGCGCAAGTGCCGCTCGATAAGCGCTGGCAGTCGCAATCATGGCGCGTTTGCTTTTGGCATAAAGACTGGCATAAGGATACTCCATGGTACCGGCGATAGAAGCGATACAGATTATGCTCAGTCTAGAATTTTTGTCCATATCCAATAACTGACTTTGACGCTTCATCTGCTCACTTGCCCACCTAAAAACCTGCTCGAACGCTTGCAGATTAATCGCTAGCATTTTATCGCTGTCAGCTTGACTCAAATGATGAATACGCTCATTGGTGTAACTACCCGCGCTATAAATTACTCTTTGAAAACTAATATCTGACAAGTTATCTACCAACGTTTGTGTTTGCGCGCTATCGGTTAAATCACAGCAGTAAGTAACAATGTCAGGATGCTGACTATTGATATGGCTATCTTCTCTACGCTATGACCAACCACGCTCACTTGCCAGCCAAGCACCTGATGATGCAGCGCCAACGCCAAGCCAAGTCCACTCGTACCGCCGAAAACGATAAGATGCGACGGCTTATGAGCTGAAGTCGACTTTATAAGATTTTTCATAGACCATGCTGCTGTATATAGTCAGTCGTACGCTGATAGCCATATTGCCATTGCGCCTGCATTTGCTGCACAAAGCCATCATAGTCACTGTGAATGAGCTCAACAGTCAGTTGTTTTATGTTAAAACGCTTTTGTACATGCTGTCTTGCCAACTGCTGACCATTATCTGCAAAAGGTAACCAATGCAATTGATGGCTATTTCTTTCTGACTTCATAAGTGATGACGTTTCCATTGGCTGATAACCATGCACTTGTGCCAAGCGCTCATTTGGGTCAAAACCAAAAACGCGCTGAATCGCAGGTGCAGCAAGATAAGAATCATAACCTGCCTTGGTCTCTGCAAATACCGTCTGTCCCAGTTGACATGCTAGCTCAATAGGAGTGAGATTAATAACGCCACCCAAACACCAGCCGAGCGTTACAATATGCATGGGCGGTAGATAATACATATCTGCCATAGAAGCACGAACCGCTGGATTGAATTCCCACTGCTTTACGATATTTACTGACTGATGAATACGCCTATCGGCAAACGTATGCGCAGGTGCGTTAAGTATTTCATCAAAATGCTCTGATACTGCCAAACACGGTGGCGCAAATAATAACTCTTGTAGTTTAAACTCATCGTAAACAGAACTATCAGCAGTAGGCGTTTGATTGCTGGGTTGATTGGGTGCTTGATACAGTCGGCTAGCGATAATGGCTATCTCTGGCACGGCGGTATTAAACGAATTATTATTCTGCTTGGGAGAAAAATGAGACAATTCATCGAGCCATTGCCCCTCGTTATCTATCCGAAACATCGCTAACTGCTGCAACTCATCTAATAGTCGCTCATAGTTATCTGCTTGCTGCTGTTTTTGGCGGTTAGACCGCTGCCGTGACAAGCGCCAACGTTTAAGCGCCTGAGTCATATAACGTATCTTTAATCGCCTATTGGCTTCGTCTGGCGCAACATGTCTGATTGCCGTAATGACACGATACAACTCACGGCTGCACATGAGCTCCTGCAAATCCTTGGGATCAGGCGCTAAATTGACCAAATAAGCCGACAGACTACCACCGCAAGTGCCGACGATGATATCTGGCGTCAAATCATGGGCAACCAATGCCGCATAACTGCCCAAATAATAACCAAAACGCGAGCCACCTCCGGAGAAAAGCTGGACGCGCTCATAAGGTTTGGCATGAGTATTATTCATGATTGGTTGATGCTGTTTTGATCGCTAGCGACACGGTAAAGATACCAAAGCGATCGATACGCATGGCGACTTTTTTAAAGCCAGCATTTTCAACCAATTGATCCATTTCTGCTTGCGAGCGACAGCGCATCACCCAACTGCTACCGCGATGATTGTTTAAGGTTTTACTGATAAATTCCTGCTCAGGATGCCACGGCTGATTGGTATAAAGTAAATAACCATCAGCTTTTAAACTGTCATAAATACCTGCCAATGCCGTCGCGGGTAGCGTATTATCAGAAAACAACTCAAAAACACCAGAGGCAATAGCGATATCAAATTTTGTTTCATCGGTACTGCCAGTCTCTTTCTGCTCATCAACATAACTGGCGGGGTCAAATGCATCTTTTTGACAAGTAAGGACACGATCAGCAATCTCTAACTGCTCTGCCTTTGCCTGTAATGCTTGGATATTATGCTGCTCATAATCGCGTAGCTCAGCGTGCAAGTTAGTAAACTCTGTCAGTAAATCAAAGGCATAAAAGCCATGCCCACTGGCAATATCGAGTATTTTTGGTTGGTATGGTTTAGTACTGCTCTGGTTTTTGTCTTCAATATCTGCCAGAGCTTCACGTGCCAGCTCCAATATATGCTCACGGCGAATACGAATCCCTTGCCAACCAATATTGCTCAAGTAAAACTTATCGACTGCTTGACCAAATTTATTTTGACCACTCGGCTGATTATAGTAGACGTGATCGAGCGAGTGCCCCGAATCAAACCCATGCTCCAGTCCTGTGGCAATCGCGTCGCTGACATGACCAAATTTTTGCATGGCAAATCGAGTAATGGCAAAGCTTGGGTTAAAGGGTTTAATCGCTAAACGGTCAACCTTATCTTTACTGGCACTATTAAGATGAGCCGCGCTTAAATCAGGCACCTTAACATCCGTACTGAATACCTGCTCAGCGAACTCGATACAATCTGCAAAGACGTCTGCCTTATTGGTCTCATGGAAGATTGCATGATAGCTATCTGGATATAACTGCCAGCGTTTATTGGTCGTATTAATCGCCTCATAAAAATCGCGCTCTGCCTGTTTATCGACCACGTAATCTTTACCTGCACATAATATAAACGTCGGTACAGTAATAGCGCTAGCATCATCGAGCAAGCGTTGACCGGTTGCATGAGTATCGATAAGCAGATCAGTTGAAATGCTATTAGATATCAGCGGGTCGGCATTATAAGCTTGCTGTGCGTCTTTATCATGAGTCAATACTTGCGCTTTGACGTAACTGCTCACGCGTGACATCAGTCCAAGCGCGCGAGCTACCTTTAGCGATGGTATCGCAAATGGCATATACAAGCGAATACTCAACGCTGGTGTACCCAATATCATCCCGCGAATGTTGGGTGCGTAATCATGTACCCATGCTGCGGCGAGTACTGCACCGATACTACTGGCGACGATTAAGGTATCCTCGATAGCAATGCCCGTTTGCCCGATAACCAATTGCACAAAACCATCTAAATCGCGCTCAAGCTCGGTAACACTTTCGGCATGATCCTTGATACCACCTGAGCGCCCATTACCACGCGCATCCCAAGCGAATACTTGATAGCCTGCTGCCGCAAACTGTTGCCCAAGTTCTGCTAGTCGTCCCGAATGCTCGTGACCACGATGTAATAAAATGACTTGACGCAGAGGCTGACTGGTTTGTTTGATACCTTCTAAAGGCATCGTCAGCCAATAGCGATAATAAATCGCCGTGCCATCGTAAGCATTGTAGCAATTTTCACCGCTTATCAATTTGGAAGACGATAAATTGAGTGTATCGCTAACCTGCTCCACTTTTTCATGATTATTGAGAGGGGTGGTCGGCATTATCTTAGGCTCCAAAAAGGAAGTTTTAATAGCAGAATTTGATAAGGGGGCATTTAATGAAGAAAAATTTGATAGAGGATAGCTTAATAAAGAATAATTTGATGAAACAGCATCGAAAAATAGCGTATTGGGTTGACCAACATTCTCTTGGCAACCAAGAAGAAAAACTGATTTATGCGATGACTCTGGTATTAACTCAAGAGTTTCTGAGTAATTTGAACGAAGCGCGGGTGGTTTACGTATCAAGTATAAATCTGCCATATAACGCAGGCGATTCAAGCAGGTTTTTAGTAGCAGCGCCTCTGTCAGCATCAATAGTGGACCCGCTTTGATATGCGATAGCATGATCGGCATTTTAGTCGCCATGAAAGCGCCAAGCAAACCTAGTAAAAAAGCACGATCGCTTTTGCCTAAAGGCCCTTGGTTTGCTCTAATGTCTAACATCGTATTACTGGTGATACCTAGTAACTCGGTGCTTATACTAAGCGCAATCAGACCGCTAATATGACGCTGATGGATTGATATATGGTTTGGTAATTTGACTGCCGACGTTTGTAAGTTACCATTAGCAACATGCGGAGCTAAACTTGCGATAAGCGCCGTATCAGCCACGATATCACCCACTTCATTCAGCACTGCCCCAAACCTTGAGGCTTGCCCATGCTCACGCGCCATCATGCCATCGATAGCATTGAGCGCCATACGCACGAACAGTGATGAAGGTAACAGCAACCATAATGCCTGCTGCTCAGTTGCGGGTTTGGCAATCATATAGGCCGTACCAAGGCTCAGTAATACGGCTGACACCGTCACTTGATTTGCTGTCACCTTTTGCTCGACCAACGCATCACTTATTGGGCGCAGCTGATCTTGAAACTGAGACTTGAGCTGATATAGCGACATGAGGCAAGCCAAATATAGTAAGTCTATTAATGTAGCAACAAAAGTTGGTCAGGTAAATACTTAAGCGTTGTTAGCAGTCAAATTATCATGAATGAAATCCTGACTTACGGCTTAGTGATTCACGATTTTATCTTAACGCTCAATAGTTGGTCGTTAAACAGTCGGCTTTTACACGGAATCTTAGCCGCTCATGTCAGCATTGATCGTTTCATGTGATACAATTTCCAGCTTCTTAAAAACGCCTTTGAAAATGCCGCGAGCCAATCACCATGCAAAGCTAGTTACCCTTGTTCTGGTATTAATGCCAATGTTTATTGGCTTTGCCATTCCTTCTCATCCAACCATGACAAAGCTTGCAGATAAAGGCTTATCTTATCTGGTATTTATCATCTTAGCGCTGATTGGTATTGAGCTGTCACAAGTTGAAGGACTTGGCAGTCAGATAGGCGAAATTGCGCTGTATGTGACCATACTATCGATTTTGACAATTGGCAGTGGTTTATTTGCCCTGATGTTATTTGACCGACTGCGTCCATGGCATGCCAAAAAACCCAGCGTAAAATCTAAAGAACATCGCGTGAGTATCCGTGGTAGCCTCGCTCAAGTCGTTTGTGTGGTCATTGGTATGGTGATTGGTTATTTCTTACCAGACAATTATATGCCGCCTGAAAATACCATGACGGTGATGCTGATGATATTAATTTTGTTGGTCGGCATTGGTTTAAAAGGCTCAGGTATTACGTTAAAAGAAGTGCTGCTGAACAAGCGCGGCGTTGAGATGAGTGTCATCTTTACACTAGCTGTATTGATTGGTGGCTTGATATTTGCGCTGATGTTCAGTGAGGTATCGTGGACCAAAGGCTTGGCACTGGCGTCAGGGTTTGGTTGGTACTCGCTATCAGCAATCGTCATGACCGATGCTTATGGCGCGGTTTGGGGCAGTGTCGCGCTATTTAATGACTTGGTGCGTGAGTTCTTTGCATTGATATTTATTCCCGTGTTTATGCGTAAATATCCATCAGCAGCAGTCGGGCTTGGCGGCGCGACGAGCTTAGATTTTACCTTACCAATTATTCAGCAATCTGGCGGTCTTAAAGTTGTGCCATTGGCGATTAGTTTTGGCTTTATTATTAATATTGTCTCGCCAGTGCTGATGGTGGTGTTTTCGGCGTTGGGGTAAGAATGATTTTTAACGGTTGAAGAAAATCAGTCGTTATTATTCGAACAGTTCACAGTGCTTGGCATATTCACCATATTTTTGCATATCAGAATCATATTCAAGATTCATCAAATCATGAACTTCACTACTCGCCATTAAAGTTGCGCGGCGTTGTTTTTCCTCAATATTTTTAAGATTGAGCTTTTCAAAACTTGGATCTATAAACGCTGTATCTGTAACTATAATCTTATTTGAGCACTCATAAGTACGAATACGCTCAGCATCGATATTATATTACAACACTAAATTATTCTTAATAATTAGCGCGCGATTGCGTGATAAAGAATCGAAACCAAAAGTCGCTAAAGCATCTTTATCTATTTCACTTGTCGCTGCATGACCGAAAATAAAAACATTGGCTTTTGAGTGATTATTAAGACTTTCTGCTATTTTCACAAATACTGCATCATAGATATCAGATAGCTGACTGCTCATTTGCGAGAAAAACCCATTGAACTCCATTTCAAGTGCCTCGCCTCCCTCAATTATTATTTCACAGCCTTTAGCATCGATTACTACATTGGGTCGCGTTTCAGGGCATTCGTCTATAGCATCAAGCACACCATCGCCATCTGAATCAATCTCTGCTTGCATCATCCTGATATTTTCATCTTTAGGTAGCTTTTTAGACGGCGCAGTTGTATTAGTTTGACAACCAGCTAAAGCAATAGATACTATTAATAATAAAACGCTATAAAGTCCCATCAGTAGCCTTCCTCTATACAATTAAATACTACTTTAGCATTCGTAAAAAATTAATTAAGAAAAGTATAACCTAAGCCATCTCTAGATTTTTTTCCACCTGACACGCCTTATCATGCCACTGGATAAACTCATCAATATGAGAAGGTGCTCCACTGCCACTTTCCCTAGCAACCTCTTTACCAACCATACTTTCGACATAATGGCATGCTCGATAGTTTTTGGCATACTTATCATAATCAGCCACCCATTGTTTGCGCGCTTTTAACTCATCTTGACGTTGCTCAATGCTACTATCTATATCTGTGTTCTCGGAGCCAAACCAAAAGTCCTTAGCAGGGATATCTTTAGCCAACTTCTTATTTTCAACTTCACTCATACGCCACGGCTTGGCAGTAATCCGCGCTCGAAAGCACTGTTGCACCTGACACAGACGGACATAATTGGTATCCGCATGGAAATATGCAAACCAATCTTCTACCACGTTATCACTTGGCGATACAACATCGTGAGTCGCAATAATACGAAAGCCTGCAGGTGTTTGATATAAACGAAAGCATTCGGTAGGATGATTAACAATACGTTTTTTGATCAAATCCGTCATATAGGGCAGTAACGAGGCGGCGTCATCGGCATATTTTTGCGCTCGGGTCTTGTCTCTGGCACTGGCTTGTTGCCACAAATAAGCAGTGGCAACAAACATAACTACTAACAGCCATAACCATGACAACCCCAACCAAGCGATAACACTGGCGATGAGTATAAAAACAACAACAAAAAACCAAATTTTAATTTTGCTGGCGGGATTGCTTTGATTAACGAGAAAGGCAGGCATAAAGCATGATGGTTATAATCATCAGGATAGATATGACGCAATAAATCATCATTATCGACATCGATAATGGCAATATTATCGACGTTAGCCACTTGGGCACCGTAGCTGTTGCGCGTGACAATGAGCTTCGTTACTGCTGCACTATTATTAGATAATTCATTTTCTGGAAAATCATGCTCATAAATAATCTTTTCACGAATAGGAATGCTATTGCCTTCGTTATACTCTTCCTTGCGCTCACGACGTAAGATATCTTCACCTGCTAGCCATCGCTCATGGGCGTCATCTACTCGCGCTTTAGCATGGGATAGCGCTTCCATTTGGCTGACATCCGACCAACCGTAACGTTTGATAGTGGCTTGCTTGGAAGGGTTACTAGACGTTTCTAGCGATTCAAAGCGCTGTTTGTGTTGCGCCCAGTATTTAGGGATAAGCATGAGGTTTGCCTTTGGAGTATTTGGATTGAACGAATGGTCAATAGTTGATAAAAATTTGATTTAAAATTTAACGCAGATGCCGTTTTTTAAATTGATAGGATACTCATTATCAGGTTCAGTTAATAAACCATAGACCCGACGATTAAAAGACCTCCCCTCATCCATATCATTGGGTGCGATAGGCGCTCTAGCCTCACAATTTAAGGCCATTAATCGACTAGAGGCTATGCCATGCTTTAATAAAAGATAGTTTTTGATCATCAGCGCTCTATTTTTAGGTAATGAGCTTAATTCTTTATTGATTTCATCCTCTGAAGCATGCGCTTCTATTTTAAAGATAGCGGTATCATACTCTTTCATTCTTGCCGCTACTTTATCCAGTTCAACTTTATATTTAGGTATTAGTTCACTACTACCTTTAGCAAAAAAGGCGCGATATTCCATTTTTAAATTCATATCGGGTCCCATAATGAGGTGACAGCCCCTGTCATCCACTACTACATTACCTTTCATTTTTGTATTTGGACATTGATCTAACTCATCAGGCACACCATAGCCGTCGCTATCCAAATTAACCACAACCGTTGGCATATTGATAGTTTGACTTGTTTGCTTAGAAAAATCATCTGTTTGACAACCTGTCAGAGCTAACACACCTATCATGATTGGCACTATTGTCCATAATTTAGCATTCATATTTTAAGCTTCCGTAAGTTAAAGCTATCCTTAAACCCCACTCGCCTGCTTAGCAAACAGTCTCATTAGTGGCTTAATTTTGCCAACGCGATACATACCGTTATTGCGAAGTTGTTGAATAGGACGCGATTGTGCAAGCGACCCTGCGAATAGCCAATTAAGCGCGGAAAAGCTATGCATCATTATACTATTATGCGGACGACGCAAACGCTCGTAGCTACGCAACGTTTGATTGCTGCCCCAACTGGTTCCACCACTACGTTCAAAATCATGTGCCAATTGCTCGCTTAAGGCCTGCACATCGAGCATGCCTAAATTCAACCTTGACCCGCCAGTGGATGGACGCCATGCGCTGCATCACCGATCAAGACTAAGTTATCCGCGACGTAGCTTTTCGCTTGTTGCGCGGTCAGTGGAAAGCTAGCAATTGACTCAATCTGAGTGATAGCACCTAGCTCATAGTTACTGGCAGCAGCCAATTTATCAGCAATGACGCGCGCGTCCTCCTCTATCAACGCCAATGCTTGATTGCGCGGCAATGTCCACACGATCGACTGCCAATGTTGTGGGTTGGCTTTATCTGCATCAGTAATATCAGCGAGCGGCAATAGTGCCAGCGTACCTGTGGGCAGCATCGCTTGGCGCGCAGTCGCTTGATGCGGTTTTTCGGTGTAAATCGCACAGCAAATAGCGGTTTGCTTATAATCAAGTGTATCTAGCCCAATCGCCGCTTGCTGGCGCACAAATGAGCCACGACCATCGGCACCAACCAGCAGCATCGCATCGATAGCAGTATGATCGTCTAAAGTCACACGGTAGCCTTGCTCTGCACCTAGCCAATCCATGTTTGTGACTTTTTGTCCCGCGATAATGGTTAGATAGTCACTGACATCATCTTCATACAGGCATTGCCATAACGCATGCTCAATGACGGCAGGCTCGACCATGCTACCGAGCATTTGCGGTAAATGACTGTTAGGATGATTATCAACACTGTCACCAAACAATAGCTCACCCATACCGTTTAGTTGCCACACCTGCATTTGCGAATAATCGGCTTTGCGCTCTGATGCTGCTATCTTTTGCCATACGCCCACGTCTTTAAGTAAATTAATACTGGCAAGACTCAAGGCATAAACGCGCGCATCCCGCTTGCCAAGCATCTGTTGCCATTCTGAGTCATCACGTGCAGGGCGAGCATCAATTAACGTCACGGGCATTTTTGCTTGCGCCAACTTTAAAGCAAGCGTTGCCCCAACAATACCGCTACCGATAATCAGCGTATGATTATTCTTCATAAGTTATTCCTACAGTTAAGTGCAATCGTATAGAACATTGGTCTAAACCGTTAATATACCGTGATATGGCAAACTAGGACTTTAACCCCATCGCGTAGTTAGCGACTAGTGGCTTAATATTTGGCAGTTTATCAAAGGCAACCAAGGCCACATTTCGCGCCAACTTGATGACTGGGTTAGGATGGGTAAAACCATGTACCACGGCATCACAGAACCGGATAACACGTTTTTGATCGCTTAGACGTGCTTTCTCATAGCGTTTTAACAGTTGCGTATCGCCGATGTCTTCGCCTTTTAGCACTTGCGCGCTCATCATTTGTGCCAGCACATGGGCATCGCGCATACAGAGGTTAAAACCTTGACCAGCGACAGGATGCAAAGTGTGGGCGGCATTACCCATGATGACACAGCGACCCTCTACTTGCTTGTCTGCCAGCACGCGTGTCAATGGATAAGCGCCGCGGCGACCAGCAGCGACAAACGTGCCCGCACGCTCACCAAAGGCTTGCTGCAATGTCGCTAAGAAATGGGCATCGTCTGCTAAGTATTTATTTTCTTCCCCTTTTGGACATACCCAAACTACTGAGCGTCTATAGCCATTTTGATAGTCGTCATTTCCATCGCCGTCTGGATCGGTCAGTGGCAACACCGCTAGTGGCCCTGCTGGACTAAAACGCTCAATCGCCACATGTGCGTGTGGCTTGTCAGTTTCTACCACACCGACGATAGCGGTTTGCTGATAATCATAAATCGTCGTGCCAATATTTAATAATTGGCGTACCGTCGAATCGCGACCATCACAAGCAACCAACACGCTGGCTTGCAATTGCTGCTCATGTTCCTCTTCACCATAATAGTTAAAGCTGAGCGTCACCCCATCCGCTTGTTGTGTCACGGCGATGACATTGGCATTATCAATCAAAGTGATTAATGGCTCTTGTTGCGCAGCTAATAAAAGCTTACGTCCGAGCCACGCATTTTCCATCACTTGTCCAAATGACTCGACCCGCTCTTCAGCTTTGTTTAATTGTGCACGCCCAAAGCTGCCTTGCTCACTAATCTGCACCGCATCGATACGACAAGCATGACTTTGCAACTCATCCCATAAACCAATTTCTTGATAGATCTGTACCGTACGACGTGACAGTGCTGTATTGCGGCTGTCTAAATAATGGCTACGATTGCTGTCCTCATTTGGACTGATGGTTGGGTAGCTATTTTTTTCTAATAACATGCTAGCAATACCGTGATGCGCTAGTAACAGTGCAAAGGACAATCCCACATGACCACCACCAGCGATGAGGACTTGCTGCTCAGTAGCTGCCTTTTTATGTTCAAACTTTTTTTTAGCATTCGATAAATTCACATCAGTATTTTGCATTATTATTCCTAATTTTTATGTCTATTTTACGCTGTTGGGCGCACGCACTATAAGCGATGAATAATCGCTAGAATTATCTTAATTTTATAGGGAATATTTAACATTCACACATCGGCATAGCCTTAGTCGAATACGTAATACGCCCTAACCTTCATCAGCCTTCATCATTTTATTCATATTTTAAACTCAGCGATAAAGCACTATGATATCCCCCATAGATTACCACAAATCACTCATCACTCTGTCGCCTTAACAGTAGCCAAAACTTATAACTGAAACGCTTGATTTCGTCACGCTCTAAACGTTATTTGCAATACTGTAACCCGCTCAAAAGTAGACATAAAAATATCAATGTCGAAAAGCGGTTGCAATCGTCGTACAAAAACAGTGTCATCTGTTCGACGTATGGCTTGAAATTTAAAATCTATCGACCATAATAAAGGCAAGACCGTTACTTATCATCACTCCTAAAACGAATAATAATTCTACCGTCATTTCTATCTCTATAACGTAAAGCCAAGACCATAACGACCGACCATTTTATCTCTTAAACCCGCAATGCCATCAAAACCAAATCATAGCGTTGGGTACATAATAAAAGGATAATCGCTTGACTGATTCCATGAGCCGCCGTATAAAGTTTGAATCATTGACACCAGCACAGCTCAAAACCGTGCTTGGTGAATACAACAACCACATGAAATATATCCAACAACGCCTCGATATCAAAATCATGCAGCGTCAAGGCGACTTCTGTTTGAGTGGCGACATATCGAATGTCGAGCGCGGTGAACGTATTATTTATAAACTGGTAGATGAGGCACAGAATACCAAGGACATTAGTGCAGCGGAGCTACATCTTATTATCCAATCGAGCATTTCTCGTGATGAAGATATGGAAGCGGATGAGCAAGAAGCCAAGGATAATGCAGACGCTGAGGCGGACTTAGAATCAGCTCACGAGTTTACGCCAGTTAGCTTACGCACGCGTAAAGGTCGTATCATTCCTCGCGGTGGCAATCAGCAGACCTACGTCCAAAACGTACTGAACTCTGATGTCTCATTCGGTATTGGTCCTGCTGGTACGGGTAAGACCTATTTAGCCGTGGCTTGCGCCGTGGATATGCTTGAGCGTAATGAGATTGAGCGGATTTTATTGGTGCGTCCGGCGGTAGAAGCTGGTGAAAAACTGGGCTTTCTGCCAGGTGACTTGACGCAAAAAATCGATCCCTACTTGCGTCCATTATATGATGCGCTATATGAGATGATCGGCGTTGAAAAAGTGGGCAAGCTGATTGAAAAACAAGTCATCGAAATCGCACCCCTTGCCTATATGCGCGGTCGTACGTTAAACAACTCGTTTGTCATCTTAGATGAAGCGCAAAACACCACGCCTGAACAGATGAAAATGTTTTTGACCCGTTTGGGTTTCGGTTCACGAGCAGTAATTACAGGTGATATTACACAGGTCGATTTGCCACGTGGTCATAAGTCAGGCTTAGCACAAGCAATGGAAATCTTAAGTGGTATTGAAGAAATTCATATCACCAAGTTTGATTCAAAAGATGTGGTACGTCATCAATTGGTACAGAAAATTGTAGAAGCCTACGATGTTTATGATGAAGAACAAGTAGCGTTAGAAGAAAAGCGTAAGTTTGAGCGCAGAAAAGAGCAAGAGCGCAAGCAAGTTATTGCTAATGCTGCAGCCAAGCTATAAACGGTCTAGCCTGCTACTTAATGTTATAAAAATGCAAAGCCGGATTACTGTCAGTAATCCGGCTTTTTACGACGAGAGCTTTTTAGATTTAGTCATAAGTTCTATCAGATGATAAAGCACACCATCTTACAATAAAGTAAAAGGATAATGGCATGAGCAAGAGAAGGGTAACAACAGCTTTGACAACCATGATGCTAATGAGCGTGCTGGCGATGATGCCAGTTTGGCAGCACTTGATATCAGTGCCACCAGTAGTATTGATGATGACATACTAGACACTTTTTATGATCGTAAGCACTTACAGTCTGTGATGATGGCAGCGTTGGATTATATCGATGAGCGTATCAAAGAAGGCCTAACTCTACCCTATTTTGTAGATATCGATCCTGAGCTGTGGCAAGAGAAATCTAAAGTATTAGATATATACATTACCGATGAAATTGAGGGTCAGGCATTAAATCTGGAAGCTCGCGGTAAGGATTATGCGACCAATATTTTATCTTATCCAAGTGATCTGCCAGCCGCAATTATTGAGCTGATGCCAACGCTACCTCTCGGTGAGCTGGTCATCTGTCATGGCGTCATAGTACGTGAGGCCGCAGAGCAAGAAAAAACAACCGCACAGCACATTAGCCATTTACTGATACATGGTGTGCTGCACTTATTGGGTTTTGATCATGAGCTTGGACAAGCCGAGCAAGATGAGATGGAACGGTTTGAAATTGAGATTTTAGCAGGTCTCAGCCTTCCAAACCCTTATACTTAGTTCGAATTCTTAGCGACTAGTCTTTGGTCATCGGTAGCTTTTGTGCTTGACTCATCTGATTAATCATCTGATCCAGTCCTTTAACATGGACATTACGCTGCGGGAATGGAATGTCGATTTTTTCATCATCTAAGGCGTATTTGAATTGCTCCAGCAAATCACACTGCATTGTCCACCAGTCAGCATTGGTTGTCCAAATATTGAGCGTCAAGTCTACTGAGTTATCACCCAAATTGGTGACGCGTACGATAGGTTCAGGGTCAGTAAAGGCCAACGGATTATTTTTTGCCAAATTCAGCATCACGTTTTTGGCAGTTTTGATATCGGCATCATAGCCAATACCGACCGTGATATCGACACGGCGGTTGGGTAGCGCCGTATAGTTCGTCACAGCTGAAGTCGTAATATCACTATTTGGGATAATGATATCGTGATTGTTTATCGTCGTCAGGTGGGTATTGACCAAAGTGATTTCTGTTACGGTTCCTGTGTAGCTGCTGATTTGCACATAATCGCCGCGCACAAAGGGGCGAAACGTCACAATCATGATGCCAGCGGCAAAGTTAGACAACTGATCTTTTAGTGACAGACCAATGGCTACTGCAGCACCGCCCAATATAGCGACGACTGAGGTAGTCTGTACGCCAACCTTACTCAAGGCAGCTAATGCAACCACGACCAGTAACACTCCGTAGATTAGACGACCTAAAAAGTTCGCAACGGTATCATCTAAGCGACTACGCAACATCATTTTGTGAGCAACGGTGACTGCCTTTTTGGCAAGCCAGCGACCTACGACGAATATTAATATCGCTAGCGCAACTTTAATGACCAAGCTTAATGCATTACTGGTTAAGTTGGCAACATCTATTGTAAAACCTAAAAATTCCATACTGACTCTTTATTTTATAGCGGTGTGTGGTATTCGTTTGTTATAAATATTGGTATCTTATCTGTTTGCAGCGTAGCTAACGCTTATCATCTATATATTGAATTCACCCTAATAAGTAACATCCACTTTATCGCTGTAACGATAGGTACGTATCAAACGTAGCTCAACGATATCTTCCATATCTTTGGTGAATTTACCAAAGGGCGCTGCTTGGCGTACCGATTGCTTTGCTGCTTCATCTAGTAATGTGGAGTTGGAGCTTTCAAGCAGACGTATGGCTTTAATATTACCATCACTACTAATGATGACCATAAGGCGCACTTCGCCCGTGATACCTTGTGCCCGCGCCTGCATGGGATAATGCAAATTCCCAATGCGTTCGACATGCTCACGGAAGGTATTAATATAATCAGCCGCGGCACCACGCGTCGTCGAGTTGCTATCGACCGTCACGACTTTTGATTTGGTTGCATAGACTTGCTGACGTTGAGACAGCTGTGTCTCTAAAGTAGCAATTTGTTTACGCAGACGCTCTTCTTGCGCCATCATATCATCTTGTGCTTGCTTGCTATCATTATCAGACTCCACGCTCGCTTGACGCCAGCTTAAGGTGGTACGCAGATAGCTTTCTTGATAATGCTGCTGGCGGACTTGACGCTGCAGGCTAATCACATCTTGCGTCTCACTTATTTGCTCAGCAGACAATGCTGATTTGGTCGTTCTCTTGTCTTAATTGCTCCTCCACTGTGCCGCCACCTTCTTGGGAGGCATTAGCAATAAAGTGAGCGTCTTCATTTGGCTGCATATTGTCGGTTAGCGCTTTTGCCACATCTTGCATCATTGCTGCAGGATCTTTGCCCATCGAAAAGCCAATACCAAAAATAATAATGGCGTGTACGGCCACAGCGATAACGATAGCCACTGGTAAACTAACATCCCGCTTAGGTGCTTGCGCGGAAAAATGATAGCTTTGTGAATCTTTGATATAGGCCACAATGGTCTCAGCTTATGAATATGAGCTTATAAATACAAGACAGCAAGTAATAAGCGTTATGATAATGGGCAGGATTTATGCTGGCGCTATCATAACATGACATAGAATTCTGTCGCTAGCACAACCGTTGCCGACTTATTTTAATCCGCTCACACATTACTTATCTCCTTTGGTCAATTTATTGACGAGCGTAACCAGCAAAAATGATATAACACCAATACGGTTATGTCATCGCTAGACCGCATTTTGAACATATAAGCATTGCCAATTAAATGATTTGCGACAAAACCCATGTGTCCATTTTGAAGCCATCATATTTGTTATATACTGTTTTATAATTTTTGTGTCATTAGGGCGGGTTAAACAGGCGTAAATAGACAGGGCTGATTTAGCAAAAACGCATACAATGACCACTAGCCAGCTTTCATTAAAGAACAGTCTGTCTGTCATTTTTTAATCAGTCGCTCTTTATGCCATTGAGTCAGCTACCTCCCCTATAATTATAAGGATAATAAGTTTGAGTGATTTTGATAACAGGGATAATTCAGACAATTTTGATGAATTTTTTGAAAATATGGGCTATCGTTTCGACGAATCATTTAGCGATGGTTGGGAGCGCCTTACCCAATCAATCAAACAGATATATCATAGAACGACTGATAAATTCGAAGATGAGTTGTCGCTGCCAGTGGCACAGATTTATGTCAATGATGCGCTGCAGAAGTTCGTCACTGATAATGTAAAAGCCATCTTAGAGCTACGTGTTGAGATGCATGATGACTGGTTCCGCTTATACTGTACGGTCGATGCTGGTGGCATTTATGCAGAGGTGGCGAGTAATTTTAGTTTGATTCATGTACAGCTTGACCGTAACGTCCAGCGATTTGTCTTTGGTCAACAGACTTATACTGATGTGCTAAATCTACGTTGTGAGTCGTTTATTAAGCGCCAAGGTATCAAACTGTTTATTTGGTTTTATCACACTATTCTGAAAAAAGATCCTTTAGGCTTTATTCTCTCTTATATCAATATCGCCCGTGCAAAAGACGAGGTTATCTACCTTGATATCAATCGCTGGTTAAAAAAGAACAAAAAAATCATGAGCACTTTGCATAAAGTTCAAGTCAACTATGGCGAACTTGAAGAAGAGCAAATGATTTTGAAAACTCAAATCAATTATCGTGATTTATTGGCTGCCAGCAGTAACGAAGATATTATCGGCGATGATGATGAGCCTGAGCTGATGCAAGGCCCTATTAATCCAATCGATGATGCGACTGAACCGAGTCAAGTATAAATCCCTCAGTATAAAAATGACGTTTTTTAGTTAGCAAAAAAGCGCTGACACTTAGAGACTATTTTTGTCTTTTAGCGTCAGCGCTTTTTTATCAAGCAAATTTTCAATGGCTTCTAAAGCGTGCCGTCATCAATCATGCAACTACCAGTAATTTTCTACTGCAATATTTCCCTCGCCGCGACGATTCATCACCAGACCTAAGGTCTTGAGCGCTTCTTTGGTGTCTTCCACCATGTCTGGATTACCACATAACATGACGTGCGTGCTATCAATATCTAAGGCTATCCCTGCGCGCTCTTGTAGCGTGCCATCCAGCAGCAGCTTGGGCAGACGCTCTGTCAGGGCGCCTTCGACAGGTTCACGGGTAACGATGGGAATAAAGATTAATTTTGCAGGATTATCAACCAGAGAACCAAAATCTTCTTGCAAGCTTTCAATCTTGTCAATATAGGCAAGCTCTTCTATCGAGCGCGCACTATAAGCCAATATGATGTGCTCGTAATCTTCCCACGTCTGCAAATCTTGTAACATTGATAAAAATGGTGCCAAGCCCGTTCCAGTCGCGAGCAGCCATAAATCTTTTGGTAAAGGCTTTTGATAACGTGCTAACGTCAAAAAACCAAACGGCATAGTATTGAGTAGTAGCTCATCGCCCACTTCTAAATGCTGCAACTGCGACGTAAATGCACCATCAGGAATCACAATAGAGAAAAATTCTAATACTTCATCAAACGGCGAAGAGACGATGGAATAAGCCCGAAAGATGTCTTCGTTTAGTTTCTCATTCTGTTCTTCATTAGCGGCGGCATTACCTGCTGCACGCTGCTGTTTATAATATTTTAATTGACTGGGATTGACGCCCAAACGTACAAATTGACCCGCAGTAAACTTAAAGCTATCAGGACGGCTGACAGTGAAGCTAAATAGGTTTGGTGTCCACGTGGTCTTACTAAGCACGGTTACTGTCTGAATATTATCACTCATAAGAATTATCGACTCACTTTTTAGTAATCATTATTTTTATCAAAACTTTGAACGACACACAATAAAAGATGCGCCAAGCTTATCATAAAGCTGGCGCATCTTGGGTTTCTGACCGTAATAACAGATAAGCAGCGGTATCAGCATACCCCTACTTACCCTTTTTATTTACCAAATACGTGCCAGACTTGCCCATTCAATCATGCTGTTTGGCAAAATACCAAAGAAGATAATCATCGCAGTTACCGCAATAACCATAATCCCGCCAGTACGCATCGCCCATTGGCTAGAAACGTCAAACTCAATGAACTGTTTAGGACGTTTAAAGAGGGTGAGCATTACGCGCAGATAATAGAATAAGCCGATCGCACTACCCAAGATAATCATCGCTGCTAAGAACCAATTGGTTCCTTGTACCGCTGCCAATATCGCAAATAGCTTGGTAATAAAACCAGCCGTCAACGGAATACCTGCCAATGACAACATCATAATAGTCATCACAGCGGTCAGTACTGGACGACGCCAAAACAGCCCTTGATAATGAGTCAGCTCATCAGCCTCACCAGATAAACGATAAGGCTCGACATCAAGGTCACAACACCAAAGGCACCGATAGAGGTTAATGCATAAACAGCCATATACATACTAGAGATACTATCCGCTGCCGCGCCGATACTGACGATGACAATCAACACGTAACCCATATGGGCAATGGATGAATAACTCAATAGGCGTTTGAGGCTGGTTTGACGTACTGCTAATAAGTTACCGACTAAGATAGATAAAGTTGCCATGACCATTAACAGCATTTGCACCGATGGTAAGGCCAATAAAGACGTATCGATTAAGAAACGAACCGCTAAGCCCATCATAGCTACTTTTGATACCGATGCTAAAAAGGTAGCGATTGGTGCTGGAGCGCCTTCGTATACATCTGGTGTCCACATGTGAAAAGGAGCCGCCGACAGTTTAAAGGCGATACCGAACATCATCATCGCCGCACCAAGTATCAGAAGTGGCGACTCAAAAACATCACCCAATACCATACTGATTGGCTTAAAGGCGAGCGAGCCTACTTCGGCATAGATAAATGCCATACCCATGAGTAATGTCGCCGATGCCGTCGCTGACAGCACCAAGTATTTCAGCCCTGACTCTAGTGAGCGGTTGCGCATATAGGTATATGACAGCATGCCGTATAGCGGTATAGACAGCATCTCTAAGCTCATAAAGAATGACGCTAAATGCTGAGCACTGACCATCAGCAAAGCACCAATCGTCGATAGCAACATGAGCAAATATAGCTCTTCTTTATTATCTTTGAGGTTGGCCAAATACGCATAAGATAACGTACAACAAGCCAAGGCACAGATAAAAATAATCACCATATTAAACTGAGCAAAGTTATCAATAACAAATAACTGCTCAGCGTTTGGTACGAGAGTACCGCTATTCACCATACCTGTCATTTGCCCAATGAGCGTAAACAGACCAATATTTAAGCCGACGACCGTTATCGTACCAGTCACCATATGTGAGCGTTTAATTGCGATGGCAATCATGACCACCAATACCGTAATAACGACGGCAATGATTGGCGCATAAGGCAACAATCCCATCAAATCATTCATCGTAATATCATTCATGACTTAACGTGCCTCCATTGCATCAAGCAGTTGCGACGCATCTACTTGTGTGACTTGACTGTATATATAAGCATTATTGATCCACTGCATCGCATGACTTGAAGTATCAAGGAACGGCTGTGGATATAGACCAAGCCATACCAAACCTGCAGCGAGCATCAATAACAATGACAACTCACGCTTGCCCAAATCTTTTAATGGACGCGTAGGCAAACCATGTGCTTTGGTTTCTTGCATGGCGACTGCTTCGATGTTGTTTTTGCCAAATAATGCACGGTGAATCAAAATAAGCGAGTATAGCCCTGCTAGTACCAGACTGAATGTTGCAAAGACCACAAATACTGGATACTGAGCAAAAGCACCAAATAAAATCATGAACTCGCCGATGAAGTTACCTGTGCCCGGAATACCGAGCAATGCCGCACAGAAGAACATCAGTATCGGTGCGTAGTAACGGAACTGACCCCACATACCACCCATCAAGGTTAAATCACGCGTATGTAGACGCTCATATAACTGCCCTGCCATAATGAATAGCGCTGCTGAGCTTAAGCCATGTGCGAGCATCTGAATCATCAGACCTTGCAAGCTTAATAAAGTGCCTGCATAAATCGCCAATACCACAAAGCCCATATGCGAGATACTGGTATAAGCCAGCAAACGCTTCATATCGGTCTGCATAAAGGCGAGCCATGCACCATAGAAGATACCAATCGTACCCAAGGTCATCGCAATCGGCGCAAAATCTTGTGATGCTGCTGGAAATAATGGCAACACGAAACGAATCAAGCCATAAGCTGCGGTTTTAATCAAAACCCCTGCCAAATCCACCGAACTGCCGTTGGTGCTTGTGCATGCGCATCTGGCAACCAGCCATGGAACGGAATAATCGGCAACTTAACCGCAAAGCCAATAAAGAAGCACAGCATGATCGGATATTCCCAGCCGCCAAGTGACGTACCGAGCAAATCATTATAATTAAAGCTCACCACCCCTTTTTGAGCGTAGCTGATAATGACCAATATCAAGATCCCGACCAGCATAATAAGCCCAGATGCTTGGGTATAAATAAAGAACTTAGTCGCTGCGTATTCCTTGGTTTTGCCAACCACATCATGACCCCAAATCGCGATCAAGAAGTAGATAGGAACCAGCATCATCTCCCAAAAGAAGAAGAACAAGAACAGATCAATGGCTAAGAAAACACCAATGACGCCGCCCAAACTCCACAAAAGGTTGAGATGGAAAAAGCCGACTCGACGCTGAATCTCATTCCACGAACAAGCCACAGCAGCAATACCGAGCAATCCTGTTAACGCCACCATCATCAGTGACAAGCCATCCATCGCTAAATGGAAGCTAATACCAAAACTCGGTATCCATGGCACACTGAACTCCGCTACCCAAGGCACATTTGCATCTGGCGCAATCACTTGTTTACTCATACCGCTAAAATCGCCGTATTGCCATAGCACTAGCGACAACGCAAAGGTCAACGTCATACCGATTAAGGCAATCCAGCGCGGCAGACGTTTATTAAAGCGCTCGACCAACCAACATAACAACCCGGCAATAAAGGGAATTGCAATTAATGCTGGTAGCATCCACGTTTGTTGTAACTCAATCATCTTATACCACCGTCATCATTACCAGCACTAGTAATACAGCCATGCCCAAGCCAAAGCTTGCAGCGTAACCTCGAAGTGACCCTGTTTGCGTCGCAGACAACATTCTATTGCCCGCTGATGCCAGCTTAGGTAATAGTAGCCACGCTTTATCGATAGGGTCGGCTTTAAATAAGCGGCCGATGAACAAAAAGGGTTTTACAAAAATTACATCGTATAGCGCATCAAAACCTAGACCATGATAACACCAGTGATATAGCGCCCCACCAACACGTGAGCGCTTAAAACGGGTGAGCATGCGACCTTTATCCACCACATATAATAGCGCCGCTATTATTAGACCAGCCAGCATCGCACCCATGGCGATAAACTCAGCCGTATGCTTACCATGCGCTTGACCAGCGACTTCCAATAAATGCCCAACACTCTCTGGCAAGACGCCTTGTAATGGCGGAGTGATAAATGCACCCACTGCCGTTGATAATACGAGCAACACACTAAGTGGCAGCCAATACGACACACCAGATAACTTATGCGCGTGCGTCTTTTCTTCACCAAAGAAGATAATCCAAATCATACGGAAAGTATAAAGCGCGGTTAAGAACGCACCAAACACACCCATATAGAATAAAACCATGTGACCTGTTGCATAACTCTCCCAAAGAATCGCTTCTTTAGAATAAAAGCCGACCGTGACCCAAGGTATTGCCGCAAGTGCACCGCCACCGACGATATAGCACCAAAATACCAATGGTATCTTTTTACGTAGACCGCCCATCTTAAAGATGTTTTGCTCATGGTGTACCGCAAGGATGACGGCACCTGATGATAAGAATAACAGGGCTTTAAAGAAAGCATGGGTCATCAAATGGAAGATAGCGCCTTGCCACGCGCCAACGCCGAGTGCTAAGAACATATAGCCAATTTGGCTCATCGTTGAGTAAGCAAGAATACGTTTGATGTCAGTTTGTGCCAGTGCACAGAATCCAGCAACGACCAACGTCAACGCCCCTACGCCGCCGACCCAATATAATAAAATACCAGGGGTCAGCTCAAACAATGGATGTAAGCGAGCGATTAAATAAACACCTGCTGTTACCATCGTTGCCGCGTGAATGAGCGCTGATACTGGCGTCGGACCTGCCATCGCATCAGCCAGCCATGTATGTAATGGCAGTTGGGCTGATTTACCCATCGCGCCGCCAACCAACATCATGGTTGTCAACATCATCGTTGGATTGTTGATATCAAACACTTCCGGCGCGCGCGTAATAATTTCTTGAATATTAAGCGTGCCGAATTCACGGAATAATAAAAACAGACCGAAGGCTAAGAATACATCACCCACGCGCGTCACCGTAAAGGCTTTCATCGCTGCAAGACCATTGGCGCGGTCATGGTAATAAAAACCGATCAGTAAGTACGAACAGATACCAACGCCTTCCCAGCCAAGATAAAGCAAGAACAAGTTATCTGCTAATACTAGCAATAACATGCTGGCGACGAACAAATTCATATAGCTAAAGAAGCGGGCAAAGCCAGTGTCGCCTTTCATATACCAAGCGGCAAAGAGATGGATTAAAAAGCCAATTCCAGTGATGACACCCGTCATCGTCAGTGCCAAACCATCAAAGCTCAGACCGAAACTTGGGGCAAAATCTCCGACTTGGAACCATGTCCAAAGCGGAATCTCTATGACTGTTCCTGCTGGATTATTGGTTAAAAAAGTATAACTAACGATTAGCGTGCATAGTGCTGATAACAGCATACTACCGACACCGACAATCGCTGCCACCTGCTCTGTTAGCTTGTCGCGCATAAAGGCTAAAATCAAAAAGCCAACGAGCGGGAATATAAAGGTTAATGGTAATAAACTCATGACATCATCCTTTCATCTCATTGGCGCTGTCGACATCGAGATGCCCACGCTGATGATAAAACCGCAATAATATTGCCAAACCAATGGCGGCCTCTGCTGCTGCCAAGGTCAAAATAAAGATAAACATAATCTGCCCATCTGGATCGACCCAACGACTACCTGCCACCACAAATGCTAATGCTGTTGCATTCATCATGATCTCAAGGCTCATTAGCATAAATAGGAAGTTACGTCGTACCATGACGCCGCACAGACCAATGGCAAATAAGATACCTGCCAAAATCAGTCCATGGCTCATGGGTATCATGCCCAGTATATTCTGCGCCTCAGCAACCGGCTGTACTAAGCCGGCTACCTCGTGGGCAAACGGCACGTTTGACACATCTTGTGCCACGCTCGCTGCTAGTACCATTAGTCTGACTCCTTGCGCGTGACTTTATTCACACCCAGCTGCGTACCTGCATTCATACTTACATAGTCATGCGGGTCAACATCTTTATATTCGTAAGGTTCTGCCATTTTCGCCGCGTCAGCATCTATAGGCATACCGTGATCATCGTAGTGTTTGATACTTGCGACATTAGCATTAGATCCTTGACTATCATTACTGTGGTTTGCATTGACAGTAACCTCATCAGCGATAGACTCTTTACCCAAATGATAAGCGGCGACCAAGGCTGCCAGCAGTAGCAATGCCGCCACTTCTATCAACATCACATATTTAGTAAATAGCACCGTACCGACTGCTTTGGCAGATATTGTCGAGCCACCAATCATTGCCGCTTCGTCATGACCCATACCAATCATCGCATACAGCACAACCGCGATAATAATCGTTAACCCTGTCGGTAGCGCAAGTGCCCGCATCAAGCCATCGTTCTTCGCGCTCATCATTGCTCATACCTAAGTTCAGCATCATGATGACAAAGACGAACAGCACCATAATGGCGCCGGCATAGACGACAATCTCTAACGCACCAGCAAATGGCGCACCTAGTACAAAAAATATCCCTGCGATTGCCAGTAATGACACAATCATCGATAAGATAGCATGCACTGGATTGGCCTGAGTCACGACGCGCAGACTGGCAAATATGGCCACTGCTGCAAGCGAATAAAACCCAGCCAGTTCAGGATGGTTCAAAATATTCATCATGGTAGCAAGCTCCTTAGATCAATCGGTGCAGCTTCGTTTTGTGCTGCGCCTTTTGGTTTGTCCGCTACCGCCATACCCGTCACACGATAATAGTTATAATCAGGATATTTACCCGGCCCTGAAATGAGCAAATGCTCTTTTTCGTAGACCAAATCTTGGCGTTTATATTCACCCAACTCAAAGTCAGGCGTCATTTGAATGGCTGTCGTTGGACACGCCTCTTCACACAATCCACAAAAAATACAGCGCGAAAAGTTAATTCGAAAAAACTCTGGATACCAACGACCGTCTTCACGTTCCGCTTTTTGTAAGGAGATACACCCTACCGGGCAGGCCACCGCACACAAGTTACAAGCCACACAGCGCTCGTCTCCATCAGGGTCACGCGTTAGGACAATACGTCCACGAAAACGCGGTGGCACAGGTACCGGCACCTCAGGATAAAGGATGGTGTCACGCGGTCTGAGCGCATGACTATTGACCATCCACATGCTGCGGACAATGGTAAATAGTCCAATGACGGTCTTTTTTATGGTAGTAAACATGGGATTATTATCCTTATCAGCTTTACCCTAGTTCATCAATGATGGCTAGTGATGGCTACTAGTGATGATTACAACGTTGGAGAAAAGATCAAAATGACCGCAGCAGTAACCAACAGATTAATCAGCGTTACTGGCAGACAAACTTTCCAGCCAAAGTTCATCACTTGATCATAACGCGGACGCATGAGTGAGCCTCGAGCCAAAATAAACATGGTCATAAAGAACAGCGTTTTAATCATGAACCAAAAAGCTGGTGGAATAAATGGAATATCTAAGTTAAAAGGCGCAAGCAACCACCAAAGAATAAGCACGTCATCAAGGCAGAAATCAGTACAACGTTGACATATTCGCCAATAAAGAACATACCGAATTTCATGCCAGAATATTCAACATGATAGCCTTCAGCCAGCTCTTGCTCTGCTTCTGGCTGATCAAATGGATGTCTATGGGTGACTGCAACGCCAGCAACAACAAAGGTCAAAAAGCCGAAAAACTGCGGAATGATATACCAGCCGTCGATTTGCGCCTCAACAATGGCGCGCAAGTTAAATGAGCCGGTTAATGCCACTACGCCCATCAGTGATAAGCCCAAGAATACTTCATAACTGATCGTCTGTGCAGCAGAGCGCAAACCACCAAGTAACGAGAATTTGTTAGCAGAGGCCCAGCCACCGAACATCACGGCATAGACAGCAATACCTGCCATCGCAAAGAAGAACAGAATACCGATATCCCAATCAGCCACGCCAAGCGTTGGCGAGATAGGAATAATGGCAAATGAGGCCAATGCGGTAAACATCGCGACCGCAGGTGCCAAGGTAAACATAAACTTATCGGTAAAGTTTGGCGTCCAATCTTCTTTAAAGAAGATTTTGAGCATATCAGCAACCAGCTGCAACGAACCAAAGGGTCCGACGCGGTTTGGACCATAACGGTCCTGCCATAAAGCTAGCATGCGGCGCTCATAGACAATCATCATAGCGGCAACCATAACCACGACCAAGAAGATGACCAGTGATTGCCCGACCATAAATAAAATTGACCAAGCATCAAAGCTCATGCTACCAGCCAAGAAGCTTGGCACATCAGGATAATACGGGTAACTTGCATATTACACCTCCTGTGTGGTGGTCGGTGCTGTGCTCATTTGCGCAGCATCGTTATTGTTCATCATATCGTTAGCCATGCTACCCATCATCGTTACTGGTGCATCCACTTTGCGAACCGACGCTGGCATTGATGGATGAATAATACTCACCTGCCCAACTGGATAACCGATACAGCCTTCTGCTAAATAACCGACAATCTGTACTGGTAAGGTAATTTGTTGCTTATTGATTTCAATCGCTAAGTAATCACCATTAGCAATGTTCCAGTCCCTAGCATCATCCATCCCGATACGCCATGCAGCAACAGGCAGTTGCTCCGCAACCACTGGGCTACGTGACGCCATCATAGAGCTGGCATAAATATTATGGATAGGCACAAGCTTTGCTTGTCCTTGCTGCATATCCGTCGTCGTCGCAGACATAGCCTCTGGTGCAACATATTGGCGTGTGGCCAGACGGTCTAGCTGATCAAACATGCGCACACCTGGGTCGCCATTTTTTAGATGACCACCGACCTTGTCTTGGTATTTATTCCACGCTTGCGGTGAGTTCCAACCTGCCGCATTGGCAAAAGGAATCATCGAGCTTGGTGTTTCTTTACCACTATAACCTTCCATTGAGAAAGTCAAACCGGTGTCTAAATCTTTTGGCTGCATCGGCTCATGCACAGATATCGGCGCACGCATGGCGGTACGGCCTGAATAACGGCGCGGCTGACGAGCAATCTTCAGACCAGTCATACGGTAATCGGCATCAGGAGCAGCATTTTTAATACCAGCAAGCTTAGGATGGGTGGCGATCAAAGCATTGATAACGTCATCTAGCTGCGTCCAATCGACATCACGACCTTCTATGCTGCTATGCACGGCATGTAACCAGCGCCAGCCTTCTTTGATACTGCTCATTGGATGGTAGTATTCGTTGTCGTAAACTTGGAAGAAGCGCTGTGCACGACCTTCAGCCGATATCAGCGTACCATCCGCTTCAGCAAAGCTTGCTGCTGGCAATACGATATCGACATCTTTATGCCAATCAAGCAGCTGATGATCTAGCGCAATGACGGTTTTGTCGGCTAATAGTTGAGTCAACTTACTGGCATCAATGGCATCAGTCAGCTGATTTTCAGCAACGATAACCACATCAAAATCAGTCGCCAGTAGCTCTTCGACTGATTGACCGCCAAGCATGCAAACACCCATGCTATTGGCATCGGTAACCGTTAGGTAAATACCTGCTTGTGCCTGATATTTATTATTTACTTCTTTCAGTTCAAGTTTTTTAGCAGGAGCGCGTTCTACATTGTCTTGCGTTTCTGTATCAACACCAGTTTCAGGTTTGTTTGGTTTAGCGGATAGCTCTTTATCTTCTATTTGCGCTTGCTCATCACGGACTTGAGCATTATACGTGTCCACTTGCTGCTGTTCAGTCGCTTTAATGGCTGAGCGTTTTTGGGTCAATGCTTGAGTAATCTGCGCCGCTGCTTCGATCAATACGGTAGACGATAAGCTGCTACCCGAGATGACCAATGGCTTATCCGCTTGAATCAAGTCATAAGCGATTTGCTTCGCTAATGCTTGCATACCGTCAGTCTCAGCACTGGCATTAGTACTAGTATCAGTATTGACATCTTGCTCAGCTGCTTGTGGATCTGCGATTTCTGATAAATCATCAGCGAAATTGACAATTTCATCAGCCACTTTGAAACCAAGTTTAGTAATATCTTCAGGGGTCGCCACCACACTCACTTTACTGATGTCTTCTAGCTTAGTTTGCACTACATCGATGACATAAACTGGGCTTAACGCATCTTGAGCAATACGTTTAACAGGCTCTGCAAGCCACGGCTGCGTTTGCAACACCGCTGCCATTTTCAAGCCTTCGTTTTTTGCCGCTTGGCGTACTGACAACGCGACACGCGATGAGGTTTGCGTGATATCTTCACCCAATACCAGCACCGCATCATAGCTTTCGATATCAGTCATGCTTGGGTTATAAATACCATCAGTACTTAATACTTCGATGCATTTATTGACCAGTGCTTGCTGCTGATGATTGAGACCCGTTGAAAACTTATCAAAGCCAACGAGGTTTTTTAGCGCAAAGTTGGTTTCTAAACTGGCACGCGGTGAGCCAATGCCAATGACTTTTTTATCTTTGATACGTTTGATGGTCTCATCGAGTGCATAGTCAATATTGATTTTGACATGCTTATCGTTGATACGTTCAAGCGCTTGGGTTGGGCGATCGTCACGATTGACATAGCCATAACCGAAGCGGCCACGGTCACATAAGAAATAGCGGTTTACTTCACCGTTATAGCGGTTTTCAATACGGCGTAATTCACCATAACGCTCACCCGGTGAGATATTACAACCTGCTGAGCAACCATGACAGATGCTTGGCGCATACTGCATGTCCCATTTACGGTTATAACGCTCAGAGTGCGTTTTATCGGTAAAGACACCCGTTGGGCATACTTCCGTTAAGTTACCTGAGAATTCGCTTTCGAACTGGCCATCTTTATCACGACCAAAGTAGACGCGATTGTTTGAGCCGTAAACACCCAAATCTTCGCCGCCTGCGTAGTCTTTATAAAAACGGACACAGCGATAGCAAGCGATACAGCGGTTCATCTCATGCGCGATGAATGGGCCAAGCTCTTGGTTATGATGCGTGCGTTTGGTAAAGCGATAACGACGACGGCTATGACCTGACATATAGGTCATGTCTTGCAAATGGCAATGTCCGCCCTCTTCGCAAGTTGGACAGTCATGTGGATGGTTGGTCATCAGTAACTCAACCATCGACTTGCGGAATGCTTTGGCTTCATCGTCAGTGACAGAGATATACATGTCATCGCCCGGAGCGACCATACATGACATCACAAGACGACCACGACCTGCTTCCATATCTTCTTTATTTTGAAACTGCTTGACCGCGCACTGACGGCACGAGCCTACTGAGCCAAGGGCTGGATGATAACAAAAATACGGCACATCAATGCCGAGTGATAAGCAGGCTTGTAGCAAGTTATCTGCGCTATCTACTTCGACAGTGGTTCCATCAATATGTATGACTGCCATGCCGCTCTCCTTATTTCACTTCTGGCTGTTGATTGGCTGCCGCATCAATGACATCGACACCAACCGCCTGCGCGATCTTTTGATCAAACTCTGGACGGAAATATTTAATCGCACTCATCAGTGGTTCCATCGCACCCGGCGCATGTGCACAGAATGTTTTACCAATCCATAAGTCACGCGTGAGGCCTTCTAGTTTTTCTACATCACCCACTTGCCCTTCACCATCATTAATAGCGGTAAGCAATTTGACACCCCAAGGCAGACCGTCACGGCATGGCGTACACCAACCACAAGATTCACGTTGGAAGAAAATCTCGATATTACGAACGAGTGGCACCATATCTTGTGCTTCATCCACGACCATAATCAGACCAGTACCCATACGGCTACCTGCTTTTTGAATGGTGTCAAAATCCACCACCACATCTAAATGCTCAGTGGTTAAAAAGTCAGTAGAGGCACCGCCCGGCAGCCAAGCTTTTAATGTTTTGCCATCGATCATACCACCCGCTAAATCTTCAATGATTTCGCGTGCTGTATAACCAAACGGTAATTCCCACAGGCCTGGATCGTTAACTAAGCCTGAACAACCGAACAGTTTGGTACCCGGTGTCTGGCTCTTGCCTTTGATGTTAGATAATGACTGATACCATTCGACGCCATGGTTTAGAATGGCTGGCATGTTACACAAGGTTTCAACGTTATTGACTACCGTTGGACGACCCCATGCACCAGAAATTTGTGGGAATGGGGGTTTAGTACGTGGATTAGCACGGCGACCTTCCAAGCAATTAATCAGTGCCGTTTCTTCACCGCAAATATAGCGGCCAGCACCCGTATGCACGTGCAAGTTAAAGCTAAAGTCTGAGCCTAGAATGTTCTTGCCCATTAGATTATTGGCCAAGCATTCTTCGATAGCAGCGACCAAACGCTGGGCAGCTAAAATGTATTCACCACGGATAAAGATATACCCGTCCGTTGCACCAATCGCATGTGCGGTAATCAACATACCTTCAATCAGCTGAAACGGTAGACGCTCCATCAATAGACGATCTTTAAACGTGCCCGGTTCCATCTCATCGGCATTACAAATGAGATAACGTGGCAAGCCATCTGGTGGTGACATGAATGTCCATTTCAAACCAGCATTAAAGCCTGCACCGCCGCGACCCCTGACGTTGGCAGCTTTAATCATATTGCCAACTTCTTTAGGCGATTGACTCAAAGCTTGCTTTAAGCCATCAAAGCCTTTTAACGACTCATAGGTGGTCAAATCTAGTACGGCATCATGATGTGCTAGACGCCATGTTAACGGTTTTGTTTCGCTAGTCGCTGTTGCTTTATCACCATAAATTGGAATGCGCTGCTCATTAAGCTGGCTAGGTGCTTTGCCTTGGCTACGTTGAGCAATCTGCTCTGAAAGCGTTAATCTCATGCGTATAGCTCCAATAATTGCGTGACTTCTTCGGGCTGGACAGGGCCATAGGTGTCTTCGTCAATCAACACAGCAGGGCCTTTGTCACAGTTACCTAAGCAGCAAATTGGCAATAGCGTAAAACGACCATCAGCCGTCGTCTGACCATACTCAATACCCAGCTGCGATCTGATTTCAGCTGATAACGCTTCATAACCTGTCAAAAAACAAGCCACTGAATCACAAATAAGGATGACGTGGCGACCGACAGGCTGACGATAAATACGGTTAAAGAAAGTAGCAACCCCGTCCATATCTGACATCGGAATGTCTAGAATATTGGCAATGGCATTCACTTGTGCGTCATCGACCCAGCCGTTGCGCTTTTGCACGATTTTTAGCGCGTCTAGCGAAGCAGCACGTGCTTGCGGGTAATGGTGCATAAACTCATGAATAGCCGCAATTTCCTCGCTAGTGAGAATGCTTGCCACATCTACTTTTGGCATTTTGTCGGAAACAATTTTCATAGTCTTCTATCTGTCCTCACTCATCACGCTTTATCAGCTAATAGCGACAGTCTTATAAGTGTCGCTATATGGCAAGATATCAGCATTTTGGTGTGCCATTTGGCAATGATATATTGATAAACGTATTTCTTTAATAAAAATAATTTTCTGATCAAAGTATTAGACTAAAGTATTAGCGATCACAGTCAGCCATTACAATATCAATCGATGCCAAATACATAATGGCATCAGAGACGAGCGAGCCATTAATCACCGATGGCATCTGCTGCAAATGCGCAAATGTCGGCGTACGAATACGGGTACGATAGCTCATCGTCGCCTTATCCGAGGTGATGTAATAGCTGTTCAACTTTGGTCGCTTCTACAATCGTCGTACACTCGCCCGCTGGCATCACAGGACCCCAAGATACTGAGATAAAGTGATTAATCAAGGTTTCAATATCGTTTAAGGTACGGTCTTTTGGCGGTGGTACCGCTAGTGGATGATCGGCTTTATAAGGGCCTTGTGGCATGTTATCCATGCACTGGCGGATGATACGCAATGACTGACGCATCTCTTCGACTTTTACCATACAGCGATCATACGCATCACCGTTGTAACCCACTGGCACTTCAAAGTCGTAATTTTCATAACCCATATACGGACGTGCTTTACGGAGATCAAAGTCAACGCCTGTTGCTCGCAGACCAGCGCCCGTCACGCCCCAAGCAAGTGCTTGCTTAGCATTGTACTGAGCAACACCTTGGGTACGACCTTTGAGCACGCTATTTTGCAATGCCGCTTTGACATATTCGTCCAAGCGTTTTGGCATCCAATCTAAGAATTCGCGAACCAGACGCTGCCAGCCACGTGGTAGATCAGCAGCCGTACCGCCGATACGGAACCAAGCGGGATGCATACGATAACCAGTCACGGCTTCTATGACATCATAGGCTTTTTGGCGATCGGTAAACATATAGAATACCGGGGTCATGCCGCCCGCATCCTGAATAAACGTACCGACGAACAGTAAGTTATTGGTAATACGGAAAAACTCACTCATCATTACGCGGATAGTCTCAGCGCGCGGCGGAATGGTAATCCCTGCAAGCTTTTCGACCGACATGATGTACGGCAGCTCATTCATCACGCCACCGAGGTAATCGATACGGTCGGTATAAGGAATAAATGAATGCCAAGTTTGACGCTCAGCCATCTTCTCTGCGCCGCGATGGTGATAACCGATATCAGGGATACAATCGACGACTTCTTCACCATCAAGCTGTAGCACTAAACGGAATGCACCGTGAGCAGAGGGATGGTTAGGACCGATGTTCAAGAACATAAAGTCTTCATCACGACCTGAACGCTTCATGCCCCACTCTTCTGGGACAAAACGCAGGTTTTCTTGCTCATATTGTTGCTTGGCGGTATTCAAGAAATACGGGGTAAATTCAGTCGCGCGCGCATGATACTCTTTACGCAGCGGATGACCTTCCCAGTACTTTGGTAATAAGATACGCGTTAGATGCGGATGACCCGTAAAGACAATACCGAACATGTCCCACACTTCACGCTCGTACCAGTTGGCATTTGGCCAAATCTGCGTAGCGCTCGGTACATTGACATCGTCTTCACTCAGCGCGACTTTAATACGTACGTCACTATTACGCTCAAGCGACATCAAGTGATAAAACACCGTAAAATCGCTGTCAGGTAAACCTTGGCGATGCTGGCGCAGACGCTCATCTATCGCTGACAAGTCAAATAGCATGACGTATGGCTGGGGCAATTTACGTAGGAATAAGAGAACATCTAATAAGTCTGCACGCGCGACCCACACTGTTGGAATCTCATCCACAGTGTGCTGCACGACAAACTTACCGGCATACTTCTGCTCCAGCTCGGTGATAACCGCTGGAACAGGCTTAATATTAGGATCTATGTTTTCAACTACCGTGACCATGAATGATGTATTCCTTCATTAATCATCATTGAGCTATGTTGAGCCTAACCGAGCTATGTTAATCATAACTGAACTACGCTAAACATAAGCGAACTACGATGAATATATGCGTACTGAGCACTTTTACGGATTGTGTATGATTGAGCCAAACTAGAACATGATATAACTAAACAATTTATGCCTAATATGCTATTTATCACATGCAGTTTGGCTACAGGCTCGCTGATTAGATACTGTCTGGGCTACGCAAGTTTTTCACAGCGATACGATCTGCTTGCTTACGGTCACGCTCAGGCGTCATTTGTGGCTGATAGATACCCTGATCATTGACATGAATACCTAGCGGGCGACGCTCTTTAGTAATCGACTCTTGCAGCAACATCAAGCCTTGGATCAACGCTTCTGGACGCGGCGGACAACCGGGCACATAGACATCAACAGGGATAATTTTGTCCACGCCTTGCACGACCGAATAGATATCATACATACCACCCGAGTTAGCACAGGCACCCATCGAGATAACCCATTTTGGCTCAAGCATTTGCTCATAAAGGCGCTGAATAACCGGTGCCATTTTGACAAAACAAGTACCAGCAACGATCATCACGTCTGCCTGACGGGGCGACGCGCGAATAACTTCGGCACCAAAGCGTGACAAATCATGAACGGCGGTTAGGGTGGTGGCATATTCGACATAACAGCAAGAGGTACCAAAGTTAAATGGCCAAAGTGAGTGCTTGCGCCCCCAGTTTGCTGTTGAATGGACAAGGTCTTCGAGACGACCCATAAAGACGTTTTTATTCACTTCGTCTTCGATTGGATCATTGACCGTTTGACTGGTCTGTGCAGGATAGACATCTGCATCAGGGTTGGCTTTTGTTAATGTGTATTTCATAACATACAACCTTTATATTAGGCGAAGCGCAGCAATCATCTTGCTTCCGCTATCGCCTTAACTTCTATTATTAATAAGCGACCATTTTGCAGTAATGTGCCACAAGACCGTCAAAAGCGATTAGCGTTTGACTTTGTCTTGTTGCGCAGATGTGGCAAAATCCATGGAAGTCACATTACCAGTAGTATTAATATGATCGATATTTTGCAAGTGACGACGGTTGGTCTCGATATTGTTCGAGACATTAATCTGCCCTGAAGACTGGCTGGTATCTTGCCAGTTGGATCGACCATCAGCTCATCGACGCCATCAAACTGCGTAATATCTGCCAAATTAAAACCTGCCGGAGCTGCATATAGACGTGGTTGCTTGCGGCGCTTGTCCGATGGTGCCCAATTCATCGCACCCAGACTGAGCTCGTATACCAAGCCTATGATCAAGATGGTAATGAATATCGCGGCTGCGGCAAAGCCCAGCCAGCCTGCTTCACGTACTGAAACGGCATAAGCGTATAAATATAGCGCTTCTAAATCAAAGATAACGAAGAAGATTGCCACCAAATAGAATTTGGCAGACAAACGAATACGGGCGTTGCCAGCTCCGACAACACCCGCTTCAAATACTTCTTCTTTTTGTGAGCCCTGAGAGCGACCGCCAAGCAAACGCGCACAACCAGCATAAAGACCACTAGCCCAATGGCGGCTAAGATAAAAGCAATGGCTGACCAATTAAAAGCAGACATGATAATACGTGCTCCTCACCCAATCGAGTGTCAAGCGCAGCGCACATACTCACAAACTATAGAGTGGTAATGGCGACTGGCATAACGCAGACGAAAACACAAAGTAACTCCCATTGGGTCTTAATAACTCAATGGCTCATATAGATACTGTGCTGGTAATAACCAATTATCAAGCTTATTGACGACGATGTCAGACATGACCAACTATAGATACTCCGATATATAACGGAGAAAGGCTGGTCGCCTAACGCATCTTCTAACAACGTAAGATCAACGTATTAAATCAATATCATATTCGATAGTTTATTTAATTGATTTAATAGCTCATTACACGTGGTCAACAATGACGAGACAACTGGCATAAATTATTTACGTACTATACGCATATCAGTGCCTAAAAGCTAGTTTTTAACTGTATTGAACGGTCACTTTATAGGTGAAAGAAACATGTTTTTTTTACCATGAATTATGATATAGACGTTACCTTATATTAAGCCCAAATCCATATTTTTGAATGGACGCTAGTATATATAGTATAAGTCACGAAAAATTAACGCTTTTTTACTGGGTGCCGATCCTTGAACTCCTCCCCAATGTGACGGTTTTTGCTTTATAATAACCCGCCTAATTGCATAGTAGTATCAGCGGCTGTTTTAACGATGGCTCTCTTGATTAATTGTCACAAAATATTAACGGTCATGAGCGTGATTAGCGGATAGGTTGATTAACCTTATCGACGCCATGTTTTGATATCGAGATGATGCAACCAACTATAATGCTATGTTGCCATTTTGCGCTATCGATCTGCCTCATACGTGCTGTTTTTATCTCACTGAGCAACGCTTGATATCAACACTCGCCTTTTTTGCTTTCTTTTTGCTTTTGTCTTACAGGTCACCTTATGAGTCAACTTAATCCCAAACAACAAGAAGCGATGCTTTACGTATCCGGTCCATTGCTTGTGCTAGCAGGTGCCGGCTCCGGTAAGACATCGGTGATTACCCGCAAGATTGCCTATCTAATCGAAGAATGCAACATGCCAGCCGAGCGCATTACCGCGGTGACTTTTACCAATAAAGCGGCGCGCGAGATGAAAGCTCGTGTCAGTAAATTGCTGCCGAGTGAAAAAACTCGCGGGCTGACGGTGTCTACCTTTCACCAATTTGGGCTACAGTTTTTACGTTATGAGTTGATTCATACCCCGCTCAAAGGTAACTTCTCCATTATGGACAGCGACGACAGTAAGCGTTTGCTGATGGAGCTGATGATGCGCGACAATTTAAGCGGCGCTGAAAGTCGTGAATTGGTCGGCAAAGCATTAAAATGATTTCTGACTGGAAAAACGATCTAATTGAACCGGACAAGGCGATGGAAACCTTAGACGATCCAGAAGACATGATCTTCGCCACCCTCTATGCCTTATATGAGCGTAACCTGCGTGCTTATAACGCTGTTGATTTTGATGATTTGATTGTCCTGCCGACCAAGATATTGCGTGAAAACAGAGAGCTGCGCGATAAATGGCAAAACCGTATTCGTTACTTGCTCGTCGATGAATATCAAGATACCAACACCGCCCAGTATGAGATGATTAAATACTTAGTCGGACCGCAAGGGCGTTTTACCGTCGTTGGCGATGATGATCAATCTATCTATGCGTGGCGCGGTGCAAAACCGGAAAACATGGCGCTACTCAAAGAAGATTTCCCTAAATTAAAAATCGTCATGCTTGAGCAAAACTATCGCTCGACCACGCGTATTTTGACCTCTGCCAATGCCGTTATTACCAATAACGAGCATTTATTTGAAAAGAAACTCTGGTCAGATAAAGGTCAAGGCGAAAAAATTCGCATTATTAACTGCCGCAACGATGATGATGAGTCTGAGCGTGTGGCAAAAGAGATTGTCACTCATAAACTGCGTTTCGGTAATGAATGGGAGCAGTACGCCGTTCTTTATCGCAGTAACTTTCAGGCGCGCATGCTAGAGGCGCAGTTGCGGCAACTGCAAGTGCCTTATAAATTATCGGGTGGTCAGTCGTTCTTTGCGCGTAGTGAAATCAAAGACATCATGGGCTATCTGCGTTTGATTCTGAACCCTGAAGACGACAGTGCGTTTTTACGTATTATCAATACGCCTAAGCGTGGAATGGGGCCAGCAACGCTAGAGAAGTTAGGCTTATTTTCACAAGAGCATAGCATCTCGCTACTCGCTTCTTGTACCCACGCAGGCTCGCGCATGTTTTACCGTCGAAGGCCTATGGTACGATAAAGGAGTTCGGTGAGTTTATTGAACATTATACGCGTGAGCTGGATCAGCATCCTGACCCTGTGCCTATCGTGCGCCAAATGATTGATGAAACGGGTTATATCGACTTTGTGCGTAGCGACGCCAAAACCCCGCAACAAGAAAAAAACCGTATCGATAATATTGATATGCTCTACACTAGTATTCAATCACTGATTAATCGGGCCGAAGAAGACGAAGATCGCACCATTGATACCATCATTCGTAAGCTGGTGTTGCTGGATATGCTCGAGCAGCAGCAAGAAGAAGAAAATACCAACAAGGTTAACTTGATGACCTTGCATGCGGCAAAAGGCTTGGAGTTTGATTTTGTGTATATCATGGGGCTTGAGGAAGAAATGCTACCGCACCGCAACTCTATCCTAAGCGAGACGGTCGAAGAAGAACGGCGCTTGATGTATGTCGGCATTACTCGTGCGCGTCGAGAGCTGACATTGACGCTAGCGACTCAGCGCCGTGCGGGCGGTCAGATGCGTGTCACTTCTGAATCGCGCTTTTTAGATGAGTTACCAGAAGAGCATATCGACTGGCCAGCCAAGGCGAAAAAGAAAAAAGCGACTAAAGACCCAGAAGCCGTTGCTGATGAATACTTGGCTAATATTCGCGCTTTATTGGGTAATCGTTAGCGTTAGGCTCCACGCTTGAGAGCATCACCAGTTAGCGACATGAGAAATTAGCACTTATTCGACATTTTAGTGTTTGTTATTATTTATACTTTCTAAAAACTTTGGAACCTTTATGCCTACCCTATGCCTGATCAGGAACGACCATCTACGCTACAGGGAGATTACAATCCAGCAGAGTATAGCGGCGAATATAAGCTTCTATATCTGCAAAGTTTGGTTGCTGACAAGGCATACGAGGCGATTACTGAGTTTTTAGAAAAGCAGTCCAAATATGAGATTGCGAGCCTATTAGAATCGTTCCCTAGCCAAAATCGCTTATTGATTTGGGCACAAGTACCAGAAAACATCAAAGGCGAAGTGCTTGCCGAGTTAGAGTTTGATACACGCCAGCCGCTGTTAGAAAACGTCTCATCGAAAGACATTTCCTTATTTACCCAAGACCTTGATGCGCAAGACATCTCTGAGATTTTAGACACCGTCACCGAAAGTGTGCGTACCTCGGTGATGGCTACCTTGGATGAAGACATCCGAGTGCAGGTCAATAAGCTCGATACCTATGCTGACTGGGAAGTCGGTCGTTATATGGATCCTGACCTCATTCAGATCAGGGATGATATCACCCTTGCAGAAGTACAGAACTGGCTACGAGAAAATGACGATTTGCTCGATGATGAAAGCCAAGAGCTGCTGGTCGTCGATCAAAGCCAACAATTACTCGGACTGCTCAGTCTGGTCGATTTGATTAAACATGATCAAACTACCTTAGTCTCAGAATTGATTGATAACGCCATCACCATTAATGATCGCTTAGACATCCAAGATGCCGCAGCGATTTTCCGCTCAGAGGATATTCGTTTTGCCCCCGTTATTAATAGCCATGGTGAGTTGGTCGGTCAGTTAAATGGCGAGGACATCATGGAAATTATCCAAGATGATGTCGATAGCACCATGAAAAACCTCGCGGGTGTCAGCCAAGATGAAGAGCTGTTTGCGCCTATTTTAACCAGTGCCAAAAGCCGCAGTATTTGGCTAGGCATTAACTTGTGTACCGCCTTATTGGCTGCGGCTGTGATTGGTCAGTTCGAGGCGGTACTGGCAAAAGTGGTGGCGCTGGCGATACTCATGCCTGTGGTCGCGAGTATGGGCGGTATTGCTGGGTCACAAACTCTGACAGTGGTCATTCGTGGTATGGCGATGGGTCAAATCGGTGGTTCCAACCGTTTGTGGTTACTAAATAAAGAGCTGTGGGTTGGCGCGATAAACGGTATCATATGGGCGATAATCATGCGATTATTGCCCAATTATGGTTTCATGACATTAAAATTAGCGCCGTCATTGGTTTTGCCATTGCCATCAATATGACTGCTGCTAACGTTTCGGGCATTAGTATTCCACTGCTCCTAAAACGCATGAATATTGACCCTGCCCTATCCGCCTCGGTTATCTTAACCACCGTGACAGATATCGTCGGCTTTATGTCATTCTTGGGTTTAGCAAGTGTGTTGATACTATAATCACATAGCCAACGTTAAAACTATATTATTTAGAAATTATCTTATTTAGAAACAATATTATTTAGAAACTATCCAACCGTTAAGTGAGTGCGTTATGCAAGCTGTACAAGTTAAAGTATTAAATCCTAAAATTACTGAAGATAAAGCGTTCTCGTTACCGACACGCGCCACTGATGGCAGCGCTGGTATCGACTTGCGCGCTTGTATTGATGAGCCATTGACGATTAAAGCAGGTGCCACGCATTTAATTGGTACTGGTTTGGCGGTTTATATCCAAGACCCTAACTTTGCAGGGATGATTTTACCGCGCTCAGGTCTCGGTCATAAGCACGGTATCGTCTTGGGTAATTTGGTTGGCTTGATTGATGCCGATTATCAAGGTGAGCTGATGGTCAGTATTTGGAATCGTAGTAATGAAGACTTTGTGTTGAATCCTGCGGAACGTATGGCACAATATGTCGTCGTACCCGTTGCCCGCCCTGAGTTTGAAGTGGTATCAGAATTTAGTGATACCAGTGCACGCGGTGCAGGCGGCTTTGGACATTCAGGCCGCCAATAATCAGTTATCATTACTGATTTGCCATTTTAATTGTACTTTAGTCATCACAAAATCACCATCACGTGAATCACGCCATAAGGAGAATAAGCGATGCCGTCTTTTGCTGCGCAGCAATGCTTATTTCGTGCTTATGATATTCGTGGTTCACGCCAGCATTTTACCACTGACTTTAT
Organism: Psychrobacter sp. JCM 18903; assembly: GCF_000586475.1. GTDB lineage: Bacteria > Pseudomonadota > Gammaproteobacteria > Pseudomonadales > Moraxellaceae > Psychrobacter. The sequence continues at coordinate 24,606 of NZ_BAWJ01000002.1, read as the reverse complement.
TCAAGCATTGGGCAAGGCATTTGCTCAGCTTTATAGTGTCGCAGATTGCAACTCAACCGCAGCTCCTGTCAAAGCCTGCCTGCCAAAACCAAGTATCGACCTTAAAAGAACCGTCATTGTGCTTGGTTATGATGTGCGTCTCGGTAGTGATATTATCGCTCAGAGATTGGCTAATATACTGACTGAATATGGCCTACAGGTTATCCAGCTGGGGTTAATTACTACCCCCATGATGGTTTTTTGGGCAGAGCAATATTCTGGTCATGGCATTATCGTCACCGCCAGTCATTCTGCTAAAGACATTTTAGGTATCAAATGGTTGGTCAACCATCAATCTCCGAGCCATGCAGAGATTCAGTTGCTTTGGCAAAAAACACGGTCTACCTATGCTTGCCACCTCAATCACGCTCAAGCACAGGTTGATGCTCAAAATACGCTGAAAAATACAACTGCTAAATCTATTTGTAATCAGCCGTTTAATTTATCTGATACACAAGTCGCGACGACTTATATTGAGGCTATCGCGCAAGTTTTTAAGCAAATCCATCCCTGTAATACACAACACTCCAAAGATAACCAACAACCATCTGACACCCTTGATGTGGTGGTGGTCATAGACTGCATGCATGGGGCGACCAGTAATATCGCCCAGCGTTTATTTGAGAATTTTTGCCAGCAGGTCATCATGATTAATGACACCGCAGATGGCAGTTTTCCCTCTGGCAATCCTGATCCCACTGAACCACACCGTCTTAAAAAATTACAGCGAAGTGTGCGTCAACATCAAGCAGATATAGGTATCGCTTTTGATGGCGATGGCGACCGCTTAATGATCGTCGATAATAGCGGTAAAGTTGTCACGCCCGATCACTTGCTATATTTATTAGCGCAAGTGGCGCTGACCGAACACCCCGAATCGCTGTGTTCTAAAGGCCCAGTCCATTCACAACTGCCCTCTCAAATCCTTTTTGATATCAAATGCTCCCATCATCTACCGAATCTCTTGTCTGAGCTTGGCGCAACACCTGTGCTCAGTAAAACGGGCAGCAGTTTTATGCGCCGACAGATGCAGCAGTCTGCTGGTCAAATTGTCTTTGCAGGTGAATTGTCAGGGCATTTCATATTTAACGATAGCCGCTTCATTATTTATGATGACGCCATGTACGCGGCCTTGCGATTGCTGCATTGGCTAGCGGCTTACGATGCTCACGGCAAAAAATCTCTGACTGATATTACAGAACAATTGCCTGCTATGGTCAGTACGGCGGATCATTATTTGCCGATGCCTAAAACCTTTAAAAAAGACGATACTATCGTCGTACAGCTGACCAAATTTTGTCAGTATTTACGCCAACTCGTAGAAGCGACTGTAGCAAAAGATTCTGGTGATCATTGGATAGCTACTAGCCAGCCATCGCTTTGCCGTTGTTCGATGAGTCGGCAATATATGACGTCCAAGCAAGCCAAATGCTTATTGCCAGTGGGGACGAAGCTGAGCTGTATTGATGGCGTGCGTTTGGATTTCGACCATGGTTTTGGGGTGCTCCGCCAATCAAATACCAGTCACAATCTTACCGCACGCTTTGCTGGTGATAGCATAGAAGACTTACGCGACATTCAAGCAAAATTTGCCGCTTTATGTCGCCCATTTGATAAAAAACTGGCGGAACAAATTGTCGCTATTCCTGCCGAATAGTTTTGAGCAAAATAGTTACCGTCAAAGTAGTTGCTGTCAAATAAAAATATGACTTTTTAATACCATAACTTAGGAGTTTATAATGACGCTTAATTTAGATGATGCCAAAAACACTGCTGAAGTATTGACCACAGCGCTGCCTTATATCCAGCGCTTTGTCGATAAGCTTATCGTGGTCAAATACGGTGGCAATGCGATGACGGATCCTGCGCTTGAGAGCTCATTTGCCCGCGACATCGTTTTGTTAAAAACTGTTGGCATTCATCCCGTGGTCGTGCATGGCGGTGGTCCACAAGTGGATAATTTATTAAAAGAGTTGGGGCGTCAGTCAGACCGTATCGATGGTATGCGCGTCACCGATAAAAGCACCATGGATATCGTCGAGATGGTCTTAGGTGGTAGCGTCAACAAATCTATTGTTAGCTTAATCAACAAGCACGGTGGCCGCGCTATCGGTTTGACGGGTAAAGATGCCAATTTAATCCTAGCCAAAAAACTGATGATGGAAAAAATTGGCACAGATGGGATTGCTGTGCCCGTCGATTTAGGGTTTGTCGGTGATGTGGTCAGTGTCAATAAAGACGTGATTAACATGCTCATTGCCTCTGATTTTATTCCCGTCATCGCGCCACTTGGGTCGATAGCGAAGGCAATACGTACAATATCAATGCCGACTTGGTTGCAGGTAAAGTAGCGGAATTTTTACAAGCTGAAAAGCTCATGCTTCTAACCAATATCAAAGGTGTGCTGGGTCGTGACGGCGAAGTCGTGACTGGACTCACACCAAAGAAAGTCGACAGCCTCATTGAAGACGGCACTATCTCAGGCGGTATGATTCCCAAAATCCAATGTGCACTTGATGCGGTACGTAGCGGCGTAAAAAGCGCGGTGATCGTCGATGGTCGTGTGCCTCATGCCACGCTGTTAGAGATTTTTACCAATGAAGGGGTTGGTACATTAATCAGTCGTGATTTAGGCTCATCATTGGCGGACTAGCAGGAGTAAATCATGGCATTGTGGCTCTGGTGTCTGCTTTTTATCTTAGAAAGCTTGTATTGCTGGTGGATTATTGGCTATGGTGGCGCAAAATGGATAGAGGGGTGGAAGTCATTTTTCCTCATTGAGTGGTTTGCACTAGATTGGAATGCTGAACAAATTCGCTTTTACGTCTTGCTTATATGGCTCGCAAGTGTGATTTGGTTTATTTTAGGTGTTATAAAGCCGAGCTAAGAGGTTTTTAGCTCGGGCTTTATTGATGGTAGCCGTATTCTTTTACGAAAAAACTTTATCAAACTCAGCTTCATCATAACCGCATAGTAATATATTCTTGTTTTTATCAGTCAGCTCACCTTCAACTATCGGACGCTTAATCATACTGGTATTTTCTACAAGCAAGTCAATGGCGTTATCTAGACTAGCATCAGCCGCTTGCTTTTGACTGTCGTCTAGTTTGCGCCATGTCGTACCGCGCTTATTGAGCACTTTATCGATACCTAATTTAGCTACCCAACGTTGGACACTTTCTTTATCGATACCTTGTTTTTTATAATCATGAAAATCATAGCTGACACCGAGCTCGTCTAGTTTGGTAAAAGCTTTTTTCATGGTGCTACAAGATTTGATACCGTAAATAGTGATGGTCATAAAAACTCCAAATCAATGATTATTATTCTGTTTATTATACCTAAGCCTATGGGTATTTGGTTTATGATAACCAAAACATTAAAAACCCGCTCAAATTTTCAAATTTGTATTCTTCGTCATGCGCAAACGCCCTATCATATCGTCGCAATTTTTGCCAAATTACGCTATGCTATGGCATTGTGAAATTTCACCCAATTTATTCGTATTAATCAATCTCGAGCCAACTATGAGCAATACTGTGACATCTGACCAAGCTGAAAACAATCATTATAACCCACAAGCGATAGAAGCGGCGCAGCAAGCCAAATGGGCAACTGACAAGCGCTTTGAAGTGAGCAATGAGCCAAGCGATAAGCCAAGTCGCTATATGCTGTCGATGTTCCCTTACCCAAGCGGTAAGCTGCATATGGGTCACGTGCGTAACTATACGATTTCTGACGTACTGAGCCGTTACTATCGCCTCAAGGGCTATGAAGTCATGCAGCCTATGGGCTGGGATGGTTTTGGCTTGCCAGCAGAAAACGCGGCGATTGCCAATCAGACGCCACCTGCCAAATGGACGTTTGCCAATATTGACAGCATGCGCGCGCAGCTTAAATTACTAGGTTTGTCTATTGACTGGTCACGTGAATTCGCCACTTGCAGCCCTGAGTATTATCAGTGGGAACAGTGGTTGTTTTTACAGCTATACAAAAAAGGCTTGGTCTACAAAAAGCTTTCGACAGTCAACTGGGATCCTGTTGATAATACCGTTTTAGCCAACGAGCAAGTCATCGATGGTAAAGGCTGGCGTAGTGGCGCTGCGGTCGAAAAGCGCGACATTCCGATGTATTACTTTAATATCACCGATTATGCTGACGAATTGCTCGATGATTTGGATCAACTAGAAGGTCACTGGCCATCAGAAGTATTGACCATGCAGCGCAACTGGATTGGTCGTAGCGCAGGCATGGAAGTACACTTCCCTTATGAGCTTGCTGGCGAGACCAATACCTTAGATGTGTTCACTACTCGCCCTGACACTTTGATGGGTGTGACTTATGTGGCGGTCGCAGCCGAACATCCGCTAGCGCAGTATGCGGCTGAGCATGATGAAGCGATTGCGCAATTCTGTGCGCTTTGCAAAAAAGGCTCAGTTGCAGAAGCAGACCTAGCTAAAGCTGAAAAAATCGGCATGGCTACTGGTCTTACGGTCACGCACCCACTCACTGGCGAAGAAGTGCCAGTATGGGTTGCCAACTATGTGCTTATGAGCTACGGCTCAGGCGCAGTGATGGCTGTCCCTGCTCATGATGAGCGTGATTATGAGTTTGCGATTAAATACAGCTTACCCATTAAACAAGTCATCGATATCCCTGTCGGCTATTTCGATGCGTTGGAAGCAGATGCAAAGGCGAACGATACTGAGATTAATCGTGCTTATACCGAACGCAATACTTTGGTCAATTCAGGTGAATTTGATGGTTTAGACTTTGAGCAAGCATTTGAAGCGATGCTGACCAAACTAGAACCACAAGAGCTTGCTAAGAAAAAAATCCAATACCGTCTCCGTGATTGGGGTGTTTCTCGCCAGCGTTATTGGGGCTGTCCTATCCCAATGGTTAACTGTGAGCATTGCGGTACAGTACCTGTCGAAGAGCAAGATTTGCCCGTTGTCTTACCGACTGATGTCGTTCCTGATGGTCGCGGAAATCCGTTAAAAAACATTCCAGAATTTGTCAATACGACATGTCCTAAATGCGGTAATCCTGCTGAGCGCGAAACCGATACCTTTGATACCTTTGTGGAGTCAAGCTGGTACTATGCACGCTTTGCAAGCCCAAATGATGCGCAAAGCATGGTCAACAAATATGCCGCCAATAAGTGGCTGCCTGTCGATCAATACATCGGCGGTGTTGAGCATGCGGTGATGCATCTACTTTATGCACGCTTCTTCCATAAACTGATGCGTGATGAAGACTTGGTGTCAGGAAATGAGCCGTTTGCTAATTTGATGACGCAAGGCATGGTATTGGCAGGAACATTCTATCGCCTAAATGCGGATGGCAGTACCACGTACTATTTTGCAGAAGACATTGATATCGACTATGACGAACGTGGTCAACCGATTAAAGCCATCTTAAAATCTGATGGGCAACCCGTGACCATTGGTAAAATCGAAAAAATGTCTAAGTCAAAAAATAACGGTGTCGATCCGCAAATTACCATCGATAAATACGGCGCTGATACCGTTCGTCTCTATACGCTCTTCACCGCGCCTGCGGATCAAACGCTAGAATGGTCAGATGATGCGCTCAAAGGCCCTTATAACTTCGTCAAAAAAGTATGGCGTATTGCTACTGAACACATGCAAGCGCTTACTGCCGCGAACCTAAGTATCGAGACGCTGAACAATGAAGCTTTGAGCACTGATGGCTTAAGCAAAGAAGCCAAAAACTTACGCCGTAAAACTCATGAAACCATTGCTAAAATTGATAGTGATTTGGGTGATCGTTTGGCATTGAACACGCCTGTATCAAGTTTGATGGAGCTTGCCAACGAGCTGACTGGCTTTAAGGCCAATAGCAAGCAAGACCTACAGGTACAGCATGAGGCATTGACGGATCTGCTGATTATGCTATCCGTATATGCGCCGCACATTGGTGAACATTTACTTGAGCAATTGGGTTTAGATACCATTACCTTGAATTATCCAGAAGTTGATGAAAATGCTCTGGTACAAGATATGATCACGATGGTGGTACAGGTCAATGGTAAAATGCGCGGTAAAATGGACGTAGCCCCAAATAGCGATCCAGAACAGCTAAAAGCACAAGCACGTTCAATGGAAAGTGTGGCAAAATTCTTGACTGGCGACATCAAAAAAGAAATCGTCGTCCCTAATAAGCTGGTAAACATCGTGGTGGTAGGCTAGATTTTTTAGGCTCAGTACTTTTTATTAGTTTAATGATTAGTCTGAGCCTTTTTATAATATTAGGATAGCGATTATGTCGTATAAATATCGAGCAGGTCAGTCACCCAAAGCCAGCTTAAGCAAAAAAGACGCTTTTGCCAAAAAATCAAACGGACAAAAACTGGCGGCGGCTTTTCTGACTGCCCTGCCAATGTTTACGCTACTAGGTGCAACGGCAGCTATTAGTGGCTGCGGCTTTCAACTGCGTGGCTATGATGCGCCGATGCTGCTTGATGTCGCCAAAACAGCCGTGATTCTCGAAGACAATCGCACCTCATTTCCGCTTAAGCTGCCATTGACAAGACGCCTAAAAACTTTAGGTGTTGAGGTCATTGACAACATGACAGCAGCTGATGTTGCGAACAATAACAAACAAGCAAGTGCTGAACCCATTGCCGCTATCACTATCAATAACGTCCGTTTTAAGCGTTATGAGCTGGTCGGTGTCTTGACAGAGATACGCTTGGTACTTTCAGCAGATGTCAGCTATCAGACCATGGAAAATGGCAAACCAATTACGCTAAGCAACCCTATCCAAGTCGAGCGTAGCTATCAATATAATGAAGCGTCGGTGAGCACTGATGATCAGCAAGGCGATCAAATTCGTGACTGGCTCTATGACAGTTTGGCACGCCGAATTACTGATCAATATGTCGCCATCTCCCTACCCAAGGTCAGCTCTTCTGGAGTCAGACAATCTGTGCAAAGCGGTAATGGCTCAACGTCGATCGCGGTGGTGGTGCCAAACCCATAATTTATAATGCGCAACACATTCCACGTTTATTTTCATCAATCTGTGTACTTATTACCCTATGCAAGATACCTTTATACAAGCCTACCCAAAGCTACTACAGCCTTCCGTTGCAGTCGCGGGCTTGTGGCTGGCGCATGGTGATGAGCCACTACTCAGTCAATGGCTCATCGATGCCCTGCGACCACATTGGCGCGCGCAGAATTACGCGATCAAGCGTATTGAGCTGATATCGGTCAAGAGCTGGCAAGAAGTACTGTCAGAGCTTGGTAGCCAGTCTTTATTTGATGATGCCAGTGCCTTGATCGTGACAGGCAACCATAAGCCTGACAAGGCGGTCATCACTGAACTTGAGCGCTTTGCCATTGAAGCTCAAACAGGGACGCACAGTCATAGTTTATTATGGCTCACGCCCAAGCAAGACAAACGAGCGCAAAGCAGCAAGTGGTTTACGCCATTTGCTCAATATGGTCATGTCATTGATTGCAATTTATATAATGAGCAGCAACGACAGCAGCTACTGCAAATACAAGCTCAGCAGTTTGGTTTACGGCTATCGCAAGAGGCGTGGCAGCTGCTTATGTCGCATACTGAGCACCATCTGCTAAGCGCTTATCAGACCTTATGGCGGCTATCCTACTTATTTGCGCCGCAGCTAGTCGCTAAGAATATTGAGGCTAGTCAACAGGCTGATCACTCTACACAACTTCCAAACAATGTTGCCTTAGACATTAAGGATTTACAAGCCGCGTTGGTCAGTGATGCACAGTTTAGCGTCTTTGATTTATCGGATGCCATGCTTGCCGGTAACAGCACGCAAGTCGCTAAAATCATGTTTCAGCTCAAAGCCACCGACGAGCCAACCACCTTGGTATTATGGGCGGTTAGTAAAGACATGCGGCAAATTATGCAGTTGATGGATGGGCAAGATCCGCAAGCGCTTGGTATCTGGCGTAGTAAACAAGGGTTGTACCAGCAAGCTTGCCGTCGCCAGTCAAAAGCGCAAACGCTGAATGGCCTGCCCTGCTTTATAAATGTGACCAAGCCATCAAAGGACTCGTGCGTCAGCCAGCATGGGAGTTATTATTGCAGGCAGCGTTAGAGTTGTCAGGTAAGCGGCTGTTTACTGCACGATAAATAGCAATTGTTCTTAGTATACGTCAACGTCTTCATTACTTGCGTAGTCGATTTTTAATCCCCTCCTATTATGATGGCATCCTATCTAAAATTTAATTTTGATAACTTTCAGCGCAGTGCTTGGTCTCCTTCCATAAAAACCACCTTAACCTTTCTTAAACTAATTACCATTCCCTTTTGGACTTCAAGCCTCTACTATATGTACACTTGATTTCATTGTGACTGGATTGTTGTTATGCGCAAAATAAGCAAAAAATCTGCTATTAAATGGGGGGTTATCGCCTTAGTTGTCATAGCATTATTGGCTTTGGCCTATCATTTCTTAAAACCAAAAGATATCACGCCCAATTACTTAACGGCTACCGCTGAAATTGGTGATATTGAAAACAATGTCATGGCTTCTGGCAAAGTTAAAGCGCTAAATACCGTTGATGTCGGCGCGCAAGTATCTGGTGAAGTAAAACGCCTCTACGTTGAGGTTGGTGATGAAGTGCAGCAAGGTGACCTCATTGCCCAGATTGATCAAGTCACTCAGAATAATAACTTGAGTAACGAGCAAGCTACTTTGGAGCAAAGCGTAGCCGCTATTGAAAGCGCTCAAGCAGAAGCACTAAGTCGCCAAGCTGGACTCAAAAGTGCACAAGCCGATCTTGCAAGTCGTCAAGCTGAATTAAGACAAGCACAAGCAGATTTTTCACGCCTGCAAGGATTACTCGCTATCGATGCGATATCACAACAGGATTACGATACACAGGCAACAAAAGTTCAAACAGCGCAGGCAGCGGTCGCCAATGCACGCGCTGCTATTGATACGGCACAAGCCGCGATTGCAACGGCCACTGCAAACATTAATAGCCAACAAGCAGCATTACGAAAGTCTCAAACCAATGTCGCAACGGCTCAAGAAGACCTTAGCTATACAACGATTCGCGCGCCAATATCAGGTACTGTCGTCTCAGTGACCACAGAGCAAGGCACAACGGTCAATGCCAATCAAACAGCCCCGACCATCGTAACTTTAGCAGATTTGTCTACTGTTAGAATCAACGCTCAAATCTCTGAAGCTGATGTCATTAATGTCAAAGCAGGCATGCCCGTTTACTTTAATATCATTGGTAATCCTGACCAAAAATTTGACTCCGTACTCAGAGCAATCGAGCCTGCTCCTGAAATGATTAGTGAAACCAGCTCTACCGACTCTGCTATCTATTATGTCGGCTACATCGAAGTACCTAATACTGATCGTCGCTTTCGTATTGATATGACGGCTCAAGTTATATCATCATCAACGAAGCAAAGAATGCTTTATTGATTCCCTCCGCTGCACTGCAAGCTGGCAAAAATGCTAGTAAATCGCCCCGCAATGCCGATATAGCTAAGACCGACAGTGAAACTCAAAAAAAGGTACAAAAGAGTAATCAAGACGATACTCAAAAAAATGCCACTACCGCTATCGTCCGAGTCTTACAAGCAGATGGTAATGTGGTTGAGCAAACGGTCACAGTTGGTATTAACAACCGAGTCAACGCTCAGATTTTGAGTGGTTTGAATGAGGTGATGAGGTGATACTAAGCGAAGAAGGTCCAAAGAAACAAAGTAAAGGCGGTGGTGGACGTCCATTCTAATAAATCAGACATGCTAAAAAATAGCTTTAGATTACAAAAAACGCTTCTGATATTGACTGATATAGGCAACCACATAAATGGATACTAAAAACCCCATTGTAAATACGGCAGCAGATGTCCCTTTGATGCAAGTCAAAGGGCTGATTAAAGAGTTCAATGCTGGTGAGCAAACCATTCGTGTGCTACACGATATTGATTTAACCATTAATCAAGGCGAAATGGTTGCCATCATAGGTCAGTCTGGTTCAGGCAAGTCCACTTTAATGAATATTTTGGGCTGCTTAGATAAAGCAAGCGCGGGCGATTACAAAATATTTGGGAAATCAGTCAGTCAGCTTGATGCTGATGAGCTGGCTGAACTACGCCGTGAGCATTTTGGCTTTATTTTTCAGCGATATCATTTATTAGGTGATATCAATGCACGAGACAATGTCGCTGTTCCAGCAGTTTATGCAGGTATGGATGGACACACACGCAGCGAGCGAGCCATAAAGCTCCTGTCGGATCTAGGGTTAGGAGATAAAACCACCAATCGACCAAATCAGCTCTCAGGTGGTCAGCAGCAGCGCGTTTCTATCGCTCGTGCACTAATGAATGGCGGTGATATCATCTTGGCCGATGAGCCAACTGGCGCGCTAGACAGCAAGTCTGGTGAAGATGTGATGCAAATTTTATATGACCTAAAAGCCAAAGGTCATACTATTATCATGGTCACTCATGACCCTAAGCTCGCAGCGCAGGCCGAACGTGTCATTGAACTTAAAGATGGCCACGTTATCGCTGATTACAAGACCGAACACTATCATCCAACCCATATCCAACTTGAGCCGATTTTAGACAATAATCGTAAAGGGGCTTTTAGTGGCTTTATTGATCGCTTATTTGAAGCATTCAAAATGTCACTACTGGCGATGCGTGCTCATAAGATGCGCACATTATTGACTATGCTTGGCATTATCATTGGTATCGCCTCAGTGGTCTCAGTGGTTGGGCTTGGCAAAGGCTCTCAAGAACAAATTTTATCAAATATTAGCTCACTGGGTACCAATACCATCACCGTTATTGACGGCTACCCTTACGGTGACCCAAGGCGAAGCTTTGGCGATGACAACTTAACACCTGATGACGCGCAAGCAGTCGCCGACCAGCCTACGTCATTAGTGTCAGCCCACAGCTTGATAGTAATATGAATGTACTCTATCGCAATATACAAGAAGCCGCCAGTATCAGCGGCGTCGGTGAAGATTATCTGGATGTGAGTGGAGAGAAGCTCGCTCAAGGTCAAGGCTTCGATGAACAAAGCATCTCACTCCGTACCCAAGATATTATTATCGATGATAACGCCCTGCAAACTTTCTTCCCTGACAATCCCAACCCTATCGGTGAAGTGGTACTGATTGGCAGTGTTCCTGGACGTGTCATCGGTGTACTTGAGCCTAACAGCAGTGGCTTTAGTAGAAATACGGATACACCAACGTTTTATATGCCTTACACCACTATGATGTCACGTATCATAGGCAGCACCTATATCGAAAGCTTTGTTGCACTTATCGATAATAATATATCGTCTGCTGCCGCTGAAGCCGCTATTTCCAGTCTAATGACAAGCCGACACGGCACTGACGATTTTCGTATACGAAACTCAGATTCTATCCGTGAGACTATCGAATCGACGACTGGTGCATTGACCCTACTGATATCCTCAATTGCCATTATCTCTTTGATTGTTGGTGGCATCGGAGTGATGAATATTATGTTGGTATCAGTGACCGAGCGTACTAACGAAATAGGTGTACGCATGGCAGTAGGTGCACGCCAAAATGATATTATGCAACAGTTTCTCATTGAAGCCATACTGGTTTGTATTTTAGGTGGTCTGCTAGGTATTGGATTGGCATTTGCCATTGGCGAGCTGATTAACCGAATGGGCGGTGATAGCTTCCAAGTTATCTACTCACCAACCTCTATCATTGCTGCTTTTATTTGTTCAACCTTGATTGGCGTTGTCTTCGGCTTTTTGCCAGCACGTAACGCAGCCAAGTTAGATCCTGTTGAAGCACTTTCTAGAGATTAACCGCTATTTGCCAAATATCAGACAGCTGAATACAGTATTTCCTTTAAATTCACTGATAAACGTCAATAAAATGCATATTTTTTATTTTAATTGCACTTTTTTTATATTACGGGGTTGTAATTGTCCTGATAGTGTATATAATGTGCTCTCACGTTTAGGGATAGAAATTCTTTAAACGTTGAAACAAACTTAATGCCTCTTTTAATGTTGATTGACCTAATATTAAAAATTAAGTTTAAAGACATTTTTTAGATGTCTAGTTTTAATAAGTTTGCCTTCAAGGAAACTTATCTTGTAGTAGATATAAACCTAGTAAAGGTATAGAGTTTTTAGAATTTACGAAAATGTAAACTCTCTTGTACTCAGATGAAGTAATATTTCATTTTATCTTCGCTCAGGGCCGATAGCTCAGTTGGTAGAGCAGTTGACTTTTAATCAATTGGTCCCGCGTTCGAGTCGCGGTCGGCCCACCATATTTAGTATTATGCTTGTTATGTACATTGCCCTATCAGGTATTGGCATAATAAGTAACAAAGTTTAAGAAGCTTTCTTTTAGAAAACTTCACCGAATTTACGAAGTTGTAAATTCACTTGCAGAGTTAAAAAAAGCCATGCTTTTTTATACACTCTTCAGGGCCGATAGCTCAGTTGGTAGAGCAGTTGACTTTTAATCAATTGGTCCCGCGTTCGAGTCGCGGTCGGCCCACCATATTTAGAAAGCCCAGTCATTATATTAATAATGACTGGGCTTTTTTTTGCTTAAAATTTCACTTTATTTTTTACGGTTTCGTTTAAAAATAGTGAAGTCAGTGTCTTTTCGCCACAGTAGCTTATGCTTAATCGTGTCTTTGATCGTCCGTGGATGCTTAGGTGCTTGCGTAATCAGCATATCAAACGTTTCTGCGTCGATTGCTAGCTCACGCCCATGTGCCATCATAACCATAGAAGGTTTTAACGCCTTTATTCTTTGTAGTGACTGAATATAGACTTTAGGATCATAAATAGGAAAAGGCGCCACAAACTTATGACGCAGTTTGATAATGAGATCGGCCGTATAGACTTGCCGACTTGGTACATGAAATAGAGACAAGTCACGATCTGTATGTCCGGGTGTTTCCAGTACTTGCCATTCATCAAATTTCGGCACACTATCCCCATCTTTAACGGTCATATCAGGCGTAAGATGGGCAGGATAATACAGGTTCTTAAGGGAGCGACCTTGACGTCTCGCCACATAATGCGCAAGATTTATATCCACAAAATGCATGGCATGCCCACCGATACCGCTATACCATTGACGCTTTTTTTCTGCCGAAACAATGATACAGCCCGTCTCTTTTCTGAATTGATGAGCGCCGCCTGCATGATCAGGATGCATATGGGTCACCACGACGACTTTTAGATCGCTGATTGGTCGCTGTAACCTCGTTCTAATATAATCTAATACCATCGCTACATCAGGGCGGCAACCACCGTCCAGCAGCATGATTTTATCTGGATATACCGCAAGATAAGTACTTTGGATATATCCTTCTAAACGTACAATTTCACATAAACTCATTTGCGTTCCCTGCTACATGATTGCTCACTGTTATAGTATCCCTACTATAGGAGACGCTTTTAACGCGCCTTAATAGGATTTAGTATAACGCCCACCATTCAACTTGTAATGACTTTGAGTGAACGCTTGTGGCTATTTTTTTGAGATGAGCTTTTGTCTGAAATAGGTTTGCTTCTTAACTCTTTTTTTGGCTTAATCATCATTGGCTAAAAAGCAAAAACCTAACATTAATGTTAGGTTTTTATTTGAGTTTTTACTGCCTATTAATTCATGCTGTTTTTAAATTAGAATGGTAAAACCAATGCCTCTTTATCGTCACTGGTGATTTCCATATACTGATAAATCCCTTTTCTATCATAAATCTGGGTTTCTAAAGAGTAGCCAAACCCTGGTTGATATGCTCGGCCCATTTGAGCAACTCCATCACTACCCAATGCAATTGCCATCAGATACTGCTGCTCACTGGTATTTTTAGAGGCCTCTAATGACATATCAGTGGGGTTATTTAGATAAATTACTTTTTTCCCAGCTACTGTTTTGACGCCTTCTTCTAGTATTTGAGGTGAAACATTATAATTGATGGCATAAGTACAAACTGGTTGTATATTATACAAAGTAGCACCAAGAGTGTCTTTGTTAAAGACCAGTCCACTGTTACTCAATTTAAGCGCACAAACCAAATCTTCAATTTTTGAGTGAGCGTCACGATACGCTTTTAATGTTGAATACTTGTTGGCATCTCCTGATTGATTATTTCCTGAGAAAAAATCCACATCTTCAAGCGTTATTACCTCACCTTGCGTTAAAATAAAGTCGATATTGTATCTTTTAGCCCCGCCCGGAAGACCTACCGCTTTAATAATAACGTCATATTTTGAGCTGCCTTTATCAAAAATCAGCTTACCCGCGCCTACCTTAAAATCACTTCTATAATCAGGAAACGTAAGTTCGTCGCGGCTGCCCCATTTGCCATTGTAGCTTAGAGTATCTCCAGTAAAGTATCTATTATAAAAAAAGTCTTCCGTAATACCATCACTGACTGAGAGCCATTGCTTTAATGCAGGCTCATACATCCAATGGCGTTCAACAACTTTATTTAAACTTTCGTCCAGCTTGTACTGTTTAACAAAAGTACAATATGTTCGATTCTTGTCCGTACAGCTATAACCCTGCGGGTTATTATCCTCGTAGCGACCAATGTCAATATCAAATATTCCTGTTTTAAGGTCATTCAATCCGTCATTATTAGCTTCGATATCTAATGGCTTATTATTGAGAGGTAATGAAGGTAGGGTCAAAGTATCTTTTAGCTCTACTGCTTCAGGTTTCGGTATTTCAGGCCTGGGTTTTGAAGTTTCTGGCTTGGGTTTTTCGGGTTTCGGTTTTTCAGTATTTATCTGTTCGTTAGAAGTAGCATTATCGCTGCCACTTGATCCGCCACAACCTACTAGACTGCCTGTCAGTAGAATCAACAAACTAAGTGATAAATTCTTATTAAGTATTTTCACGATAAAAATTCCGGACGAATAGTATTGTTAGATAATTTAAACTTTATTTAACAAAAAAACAACTAAAATACACATTGAGTTTTTATTCTATTTTCAAATATTTGGGCGCTACCAAGCACTCTGAAATTAGCTTTAAAAATTCAATAAAAAACCCAGCACAATGGCTGAGTTCTTTATTAAAGGTCTAAAAAAACTACGCCAAATCACGAACCTTTGGCTCACGTTCCCACAGACGAGATTTGGCATTCTCAATAAAAGTATCCAATTCAGCCAGTGGGGTGACAAAGGCGTCTTTTTCAATGGGCAGCTTACTTAAGATAAACTCATCGGTCGCCCCGCAATAAGCAATCGCTTTGCAATGTCCATAAGCATCATTGAACCAATCTAGTGCTGAGCTGTCTTTTGCTAGCTTCTTAGCTTGCTCTGGCATAATGATACTAACAACAGCGTCAAACATCACTGATGGACCGCCAGCGAGACGCTCATCTGCTTGTATGCGAGTGTTGTCATCTAAGACAACTTCTTTATTGGGTGCAACGATTTTCACGCTAGCACCCTGCGCTTTTGCCGCCTCTTCGAACTTTTTGATTTCACTATGCTTAGAGCCTTCAGCGACCAAGATACCAATCAAACGCCCTTTTAAACTCTTAGGCGTTAGACCAATCGTTTGTACTGCTTTCGATGTCGCCATATCCTGTACAGGAGCAGCGGCATCAGCAGGCTCTGGCAGTTCCATACCTAGCGCTTTTGCCACACGATTTGCCAAGTCTTCATCGATATGCGGCAGATGGCTCAGCATACGCGTACGTACATGCGCCGTATCTACTTTACCTAGCTCAAAGGCATAAGCAGAAGCAATGTGCGCTTGCTCAGCTGGCGTCTGGCTGCGATAGAACATCCGCGGTTGACTATAATGATCGGCAAAGCTCTCTGCACGCACGCGACCTTTCACACCATCATCCAACTGCTCATGGAATGATTCAAAGCCACGTTTGGCACTTTCGCGCGGTCTAGTCGGATCTAAGCTTTGCGGTTCATAGAGCACACGAGTCTTAGGTACTTGCATCTGCATATGACCATCTTGCTGATTATTGGCAAACGGGCATTTCGGTGCATTGATTGGAATTTGGGCAAAGTTAGGCGACCCTAAACGTGATAACTGGGTGTCTAGATAACTGAACAGACGACCTTGTAATAATGGGTCATTACTGAAGTCTATACCTGGTGGCAGGTGCGATGGACAGAACGCCACTTGCTCGGTTTCTGCAAAAAAGTTATCGGGATAACGGTTCAGCACCATTTTACCCACGACTTTCACTGGCACCATCTCTTCTGGAATCAATTTGGTGGCATCTAGATGATCAAACGGGAATTTATCAGCTTCTTCTTCAGTAAATAGCTGGACGCCAAACTCCCATTCAGGATAGTCGCCATTATTAATGGCTTCAAACAAATCACGGCGATGATAATCAGGGTCAGCGCCTGAGATTTTTACCGCCTCATCCCATGTGGTTGACTGTACACCGAGTACAGGTTTCCAATGGAAACGGACAAAGGTGCTCTTGCCTTCTTTGTTGATTAAACGATAGCTGTGAATACCAAAGCCTTCCATCATGCGTAAACTGCGTGGTAGTGCACGATCACTCATCAGCCAAATTAAATTATGCATGGTCTCAGGACTTAATGACACAAAGTCCCAAAAGGTGTCATGCGCCGAAGCCGCTTGCGGGAAGCCGCGATCAGGCTCTGGTTTGACCGCATGAATCAAATCTGGAAACTTCATCGCATCTTGAATAAAGAAAATCGGCATGTTGTTACCCACGATGTCCCAATTGCCTTCTTCGGTATAAATCTTCACAGCAAAACCACGCACATCACGTGGCGTATCTTTTGAGCCTTTATTACCTGCAACAGTAGAAAAACGGGTAAATAAAGGCGTCTGTTTACCCGTTTCAGTCAAAATTTTCGCCGTGGTATATTTTTCGAGCGACTCAGTGAGTTCAAAATAACCGTGAGCAGCACTACCGCGCGCATGGACGATACGCTCAGGGATACGCTCATGGTCAAAATGATGAATTTTTTCTCGTAATACAAAGTCCTCTAGCAATGTGGGGCCACGACTGCCTGCTTTTAGAGAGTTTTGATTATCAGAGATGACGACACCTTGTTGGGTCGTTAGCACTTTAGCGTCATCCCCTGCGCGCTGGTGAGTTTCACCGCCATTGCCACGTTCCGTATTCATATCTTTAGCGGGGTCAGTATGATCAATATTATTTTTCATTATGCATCCTAGCTAGTAATTAAAAGTAGGCTCTATTTCTTTAGAACCTTTGTATAGAGCTGTCTTTAATATTAGCCAAAAAATATGACTAATTCATGGCACTCCTTGTTGATATTTGGTTAAAGTTTGCAGCCGTGATAAAGCCGTAATTTCAGCGTATTTAAAGAGAGCTTCAACGTTGACGATAGATTCTTGTCATGTGGTGATTTTTTAAGGTATGCTCTTAGGAAGCATTAAAACAGTTGATAAATAAAATGGGCATGGTTTTAGCCAACTATTTATCTTTTTTATACGATTATAAGGCGACCTACCATGTTATCAACTTTAAAGACTCCGTCCAAAAAACCTTATCACTCATTGCTAATGGGTGCGTCAATCGGACTAATGGCACTGACTTTCAGCCAAACAGCTGCCGCTATTACAACCAAAAATATTACCTATACCGTGGATGATCAAGCATACGAAGGCTATTATGCCAAAGCCGACAAAGCGAATGCGCCTTTTATTCTACTCATTCATGACTGGGATGGATTGACAGACTATGAGCGCAAACGTGCTGATATGTTAGCAGGCGAGGGCTACAACGTATTGGCGGCAGACATGTTCGGGCAAGGCGTTCGCCCTACTTCTATTGAAGAAAACAAACGCTTAACTGGGGAGTTATACGATGATCGCAATAAAATGCGCCGCATACTTCAAGGTGCGCTGAATGCTGGAAGACTACAAGGTAATGATGTGCGTAAAGGCACTACCATGGGATATTGTTTTGGCGGTACCGTTGCTCTGGAGCTGGCGCGCTCAGGATTTGAGCAAAAAGCATTTGTACCCTTCCATGGTGCCTTTGATATTCCAACGGGTCAAAGTTATGACAAGACAACTGGAGAAATCTTAGTATTCCATGCTCTGCTGATGAATCTGTTTCTCTAGAGAGCTTCGCCACTTTGGGTAAGACATTAGAAGCCGCCAACGTACCGCATGAGATGGTGACATATAGTGGTGCACCACATGCCTTTAGCGTGTTCGGCAGTGATAGATATGATGCACGTGCAGATGAGCGCTCGTGGAAACGCTATTTGGATTTTTTAGCAAATGAATATAAATAACTTTAATTTATATCCTATAAGAACAGCAACCCTTAATTATTAACCAGCCTATCTCATTGATAAATGAGTCGATTAAAAGCCAAGGAAGCCAATTATGTTATTGAAGAACGACGTATTGCGTGCGCGTGTTAGATTGTTAGGCGCATTTTTAGGTGAGGCCATTTCTCGCCAATCTGGTGAGGATACCCTACGTACTATCGAAACATTGCGCAAAGGCTTTATTCAGGAGCGCCGTGAGCATAATCCAGCACACAAACAGCAGCTGATCGATCTTATTGCCTCATTAGACAATCAAACCTTAAAAAACGTCATTCGCGCATTCTCTATTTACTTTTTTCTCGCCAATTTAACGGAAGAAAACTATCTGCGTGAGCAACGCCGTACTATGCGTGCCCAGTCCAATCAAAGCTGGGAGGGCTCCTTTCGCCGCACCTTGTTAGAATGCCGTGAGCGGCAAATCGAACCTGCGCAAATCAAAGAGCTTATTGATCACCTTAAATTTATTCCTGTTTTTACGGCTCATCCTACCGAAGCCCGTAGACGCACCACCATGAATATCTTGCAAACCCTCTATGAGCATACCGATGCCATGAGCGACTATCCCGAAGGCAGTTTAGCCTTTTTGCAAGCTGAGCAAAAAACAGCAGAAACCATTGATTTACTATGGTCGTCAGACGAAGTTCGCAGCCGAAAACCTTTGGTTTATGATGAAATAAACAACGGCTTACACTATTTTGATGCCAGCTTATTCACTGCCATTCCCAAAGTATATCGTAATATAAAAGACGCTATCGTCGATATCTATCCTGAGTTAATCGACTATCCTTTACCCGCCTTTGTCAGTTTTGGCTCTTGGATTGGCGGCGATAGAGATGGCAATCCATTCGTCACCCATGAAACCACTGAAATGGCGGTATTGATGCATGCCAATACTGTACTGCGTCATTATCAAGTATTGGTCAGAAAATTGCGTCGTGAGCTGATTCATAGCGATACTATCGTCGATATCGCACCAGAGATTTATACCCGTATCAAAGACTACAGCACACTCGATCAAAAAGTCTTTTGCTACAATCCTGATGATTACAATAATGAGCCGTACCGAAGATTGCTGTCCATTATTCTGGCTAAAATAAAAGCGACCAACCAGCATATCCAAAGCCAAGGCACAGATGATGAGGCTGCAAAAGAGGCTTACTCAACACCGACGGCCTTGCTAGATGATTTACGCCTTATTCGCAAAAGTGTCAATACTCATGACAAAGCACATGGCGAAGGCTTACTACTTGATACTATTCGCCTAGTCAAAACCTGCGGCTTTCATTTGGCTGCGCTGGATATTCGTCAAGATTCAGGTTATCACGGCGAAGTCATTGCAGATATTTTTGCTAGCGCCTCAAATCTGCCCGACTATAAAACCCTCAGCGAAACAGAGCGCCAACAATGGCTAACGCGTTTGCTGGAAAAGGCAGGTGCACCGCTGATTTATACCGACAACTTAAGCGCGCAAACACACGAACAGCTTGCTCTGATGAATTCTGTCGCTAAACTTCGCAAACTGGTCGGCGACGATACTTTTGGTAGCTATGTAATTTCGATGACCAATAACGCCAGTCAGCTATTAGAGGTGCTGCTACTGATGCGTTTTGCAGGCTTATCGGGTATTGATAAGAATGGGCATTTATTTTCTGCCCTACCAGTTGCGCCACTGTTTGAAACCATCGAAGATTTAAAAAATATCGATAAGATTATGCCAATGGTGTTGGACAATCCGCTGTATCGGGAGCTACTTGAGCACTCAGGAAACATTCAAGAGATTATGCTTGGCTACTCAGACTCCTCTAAAGATGGCGGCATTATTACCTCCGCTTGGCAATTATATAGTGCCCAGCAAACCATCACCGATATCGCCAATCAATATGGTATCACCACCCGCCTGTTCCATGGTCGTGGTGGTTCCGTCAGTCGTGGTGGTGGCTCAACCCATCAAGCCATCGCCGCGCAGCCTGCTGGCACTTTAAACGGACAGATCAAGTTCACTGAACAAGGCGAAGTACTTTACGCCAAGTATGCCAATCCAGATACTGCCGTGTTTGAATTAACCATGGGAATCACGGGGGCGCTAAAAGCCAGCTCGTCACGATTTGTCGAACAACCCAAACAGCTAGATAGCTATGAAGCGTTGTTTGCTGATTTGGCAGATGCAGGCGAACAGCAATATCGTGAGCTGACGGATAACACAGAAGGCTTCTATCAGTTTTATTCTGAGGCTACGCCAGTACAAGAGATTTCATTGCTCAATATTGGCTCGCGTCCTGCTCACCGTAAAAAAGGACTACCGAGCAAATCGACGATTCGAGCGATACCATGGGTATTTGGCTGGTCATTGGCGCGCTTTACCCTTCCTGCTTGGTATGGCGTGGGCAGCGCTTTAGATAGCGTCAAAAAAGACGAAGCGTTAATGAAAGAGATGAATAAAAACTGGCCGTTTTTCAATGTCTTTATCAGCAATATCGAAATGGCTTTTACAAAATCCGAGATGAATATCGCCCGTGCATACAGTCAACTGTGTGCAGATGAAAGCTTACGTGAGCAGGTCATGCAGGCAGTGATTGATGAGTATGAACTGACGCACGCAGGTCTCAACTCCTTGCTAGAGCAGGCGTCTTTACTCTCAAACCAACAAGACTTGGCTCATTCATTGGAATGGCGTAACGCCTATTTAGATCCCATCAACTACATCCAGATTGAGCTACTCAAGCGTATGCGCCAGCCTGATAACGCTAGTGATGATAAATTGGAAAATAACGAGAGACTGGCTGTCGAAGATGCATTGATTCGTAGTATCAATGCTTTGGCAGCAGGGCTACGCAATACAGGTTAGTATTTATAAATAGGTTGGTCTTTACGGATTCGAACTTATATAAAGCTGAGTTGATTCATAGTGTTATCACAGTGAATCCACTCAGCTTTTTACGTTAATAGAGTTTTTCGAATACTAATATTTGATTGTTAGATGGCATCTCATAACGCTTACTTAACATTAAATGATGTGTATTTGCCAAATCTATAACATCTTCTAAATGACGGATGCCACTGTTAGCATCGCGCTGGCGCAAGCTATGGTCAAACTGACGATTGCTTGCGCTGCTATAACTGCCATTTTCGTTAAAGGGTCCATAAACGATGAATTTACCATTTAAAGGTAGCATACCACCGACAATTGGAATAATTTAGCCACTAAAGACCACGACATGATATGCAAGGTATTGGCGGTAAATACCGCATCATACGGTATATCGGCAACCTCATTGACTGGCACTGAATCACACGATACATCAAAAGTAAGCGGTGCATATAAATTAGGGGCAGGATAAGCATTATGCCAAGCATTGATAGTGGCGTGATTGACAAACACATCACTGGTCTGCCATGTTAAATGAGTCAATTTTGGTGCGAAATACACACTATGCTGACCCGTACCTGACCCAACCTCTAACACGTGCTTAAAGTCTTTTAGCTCTTCTTGTAGAACTGTCAGAATCGGCTGTTTGTTATTTTCGCAAGCTTGAGAAAATGGCAGTCCAGCCGTAAGAGTAGACTGTTTATTATCTGAGTTATTATTAAACATAAAACCTCTTACCTTGATAATAACTAAATAGCAACGGGGTATGAACTACCAACCAACTATCAATAAATTAAAGATTAAGCACTAATAAATACCCGCTTCCAATCCAGCCGCCAGTGTCATCGCCAGTTCTTCTACTTGTTCAGTAAAACCATCTTGCCAATCACCTTGCAAAATCAGCACCTCTTGAATCCATGACCAGCGCAACCCAGTAGTAATCGTCTTGATAGCAAGCTTAGTACCCGTACCATCATGTCCTGCACGAATGTATAGTGCAAATGGCATGCCTTGCTTCTCTTCTAGCACAGGATAATAACAACGATCAAAGAAGTCTTTGGTCAGCCCTGCCATATAAGCCAAGTTCTCAGTCGTCCCTAATAATACTGCATCAGCTGCCAATACATTCTCGGGTTGGGTATCTTGTGGTGACTTCAATATGACATTAATATCTAAATCAGGATGATTGGCACCCTCAAAAGCAGCCTTCGCCAATTTCTGAGTATTGGGCGATGGCGCATGCGCAACGATCAGTAAGGTTTTGCTAGCCATATCAATCACCCTTATAGAGGTTACTAGTTTTTGGAATTAGTAGTTCTTGGAATGAATAGTCACTTTTTGAATAATATCAGGATGGATACTTTTCGCAACTGGGCAAGTAAGCGCAGTGTTATAGAATATCTTTGTCGTTTTTTCATCTAATGGTTGATTAAAAGTAATAACAACATGTACTTCACTGACTCGTCTTGGATCAGCAGCCATTATTTTGGTCACTTCAGCTGTAGTGCCTGAAATATCGATATCCATATCACGAGCTTTGATACCGATAATCGTCAACATACAACTGGCTAAACTCGTCGCCAATAAATCAGTCGGTGAAAACGCTTCGCCCTTGCCCTGATTATCAACTGGCGCATCGGTAATGATTTCATTGTTTGATTGCAAGTGTATGGCAGTGGTACGCAAATCGCCTTGGTAAGTTACTTTTGAGGTTGTCATATTTTCTCCTTTGATATTTATTATTTTTGGATTGTCAGTTTTTTAAAATACTGTAGGTAAAACACTGATCTATATTAAGTAATTTTGGGTTTTTGGTTAAAATATAATGTTATGCGCTTCCAGCTTTCTGAATAATACTTTATGTCTAGCAATTCATTAAGATAAAAAAACTTAAGTTCATTAAAATTATATTGAAATTTTAGCTATAAACCTCCATATGAGTTATTCAAATTCAACTATATTAAGGAACTAACAATGTTAAATAAAATAGCTACAACTCAATACAATGACTGGGTCGGTGGAGCTGCATTTGATGATGCAGATATTAGAACACTTTCAGATTATGTGAAAGATGCTGGATACATTCAGTCTAATGAAGTTATATTCAGCTTTGAAGCAACATATAGCAATACAGCTAGAAATTTTACGGTAAATATTAGCTATACAGATATGAGCTATGATGAGTTTAAAAATTCTGGCACTACTTTGTCTAATGCAAGTTTAGAGTTAACACTGGAAGAGTTTTTCGTCTTATTCAAGCGTGCTAACTTTGCAGTAGCAAAAAAGGGTTTGTAAACACAAGAATATTCTTTAGTTTTAAAAACTCATACTATCTAAGAACTCAACCATTATAATGGTAAGTGGTTAGTTATATAACGTTTGCGACTAGGACATAAAGTAAGAAATGTCCTTTTTTGCATTTTTTATCGTTCTTTTCTTACATTATAGATTGTCTCAGCCATAATTTGGGTAGTGGTTTGTTTATCATCACTAGTTCTATATCTCGTATTGGTTTATAGTCACCATTTTTATACATTTCCCATTCAGCCATCAGTAGCTTCTCTTCAAAATGATTTAAATTAAGATTAAGCCATATTGAGAGCTGTTGAAAATTATGAGCAATTTTTTCACCTTTTTGTTCTTTTAAAAAAGATTCTAACTGTATAGGATATTTACGTTTTTCTGCCGCCATAATAGCCGTTCGCGCTGTCATTAATAATTGCTGACCAGTGAATTGCATTGAGAAATCCATAATTTCGTGACGGAGACCGTATTCAATTCTCAATCTCTTAGAGTGTGACCAATACCTATCTTCTAAAAGTAAGAGTCGTTTATAATATGTCTTTAAAATTTCAGTTTCAATTAGTCCCTTGGTATCAATTTTCAATTCATCAAAGGTTTTAAGTTTTACATTAGTATTATTAGCTGCCTCAAAAGCGCCACTCTGAAATCCTGCTACAGATATAATAAACCCGCGGTCTGCACCTATATCATCTACAATTGATCTTAGTGTCAATACTTGAGCCTTAGTTACTTTGCTTTTCCAATATTTTGCTTCAACAATCCAAGTGATATTTTCACCCAAAAATCTAGTTTTGACAAATATATCTATATCATGGCAAGTTCGCACACCTTGAATTCTAACGTTAGTTTCTGCATCAGCTCCTAGCGAATTAAAATGTTCTTTAATATTTTCTTGGAACTCATACCAGCTTGGTTCTCTATCCATAGATGTCCTTACGCTTAATCATGTGAAACTAACAGTTTACTATCCTAGCAATATAGCAATAAAATCTTCATCATGCATTCTTTCAAACTATAGATAATGTACTATCTAGAGACATTTAACATTAAATTTAAGCCGCACG
>NZ_BAWJ01000003.1 GCF_000586475.1 Psychrobacter sp. JCM 18903 | reverse complement strand
CCATTAGTAAAAGTGTGGCAGGACGCGCCACCAAGATTCATTTAGCGGTTGATGCTCACGGTAACCCTATTACTTTTATCTTATCAGATGGTACGACTCACGATGTAAAGGTGGCTCCAGACTTAGTTGATAAGATTAATTTAAGTGGTACAGACATGCTATGTGCCGATAAGGGCTATGATTCTGATCCGCTGCGAGACCATATTGAACAAGCAGGTTGCTTTAATAATATTCCTCGAAAACAGAATGCTAAGTCCACCAATAACCATATGGACTGGCACTTGTACAAGGCTCGACACTTAGTAGAAAATGCTTTTGCTAAGTTAAAAAACTACAGGGCGGTTGCAACTAGATTTGATAAGCTCAAACAAAGTTATGAGAACACAGTGGCTCTCGCTTGTGCCTATATCTGGCTGAAATTATGAATGTTCAACACGCCCTAATCAAAGAACGCAAATAAAAAACCGCTATCTGACAATTATTCAGATAGCGGTTTTTTCTTATAAATCGTATTTGGTATTTATAGCTATACCAATCACTGCTTAGCACTTATCAAAACGGATATAAGAGCCAAGCGGGTTTGTAATTAATACGGTTATTCTGTACCAAGTTCAAGCAAGCTAGCATTACCACCGATCGCTGTGGTATTGATTGTTTTGACGCGCTCAGTGACAAAACGATGCAAATAATCAGGCGTTAGCATCTCTGACAAGCCTTCCATATCGGTGACACTAATGACTTGCGTTAAGATACCATCGGTATTGGCAAGCTCTTGGCTGATAGCCTGCACTTCGCTTCGATTACCAGAGACTGCAACCTGTGCCAGACGATCGATATATAAAAGCGTAACGGTTTGCGAGTCATTCGCCACACTCAATACATCTTCGCTGATACCTGTATCATATAGCATCTTGGCAGCTTCATTGCACATCTCATCTTGGCTTGGGCAATGCAGGATGACTTCATTACCTGTCAATAGTGCGGCTACCAGCTGTCCTAATACTGCCATGGCTCTAGCAGATTCACCACCAATAACCATGGTCTTACCACGACCAGTGACATATAGATCGTTGGACTCACCAGTTGCACCAGTCATGCGATGCACCTCATCCAAGCTAGGCGCGGCGCTCAATAGATGATTGAACAAACGCTTTGCTTTATTGGCATCACCAGTCAGCAATGCCAACTTTGGAATAGCCGCTTGCAGATATGTTGCGCGATTCACTGCGCCAAGTAATCGCCAAGATTCACAAACCTGGGCATGATTTTTTTTGAATTCAGTCGCCATGTTGCTACTCCTTATGCGAGTTCTGTTTGAGTGGTGGTTTGGGTAGTAGTATTAGCAGTTGTCTGGTTTCCGCTATTTGACTCTGAGCTAAGCTGCATCAAACGTGCGACATAATGCGGGCCACCAGCTTTAGGACCCGTACCAGACAGACCACAACCCCCGAATGGTTGTACGTTTACGACCGCACCGATTTGGTTGCGGTTGATATAAGTATTACCTACAAATGCACGGCGCTCGATGTGCTCAACGGTATTTTCGATACGACTATGAATACCCAAGGTCAAGCCAAAGCCTGTCGCGTTGATGGCATCAATCAACTTATTCAGATCACGTGCTTGATAACGCAGTACGTGCAAAATTGGACCAAAATGCTCGCCACCGATCACGTCGATACTTTTCACTTCGATCGCTGTTGGCAATACAAAGGTAGACTGTTCTTGACTGACAACTGAGCTTGAGCTCATTGGTGTCCGTGCCAAGATAGTCGCCGTTGGCTCAGCGTCCATACGCTCGATATGCGCTTCAAGACTACGTTTGGCATCCGCATCAATCACTGGACCCACATCTGTAGCAGCATATAAAGGATTGCCGACCGATAGCTCAGCCATATTACCTTGTAATAGCTCAATTAAATTATCAGCCATTTCTTCTTGCACGCACAATATACGGCAAGCTGAGCAACGCTGACCTGCTGAACCAAATGCAGATAAAACAGCGTCTCTAACCACTTGTTCTGGCAATGCCGTTGAATCGACAATCATAGCATTCTGACCACCAGTTTCGGCGATAAAAACAGGTAACTCACCACTGGCTTGTGCATGGTCATTTAAGCTTTTGTTAATACGTTGAGCCGTTTGGGTTGAACCCGTAAATATCACACCTGCTATATTGTCAGCCGCTGTCAATGCACCACCAACATCGCCAGCACCGATCACTAACTGTAAGGCT
The DNA here is from genome assembly GCF_000586475.1 of Psychrobacter sp. JCM 18903. Lineage (GTDB taxonomy): Bacteria > Pseudomonadota > Gammaproteobacteria > Pseudomonadales > Moraxellaceae > Psychrobacter. Next base: position 209,896 of record NZ_BAWJ01000003.1, on the reverse strand, counting down.
TGTGTTGGTACGCCTGCTTGGTACATTAGCTGAGCACCAAAATGGGCAATCAAGCTGGTTTGTTCGGCAGGTTTCGCTACCACCGTATTACCTGCTGCTAGTGCCGCTACGATTTGACCCGTATAGATAGCCAATGGGAAGTTCCATGGGCTAATACAGACAAAGGTGCCACGTGCTTTATAAACTTGACGAGATTGCTTGCCAGCCAAATCAGTAAATTCATGCACGACGTCGTCTAAACGCTCTGCTTCATCGGCATAAAAACGGCAGAAATCAACCGCTTCTTTGATTTCATCAATACCGTCTTGAAGGGTTTTTCCCGCTTCGATTTGGCATAGCGCCATTAGCTCAGCGTAGTTTTCTTCATAGAGATCCGCTATCTTACGCAATACTTCAGCACGCTTAGCAGCTGATACTGCTTGCCAGACACTTTGCCCTGCCACTGCCGCATCGATCGCTTGACCAGCTATTTCAGCATTGGCATAAGTGACTTCACCAGCACTTACTTCGTGGTTCCAAGGTGCACGTACGGTTTGAGCCGCAAGCTTATGCGTTACGCCCTCTACTTCATATTCATCAACTGCTTTGCCATTGACGATGGACGTCGCTGACCAAGTTTTATGCAAATGGCTATCGATAGCAGATTTAAAGGGCAGCCATTGTGATTCTACGAATATATTAGGGCCAAAACTGGCACGGCGCGCACCATAAATCTCTAACGGCAACGGAATCTCTGGATTGTGCAACGTCGCATTGGCCAGTAGCTTGTCATAAGGATGTACTGTCAGCTTCTCAATCGGATAAGACTTGTCTAGCAGCTGATGGACAAACGAGCTGTTGGCACCGTTTTCGAGCAAGCGACGTACCAAGTACGGCAGCAAATCTTTATGCGCGCCAACTGGGGCATAGATACGTACCGGAATTTGATAGGCTTGTAAAATATGATCATAAAGCGCATCGCCCATGCCGTGCAGACGCTGAAACTCAAAGTCTCTATGCTTACTCATGGTCATAATTGACGCTAGGGTGTGCGCATTGTGTGTCGCAAACTGTGGCCAAATCAAGCCGCGCAGATGATCTGATAACAAGAAACGCGCACAGGCAAGGTAAGCAGTATCCGTGCCTTCTTTGCGTGTCCAGACAGGATAGCCTGACAGACCTTTTTGCTGGGCAAGCTTGATCTCAGTATCCCAATAGGCGCCCTTTACCAGACGTACTGGAATACGATCTCCCACCTCAGTCGATAGCCGTGCCAACCACACCAAAATAGCGATGGCACGCTTAGAGTAACCTTGCACGACCAAGCCAAGACCATCCCAGTCAGCCGTCAAATTGTCACGGTACAAAGACTCAAACAGTTTTAAAGAAATTTCAAGGCGGTCGGCTTCTTCGGCATCGATACTAAGATCCACATTGACTTCACGTGCCGCTTCGATGAGCAGCAAGCAGCGTTGACGTAATAAACCCATGACTTGGGCTTCTTGCGTGGCTTCATAGCGAGGGTGCAATGCTGACAGCTTGATAGATACTGATGGCTTAGGCATGCCTTCTTTGACTTTAATACTGGCAGTGGCTCTGATCGCATGCAGGTAGTCATTGAAGTATTTTTCAGCGTCTTTATGCGCAATAGCCGCTTCACCGAGCATATCAAACGAATAGGTATAGCCTTTATTACGATAAGGCTGGCTGTTTTTATTGGCGTCTTCGATGGTCTCGCCCAATACAAACTGATGACCCATGATACGCATAGCTTTTTGCATGGCACTACGAATAACAGGCTCGCCCATCTTTTTAGTCATGCGATCCAAAAAGCCTGATGCTGTAGTGCTACTATCGATACTGACGACACGGCCTGTCATCATCATGCCCCATGTTGAGGCATTGACCATAAAACCGTTGTCATTTTTGATGTGCTTTTTCCAATCAGCCACACTCATTTTGTCATGAATCAAGGCATCAGCAGTATAATTGTCTGGCACTCGAATCAAGGCTTCTGCCAAGCTCATCAGCAAGATACCTTCTTGGGTATCAAGACTATACTCAAGCAGTAACGAGTCGACCATCTTGACCGCTTTGCCATCATTACGTACATGTTCAACCAGCTGGCGCGTTTGCTCAGCAGCGGCGTCACGTTCTTCTGTGCTGGGTTTAGCAAGTGGCAATAATTTGGACAACCAACGCTCTTCATCAACGCTATACAACGGCGAAATACGGGCGTGCAGAGTTTCTGCCGACTGGTCAATATAATCTGGCGATAGCAAATCGACAGGATTAAACAAAATCGGCTCTTGCGGGGTAAACTGGTCTACTGGGTTCATAACAACTCCATAACTATCGTTTAAAAACCATCATAAATAGTGCTTTAGGAAGTCTGATCGTCTGGTATAACTAGCCATCACCATCATTCATTTAGATGATGGCTATCGATAGATACTTATAACAATAATCAAAAGTCCAAACGGCGCCATCACAAAACGAGAAAATCCAGCGTAGGCTGGAAGCGGTTAAGTAGGTCGTTCGACTGTTAAACGGGCTACGTTAACAATACAAAGGCAACAACGAACAGCTAAGCGGCATTAGTGCCTTCTTCTTGTTTGTAGTGAAAGGAGTGTGATGATCAGATATCGCTATTAAAACGAAAAAATCGCTTTAGCAAAAAAACCTGCCATCTGGGGTGCTGCTAATTCACTGTAAGAAAAACCTCTACGGCGTTGATTGAGGTGATGCGCTTAACTCGGCTATAATATCATGAAAAAAATTTTCAAACTAACGATATTGCTTATTTTCACAAATTAATATATTTCTAAAAAACAATCAGTTAACAGCACTTTATCCCTTATGACGCACTGGTTATACTTTTCTATTTACTATTGGCGATTAATTGTTTTATTAAATCAAACACTTGAATAAATTTAGGGAAATTTGAGCCATTTTAAATCAAAAAAGACCCCTTTATCGTTTCCGAATAAAGAGGAATTTAACGTAACAAAACTTAAAAGCAGTAAAGTAATATCGAAAGCAGTAAAGTAGTATCGAACGCTCAGCGCATTCTAGTAAAACTTATAAAACCACCAACTTGGTCAGCAAAATAACCGTCAATACCCAAACTGATCGTAATTTCAGAGAATTTACCGGTCATCAGTTTACCGCGGTAAAGGTGATAAAACCAAGCGCAATACCATCAGCGATAGAATACGTCAGCGGGGTCAATAACAGAACAACCGCCACAGGAGCCGCTTCTGTCAAATCTTCCCAGTTGATTTCTTTTAGGGTAAATAACATCAGTACCGACACATAGAAAATCGCGCCAGCTGTGGCGTAAGCAGGAATCATACCAGCCAATGGTGCAAAGAAAATACTCAGCACAAACAATACGCCAACCGTCACTGCCATCAGACCTGTACGACCACCTGATGCTACTCCAGAAGCACTCTCAATATAACTGGTGGTCGATGACGTACCCAACATTGCACCAGCGACCGTAGCAGTAGAATCCGCTAGTAGCGCCTTGTCCATATTAGGAATATTGCCGTCTTTATCAATTAAACCCGCTTTATTGGCAATACCAACCAAACTACCTGTCGTATCAAATAAATCGACGAATAAGAAGGCAAAAATAACGCTGATCATACCAACGTCAAACGCACCGGCAATATCAAGCTCCATCAATGTTGGTGTGATAGATGGCGGCGCAGACATGATGCCAGCAAACTGTGTATGGCCTGTCAACAAGCTAATCACGGTGATAACCAAGATACCAATCGTCACGGCACCTGGGACTTTTTTATAGACCAAACCAATAATAATAAAGAAACCCAAAGCAGCCATCATAGGTGCAAATGAGGTCATGTCACCTAGCATTACCAATGTCGCATCACGACCGACAATAATACCTGAGCTCTGTAGTGCAATAAATGCTAAGAAAGCACCAATACCTGCCACAATACCTTGCTTAAGACTGTTTGGAATGGCATTGATAACCCATTCGCGAATCTTAAACAAACTCAAAATAATAAACAAGCAACCCGATAAGAAAACAGCACCTAGCGCAGTTTGCCAAGCGTAGCCCATGCCCAATACAACGCCGTAAGTAAAAAAGGCGTTCAAACCCATACCTGGTGCGAGTGCCACCGGCAGTCTGGCATAGATACCCATAATAAAGCAGCCTATTGCCGCTGCTAAACAGGTGGCAACAAATACCGCCCCTTTATCCATACCAGCTTCCGCCAATACGTTGGGGTTGACAAAGATGATATAAGCCATGGTCAAAAAGGTAGTTATACCGGCAAGGATTTCCGTTTTGACTGTGGTGTTTTCACCATTAATCCCAAAATAGCGTTCAATTGCATTCATAAGTGTCGCGCCCAGCTTGCTAGTGAAAGAACAAATTTATTGATGCCTAAAATAAATATGACGTCAGCCAATGGATGGCGACGTCATTATCAAAAGACAGCGGTAACAAGGTGCAACATTTTAGAGAAGTTGCGGTACAAATTCAATCATTACCAGTGCCTTATGGGTACAAACCCACCTTTTCAGTCAATTAAGACATAACAGCCAGACAATATTTCAGACATCCACATATAAATTAACCTTATACTATGAATTGTACAAACAGCTGTTAATTATTTGGCATTTAACATTTTAACAAATGACCTTTTTGACATTTAACAGTACACTAGGCGGCTGATAGCAATATGCCACATTACTGTACTGTCATATCTTAGTTATTAAAGATCCTATCTGTCTGCGTGTCGCGCCATACCAGCTATTATTAATTACCCATGAGTCCCATACATGCCTGAATCATTAAATATTATCGACCTTATTACCCAAGCCAGTCTCTTGGTGCAGATTGTGATGGCATTATTGTTATTGGCGTCTTTAGTCAGCTGGGTAATTATCTTTCGTATGAGCGCGCGGCTTGGTACGGCCAAAAATTTCGATCAACAGTTTGAAACTTGGTTTTGGTCAGGTGAAGACTTAGCCAAGCTTTACCAAGGCGTACAAGGCTCACCTGAACGCCAAGGACTTGAGCAAATATTTTATGTGGGATTTTCTGAATACTTAAGAATGCATAAAAAGCGCCAACCCAAAGATGACATCATCGATGGTGTTGAGCGCAAGCTACGAGTCGGTTTAGGGCGTCAGCAGCAACTATTAGAATCAGGACTGACCACGCTAGCGAGCATTGGCTCAGTCGCGCCTTATGTTGGATTGTTCGGTACGGTTTGGGGCATCATGAACGCCTTTTTAGGGTTGTCACAAACGGAGCAAGCGACCCTAGCCTCTGTCGCACCTGGTATTGCCGAAGCACTAATCGCAACCGCTATGGGCTTGTTTGCAGCGATTCCTGCCGTACTGGCGTATAACCACTTTACCGCCAAATCTAGTCGCTTGTACGATTCACGTGCTTTATTTTGCGATGAAATGACAGGCATGCTCCAGCGCGAGACCAGTGCAGAAAGCACTGTTGGTAGAGACAATATCGCTACGAGAGAAACGCAATCTACTGCCAATCAGGCACAAGGACTATGAAATCATGAAACAGAGTCCCTATCGCCGTGAAAAAAAAGCGCTAAATGCGGAGATGAATGTCGTTCCTTATATCGATGTGATGTTGGTGCTGCTCGTCATATTTATGGTCACAGCACCCATGCTGATTACGGGCGTCGATGTTGACTTGCCAAAAGAGCAAACCAATACCATGAGCCAAAGCCAACTACCCGTCATTGTGTCCTTGACCGATAGTGGCGATATTTTTATCAGTTATGAAGACAATGTCGACCTGCCGATTAGTGAACCAGAGCTGATTGATACTCTATCTAACTTACAAAATCAAAGTAGCGATGCTGGGGCACAGCCTTTACAAGTCATGATTAATGCCGATCAAAACAATCAATATGGCGCTATCATGACACTCATGGCCACCTTACAACAAGCAGGCATTCAAAAGGTGGGATTATTAACAGGCGCACCCTTGCCCACACCATCATTGTAATAAATCCTATTCCTCGCTCAGCTTGCTATAATAAAGTAGATAATTTGATGAACCTCGTCCTTGAGTATCTTTACCATGCATAATGCTCCTGTCGTTTATGTACCGACCCAACCTGAAGGCAATGGGCTAACGTTGCCTACGCTACTTAGCGTACTGGCACATGGTCTCGTGATTGGGATACTCGTTTATACTTATCAACATACTAAAACCGACACTGTGGAAAGTATTGAGACGGTAATGGTCTCCCCCGAGCAATTGGCTGAGATGCAAGGTCAAATCCTTGCCAATCGTGCAACGGCAGCTAGGGCGATGCAAGCTGAAACTAATGCAAGTAGTGCATCGAGCACCTCATCATCAGAAAGTTTTAGCGATAGCGCCAGTCAGCCAAACTCGCAGCGTGTACCTGTCTTTACGCGCTCTAACGATTCTGCCAGTCAACCAATGCTGATGAGTGAAGAGCAGCATCAACGCTTACTTGAGCAAAACCAAGACTACGAACGTCGAATGGCAGAGTGGGCAGCACAATTAGATGAGTCGGTGACAGAAGAGCATGGTCAGGTAGAGCAAAACAAAAAAGAACAGCTAATAGAAGAACAAAAACAGCTGGGCGATTTCCGTAATAAACAAAATAATCCGCCTCATATTCCACGCCCGACTGCGACTGATAAAAATTTAAAGATTAATACAGGTGATTCTGGTAGCGCAGGTCAGAGATATGATCTAGAAGCAGACGGCAACTCAACAACATCTAATGGTGGTAGTGGCAGTACCTCTCGTTCTACTGGTGCTAGCGATAGTGATATAAAAGCACTAATCAAAAAGAATCTTATATCACCAGAAGGAGCTAAGGGGCAAACTGTCCTAGCAACTCTGACTATTACTGTTGATAGCAGTGGTATTATAACTGGTTACAATGCATCAGGAAGTAACCCAAAATATAACAAAGCACTAGAAGATGCAGCTAGGGTTACCAGAAAATTACCCATTGGTCCTGACGATCCTAAATACCCTACTTTTAGCATAGAATATATTGGAACAACTAAATAAAACTCAGTATATAAAAATCTCATTTCTTAAATTTTAAAAGTATCAAGATTCTTTATTGATTTTAGGAGAATAAATTGTACAAGTATATTTACAAAAAAAAGCTGACAACTCTGTGTATTAGCGCATCATGTTTACTTGCTTCTACTAGTTTGTCTGCCAAAGAAATAGTCGTACTACAGGATAGTTTCGAAATTCCCGTTCAACAAAACCAAGTCGCCTTTGTGCCATTTGCTGGTGATTCTGTATTATCGCCGATTATCGTCAACGACTTAAGCAAAGAAGGTCTAAAAATTACTAGCCAAAACCTACCGCAGCAGCCACGCAGTAGTAGCGAGCTGGCGGGTACTTTGCCAGTATGGCAAAATTTAGGTATTCCGTACTTAGTAATCGGTAGCACGCGTACCAACCGAGGTAAAATTATCACAGATTATGAAGTGATTGATGTCAAATCGGGGCGAATTCTTGAGGGTAAGCAAACCTCGACAACAAATAAAGATCCTGACAGTATGCGTCGTGCTGGACACGTCATTGCCAATAAAATCTACGCATTGATTACTGGTACGCCAGGTGACTTTTCAGGACGTATTGCTTATATTGAAGAGACTGGTGCTGGTAAAGAAAAAGTCTCACGTTTAAAAGTGATGGATGCCGATGGCGAAAATGCCAAAACCATTACTGAAGTAACCGGTTCTATCTTTTCACCAACATGGTCGCCAGATGGCAATCGCATTGCTTATTCTGTACAACGCGATAAATCTTATCCCGTTATTTATGTACAAAGTGTGAGCGGTGGCGGTGCAACCCCGTTAACGCCCTTCCCTGGCAGCAATCTCAGTCCATCATTCTCTCCTGATGGCAGTAAGATATTATTTTCTAGCAGCTTTGAAGGTAGCGCAGATATTTATGAGATGAGTGCCAGTGGTGGTCAACCTAGAAGGCTTATCAATTGGCCAAGCAGCGAAGTGCAACCAAGTTATGCGCCTGATGGCAAATCCCTTGTTTTTGTATCAGACAAAACTGGATTTAACAAACCACAGATTTATCGTTATGAGTTTGGTTCAGGACGTACGACTAAGGTATCAAGTAGCGGTTATGCCACTAGCCCGCAATTTAGTAACGATGGCTCACAAATTGCCTTTTTAAGTGGTCGCTCAGCGGCGATCATGAATAGCGGCGGCGCTGTTACTACTAACTTGGGCAATACCGGTATCGATGAAGCACCAAGCTTTTCACCCAGTGGCAGAAATGTAATTTATGCTTCAAAACAAGGCGGCAAAGGTAAATTAACAATTAAATCTTTGAGTAGTGGTCAATCGTTTGACATACCTGTACAAGGCATTGCTCGCTCACCAATTTGGTCATCTAGCCCTAAATAAACCATATTTATCATTATCTTTCTTAATTCATAAAGTCTTGCTCATAAAAAAGCGCCTAATAAATAATTAGGCGCTTTTTTATATTGCGAAGCACGGTTAAATCATTTTGCCACTAGCATGTATTGGACAATTATTGACTAAAGTAGTAAACACGATTAATCATCACTCGGATCACCCGCTGATGGATTGGGATGCCGCAGTTTTGCCACATCGTCAGCAGTCACGGTATCGGTAAAACCATTTAGGTCACTGACCACATATTGAGTAACCGCCGCCATCTGCGCATCGTTCATCATTCCATGGAATGAGGGCATGCCACGAAAGCCATTAATCAAGATATCGATGATGTAATACTTTGATTGCATCTTACTGTTATTCGCCAGTGGCGGATAATAGCCTGCACCGTAAGCACCCTCGCCTTTGTGCATGTGACAAGCCGCACAAGAGTCGTGATACAGCTTTTTGCCATCTGTCGTTACAAAGCCATTTGTGCCTTCAAACTTTGCGTCCCATTCAGTAATACTTGGGTCGTCTTCCATATTGGGCAATGAGCTGTCGTCGACAATATTGATAGCAGGTGCAGTAAGCTCCTCACGGCTCATATAAACGCCGCCCCACGCACCCGTATTTCGGCTTGCTTGATAGTCATTGGTTGTTAAGGAATCCTGATCTTGTACACTGGAAACCGTCACTTCATCATCTGACCGTTGACTACAGCCCAACAGTGCTGCACTGCTGATCCCACTCAGCAGCATCACCGTCAGCAGTTTGAGTGTCATGTTTTTCATGACTCTTTTCTTCACGATTGCCTTCTTCATGATTGCATTGTCCATGATAGCCTCTGAATCTTATAGTTATTTATATAACCCAAGCGTTATTAAACCAGCATTTTTGCTTTTTTATGTAGGCGCTTTGCGGCATCCATACCAGATAAAATAGCGCCTTCTTGCCATGCTGGAATATGTGAACAATGCTCGCCCGCCAGCACAATACGATTATCAATACTGCACAAGGTATCGTAATGCTGACGACGAGTCGACTCATTCCAAATACCGTAACAGCCGAGCGTCCATGGGATGCGGTGCCAGACAACTGATGTCCCTGCGCGGAATTCTTTTGGATACTGAGGATGGATGTATTTACCATAAGCAAGCGCAACATTAATACGTTCTTGCGGCGTTAAGGTATTAAACTTATAAGACGTCGGACCATAACCATATGCACCGAGTAGCACGCCCGTACCATCTTTAAACATATTTTGTGACGGGTAGGCAATCTGAGCAATGGGCATGTCGGTATAAGTCAGACCACCAAATATCCATTCATCTTCTTCCCAAAAGCGGCGGTTGAACTCTAGACCAACTTTATAAGAGGTTTCATAAGGCACGGCGGCCATCGCCTGCTTCATTGGCTTTGAGACATTGATATCCATCTGCGTCAATACAGTTAATGGAATATTGCACACGCACCAGTCTGCACGAATGGTCTTGGTAGCACCATCTGGGCTGTTGCTGTCTACATAATCGACAGTGACGCCACTGTCATCTTGATGAATTTTAGTGACCTTTGCATTAAACTCAATCATATCGCGGCATTCACGGGTGAAAGCATCACCAATTTTCCCCATACCACCTACTGGCTGAAACATCGTCGGTTGATGACCATAAGTCATATGGTTGCCATAAATATCTGCCCACATACCTGAATCTAGTATCTCACTAATCGGCAAAGGCTTTGATGGCGTCGCATCAGGCATCAAGCCACCACCCGGAAACACACTAAAGCCTCGATGTTTACTGGTCTCATTACTGGCGCGGTAACGATAATCTTTATCCAGCACCCCCCAGCCTTTTAAACCTTCTAATAGCTTTTCTTTGTCCTCAGTATTGACTGAGCGATCAAGACCACCGACGTTAACTGATTTCGATAGCAGCTCGGCGACATGACCTTGGATATCGTTTTTCACATCACCCAAACGCTGCGGCACGCCGTCGAAATGAGTACTTCGATGCAGATAAGCACGATCATTGGTTTGAATAAAGGGCTGCATTTCAACGCCAAACTGTTTGCAATAATGGAAGACGGCATAATGATGGCTTGGCAGACGCCACGGTCCACCATTAAAGTAATTGCCCTCTTCAAAATCACAGGTGACTTCTTCGCCGCCAAGCTCGGTATATTTATCACCGCTGTTCAATGTCCAGCTACGACCGCCGCCACGATTTTGATATTCGAGTACTTTGACATCGTAGCCCGCTTTACGTAACTCATAAGCCGCTGTCAGTCCGCCAAGCCCCGCACCAAGAATGACAATACTAGCGCCCGGAGGTGCACCTTTAAGATCCATGGTCTCTTTAAAACTCGACTCTGACGCAAATCCTAATGTCGTCATCGCCTGATACATCGCAGTCGCGCCCGCTGTTTTACCAATCATCGAGAGCAGTTGGCGCCGCGTTGGTGATTGAAGCATGTCTTTCATAATAGTGTCCTTAAAGTAGACGTTCCTGCAAGATGGTAGGCATATATATTATTAATCAGCTCGGCTGAGTTCTACGTCTGTTTTTCGAGCTGTTGTGCCTTACCATGTTGCCTGTAGATCTTGTCCTATAATAAATATGTAAATCGTCTTTATAGAATCAATGAATTAACGACGGCGCCTAGACCGCAAGATGGCTCGTATAATAAACACAATGATAATAATAGCCACGATGATGCCGATTACTGCCAGCAGGCCCGCATATTTGATTAAGAATGGCTTGTCAGTACCTGTCGTTGCGATACGATCAACATCATTAGCACTCACCTCACTACTGTTGAGACCACCAAAATTCACACGCACATAATTGGTAATACCAGCGATTTGCTCGCTATTTAGCTCATCTGAGAACCCTGGCATGATAGGTGACGTGTTAGTCGCGCCTTCTACCCCATGAAGGATCATATTGACTAGCGCATCAGGTTTCTCACGGCGAATACTGCTGAGTCCAACGATAGGAGCGTAACGCGCATCAGGCTGACCATAACCGTCAACGCCGTGACAGCTACCACAGGCTGCCAAATATAGCGATTCTGGTGAATTGCTGCCATTACTCACCTGCGCTTTGGCTTGGGCTAAATAATCTTTTTGCGCCAGTAAATCATGAGTGATAGATTCGCTAATGGGTGTTGGTAAACGCGAGACATCAACGGCTGCGACCTTATCATCTGTTTGGATAGCAGGCACCGCTTTTAGATAAGAAGCAATGGCATTCAAATCTTCATTTTTTAAGTAGCGCGTACTATGTGCAACCGCCTCGCCCATAGGACCACCCGCATAGGCACGCTGGTCAAGCTCACCAGTACGCAGATAAGTGACAATATCTTGTTCACTCCAACTACCGATACCGCTCGACTCGTCAGGCGTGATATTTGGTGCATGCCAATGACCAAGCTGAGCACCTGATAGATACATTTTTTTATCGAAACCCATAGTGCTATTACGCGGGGTATGGCAAGTACCGCAGTGCTCTAAGTTATTGACAATATATTCACCACGTTGCTGCGTCTCAGTGAGACCATCACGATTTTCAGTAGACGGGACATTGAGAAAATTCCAGCCAATCATTAAGCTGCGAATGTTAAATGGAAATGGCAGGTCAGTTTTATATTTCGGTGCTTCATCGATAGCAGGTACGGTTTGCAGATAAGCAAACAACGCACTGATATCTTCTTCTTTCATGCCGCTATAAGAAGGATATGGCATGGCAGGGTAAAGCATATGGCTTGGCGTACGACCTTTTTGCAACGCGTTCTTTAGGTCCGTTTCGGTATAATCACCGATACCATAACGTTTAGACGGGGTAATATTGGTTGAATAGATATCTCCCATCGGCGTTTCGATCGCTGTACCGCCAGTATAATCTTCGCCATGACATGCCATGCAATCAGCCGCACGGGCAATGTAAGCACCGCGATTGACAAGCTCGCTATTGGCTGGACTAATATTAGGTAAACTGGCATTAGGCAGGCTAGCATTCGCTAGGCTAGTATTGACGACGCTTGCACCTTCAGCCATCGCAGCGCTGGAGGTCATACCGATGACGAGCATCGATAACATCACAGAAAGTGGCTTCATAATATCCTCATATAGCTGGCACCTAGGGTGTTGTAATTATTATTAGTATGAACGATTTAGATGAAACATTTAGTATTGAGCAAGCCTTAATGAGTGACGACTTGTTATACTCAATTGACAGTCCATTAAATGAGGTAGCAAATCATCCAGTAAATGCTTAATAAAATAGCGTGATAAAAGTAATTTCATAAACATAGTTACTAAGCATAGTTACTAAATGATGTCTACTCACTCTACTAATGTAAGACTATTTCGCTACTATTACTTAATGAGTAACGTATTGGTCTCAAATTTTTACAAAACGTAAAGAACCGCATTGTCATTATCAGTTTTTGATAACGTAATATATTTTTTTATATTATAATAATAAGTTATTTGAATAATACCTTTAAAATCAGCAACTAAAAACCTATTTTTTGGTCGGGTATCTTCTATGAAAAACCTATCATTGTAGATAATTGTCACAAATTTGCTTCATTTTTTGTCATCATCAATTTTAGTTGTACATAATAGATACATAGACTTAAGTTAGCACTCGCTTTTTTTATCAGTCAGATTTTTATAATGCTACGAAACAAGCTATTGCAACGCACCATATTTTGTTTATGATAGGCGCTATTTTCACATTGCCGATCGCCGCCTGAGACACCACTATGAAGTTACCGATTCTTGCTTATATACTGACATCAGCCCTGTTAATCACAGGCTGCCAATCATTTCAATTTGTCGACAGCCCTATCCCTGTGAATACCACCCCTACTAATAGCATCTTGGTCAAAAATATGCCTGCCACCACTGTGCAGGTTCAAAATAATACCAGTACAAAAAATCAAAAATAGTGCCATCACACTCATAAAATAAGCAAAAAAAAGGCAGATATCAGTTTGATATCTGCCTTCAATGTTTAATAAATTACCTTGAATGATTCAATAGCCATTCATTTCAAGGGCGCGCCGCTGGCTGATGCTTGATAATTGTCTTGGCCAAATGATCGCCGAACCAAATAGCCGTATCAATATCTCCCCGTCCTGGCGTTTCTTCAGGGGGACCATCAAGCGACTGGGTCATCAAGCCCAAAAAGCTAGATAAACGGTTTAAATCATGAGCCTCATGACCTGTCGGCATCAGCGGTAATCCAATCCAGTTCATGCCATGCTGCATCGCATACAAAGAAATCTGCTGCAATACCGCCAGCTTATCACCGCTCAGCCACCAGAGTTGGCAAAAGCGGCTGCCCACTTGCCTTCCCATTTACGATGATACCAGCGCTTTGAGGTTTCATCCATAAAAGTCTTAAATTCAGCAGTGACACTACCCATATATACGGCACTACCGAAAACCAGCAAATCCGCCTGATCCAAATAATCCCAGTCAACCTTGTGGACATCAACGGCTTTGGCCTGTGCTGCTGGCAATTTCTGATGCGCCCCTTCGACGATCGCTTCAGCGACGCGCTTGGTATGACCGTAGTTGCTATGATAAATAACAGCAATAGATACAGTCGGTATGCTATCAGTAATGGACGATCTGGCAGGTGTATTCATACAAACTCTAATAATGGCTATAAATGGTTAAATAAAAACAATATAAGTTCAACAGTTAATTGCGCGCAACAGCAAATAGCGTAATCCTACGCAGCGCCACGTACAATGACCAGCGCCATTCGACCTGTAGCAGGCTGCTGCAAATGCGTTTGACGCCGATAAGAGTAATAGTGGTCATCAGCATAACTACACCTGCTAGATAATGTGTCATCTACTATAACGCCCGCCGCACTAAGCTGATCCGCTGCCAACTTTGGTAAGTTTAGCTTGATTTTTCTCGCGTCAACTGTGTCACAGCTTGACAGCTTATCAACCGTATCCTGTACATGTTGAGTCTCGCTACCGCCTTTAATAGTAGCCACAGAATCTATGACATATAACGAATCAAAATGTTCAATACTTGCTGTGTTCAATAACTTATTTTCTGTGCAACCTTTCAATAATTGATTGCGAACTTGAGCGCCAACTTCATAGCTGTCTTGACTGATACAAACACCAATCCAAGCTTCGATTTGTCCCGATTGCGTAAAACAGTGCACAGTCGCTTGAATAACCCCGCAAGCCAGACCTTGCCAACCCGCGTGAATCGCTGCCATTTGACCACTGGCTGGCTGATATAAGACTATCGGCACGCAGTCAGCCGTCATTATCGCAAGCCCAAGCCCTTGTTGCCGACTGACCATCGCGTCAGCAGACATTGGCGTCATACCTAGCGCTGTGCCATCAATATCATGAATTTGCTTACCGTGAACTTGGTTAACCCAGTGTAAGCGTTTGATGGGTACCTGTTGGCATGTCGACGATAAGGGTGCAAGCTGCTCATTGATGGCAGATAATAAACGCATGCGATTGCTCAGTACTTTTGCAGCATCGTCATTGACATGCAAACCTAAATTTAGCTCACCGTAATTCGCTTGACGTTGCTGTCGTACTAGCTGTTCTGTGGGCTGGTCTTGTGAGTCAACATCATCGCTTGAAAAGGCAGCTGTTTGAAAAACAGCCACATCATCAATCTGTGCAAGCAATGTCATAGGAAACTGATGAGTCATGGCTGATTTACCGTCTTAATGAGTCATTTTTATGTCACGGATCGCTATTTACTACTAGGCTCTGTTTTTTACAAGCGACTTTACGCTCTCGCCTACAAGGAGAGGTCTACTCGTCATCATAGCCATCACTTAGCACAGCCATCAACTGCTGCATATCTTCAGGCAGTGGTGTGGTGACTTCAATATCTTCACCAGTCGTTGGATGTACGAAACCCAGTGTGTAGGCATGCAAGGCTTGACGTGGAAAATTATTAATCGCTTGACGTTGTGCTTCTGTCAGTCCTGCCCGCAATTGACGACGACCACCATAGACACGATCACCCACTATCGGATAAGTCACATGACTTAAATGCACACGAATTTGGTGAGTGCGTCCCGTTTCAAGACCCACATCCAACAGGCAATAATTGCCATTAAGCGCGGTCACATTCAGTAAATGAGTCACAGCTTCACGTCCTGCCGTCATTACCGTCATTTTAGTACGCTGGTTGCGGTGACGACCGATTGGTGCGTCAATACGGCGATGGCGCGATAGACTCGCTGCATCCCCTGCTACCACACACTGATAATGACGATAGACCGACTTGTCCTTTAGTTGCTCCATCAGCGCAAGCTGTGCTGGCTTGGTTTTGCCAATCAACAATAGCCCTGAGGTATCTTTATCGATACGGTGCACCAGACCTGCACGCGGCAGATGGTGCTGCTGCGGATAGTGATATAGTAGTGCATTGACCAAGGTGCCGGTTTGGTTGCCCGCACCAGGATGCACTACCATGCCAACAGGTTTATTGATGACCAATACGTCATCATCTTCATAGACCACATCGATGTCTATATTTTCTGGTTGATCTTCACTATGCTGCTCTAATGTGGTCGTTAACTGCAGCACATCACCCGCTCTGACACGAATTTTTGGTTTTTGCACGCTTCCGTTATACAGCAGGCTACCATCACTGATCCAACCTTGTAATTGAACACGTGAGAAATCGGTAAATATTTTTGAAGCCAATTTATCAATACGTAAACCAGCTTCGTCTTCTATAACCGTATGCGTCATATTAATAATTACTGGCACCACTTGACCGGCGGCTGACGCTTCATCATCGTCGCTATCATCAATGTCGTCAGCATCTTCATCGCTGCTATCTATCATATCGTCGTCAAGCACATCACTATCTTTTAACGTAGCTTCTTCTGACACAGCGTCTTCTAAAACATGATCGCTATGGCTTTGCTCATCAAGCATCGACTGATTATTGTCAGGTAATTCACTATTATTTAAAACGTCATTTGGCATCGGTGACTCTTGTGCTGATGAATCAGTCTGTCGCGATTGATTCGGTGGTAAATGGGTAGTCATAGCATTATTATTCATAGCAGATTTATATATGGCAAAGCGCCTGACATGGTTTTGAAAGGTAGCTTTTGAGAAAATTTCTAATAAAGTGTTAAGCGTAACGCTATAAAAAACAAAAGGCCATTCGCTATCAATCGCTTATCATAAAAGCGATCGTCGTCGAAAAAAGCGGAGGCAATACTGTGCTAGTGTATCACGCCAAGCGCCTAAGCCTATAGAAGCTGTGTGTTATCTGTCATTTTTTGATTATACCTCAGCGAGCGTCAGCGCCGTACTTAACTCTCTAAAATATGACATTGCTGTAATTTACTGTATATTTGTCAGTGTCAGCGACATTCGATATCGCTCGTGACAGCAGCTCATGTTAAAATGCCAAACTGACATCCGCTGGTGTACAGCTCATTGCGAGCATCAGCATATCGTATATGCGTTGCAGTAGACTAATAACTGTACGATACTGACTCAAATCCGATGAGCACGATTGGATTAAGTACAATATAGATGGCGAAAAAATAGACGAAGCAAACGTTATTCTATAAAGTATAGCCATATTTTGCTGTATGCTATGCCACTGTATGCTTATCGAATTTTTATTAAAAGCATTTGGTTTGATATAAACCCTATGCCATCAAGCGTTTTTTAATAACGATAACTGGTATGTCCGATGATTGACATAGTAGATGACAGACCACTATTGATGCCTACGCATCGTTTTTTATCATTAACCTAATATCTAGTATGATAGCGTCGCTGCTATTATACGTCTTGTGTCGGAGAAGAAGTATGCAAGCTGTTGGCAATACGTTTATCAAACTGTCCTCAATAACCCTACTTGCGCTAAGCGTAAACTTAGTGGGCTGTCAGACTTTCAAAAACCTGACTGGCGGTAAAGACGTCGATGCGGTAGAAACTGCCGAAAAATCAGAGCAGAACTATTATAACGACGCCATTACCCAGATTGATAAAGGCCGCTATACACAAGCCATCGAAGATTTGACCAATCTGCGCACTTTTTATCCTACTGGACAGTACGCTGAGCAAGCATTACTCGACATGATGTACGCACAATATGCCAGTGGTAAGTATGAAATGGCAGCTGCCAGCGCTGAGCAATTTATTAATCTATATCCTTCTAATCCACAAGTCAGCTACGCTTACTATGTGCGCGGCGTCGCCAATATGCAAGGCTCATCAGAAGGTCTAAAACTGTTTAAGCTCAATCAAGCTGAGCGTGATACCGCCTATTTACGTATTGCCTTCGCTAACTTTCAAGAGCTTATTAATAAGTACCCTAACAGCTTACGCGCCAGATGCCGCTCAGCGCATGACTTTCATTTACAATCAGTTTGCTGAAAGTGAGATGAGTGCCGCCAACTGGTATATCGAGCGCGAAGCTTATGTCGCTGCTGTTAACCGTGCCAAATGGGTGTTTCAATACTATCCACTTAGTGAATCCATCCCAGACGCAATCGCAGTCTTAGCTTATAGCTATGACAAATTGGGTATGTCTGATTTGGCAGCAGAACACAAAACTCTATTACAAATCAATTATCCCAACATGTTAAGTGCTGATGGACGCGTTAAACTCGACACCAAACGTGAGCGTTCTTTTATCAACAAATTGACTTTTGGGCAGTTAAGTCGTTTTAACAAAGATACTTCATCAGTTGCGACAGGCGACTATAACGGCGCGACCAAAACTCAGGTTATTCGTAACGCCAGTCAATTAAGACTGCCAAGCGATAATGCAGTAGCAGCCAGTGCAGCGCAAGGTACTTCACCTGTGCGCGCCAATAGTGGCATCAATGTTGGCTTGGGTCTGCCTGAAGCATCCGCTGAGCGTATTACTAGCCAATCGAGCACTGGCTCTACGGCAAGAGAAGCCAATGTCGATCCGCAAAACACCAATCCTGTACGCCGTACGACGTTGCCTGTTCAAGGGATTGATATCCTGCCAGCAGATGTCGATATGAATGATGAATAAATGCGCTAGATTTGAGGCAACGTCTCTTCTTTAACTAAGAGAACGTTTCTTCTTTTTAGTACATCAACGCACATCATGAAAAAATAAGGTCAACGACAGAGTTGGCCTTATTTTTTCTGTTTCTGTTTCATTATCTATGCCCAATATTGTTTGCGCCCAATATTGCCTATGCTTAAGATAATACACCTATGGTAAACTGTTTTTTGCATGAGTATTCCAAATCACATTCTCGACCAATTAAATAGCCAAGCTGACTTAATCAGTATCATTGGGCGTCATACGACGCTTAAACGTGCTGGTAGTGAGTTTAAAGGCTGCTGTCCATTTCATGGCGAAAAGTCGCCCTCTTTTTATGTCAATCCACAAAAAAACATCTATCATTGCTTTGGCTGTAGCGTCGGCGGTAATGCCATCAGTTTTTTACGCGATTATGAAACTTAACTTTTATTGAAGCGGTTAATGAGCTATCAAAGCAGACGGGCATCGAAGTCCCAAAAGAAGAGCAACAAAACGTCAGCTACCAGCGCCGTGCACCAAAACCGATTGCACCACCGTCAATACCTAATCCGACTATCGACGCTAAAAGTCCTGCTCAAACAATTAATGCGCCTTCTATTAACGCTACTTCGGCTATTAAGCAACAAAACCAGTACGGCGATACCGATCAACCCGTTTATCACGATAGTAGCAACGGCTACGATGAGTATCCACCGCTAGATGCTTACGACTCAGCGTCTTATCCAGAAGATTCTTATGGCACAGACTACCAAGATGATAATAGCTATCCGCCAGCATGGTTGACAGGTGGCGATACTGACGCTGCGGCATTGTATGATGATCATAGCGTTTCTGATAAAGACGGTAACCTGTATGAGCTGTTAGAGCAAATCCAGCAGTTTTATCAGCACAATCTTACCCTTCATCCGCATGCTAAGCATTACTTTTTATCGCGTGGTATCACAGAAGACATCTTTGAGACCTTTGGCTTAGGCTATGCGCTTTGGGTGGCAGCATCTTGAGCATCAATTTCCACAGGATATTGAAGGCTTAAAAGCGCTTGGCTTGGTGCGCCAGTCCGAGTCAGGGCGCGATTATGATCTACTCCGTGATCGGGTCATTTTCCCGATTCGAGACAATCAAGGCCGTACGATTGGCTTCGGTGGTCGAGCGCTCGATGATGAAGTGAAACCTAAATATATCAACTCCTCTGACTCACCCGTTTTTCATAAACAGCATGTGCTGTATGGCTATTACGAATCACGCCAACAACGTGCCAACAGCTGGCTGGTGGTCGAAGGCTATATGGATGTGATTGCCCTTTACCAAGCGGGTATTTATGGCGCTATCGCTTCGATGGGTACGGCGATCAATGAGAGCCAAATCTCACGACTTTTAACATTAAACCCTACCCTAACCTTGAGCTTTGATGGCGATAGCGCGGGACAAAAAGCGGCTTGGCGTACCCTTGAAGTGGCTTTGCCAGTACTGGCCGATGACAAAGAGTTGCGGTTTTTGACCCTACCAAATAATCATGATCCTGATACATTTATTAAGAGTCAGGGCGGCGATGCCATGCGTGAGCAAATCGCGAATGCCATGCCATTGTCACAGTATATTTTTGCCTATTTAAGCGAGCGTTACGATTTAACCTTGGCAGAAGGCAAAGCCAAGCTCATGTCACAAGTACGTGCCTTGACCACTGCATTACCTAAAGGCAGTAGCTTTCGCTATTTGCTGAACAATGATGTCTATCAAAAGCTCGGCGGTAAACGCAGTCAGAATGTCGAGGCAAAAGACGCACTGTTAGATTTTGATGGTGACATGACCATCAGTCAGCAATTGCAACTTTGTTTTTTGTTTCAGCCACGCGCCTTAATTGAAGACCCTATCGAAGCCATTTGGCAGCAGGCAGGTATTAATGATTTACAGCTGCCAGCACACATCAAGCAAAAAGCCGCGCCTGACATCTTGCGTCCGCTTGCTTGGGAAGATTTGCAAGATATCGCCTTGCTGGATATCGTTAGCACCATCAAACGCTGCCTGAATCATTTACCCAAAGATGCCAACGCCGCCGCACACTTTATATTGCCTAATGTCAAACCAATCACCCAAGAAACACTTAGCCGTAGCTGGGGTGGATTTTATAAGACATTGATTGGCAGAAATATTTTGAGCTTGGATGAGTTGATCGAAAACTTAGTGATGCAGTTGCTCAAGTTATATCTGCAAAAAAAGATGCAAGAGCTCATCAAAAATCCTGATCATATCAAGCTGGCGATTGTCCGTAAGCAGTCGCAATTATTAAATGATTGGCTACGCGCACAGCAAGCTGAGCAGTCAGCGCAGATGGCGACGGTGAAATCTTAACGTTTGCCATTATTTTTGCTAAAAAATCTCCAACCCTTTAAAAGTATAGCGCTGCCCCCACTACTAATGATTATGCCCAATAGCATGTATTGCCATTTAATCATTTGGCTGATATAAAATAATCAGCAAAAAACGGTCGGTAGATATCACTACCTCGTGCTTGATTACGCTGGTGTGTGTTAAACTGTGTCGCTAACTATTTATAGCCCGATTTAATAGATGGCGATAAATCCGCCTCATTAAGCACAAATTTTAGATATTATTTTGAAGTATCCGTTTTTAGGTACCGTTATTTTTATATATTATTTTTTAGATAATGTTATCTTGAAGACTTTTTAGCATTACTAATTTCTAGCAGTTTTTTAGCATTGTAATTGTAGTATTTTGAGCCTTTATTCATATCAACTCATTTTTGATATTACTGACAACCTCTACGCCATATTTTGATGAATCGATTGATTATATCAACGCACTGAGCGAGCGATAGCGCGTCACAATATAAAAATGTCCGATGCAAGTAAGCGAGTATTTATGAACGATAAGTCAGTTTCTAAGTCCACATCTCAACTGGCCACCTTAATCCAAATGGGTAAAGAGCAAGGCTATCTAACCTATGCTGAGGTGAATGACCAACTGCCCGACTCTATTACCGAAAGCGATCAGATCGAAGATATTGTGCAAATGCTGACCGACGTTGGTATCAAAATCTTTGAATCTGCGCCTGATGCCGATGATATCTTGATGAACGATGATTCAAGTGATGATGACATGGCAGCGGATGAGGCAGCGGCGGTATTGGCCTCTGTTGAGACTGAGCCGGGTCGCACCACTGACCCTGTGCGTATGTATATGCGTGAAATGGGTACGGTTGATCTATTGACCCGTGAAGGTGAGATTGCTATTGCCAAGCGTATCGAAGAAGGCATTCGTGACGTACAGCATGCGATGTCTTACTGGCCGGGTACCGTACAGTTCGTCCTTGATGAGTATCAAAAAGTACAAGATGGCGAAAAAAAGCTTTCTGACGTCATTACTGGCTTTTTAGATCCTGAGACCGAAGCAGACAAAATCGCTGCCCAAGAAGCGAAAGAGGCAGCAAAAGAAGAACGTGAACGCATCAAAGAAGAGAAAGAAAATCCGCCTGTGATCAAAGCAAAAGCCAAAGCAGCGGCGCTTGATGATGAGGACGAGGATGAAGACGACGTTGAAGAGGAAGCTGAAGAAGAAACCAGCGGTATCGATCCTGAAGAAGTACGTCTGCGTCTAGAAGAAATCGAACACTTATTTATCAAAGCCAAGCAAGCCTTGCTAGATTATGGCCGTGGTAGCACAGAAGCAGATACTGCTTATGCCCTACTTGCCGAACGCTTTATGATGCTAAAGTTGAACAATCGCTTGTCAGATCAAGTCATGGCTATCATGCATGATGTCTATGATGATGTGCGTAAGCAAGAGCGTCAAATCATGCGTTTGGTGATTCGCCGTGGACGTATGCCACGTGAAGAGTTCCGTAAGACTTTCCCTAGCAACGAAACCAACGTCGATTGGCTGATTGAGCGCATCAAGGGCAAACCTGCATTTGCTGGTACGCTAGAAAAAGTCACTGATGACGTTATTTTATTGCAACGTCGCATTCGTGACTACGAGCAACAGCTCGACATGAAAATCCACGACATGAAAGATGTCGCGCGCCGTATGGCAGTCGGTGAAGCAAAAGCTCGCCGCGCCAAAAAAGAAATGGTCGAAGCTAACTTGCGTTTGGTTATTTCTATCGCGAAAAAATATACCAACCGTGGTCTACAATTCTTGGATCTAATCCAAGAAGGTAACATCGGTCTGATGAAAGCAGTCGATAAATTTGAATACCGCCGTGGTTATAAGTTCTCGACCTATGCCACATGGTGGATTCGTCAGGCGATTACCCGCTCTATCGCTGACCAAGCGCGTACCATTCGTATTCCTGTACATATGATCGAGACGATTAATAAAATAAACCGTGTCTCACGTCAATTGCTACAAGAAATGGGACGCGAGCCAACGCCTGAAGAGTTAGGTGAACGCTTAGAGATGGACGAAGTTAAAGTCCGTAAAGTACTGAAAATCGCCAAAGAGCCTATCTCTATGGAGACACCAATCGGTGATGATGAAGACTCGCATCTAGGTGATTTCATCGAAGATGGTACTATCTCAAGCCCTGTTGATGATGCGACCGCAGCTGGTCTGCGTGAAGCGACTCGTGATGTATTGGGCAATCTGACTGAGCGTGAAGCACGCGTGCTAAAAATGCGCTTCGGTATCGACATGCCAACTGACCATACGTTAGAAGAAGTCGGCAAGCAGTTTGACGTAACACGTGAGCGTATTCGCCAGATTGAGGCAAAAGCACTGCGTAAATTGCGTCATCCGTCACGCTCTGAGCACTTGCGCTCTTTCCTTGAAAATGACTAATAATAAAGCAAACTAAGCACCAATAAAAAAGCCGAGTTTATCTCGCTTTTTTGTGTCATCGATTTGATGGCTCGAATACTATAACCACATGTCTTCATCAAGGAATACAAGAACGAGCTTGCAATGTCACTATACAATATATATGATTCGTATACATTTCATATACTAGGTAAAACAATGGGTATTGTTAAAATTGATGATGCGCTACACGAAGAGCTTCGTAAAGCCAGTGCGGTAATGGTACGTTCGATTAACGCGCAGGCAGAGTATTGGATAAAGATAGGTATGTTGGCCGAGGCCAATCCTCACGCACCTTATACCGATATCATCAGCGAGCAGTTAAAACGAGCAGATGTTAATATAGGAAATCTTATCGATGGCTAAAATCGCGCTAAAAACACCTGAAGAATTGGCCATCATGCGCGAGTCTGGACGCTTATTGGCATCGGTTTTTGCTTACCTAGATACGCACATGGTCGCTGGCATCTCCACAATGACTGTCAATGATTTAGTTGAGCGCTATATTGTGGATGTTTTACACTCACGACCTGCCAGCAAAGGTCAATACGGCTACCAATACGTGCTCAACACTTCTGTCAATCAAGTGGTTTGTCATGGTGTACCCTCAAGCAACCAAGTCCTAAAATCAGGCGACATCATCAATGTGGACATTACTTTAGAAAAAGGCGGCTTTATTGCCGACTCTAGCAAAATGTATATGATTGATGATGTGATGCCCTTAACAAAACGCCTCGTCGATAACACTTATGAGGCCATGTGGGCAGGTATCCGTGTGGTCAAACCGGGCGCAACGCTCGGTGATGTCGGGCATGCCATTCAAAGCCATGCCGAACAGCACGGTTACTCTGTCGTTAGAGAATACTGCGGGCATGGTATCGGTCGCGAAATGCACGAGCAGCCTGAAGTTTTACATTATGGTCGCGCAGGTGCAGGCTTGGTTCTAGAACAAGGCATGACCTTTACTATTGAGCCAATGATTAATCAAGGCAAAGCCAAAGTAAAAATGAAAAAAGACGGCTGGACGGTGGTGACTGCAGACAAAAAGCTTTCTGCCCAATGGAGCATACCATCGCGGTGACTGCCGATGGTTATGAGGTGCTGACGCTGCGTGAAGAAGAGACCCTTTAGAGCGTGCTTACAGTTTTCCTTGCTGCTGCGCAATACAAAAGTGATTTAAGTATTTAAGTGTCATCTTATTATTGCCATATTGGTAACTACTGATATGATAGGTCGCGATGATTTGAGTATACGCTGATTGATACCTCTGCCATCGCTTTTTTATACATGCCATCGATAGGAAACCGACATGATTGTCCGGCAAACCCCAAACGCCCTCAAGATACTTTTTACCCTGCACGGCTCTGTCATTCCAAAAATTTATCCGCAAATTTTGCTGATCGCGCTTCTCAGCACACTTATAACAATTATTCAGCACTGGCTTCCTGACTCTTTTCCTTATTATGGTATGGCTCCTTTTACCTTGCTAGGAATCGCGTTGTCGCTATTTCTTGGTTTTCGTAACAATGCCAGTTATCAACGCTGGTGGGAAGCTCGAGGGCTTTGGGGTCAGTTGGTATATGATGCGCGTAGCTTAACCCGTCAAGTGCTTTCTTTTATAGATACTGATACCGAGAATGGGCACGAGACTGGGCGAACGATGATTTACCTGACCATTGCTTTTGCGCATGCTGTGCGCCATCGCCTTCGCGGCTCCTCACCTTGGCATGATGTCGAGCCTTTTGTCGCATCAAAACACCATGATAGTATGCGCCAAGCGCGCAACCTACCTGATTACATCATGCGCCTCATGGGCAAGCAACTCGGCGACATTCGGCGTCAAGGACTGGTATCAGAGCAAGTCATACAAAATATGGATGAGCGCCTGACGTCTATGACCATTGTATTGGCAGCCTGCGAGCGCATTCATAATACACCGCTGCCGTTTGCTTATATGCTGCTGGTCCATCGCACGACCTATCTGTATTGCATCATGTTGCCTTTTGGCTTGGTGGCCTCGCTCGGTTGGGTGACCCCACTGATTTGTGCCGTGATCGCTTATACCTTTTTTGGTTTGGATGCCCTCAGTGAAGAGCTAGAAGAGCCTTTCGGCTTAGCCGCCAACAAACTACCCCTGACTGCATTGTCGCGTACTATCGAGATCAATCTGCGAGAAGCACTAGAAGAGGCAGATATTCTGCCTGAGATCACTCCTATCAATGGCTATTTACCATAGCCTCTTAGCTGAATGATTATAAAGCATAAAGCAATCAATGCTAAATGAGACAGTGCCCCATAAACGTGTTGCCTTAATTTATGAGATATTTTTTATATATCCTAACTTCAAGTAGCTAAATAATATAGGCAATAGTAGAGCTTTTATGAATACAAAATGTATTTGAAAATAGTGATTTCTCTCACCATTCTCGTGGTACTTGACCAGCTTAATAAAAGGTAAAATCCTGTCTATTTACGCTTGTAAGACAACCTTTATTCATGGTTTTTTGCGCATCACTTGCTAATGATGACTGAATTCGTCTACCATAGAGCCGATTGCTTAAGTACGAGCAGTTTAAACTTATGTAAACTTTATATCTATTTCTGAAAAATAAACCTTGTCGGGGTGCTTTGATTTTTGATGCTTTAATTACAATTCAAAATCATGGCTGAGAGTTACCCGCGAACCTGATGCAGTTAGCACTGACGTAGGAAACAAGCGTGACATTTTATAGCACACCTCTTAAGCATCTATTGCTAAGCAAGCCTTGCCAGTTTATTCACATAATCTGGTAAGGTTTTTTTGTGCCTGCTTGCTTATCACCTCCTACTCTTTGCTTACTCGCATTTTATAACAGTAAGTGAATACTATGAACTACCAAACGTTACGCCACCATTGCCCAACATGGGATGGCTACATTCAGCATGATTTTGTCAAACAGCTAACGGCAGGTACGCTCGCCCCTGACAGCTTTCGTCACTACCTTGTGCAAGACTATTTATATCTTATTCACTATACCCGTGTGATGGCGTTGAGCGTGTATAAGAGTGATACGCTGGCACAAATGCGTGTCGGTCAAGCAGGCATCAACGCCATGCTCGATATGGAAATTGGCATGTATCTCGATTTATGTCATGAGTGGGACATCCCACTTAAAGAAGTAGAAAGCACCCCTGAATCTACCGTGACTATAGCCTATAGCCGCTACCTATTGGACGCTGCGATGTCAGGCTCACTGGCTGAGCTTTATGCGGCGATTGCCCCTTGTTTGATGGGTTATGGCGAAATTGGCAAACGCATTAAAGAACAAGGTTTTGTCGCGGACAATCCTTACCAGCCATGGATTGATGTCTTTGCCAGTGACGAATTTCAAGCGATTACCGCGCAGAATGAAGCGCAGATTAATACGCTACTAGCACAGGCTAACCCCGCTCAGGCAAACAAGTTCCAACAGTTATTTAATACTGCTTCACGTATGGAAGTGAATTTTTGGCAACAAGCGCTTGATCTGTCCTAGCCCCTATGCAAGGTGCTAGCTTTATAGCAAATTTAGCGGCACGCACTATTCAATATAATTGATTCAATTTAAAAGAGTGACAAGGCAATCGAGTGCAGATGTATGAGTAATACTTTAAGCGAGGTTAATGCTGTCACTCTTTTATAGTGGATTAACGATACAACAAAAAATACTCAAGGAGAAACATCATGGCAGCATTCGATGAACACGCAAGCGCGTATGACAGCTGGTTTTTTGACAACCAAAACTTACTGACCAGTGAGCTAAAACTGGTCGCTCATTTCTTAGATAAGGATAGTGAGATATTGTCTATCGGCTGCGGTAGCGGGCTGTTTGAGTCACTATTGGCGCAGGATTATAATATCCATATCAGGCACGGCATTGAGCCTTCAAAAGACATGGCTGAAATCGCTAAAAAGCGCGGCTTACAAGTGGATATTAGTCCTGCCGAAACTTGCGATATTGAGCCAAGTAAGTTTGATATCATCATGTTTAACGGCAGTGTCAGCTACATCAACGATTTGGATATCTGTATTAAAAAGGCATTTGATGCCTTAAAAACGGGCGGTAAATTGATTGTTATCGATGTGCCAAAAGAAAGCGGTTTTGCCAGCTTATATAATTTGGCCAGCTCATTAAATACTTGGGAGCATCCGCTGCTTGCTCATATCTCTCCTGCTGATCCCTATCCTATTGAGCTGGTTAAATCAGCAAATTGGCGCACCTCTGATGAAAAAATCGCGCTGATGCAAGCCAATGGTTTTGTCGATTTTGAGTATGCACAAACCTTACTGACCCATCCTATGTATGCCAATGATAAGGTGCAAGAAGTCATCGAAGGCTATGACCGTGGGGATTACGTCGCTGTTTGTGCTTATAAAAAATGAGCTGATATGTGTATTAACATTTGATTATCATGGATGACTGAGCAAAATTTATGACAGATCACAGTGATCCATAGCATACTGTCATTGCCATTTTAGCACTTGAATTATAAGTTTAGTGCCACTATAAATGGTGGATAAAGCTCTTATGCTAATAGCTAACATTTAATAAAGCGAGGCACACATCATGACTGACGATCCAAAAGACAGCACCAATCAAAACAACAACCAAGCACCAGCAAATGAAAAATCAGTAAAAATGACCAACCTAACGCCCAATCAAGGTGTGATCACAGGCAAAAGGACGGATATTCAAAATCCTGAGCTTTGGGACTTTCCAATGAACTATCCACTTAGCATCATTGGTCATGAAGGCGAGCGTGAGAACTTACTCAATGAAGTGAAGCTTATTTTGGGCAGTCAGTTCCCTGATTTTGATTTGGCCTCGATAGAAGTGAAACCGTCTAAAACGGGTCGCTTCCATTCAGCAAGGGTCAATCTATATCTTACAGCAGCCGATCAGGTCAATGTGCTGTATGCTTCACTCGACGCTGCCAAAACAGTTCGTTTGGTCGTATAAATAGATAATTGTCGTTTAAAAAAAGCCAGCCGCTTTTCCGTCGAAATCGTCATTCATACGGGTGGCGATTTTTTGTGGTTTGCTGTACAATCTGCGCCCTCATTATTATTGTTCTGTGTCCCCTTATTGGTGGTCATTTACTCGCGAATAAAAAGCAAACTGTCAGCCCGTTTTTACAAAAAAATTATTATTTGAGTCAATCGCGTCTAACCCTTACCCCATCGTCCTTTGCTAAAATTCGGACACAGCACAACCTCACAGCAACATAGTTTGATGCTAAAATCAATATAGTATTTTCAAAATTTTCCCGCTATATTGTGCCTACCTACTAACAAACACGCTATATGTAGTACTCAGTGAATTTAAGTGTCACTATGAGTAGCGGTAGATTTTTGCCTAAAAAAACACCTATCGCGGCGCAAGCATCGTAGCATTATAAAGAATGCCTGCCGTTTACTGACTGTGCAGCATCACTATAAGCAACATTATAAATAATTACCAAGTTATCAACTTAAGAGGGCAACATGACACACATCGACAAAATCAAAGTGACCAAACGTGACGGACGATTAGAGCTTATTGATTTGGATAAAATTCATAAGGTAATCGAGTGGGCAGCTCACAATTTGGATAATGTGTCTGTGTCGCAAGTTGAGCTAAAGTCGCACATTCAGTTTTATGAAGGTATCAAGACTCGCGATATTCACGAGACCATCATCAAGTCAGCAGCAGATCTTATCTCTGAAGATACGCCTGATTATCAGTATTTGGCTGCGCGTTTGGCGATTTTCCATCTGCGTAAAATTGCTTACAATAAATTCACCCCGCCGCACCTTTATGATCATGTCAAAAAACTGACCGACGCTGGTAAATACGATCAGCATATCCTAGCTGATTATAGCCGTGCTGAGTTTGATGAATTAGAAGCATATCTTGATCACTGGCGCGATATGAACCTTGCTTATGCCGCTGTTGAGCAAATGGCAGGTAAATACCTCGTCCAAGACCGCGTCAACAAGACCGTCTTTGAAAGCCCGCAGTTCTTGTACATGCTGGTTGGTATGTGTTTGTTTAGCCGTTATGACAAGTCAGATCGTTTGGACTACGTAAAGCGCTTTTACGATGCGACGTCGCAATTCAAAATCTCGCTACCAACACCAATCATGGCAGGCGTGCGTACCCCATCGCGTCAGTTTAGCTCATGCGTATTGATTGAATGCGGTGATAGCCTAGACTCTATCAACGCGACCACCAGCGCCATCGTACGCTATGTGTCACAGCGTGCTGGTATCGGCATCAACGCAGGTCGCATCCGTGCCCTTGGTAGCCCTATCCGTGGCGGCGAAGCGCAGCATACGGGTTGTATCCCATTCTACAAACTGTTTCAGACAGCTGTTAAATGCTGCTCACAAGGCGGCGTCCGTGGCGGTGCAGCGACGTTGTTTTACCCATTGTGGCATTTAGAAGTTGAGTCATTATTGGTACTTAAAAACAACCGCGGCGTGGAAGACAACCGTGTGCGTCATATGGATTACGGCGTACAGCTAAATAAAACGATGTACACGCGCCTCATCAAAGGTCAAGACATCTCGCTATTCTCACCAGGTGACACGCCGGGCTTGTATGATGCGTTCTTTGAAGATCAAGACAAATTCGAAGCGCTATACACCAAGTACGAAAATGACCCAAGCATTCGTAGCCGTCAAATCCCAGCCGCTGATTTGTTCAGCCTAATGATGCAAGAACGTGCGAGCACGGGTCGTATCTACATCCAAAACGTCGATCATTGCAACACCCATAGCCCATTTGACGCGGCCATTGCGCCGATTCGTCAGTCAAACCTATGTATGGAAATTGCCCTACCGACCAAGCCACTTGATAATATCAATGACGAAGAAGGCGAAATCGCGCTTTGTACGCTATCAGCGGTCAACTTAGGTAAAGTTGAAAACGTCAGCGATATCGAAGAGCCAGCCGAGCTAATCGTCCGTGCGCTTGATGCCCTGCTCGACTATCAAGACTATCCAGTCAAAGCAGCTCAAAACGGCAGCATGCGTCGTCGTACGCTCGGTGTGGGCGTGATTAACTATGCTTATTACTTAGCTAAAAATGGCGTGCGCTATTCAGATGACAGCGCGCTTGGTCTAACGCATCAAACGTTTGAAGCATTGCAATTCTATCTCTTGAAAGCATCAAACAAATTGGCAAAAGAACAAGGCGCATGCCCTGCTTTTAATGAGACGACCTACTCACAAGGTATCTTGCCGATTGATACGTACAAAGCCGACTTGGATAAAATCTGCCAAGAGCCGCTACATCTCGATTGGGAAACGCTGCGCGGCGAGATCACCACTCACGGTCTGCGCAACTCTACTCTAACTGCCTTGATGCCGTCTGAGACCTCTAGTCAGATTGCCAACGCGACCAACGGTATCGAGCCACCACGTGGTCTGGTCTCTATCAAAGCATCAAAAGACGGTATCCTAAAGCAAGTCGTGCCTGAGATTACGACCCTAAAAGATCAGTACGAGCTACTATGGCAAATGCCAAACAATGACGGTTACCTAAGCTGGTCGCTGTCATGCAGAAGTTCGTCGATCAAAGTATCTCTGCCAATACCAACTACGATCCCGTTCGTTATGCTGGTGGCCGTGTACCGATGAAGATATTGCTAAAAGACTTGCTAAACGCTTATAAGATGGGTGTGAAGACGTTGTACTACCATAACACTCGTGATGGTGCGAACGATGCCCAAGCGGATATGGAAGATGATTGTGCTGGCGGGGCATGTAAGATTTGAGAACCGTTAAAAAAACTGCACTGCAATTTTAGGTTCGCAAGAGAAATTCTTTAAATAGAACTTCTGATGGATGGCGGGTTTGGCTTTTGGGTTAAGCTCGCTATGTTTCAATATTGAGACTAGCGGTGAAACCTCTGTGCCAAGTAAGATTATTGTATCATTGGCTTAAAAAATAGAATGGTAATTTATGACTATATAAATAATTATAGACTTACTACATGAGACCATATTTCATGATTGATAAAGAACTCTTAACTTCCTGTTTCACAAAAAGCCAAAATATTTCTTGGCCTTGTTCAACTTGTTCTAATGGTTATTTAGTGATTAATGAGGATACGTTTTTTAGTAAAGAAACTTCTGTTTCTCTAAAAGGACACTCTCACTATGAATGGGAGCCTGAATGGGTTAGTTTCGTATATAGTTGCATTTTTAGATGTTCAAATAACAATTGTAATGAACAGTTTGCAAGCTCAGGTCATGGTTGTTTGGATTGGGATATAGAGGAAGATGACCACGGTATCCCACAGCAAGTTTATTCACCATGTTTCGAGCCTTATTATTTTTATCCATCATTAAAAATCATCGACATACCTAAAAATGTTCCAGATGATATTACTAATCAACTTAATAAGTCTTTTGAATTATTTTTTAGCTCTCCTTCTGCTGCAGTAAATCATGCACGCTCCGCCTTGGAGCTAATATTGAATCATCTCAAAGTGCCAAAGACTACTATAAATAATAAAAAGAAGAGAGTTAAAATAAACTTACACAATAGAATTGATAAACTAGCTAAGCAACATTCTGAACTTAAAGAATTACTTTTGGCAATTAAATGGATTGGCAATGAAGGTAGTCACCCGGAAAAGAGCTTAACCAAAAATGATGTCATTGACTTGTATGAAATTTTAGAACATGTTCTATCTGAATTATTCGAAAATAAATCTAAAACTATTCTAGCAAAAGCTAAAAAAATTAATAAGGCAAAAGGCATTAAATAAATAACATAGCTCAGATTGGCCAAAGTTGTAGGATACCCCTAGCGCACCCTACAAATTAAGCATAAACGGAAGAGTCATCAAGGATAAAGAAAGATACCCTAACACGGTCGTTTAGCCCCGACTATAGCGGTATCCTGCTGACGACGACGACGATGACGATGCAGTCTGTGGCTGAGCGCAGTATCGAGACAACAGGAATGCGGTCAGACACGATAGACTGCTGCACGCCAGCGGCTAAGCAGATACAAGCGCTAGGCGGGATTGGCTACTAAAAATATTTAAGTTTAGTACTATAACAAATAAGACCTAATTTTCGTGCTAAAATTAGCCCTATATTTAGAGCGTAATATTAGTGGAGAATGAGTTATGCAACCAATATTTGCCACACAGACAGCCAGTATCTCAGAATTAAAGGCTAACCCATCGGCACTGATTAAACAGTCAGATGGTGAGTCCATTGCTATTTTAAACCACAATAAACCCGTGGCTTACTTAGTCTCGACAGATGTATTCGAGCGCATGATGGAAGCGATGGACGACATGGCATTGAGCCAAACCGTTAGCGCACGATTGAATGATGGGCAGATACCGATAAAGGTAACGTTGGATGACTTATAATCTTGAGTTTCATCCTTTGGCATTAAAAGAGTGGAAAAAGATAGCGCCAAATATTCAGCAGCAGTTTAAGAAAAAATTACAGCAGCGATTGTCAAACCCTCATGTACCTGCGTCAAAACTATCGGGACATACAGATACTTATAAAATTAAGCTACGCACCGTAGGCTATCGTCTGGTATATACCGTAAAAGATGATGTGGTGGTGGTTTATGTATTGGCAGTTGGCAAAAGAGAAAACAATAAGGTATATGAAAGCCTTGTATCGCGCCAACCATAATCGAACACAGAAAGAATAAAAATGACGGAGGTCATAGACGTGCAATATACCGCAATCATCAAAGACGGTGGTTTATTTATCCCTAACGTATTTTCCGACCTAAATGATGGTAACTCGCATATCGTGCAAGTAGAAGTCGACATCGCAGACGTCCGTGAGCAATTAGGCGAAGGTACAGCAGCAAGACCAGAAGCATTAAAGAAAGTCACCACAAAAGTATTGAAAAAACCAGTAAAGAGAGTGACTAAAAAAGACGTACAGAAAGAAATGCAGCAACTATCAGATGATGATGGCTTGAGTGCGCTGCGTAAAAGTGCGATCGATGAATTGGAAGGTTTGGACGATAGCGAGCTGAGTGAGATATTTAAAGCGTATATGAATGATGGACAGACGTCAGAACAGATATCTTTAGAGCACTTGTAATATAATTCAGTCAGACCAAATCTAGTCAAAACCCTATAACTTAATAACCATATCAATGATAAAGGCAGTCTCATGACTTATTCGATTTTTTCCCAAACGCCAAACAATGCGCTAACAGAGCCGATGTTTTTGGTAATCCGGTCAACGTGGCGCGTTACGACCAACAAAAGCACCCTATCTTTGAGCAATTGATTGAAAAGCAGTTGTCGTTCTTTTGGCGTCCAGAAGAAGTCGATGTATCACGTGATCGTATGGATTATGGCAATCTGTCCTCACACGAACAGCATATCTTTATCAGTAACCTAAAGTATCAAACGCTACTCGACTCTATCCAAGGTCGTAGCCCAAACGTGGTGCTATTGCCATTGGTATCGATTCCTGAGCTTGAGACATGGATTGAGACGTGGACGTTTTCTGAGACCATTCACTCGCGCAGCTATACCCATATCATTCGTAATATTATCAATGACCCTGCTATCGTCTTTGATGACATCATGCAAAACGATCATATCCTAGAGCGCGCCGCAGACATCGCCAAGTACTACGATGACTTATATTATAACTCATCGCTATACAACCTATACGGTGCAGGCACGCACATGATCAATGGCAAGCAAATTACCGTCGATTTAAAATCGCTGAAAAAGCAGCTTTACTTATGCTTGATGGCAGTGAACGTCTTAGAAGCCATTCGCTTTTATGTGTCATTCGCTTGCTCTTTTGCCTTTGCTGAGCGTAAGCTAATGGAAGGTAATGCCAAGATTATTAAATTGATTGCTCGTGATGAAGCGCTACATTTAACGGGCACGCAGCATATTCTTAACCTCATGCGCATCGGTCGTGATGATCCTGAGATGGTCGACATTGCCAAAGAGTGCTACGAAGAAAGCATCGAGATATTCCGTAAAGCAGCTGAGCAAGAAAAAGAATGGGCAGGTTATCTATTTAAAGACGGCTCAATGATTGGTCTCAATAAAGACATTCTGTGCCAATATATCGAATACATCACCAATTTACGTATGGAAGCGGTTGGCTTGCCAGTCGCATTCCCGAATTCTAAATCAAACCCAATCCCGTGGATTAACACATGGTTGTCATCTGACAACGTGCAAGTCGCTCCGCAAGAGACGGAAATCAGCTCATACTTGGTGGGTCAAATTGACTCAGATTTATCAGACAGCGATTTTGATGATTTTGAGCTTTAGAACTTATGTGTTCATTTAAAAAATAGTTTTTGAAAGAGTATTGTTTAGAAAGTACAGAATGATAGGGAAACAAACAGGATCAGACTATGACTTGGGTAATGACGAGTAAGAAGCAATTTTACTTGCATGATGATGAAAGCTTGCTTGATGGATTGCTACGCACTGGACATGATATCAATTATCAATGTAAGGAAGGCTATTGTGGCAGTTGCCGAATAAAGCGTATCGCCAGCTCACACGTCATTGACTATCCGTTTGCGCCCCTTGCTATGATTGATGAAGACGAGATTCTGCCCTGCTGTTGCCGTGTACAGGGTGTGATTTACATCAATCACGAGCCTACTATAGAGTAATACCAACAAAAGTAGTGCTAACAAAAGTCGAAACAAAAAGCGCGTTATCTTCAAGATAACGCGCTTTTTTACTGTCTATAAACCGTTCAAGCCATTTTGACTAAGCTTATTTTGATTGAGCTTTATGTGATGAAGAGTGGCATTATAAAGGCGCACCATCTCTTTCAAATAACTGCAACAGCTCTTCACGCATACGGTCACGCTCGGCTTCTGACATCATCGGCACGTCTTGTCTCTCACCTTGTAGATTTGGATCTTCTATACCACCAACATTTTCATCAAGAATCACAACCGGACGTTCCATAGGCTCTTGTGCTGGACGCTCTTCTAACAGTATTTTGACTTGCGCATTTTTGCCACGGCGTAATATTTGCGCATTCAGCGTGGTATTCGGTGCTTTACGAGCGACATACTGAATCAAGGTATTGGCATCCGTCATCTCGACGCCGTCAATCGTCAAAATAATATCGCCGATACGCAGACCACTCTTCGCAGCAGGACTCTTAGGAACGACATTAAGCACTTCTACCCCAGTCGAGGTTTCAAGCTGCGTTGGGTCACGTAACTGTGACTGTATCTCAATCCCCAACCAACCACGGCTCACCTTACCATCTTTGATAATGGCATTCATCACTTGCTCAACGATAGCGGTAGGAATAGCAAAACCGATACCCATAGAGCCGCCAGAGCGTGAGTAAATGGCCGTATTAATACCAATTAATTCACCAAAAGCATCAACGAGTGCGCCGCCCGAATTACCTGGGTTAATCGCTGCATCGGTCTGGATAAAGTCTTCAAACTTGTTGACCCCAAGCCCAGTACGTCCTGTCGCCGAGATAATCCCTTGCGTTACCGTTTGACCGACACCGAACGGATTACCAATCGCTAATGCGACATCGCCAACTCGGATAGGTTCTTTACGGAAACCAAGTGGTGCCAAGCCGGTCATATCTACTTTAATCACTGCCAAATCACTGTCTGGATCTGTACCAACGATTCTAGCGCGGCTCTTACGACCATCATTAAAGGCGACCGTAATTTCATCGGCTTTTTCGATCACATGGGCATTGGTCACGATATAGCCATCTTCTGAGACAATCACCCCAGAGCCTAAATTGGTATTGCCCTGCTCTTCTGACGGTGCACCATGGAACTCAAAAAAGCGGCGCAACACAGGATCATTCATATAAGGATGCTCTGCCATCGTTTGCGTGGTGTAGATATTCACGACTGATCGTGAGGCGCGAGCAACCGCATTATGATAAGAAGAAATCGCTGCGGGTGTATCAGAAACAGGTGCTGACGCTTGCTGCTCAGCAGGTGTGGTTCTGGGCGGCTCCCATGCCTGCTCTGATGCCGTCTTCATACTCGCAAACAACCAAATAAATGCGGCAATCACGACTAGCAATAAAACCCAAGGTAACCATTTTAATACAGACGCCTTGCTGCTGGTGTTCCGAGATGACGACATATAAAACCTCTATAAATTTGATACAAACAGACGAAGATGAATAAGGTGAGAAGCATGGTGTATATTAGGATGCATTGAGCAGCATTTATCAAACGTTCACAGCCCACTAGATGGTTGTTTTTTTATGCACTATCTATACGGCACGCTTACATGTATAAATTATAACCGCCAATACTACCCAGTTGTAACGTATCGTGTACCATTTCAGTGAGTAGGATTATCTATCCTACTATAGCCACATGTTAAAATACTCATTATCAAAAGCCATATCTTAGCCATAAATGCTTGCCCCACTGAATCAATTATAAGGGAATACCATGACCACACACAATATCTCAACCGAGCCCTCAGATACCGCCATTACCGTTCAAGCGCTGACCACATTCTGTGATGACTATTTATCAGCAGATGCTTTTAAAGATTATGCCCCTAATGGTTTACAAGTAGATGGGGGTCGACCTATCAAGCGCATCATCACTGGTGTAACGGCTTGTGAGGCGTTGATTGATGCGGCGATTGCTGACAATGCAGACGCCATTATGGTGCATCATGGTTATTTTTGGAAAGGCGAACCTGCCCCCATCACTGGCATGAAAGGTCAGCGTATCCGTAAACTTATGCAGCATGGTATCTCTTTGATTGGTTATCATCTGCCGCTCGATGCCCATCCTGTCATTGGTAATAATGCCAAGCTGGCTGACGCATTAAACATGACCGTTATCGGCGCTTTATACCCTAGTGAGTCGCATCCAGTGGGTAATATCGCCACTTGTACCCCGCAGAATGCTCAAAGCCTCATTACTCACATTACCCAGACGCTAGGACGATTGCCATTGCATATCTCTGCCAATTATAGCGCACCGAATAGTACAAGCGCTCATATCGATAATAACAGAATTATCGAACACGTGGGCATTTGTACGGGCGGCGCACAAGATATGATCGAACAAGCTGCATTGATGGGCTGTGACGCCTTTATCTCTGGCGAAATATCAGAACGTACCACCCATATTGCCCGTGAGCTGGGCATTGATTATTTCGCTTGTGGACATCACGCGACAGAACGCGGCGGTATTCAAGCACTCGGTCACATAGTTTCTCAAGCATTTGGCATACCCGTGACCTTTGTAGATATTGATAATCCTGCTTAAACTGTGTCCTCAACTCTACTCATAGCTATCTAAATTTAGAATAATTTTCGGAAAACAATACTAATAATAATCAGTATTGTTGTCCAGTATGCATAATTTTTGCGGCTTCAATTTTCAATAGTGTACCAATAACAAGGGCATTTTTAACCGTCTATAGCCCAATTGTTAAGTTTTATCGCTAATTTCTTAACCACACTTGAATAATCCAAGGAATATCCGCATATTAATATCCGAAGAAAGAATGTCTTGTCATGAGGCTTCCCATTTATTACAGCTTCCGGTTATGGTACTTAAATGAGTATAACCGCCTAAAATCTCACTATGTTGTATAGCTATTGAGGTCATATAGATAGCGAGGTTTTGGACGGTTTACTAATAGATACACTGTGCGTGATATATTTTCAGCAGCATGGTCTATCTTGATTTAAGTGTCGCGATACTGGGTTAGCAACCGCTGATTGATAGAATGTTTGAGTAAATTTTCTGTCATTTTTTTATTAGTAATGAAAATAGCGACTTGCTTACCCTTATTGCTGGACAAAAAATTAATCACTGTTGACTCTATTACAAATGATTTGAAGAGGCTATGGTCATTAATATCAGCATAGAAAAGCTGAGTGTATAAGCACCCCGCTCATTTTATGTTTTTGTCTCAATAACTTAGTTCATGACCTTACCTATGTTTAATATATAGTTGTTTCATTCTTAGCCCCATCTATGCATCGATGAAG
This sequence comes from Psychrobacter sp. JCM 18903, assembly GCF_000586475.1. Lineage (GTDB taxonomy): Bacteria > Pseudomonadota > Gammaproteobacteria > Pseudomonadales > Moraxellaceae > Psychrobacter. The sequence continues at coordinate 171,585 of NZ_BAWJ01000003.1, read as the reverse complement.
GAATCATCCGATTTATATCCTTCGCGGTGTTGTGCGTTCATCATTTTGTATTGATACTTTATATCGATGTTTTATATTGATATTTTGAGAGATTTTTTAGCCCTCTTATGTGATACACCGAATACGCCAGTAGATAACCAGCTAATTAAAAACTGCACCGCTACATCTGATAAAAATTCATTAGCGGCACTATTATTAAGCAAGATGACGACGCACTTATCTTATTAAGAAGTGTGTGGTTGTCTAAAATGCGACATCGATGTATGACTACTTTATAAGCCTACATTCATAAGCGTTTTACGGTAAGCAGGATGGCTAAAATCAGGAGACATCCATGCAGCGTATTACTTATCGTGTGAAAGTATCTGCGCAAGGGGCTAGACGCCGTATTTCTTATTTACTGCGTCCATCTAAACGCCAACCGAACACTAAAAGTAACATCGTTTCATCCATTACCCCGACGACATCGAGTCGTTTTTCTAGAACCAAAAAGCTGGCGCAAGTTTCTAGTATTGCCCTTCTCTCTTTACCTGCTGAGAGTCTGACGACGATGCGTGCGCCAGTGCCAGCCTATGATAACGTCATGCTAGAAAGCACGTTAACCATCGCTGCCGTCCCCGGTGACAGCACTTATTTTGCGACTGACGGTTTTCAACATGGCTTTGGTTTTGATTTGGTACGTACTTATGCTGACGAGCTTGGCGTTGATATCGATCTAAAAGCGTATGCCAATGAAGAAACTGCTCTAAAGGCGCTGAGATCGGGAGAGGTAGACATGGCATTAACAACGGCCAGTACACAGTTAAAGAGCAAGTTTAACTTATCCTCTATCAACATCAGTTGCGGCTATGACGCCAGCTTAACAAAGAATGGTTTACATCCAAAAGTCAGTTGGACGTTCAATTCATCCAATGACCCATTATCACAAAAAGCCAGTTACTTTTTATGTGACAGTATTAAGCTGAAAAACACACAAAAACTTGCTGCCTTTTACAATCAAAACTTGCTGAAAGACGCCTATAGCCAAGATCATTTCCAAAAAACGTTGACCGAAAAACTGCCTGATTATCAATCGTCTTTTGAAGAGCAAGCACGCAATTATAATCATGATTGGGAATTATTGGTGGCCATGGGTTATCAAGAATCACACCTTGATGCCAATGCTGTATCGCCAACGGGTGTGCGTGGTCTCATGATGTTGACCAATAATACAGCCAAAGCAATGGCGTCTCAGATCGCGTCGATCCCTACCAAAGTATCGGCGGCGGCGCGCGTTATTTAGAGCAAATGAAAGATGACTTTGCTGATGTGCCAAAGACAGATCGTATTTGGTTTGCGCTGGCTGGCTACAACATGGGACCAAATGCAGTAAAGAGTATTCAGCGTAAACTGCGAGATCAAGGTATTGATGATAAAAGCTGGGCGAACGTTTATGCGTACTTAGGTGACAATAAAGCTGCCAATAGTCGTTATGGTCAAGCGATGCATTATGTTAGCAACATTAGAAGTTATCTTGAAACTATCAAAACTCAAACTGTCTAGTTGATAAATATTATTAGATATTTTGAGAATTGAATTTTATAGATAAAAAAAGCTGCTCTTATAAAGAGCAGCTTTTTTGTGCAGAATGATCTGTCTTAATCGTATTTACTTAGCTATTATTCCACTAAGCCGCTTATTCTTAACGATTAGGTACAGTCAGGCGCTGACCACGCTGTAGCATCGTATCCGCCGCGATATTATTCATCTCAGCCAATTCTTGCGTAGAGACGCCATATTTACGTGCTAAGCCAATCAAACTGTCTCCTGACCCAACGGTGTAGCTCACTGTGAGCTTTGGCACTTTAAGCGTTTGTCCACGCTGTAATTGGGCATTGGTCGCGAGATCGTTGGTCGCAGCCAAGTCGTCTATCGAAACACCAAATTGACGTGCCAAAGCAATCAAGCCATCACCGGATTTAACTTTATAGCTCTCGGTGTTGCCCAATTTTTTGCCACTGCTCGCTGTGCTAGTCGCGGCAGTGCTACTAGCCGAACTACTGCTTTGGTTATTGCTACTAGAGGTCGTTACAACGCTGCCACTGGCAGGAATCGTAATCGTACGACCGAGTATCAAATTAGAGTTGGTTTTCAGGTTGTTCGCTGTTGCCAAGTCACTAAGACCGATATTATAACGTTGAGCCACGCCTATTAAAGTATCGCCTGATTTTACTTTATAACTGACAGCTTTATCATTTAGCTGACGATCAACCAATCCTTTAGACACGGGTACTTTGATGGTTTGACCACGTTGTAAGCGTGCTTTTGCATCAAAGTTGCTATTCACCGCCGCAAGCTCAGCTGGACTGATACCTACGCTATTGGCAATGCCAATCAAAGTATCGCCAGATTTTACTTTATAATTGGTGGTTGCCACCGAACTTGAGCTGCTGTTACGGCTACTAGAACTTGAGGTGTTTGCTGCATCGAAATCGACACTTGCAGGTACTTTTAGAGTTTGACCAACATATAGTGAGCTTGTAGTGCTCATATTATTGAGGCTGGCAAGTGTATCAGTTGAAACATTGAACTGACGTGCGAGAGCAATCAAGCCATCGCCCGCTTTTACTTTATAGTTCTTAGTAGCGGTGCTTGCTTTACTTGGCTTGGTCGAGGGAGCGGCAGGTGTGGTCACTGGCGCAGTCACCTTACCTGATATCAGCCATAGCTTTTGACCACGTAGTAAATCCGCTCTACTACTCAAATTATTGTAGGTTGCCAACTGAGTCACCGATAGACCAAAGCGGTTAGCAGTACCAATCAGCGTATCGCCGCTTTGTACTACATAGCTCTCTGGTTGGCTTGCCGCGGTATTGTTAGCTGTGCTTAACGGTTCGATAGTTTTTGCATTGTATAAGTATAAGGTACTGCCTGATAGCAGCTTAGAGCTGGCATCTATTTGATTCCATTCAGCGATATCGCGCCAACTGACACCCGCACGACTGGCAATATTAGACAAGGTATCACCACGCTTGACGGTATAAGTGGTACGTGCACCTTGCGGTTTTGGCTTGCTTACTGATGTTTTTGCAAAGCTAAGCTTTTTCTCTTCGCCACTGGCTTCTAGAATAGACTGCTGCGTCTGTACTGCGGATAAATTAATATTACCATCAGCATTGATCACATTGGTTTCAGGCGTGTTACTGCGAATTTGATTGGCAATAAAATCACGCTCTTCTTTGCTCAGTGGTGGTTCTTGGACAATCGTATTATTCTGTGTAATTTGAGCAGAGGTGGTCGGTAGACTGTTGCTGCTTTTTAGCTCAGCATTGATCTTGTTGGTTTCTGCCGTACTCAATGGTGGCTCAGTACGCACCGAGGCATTATTACTGTAGACAGAGCTGCTAGTAGGTGTGGCTGACGGTGATATATAACTGGTCGTTTGCTGCGGCACACTAGCACTTGCAGCATAATCAGCCAAGGCACTACCTGTCGATGGTAGTGAAGAGCCAGTATAGGGTTTGTTATTATAGCTTGGCGTCGTGGTCGTGCTACTCGGTGTGCTTGTATTACTCGATGCCAGTATATTGCCCGTACCATTGCCTCTCAATGAGCTCAATTTAACATCGGTATTAAGACTCACATCATTAGGAATAATAATACGCTGGGGACCAGAAGAATCAACACGCCCTGACGTTAAGGCCGTATTTAACCTTTCTAATTCGTCGTAGCTCACGCCTGTCATTTGCGCAACTTCAGCCAAACTCACGCCATAATTCACTGGCACACTACGGAAATGCTGACGGTTGGCAATAGCAGGCAAGTAGACACCATATTGCTCAGGCTTAGCAACAATTTCCGCTACCGCCAAGAAACGCGGTACGTAGTTCATCGTTTCAGTAGCAATCTCAGAGACCAATAATCTGTCGGTAAACCCTGAGCTCTATTAGCATCAATGGCCTTTTGCACGCGACCAGGACCCGCATTATAAGCGGCCAATGCTAACTCCCAACTGCCAAACTGGTTATGTAGTGCGGTCAAGAAGTCATAAGCGGCGCGAGTTGATTCGATGACATCACGGCGACCATCATAGGTACTGCTTTGATTCAAACCATAAATACGACCCGTACTTGGAATGAACTGCCATAAGCCTGCTGCTGCCGCACTACTGGTACCACTTGGATCGTAAGAGCTCTCAATGACAGGTAACAAAGCCAGCTCTGTCGGGATATTACGACGCTCAGCTTCTCGTACGGTGTGATAGATATAGCGACTGGCACGTGCAGTTAAACGATTTAAATAGTCTTGTCGACTGGTAAACCAGCTTTTTTGCCCTTCAATACGCTGATTATAAGTCGGCTGACCGCCATTCATACGATAGCCAGCACGTAAGCGACTCCATAAATCACCATACTGCTGAATAGCAAGTTTGTTGCCTTCCACCATAGTCATGTCAGTGGCTTCGAGTAAATCGGCTAACTCATCCAAGCTATCTGCATCTAAATATGCCGTTGAATAGTCCGTACTGCTGCTTGCTGCAGGCGCTTTAGTAGCTGGGCGTTTAGTAATAACAGATGAGCTATTGGTCGCACCCTTTTTTACCGCTGACGTATTGCTACAAGCACTGATAAGTAGAGTTGATACCGCAAGCGTCAATGGCAACGCAATAAATGAGCGAGATTTTGATAGCACAGTAGACATGATATTGGAAGTTTCCTAACGACAGAAAGTGATAAGATAAAGTTGCTTGCTAGTATAGTATGCAATGTGAAGCAAAGACCAGTCTAATATAAAAAGATAATCATCATAAGTTGAGTTAATTTTTAGACCTCTCACGAAATGCAATCAATCATTTAATTATTCAACATTGTGAATCTGTATGGTTATTTATGATGGAATGCTTAGCTTTCGAAGAGCCTGATTAATGCACTATTTTCTTTGATTATCCACTGATCAAGACGTTTCTTAATCAATGGATAATCAATTAATACCTAATTACTGATAATGCCTAATTGCTGACTAGCTAGTACTGGGTTATTGGTCGAGTAACGATTAATTAATCGTTACTTGTGATACGGCACGTAGCAGCACCGCATTACCAGTCGATAACGTCAGCGTCACTCTTGAGGTAGTGACAAATGAGACATTTTTACCATCTTTCACCCAGCTCTCATTGGTCGTTACATTGGCTTTGGCCTGATCGCCCGTAATAACGATGTTATCCACAGAAATATCATAACGGTAATTAGAGGTGTTATTCCAACTATTTTGCAACAACTTTAAATAAGCATCTTTATCTAACTGGTAGATTTACCTTTTCTAGATAATGAAATCAGTGCATCGTCAGAGACAAGACGCGCGACCTGATTGACATTTTGGCTATTCGCTGATGACTTCATTGCTGCTATATAGTTCTGCACCAAAGCTTCGGTCATGGCTGCCGCTTGTGCACTGATACTCACAGTACTTACAACGGTCACTACCGCCGCCACGCTGGCACTTTTTAGCAATAATGCCAAAAGCCCTTTTCCCCATAATCGTTTCATCATAATCCTTAGCAATGCTGTTATCGTTGTTGCCATCTTTTGATGACTAACGTTTTTTATTGATTAAATATAGTAGTCGTTTATTACTCATTAACATCATGATAAATGAAGCGAGCACTGGCTAGCGTGTGCCCTCTTCATTCTACTTGTGAAAAATATCTGTTTAATCATCACCTACTTATTAATGATGACAGCGTACTTTTACCATAGAGTGAGACTATCATTCAATTCTCACAGCTATGTGACACCCTGTGTAATTATTGCGAATACTAAAATACCAACCATATGGCACAATTATTTCTGGAAATACAAATCACTGCCCATCGTTATCATAAATACAAAATATATTAACTGAGCCACTTACGCAGTACACGACTCTGTTTTCGCCCTAATTTTAGATCGCTTTCTGTCAATTTAATTCTAATTTAATAAGCCAAACTGAAGCTTACTTAGCGTCCGTACTATTATCTTCGTATTGTTGTTCATCATCACTAAGCTTCATACCCAATCGCTCTACTCGTCTGTCCATCATTTGTCGAGCCAGTGCTTGCATGTCTTCGACGCGGTCTATTTCATCCACAATCTCAAGTCCCAATAAAGTCTCAAACACATCTTCTAAAGTAACCAAACCTTTAACTTCACCATACTCACCGACTGTAATAGCGATATGAATACGGTTTTTTAGCATCAGCTCTAACAAATCAAACAGTTTCATTTTTGAAAAAACAAAAGTAATGTCACGTTTAAACTGAGTCAACGGCTTGTGCATCGCATGATTTACTTTGGCTAATAACATGTCTGTTTTTAATACAAAACCTGTGATGTTATCCAAGTCACCATCATAAATTGGCAGTCGTGAAAACGTCAGTTTTGGGCGATCAACCAATAATTCAGCGACTGTTTTGTTTTCTTCAAACGCTAACATCACCGAACGCGGGGTCATGATATCTTCGACTTTAATCGCACCAAATGCCAGTAAATTGCGAATAATGCGCGATTCTAATGGGTCAATCTGTCCTGACTCTTCACCGATGCTGGCAAGTGCCGCAAATTCACGACGACTGAATGCTTGGGGTTCTTTGCCACGTACTAGCAGTTTGGTTAACTTTTCTGATATCCAAATAAGTGGATACAACAGCAGAATAATGCCTCGAACGAAATAAGCGACCATACCGCTTAGTTGACGCCAGTACAGTGTCCCAAGCGTTTTTGGAATAATTTCAGATAAAAACAAAATCGCCAAGGTCATAATGGCAGAAAACAGTCCAAACCATGCACTACCAAACACAATCGTAGCTTGGGCACCAGCACCGATAGAACCTAATGTATGAGCCACTGTATTCAAAGTCAAAATAGCCGCTAATGACTGATCGATGTTATCAACCTTTAAGCGTCTTAGCATATTTGCTTTTTTCGGATTGCTTTCTTGAACATCAGCGATATAAGACGGCGTCATGCTCAGTAATGCAGACTCAGCCAATGAACAGACAAACGAGATACCGATGGCGACAACCACAAAAAGTATGAGTAATAACACACTGATCGCGGTCGGCTCTGCTAAAGCATCAGCGGCAAAAGCTGGATAAGGCAATAGTAGCATCGCCGTCAGCGCTGATAACCCAGCAATTGAATTGGTACGACGAAGACGCTTTGAATAGCGTGATGTCGGAGGAGGTTTAGCAGACGCTTCTTTACAAGCGCGCGGACGACACAAACGAGGTACAAACATAAAAGTGGTAAACAAGTTAGGTAACCTAAACAGAAAAAAGTAAAAGGGATAATAATATAATGAGCAAACGATACTAAATCATTAAAAACAAACATGATTAATTAGCTATTAGTTATCTGCTAAAACGATGGTAACTCGCTGCTCAAAACTGATTTAGCAGCAGATAATAGGATCTATTATATACTAATAAACCGTATGCTAAATGCAGGGAATTATTGCCATTTGATAGTAGCATTGATGATGTCATTTCACAATAAGACGCTATTGTTAAGTCTTTGTTTTTTGGTATCCTTGATCATACCTTTTGCTACGCTACTACTACCTAGCATCCATTCGCTGCTTGAATTTTGTTATACTCTCAGCGCTTTGGCGTCACTTATATGAGGTGGCAAAAATATTGCCGCAAAAAGTAATGACCGCTAGCATGCCATTACCTTAAGAAAAACATACTCAGCCTATGATTAACAGTTACCAAGTCTGGGATTTTTTGTTACTATGCGTTTAATTTTATTATTATCTATGACTTACTGAGAGAAATTATGTTGTTATTTATTCAAGCTGCCCATGCTGCACCAGAAGCTGCTGGTGCGATGTCACTATTTAGTCAAATACTATTGCCTGTTGCTTTTTTTGCGATTTTTTACTTCTTAGTCATTCGTCCACAGTCTAAGCGTACCAAAGAACATCGTGCCATGGTTAATGCATTGACTGTCGGTAGCGAAATCATTTTTGCTGGTGGTTTGATGGGCCGTATCAAAGCCATTGAAGGTGACTATGCGGTGGTCAGCCTAAACAATAATACTGATGTTAAAGTACAACGTGCTTCTGTTATTTCAGTGTTACCTGCTGGCACAATCGAAAGCGTTTAATGATTGATTGAAATATTAGTCGCGTTTTATTGATGATTACTAATCTGTCATTAATAAATATAGTGATTAATACAGTGCCTAAGAATGACCGTACCTTATTTACGGTCATTTTTCGCTATAGAGCAATGATGTAAAAACAGTCTCATAGAGTATAGACAATTTATGTTTATGCTTTTGACCATGCTGTCTTTATTAATTTTATCAGTGATATTTTGCTGACTATATATTTTTGATGACTATATAAAGATACCTCTGTATTATTTGCTCTACTGTTTTACTATCATCGCGGATGATCGCAATGGTGCATGATGACGACTGCTATATACAGCATTCAACCATTGCTATCGCTAACTTCCCATCTGCTAACTTGTGGCCTACGTCGCCAGTCGTTTATCAACCTAAAGAAGTGATTATGCAATATCCCGCTTGGAAATACTTACTTATTGCCGTCGTGCTAATCATTGCCGGTCTATATGCTGCTCCTAACCTCTATCCTGATGAACCTGCCGTGCAGATTACAAGCGCCGCTGCAGGTACACAGCTGTCTGAAGGTATCTTGACTGAGTCTCAAAGCTTGCTTGAAGAGGCTGGCATCAATAACCACGATGGAACCTTTGAGGGCAACAGTGCACTGGTACGTCTTGACAATCCAGTCGATCAGCTCAAAGCTCAGGAAGTACTGCGTCAAAACTTGGGCGAAGACTATGTCGTCGCGCTTAACTTGGCGCAAACGACGCCGCAGTGGCTACGTGATATCGGGGCAAAACCGATGAAGCTCGGCCTTGATTTACGTGGCGGTGTGCGTTTTGTACTAGAAGTCGATATGGACAAGGCGCTTGAACAGCGTTTGACCAGTGCCAGTCGTGACATGCGTCGCGAGCTACGTGCCGAGCGGATTGCGATCAAAGGCATTAAGACCGAAGATCGAAGTGTGGTATTACATTTCGCTGATACAGATGCTCGTAACCGTGCACAGAATGTTTTGCAAGGCTCAATGGGCAATACGTTTAGCTTGCAATCTTCTATTGATGAGCAAGGTCCTGCACTGATTTTAGCGTACAACGATGCAACGCTTGATGAAATCAACAGCTATGCGGTCAATCAGAACTTGACCACCCTTCGCAATCGTATTGCTGAGCTTGGTGTGACTGAAGCTTTAGTACAGTCTCAAGGTGCTAGCCGTATCGTCGTCGAGCTTCCTGGCGTACAAGATACTGCTGAGGCAAAACGTGTCTTAGGGCGCACTGCAAACCTTGAGTTCCGTATGGTTGCTGAAGACAGCGAAAACTATACAGGCGGCATCCCTCCAGCGGGTACCGAAGCTTTCCCGTTTGAGACGCTTGATGGTCCGCCGGTACTGCTTGAACGTCAAGCGATTGTCACTGGTGATAAAGTCACCAATGCTCAAACTGGTGTGGATGAAAGCGGCTCTCCTGAAGTGAGCATTACTTTAGATAGTGCTGGTGGTAAGCTCATGCAAAATGCCACTCGTACCGCCGTTGGCAAACAGATGGCCGTGTTGTTCATCGAAAACAAGCAAAGAATCACTTACGAAGAAGATCCAAAAACTGGCGAAACTGTTGAAGTTAGAACGCCTTATGCTGAGACCAAAGTCATTAACCGTGCCAATATTCAAGCGGTCCTTGGCTCCTCTTTCCGTATTACTGGGCTAGATAGTAGCGCGGAAGCTGCCGAGCTTGCACTACTGCTACGCTCAGGCGCACTTGCCGCACCGATGTACTTTGTAGAAGAACGCACTATTGGCCCATCATTAGGTCAAGACAATATTGATAAAGGTCTATTCTCTACGCAAGTCGGTTATCTATTAGTGTTTGCGTTTATGATTATCTTCTATCGTCTATTTGGCGTGATTGCCAACGTGGCGCTGGCCGTGAACGTTATTATCATCATTGCTATTATGTCAATCTTAGGCTCTTCACTTACCTTGCCTGGTATTGCTGGTATCGTTTTGACCATCGGTATGGCCGTCGATGCCAATGTACTGATCTTTGAGCGAATACGTGAAGAGCTAGCAAACGGGGTACGACCCAAATCCGCCATCGTGGCAGGTTTTGATCGAGCCTTTAGTAGTATTTTCGATGCCAACATCACCACCCTATTGATTGCTTTTATTCTATTTGCAATTGGCACGGGTCCGATTAAAGGCTTTGCGGTTACATTGGCTATTGGTATTGTCAGCTCACTATTTACCGCTATTATGGTGACACGTGCGCTGGTACAGATTGCTTATGGTAAGCGTAAATCTATCAAACGTTTGAGCATCGGTTAGGAGAACATTATGACGATTGATAAGAACAATCCTTTAGAACAGCAGAATAATCCAGATCGAGATGGTTCAAGTGGCTCAAATGTTGAGGCAAGCACACACCGCCGTAAAAAACCACGCCGTGATGGGAAAGGTAGTAATACCAAAGCCAATAACCCAACTACCGCTAAATCAAAAAAAGACAAAGCTCTGAGCGGTAGTAAGGATGCGGGTAAAGAAAGTCAAGCACTGTCAGCCAATCCTGATGTAGAATCAGGTGATGCCGCTGATGATGCGGCTGCAATCGCTGAAGGCGGTATCAAAGCCGTTGGCAACCAGCGTATTATTCCGTTTATGAAGATAGAAAAGCCAATGGCACTTTTATCTCTATTGATGGTTATTGGTAGTATCATTGCAATTGCAGTAAACGGTCTAAACTTAGGACTTGATTTTACGGGTGGTGTGTCCGCAGATGTGCGTTACGAGCAGCCTGTTGAGCAAGTTGAAGTCGTACAAGCATTGGCCGATAATGGCTTTGATGATGCGTGGTACAATATCTTGGTACGCGAGAAGAACTCCTCGTACGCTTGCCACCACAGTCTGATAACGTAGATGGCCTTAACAGTAGCCTGACTAAAGCATTAACCCTGCCTAATAATAATGTTGAAATCAGTAACGTTAATATTATTGGCAGCCAAGTTGGTAATGAAATTTATCTAAACTCAGTCATGTCACTGGTATTAGCATTGGTCTGTATGTTGGGCTATGTTGCCTTACGTTTCCAATTTAAACTCGCTCTTGGTGCGGTATTATCGCTGTTTCATGATGCTATCGTGACCATTGGTGTTTTTGCGTTATTTGGTTTCCCATTTGACTTAACCGTCTTGGCGGCCGTCTTGGCACTGGTTGGTTATTCTATTAATGATACAATTGTTGTGTATGACCGTATCCGTGAAAACTTCCGACGCGTTCGTGGTATCACACCTCGCCAGACAATTGATTTGTCTTTGACAGAGACGCTGCGCCGTACCATTATGACCATTTCCACTGTTTTACTGGTCGTACTTGCTATGCTATTCTTAGGCGGTGATGGACTATATTGGTTCTCAGTAGCGCTCTTCATTGGTCTGCTTGCTGGTACATATTCATCAACGTATATTGCAAGCTCGATTCCATTACGTATGGGTCTGTCACGCGATGACTTTATTGTGAAAGTAAAACCTGAGTTTGAAGAAGAAATTGTTACGTTCAATGATCCAAAAATGTTTGAACAAGACAATGCTTAATAAATTTTATACTTTCTCAAGCTAATCGCTAGGGTGTGTCCTCATTTTGAAAATGGTGATAAAAATGAGATAAATCGCAGCTAAACAAGGAAAATAGTACAGTTAATATCGAGATATGAACCAGCTATTTGACGCAGTTTGGCAAAGATTTAGCCATTTTTAGCCCATTTAAAGTTTCATGCTCAGATTTAGGACATACCCTAGCTAAGATAGTATTTAAGCAAGCATCAAAAAAAGCACCTGACTCGTGAATAATGAGTCTAGGTGCTTTTGTCTTTGTAGCTATTTTTGCCTTGAATATCATACCTACTAAAGCTAACTCCATTTAAAACAGAGTCAAGGCAACAAAGTACAAATATATAAGCCATACTTCAAGTAAAGTTAACGCCGTAACGCCTTTATAGTGAATTGACTATACGGTAATGTCATAGCGTTAATGACATTAACTCTGCCCTTCTTGTTTTTCAGCGATAAACGAGCCAAAAATGCCAATGACCACCTCGCCACCTAGTGCTATGCCACCGATTGATACTCGCTATACACGTATCATTGCTATTGCGTTGCCCGTGTTATTGGCCAACCTAGCCATGCCACTACAAAGCGTTATCGATACCGCGATCGTGGGTAACATGAATGACACGGCTAAACTTGCTGGTATGGGCTTGGCGATACAGTTATTATCTTTATTACTCGTGAGTTTTAACTTTTTACAATATGCCTCGTCTGGGCTATCGGCTCAAGCGCTAGGACAATCGGTCAATCATGCTGATAATTCTACTCATACCACAAAATCGTCAAGCCAAACTCAATCACCCCTACTATCAATCTTGCAACGTGCCTTGTTATTAGCGTTTGCTATCGGGAGCATTCTGTTACTGGCAAAGCCTTGGTTGATAGATTTTGGCTTGCAAGCCCTATCGGCCAACCCCGAAAGTGGGCAAGCGGCAAAGACTTATTTGGATGTACGCTTTTGGGGCGTCATCGCTGAGCTAATGAATTTTGCCTTTATTGGTTGGTTTGCTGGTCAGGGTAAGACTCGCTACATGCTTTACCAGCAAGCTTTATCGCCATGCTGAATATCATTCTGACTTTGTTTTTTGTCTACGGTATGCAGATGGGATTGGTTGGGGTGGCGTTAGGAACCACTATTGCCTTTTGGCTAGGCGTGATACTAGCGTTGTGGCTCAGCCGTCAGCATTTGCAAATATCTTGGCAAGCCTTATTCACTGCCGACAAGCAACATTTTTCTAAAGAAAAAATACTTAGGCTATTTTCATTAAATAAAGATATTTTTATCCGTACTCTGATCTTGACGTTGAGTTTCGCTTGGATTACCCGCTTGTCGGCTCAAAGTGGTGACGTCATCCTAGCCGCCAATGCTATTTTGCTTCAAGTATTAAGTATCTCAGCCTTTGCTCTTGATGGCGTGGCAGTATCAGCTGAGACGTTAAGCGGTCAAGCAGCAGGACGACGGGATTGGCCACGTTTTCGTATTATCGTCAAGCGCACTGGTATCGTCAGTTATGGTCTAGCGATTACCTTAAGTGCGATATGGTGGCTTGCAATGCCAACATATTTGCAATTTATGACCAATATTGAGTCCGTTTTTACGTTGGCATATGAGTACCACCTTTATGCGGTATTACTACCTCTCGTTGGCGTTGGTGCCTATTGGCTAGATGGTATATTTTTTGGCTTAACTGCCGGCAATGTGATTCGTAACGCAGCTTTGATACTCGCCGCTATCTTTTTTCCACTTAGCTGGGTGCTCTACCAACAGTGGGATATGACTGGTATTTGGCTAAGCGTGTGGTGTTTGTTATTACTTCGGCTGATTATTTTGGGTGGCTTCTTGTACCGAGCTCATCAAACAGCCAGCTATGAAAAACTCCAACCAACTGTGTAATGTTCTTCGATTAAGTGCATTTTTTCTAGGGTGTTTTTGCCATTGCTCGGGCTTGTCTTCATTTTAAAACCAGTTTTATAACATTAATCTTTCCGCAAAATATTAATAATAACCAAAAAACAGCAAAAATTAGGATATCATGTGACTACTCATTCAAAAGAATTACATCAACAGCATGAGACCAGCTACGACTGGGCGGCGGGGTTCAAAAACAGCCTACCTGTGGCGATGGGCTATTTACCTGCAGGTATCGCCTTTGGTGTGCTGGCACAAGTTGCCGGTATCCCTGTGTGGGCAACGATTATGTTGAGTATTGTACTGTATGCGGGCGCCGCTCAATATGCTTGTTTGCCGATGCTGAGCGCTGGTTTACCGATTGGTAGCATCGCAACCAATATTGCCGCTATTAATTTACGTCATGTATTTTATGGTATGCCATTATTGCAATACCTACCAGAACATAAGCTTGCCAAAACCTATTGCCTATTTGCCCTGACTGATGAAACTTTCTCTGTTATGACCAGTTTACCTAATGAGTCAAGACAAGCGTTGATACTACCATTGAGCTTATTTAATCAAAGCTGGTGGGTACTAGCGAGCACTATTGGTGTCATAATCGGCAGTACTCTGAGCGATTTAGTACACATTTGGATTTTGCCTTAGTCTGTCTGTTTGCAATCTTAGCTTATGAGCAGTTCCAAAGTATCAAACGTTATTTCCCCATTGCTATTGCTGTCATTTCTTTAGCAGTGGCCTCCTTATTTACTAGCAATTGGTTGTTATTGGTGGCAATCACCATCTGTATGCTATTGATTTTAGCTCGTGGGTTTTGGACGCAGCGTAATATGACAGGAGCCAACAATGACCAGTAGTTACCTTATTTTCGCAACCTTTGCGATGGCCGCCGTGACCTTTATTACCCGCGCGCTACCTGCCTTAATACCCAGAAAGCTGTTAGACACACCTTGGCTGCATCGGCTCAATGAGAGCTTGCCACTATCAGTCATGGTATTGCTTATTTTGACCAGCCTTTCTTATCAAAATTTATCGGCAACGACTGGGCTAAATAATGCTGAACTCCATTTATTGATGGCGCAAATTGGTGCCCTTATTTTGGTGTTGTTCGTTTATCATATCAGCCGTCAATTATTGGTCAGTATGGTCGTTGGCATCGCCGCCATTAATGGCTTGCTATGGGTATTTACTAATTTTTTAAGTGGATACTAGAAAATTGATAAATACGTGAATGGATAACAGCTTATAGTTCATATGAAGAATTTTAAACCCTGTAATTGAACTATATTTAAAATAAAAAAAGGCTGGATTCTTATGAGAATCCAGCCTTTTACTTTCTCAAAGTGCTGCAAAAAACTGATACTTTTAAGAAATTGATAACTTAAAGCTCTTCGACGCCCATCATATCAACTGGGGTATCAGCCACTATCTGTACGCCTTTTTTGCCCGTCTTGGCAGTGTCATTACGCTGCTCTTGTAGATGCTCAAGATACGCTTCATTGATCTGCCCAGTGATGTAGCAACCATTAAATACGGCACAATCAAAACCTTCAACTTTGCTGTACTTGGTATCTTTTACCGCATCAATCAAGTCGTCCAAATCTTGGAAAATCAATCTATCCGCACCGATGATATCGCGCACTTCTTCTACCGTATGACCTGAGGCAATAAGCTCACTGCGTACTGGCATATCGATACCATAGACGTTTGGATATTTAACTGGTGGCGCGGCGCTAGCAAAAAATACTTTATTCGCGCCAGCATCGCGTGCCATTTGGATGATTTCATGGCAAGTGGTACCACGAACGATAGAATCATCAACCAACAGAACGTTTTTACCTTTGAACTCAAGTGGTACGGCGCTGAGTTTTTGACGAACTGATTTTTTACGTTGTTGTTGACCTGGCATGATAAAGGTACGACCGATATAGCGGTTTTTCATAAACCTTCACGGTACTTAATATTCATTTTTAGTGCCAGCTCCATCGCTGACGTACGCGAGGTATCTGGAATAGGAATCACCACATCGATATCGTGATCTTCGCCCCATTCAGCAAGGATTTTATCAGCCAGCTTTTCACCCATACGTAAGCGTGCTTTGTAAACTGAGATGTTGTCCATGATAGAATCTGGACGGGCAAAATACACATATTCGAAGATACAAGGCGTGTATTCTTGCTGCTCAACACACTGATGGGTATGTAATTTATGATCTAAATCAATGAATATGCTTCGCCAGGTTTTACATCACGGATAATACTAAATCCTGATCCTGTCAGTGCAACTGACTCTGAGGCAACCATATACTCGGTGCCGCCATTCGGTGCCATGCGCTTACCAAAAATAAGCGGACGAATACCGTTTGGATCACGAAATGCGAGCAAACCATGACCAGTAATCAAAGCGACCACACCATAAGCGCCTTCGACGCGACCATATACAGCCGTGACTGCTTCAAAAATATCAGCAGGCGTTGCTTTGGTTTTACCAAGTTTTGCATTTCATGGGCAAGTACGTTTAGCAATACTTCTGAATCTGAATCGGTATTAAGATGGCGGCGATCTTCGATGTATAAAGACTTGGCTAAACTCTCAGCATTGGTCAAGTTACCATTGTGTGCAAGGGTAATACCATAAGGTGAGTTGACATAAAATGGTTGAGCTTCGGCACTGCTCGACGTGCCTGCTGTTGGGTAACGAACGTGACCGATACCGAACTTACCAACCAGTTTCATCATATGACGATTCATAAAAACGTCACGTACCATGCCATTTTCTTTACGTAGATAAAGTCGTCCATCTTGCAAAGTGACAATACCCGCTGCATCTTGCCCACGATGCTGTAGCATCGTCAAACCGTCATAAAGAATCTGATTGACTGGTTCGTGAGCTGCAACTCCAATGACTCCACACATAATAGCTATATCCTATTTTGACTCATTAATTAGTACTACAATAGTGGCAAGACTGCTAACAGTAGATTATCAAAAATGCGTACTGTTACTCACCGACGACCTGATGATTGTTGTTCAGAATTTAACGAATATTTATCTTTTGACTATTAACAAAATGCACTATTTATTGGCATTTGTGGTCTCTAAATGCGATCAAATAATTTTTTATCAAGGATAACTTACAAAGAGGATATGATAGAGGCGATAACCTCTAGCACCACAAACCCAAGCTATCAGCATCGAATCATTGAGACATTAAAGGCTAACCGTAAAAATACTTACGACTGATTGACTTGATCCCAAGCCATACCTAACACATCTGAGACCAACGCTTTACCCATCG
The DNA here is from genome assembly GCF_000586475.1 of Psychrobacter sp. JCM 18903. Lineage (GTDB taxonomy): Bacteria > Pseudomonadota > Gammaproteobacteria > Pseudomonadales > Moraxellaceae > Psychrobacter. The sequence goes on along the minus strand of NZ_BAWJ01000003.1, from coordinate 154,693 downwards.
GGGCATAAGGCAATAGCTCAGGCGCGAGCACTGACGTTTGCCATTGTGGCATTTGCACCAGTAACGGCGCACTGACGCTAAGCACAACTAAGACCATCAGTACATTTTTAGCAGCGCCCAGTACACCACCTGCCATTTTATCAACGACACCCAAGCGTAAGGTTTTAAGCACGCCTGAGAATACAAATGCCACTAAGTGCATGATGGCCAATATGATTATCACTACCAATAAAAATGCCATTGCCATTTGTAAAACAGGGTTTTGTACCATGCCTGATAGTTGCGGCGAAACCACTCCTGCCAAACGTGTGGCAGCGATCAGGGCAATAAACCAACCGACTAGACCAACGGCTGTTTTAATCAATCCGACTTGAAAGCCGCGCCATAAGCCGATCAAAACAACAATAGCAATCACGATATCCAGACCACTCATGTTCTACGCCTCATACCTTATCGATTTTTATCGGATGTTTACTTTCGTTTTTGTGACACATTAATCTTTGATGACTCAGCTCAAAATACAGTCGTCTTGTGCATCTGATAGATAATGAGCTAGGGATATTAATCCGCTATAGCTCCATCGCGTCGTAATAGCCACCGATTGCTTGAATACAAGACTGTACCAGCCCAGGACCACGATAAATGAGCCCAGTATAGAGCTGCACCATATCTGCACCCGCTTCGATTTTTTTGACGGCTTTTGCACCACTGTCAATACCGCCGACGCCTATTAAAGCGACTTTACCATCTAGCTGATCGGAGAACTGTTGTAAAATTTGGGTACTAATGTGGCTGACTGGGCGACCGGATAGACCACCTGCTTGCTCACCATCAGGTAGGTCTTCAACACCAACACGGCTCAACGTTGTATTGGTCGCAATCAACCCATCTATCTCAAAATCGAGCAATTGCTGCGAGATATAATCCACTTGTAGCGGCTCTAGATCAGGCGCAACTTTCAATACCAGTGGCACATAAAAACCATATTCAGTGGCTAATTGGCTGTGACGATTTTTAATCGTATCCAAAAGCTGAGTCAATGCCTCGCCACTTTGTAAATCACGCAGATTCTTAGTATTTGGTGAGGAGATATTAACGGTGATATAGGAGGCATGCGGATAAGCACGCTCTAAACAATAGACATAATCATCGGCGGCTTGCTCTACTGGCGTATCGGCATTTTTACCAATATTAATCCCAATATTGCCTTTGTATTGACAGCGCTTGACGTTTTCAATCAGATAATCGATACCTTGGTTATTGAAACCCATTCGATTGATGATAGCATCCGCTTGCTTGATTCTAAACAACCTTGCTTATCATTGCCTATTTGCGGTCTTGGCGTGACCGTGCCCACTTCTATAAAACCAAAGCCAAGCTCAGCCAACGCATCGATATAATCACCATTTTTATCCAGTCCTGCCGCTAGGCCGACCGGATTGGTGAATTGCAAGCCCATGCAGTCTGTGGGCTGCATTGACTGACCGTATACCAAACCTAAAACACGTGCTTTATGAGCTTTATCTAATAAAGATAAGGTCATCTCGTGGGCGTGCTCTGGATCCATCTTAAACAAAAAAGGGCGAAGTAAGGCATAAGACATAGTAATGGCAGACCCTGCTCGAAAGAAATAGTGAGTGAATAGTGCGAATAAAATCAAGCGCTGCGATTATATCAGCTTAACAGAAATAAGAGCAAAGTTTCATGCGCTAAATTTCTGTATTAGAGTGCTAATAGCTATACCTACATATTGGCTAAGGAGCTGACAGATGTATTCTACTACCCCTAAGGTACAGGACGACCATCCGTCAGGGCTATCCAACCACGGACGATACGATAAAGATGCCATATGAAGGTAAAAATCATGATTAGCAAGCCAAATACCGCTAATAATACTGAACCAATGGCAATATTATTGCTATCAGCCAGCATACTGATGCCAAAACCCCCTAATGCAAAGGTAATGATAACAATGCCTAAGAAGAAAAATACGATGCTATACCAAAAGGTCTTAATCTGCCAATCGAAATGCGTGGACAACCACGAACCCTCTGCGTCATGGCGCTTCGCATAGTTCATCACAATTGGTACAACCCACAGTAATCCAGCGGTAAAATAGCTGATTACGTATAAAACATAAGTAATGTGATTATAAGTGATTAAAGAACGGCGCTTACCATTGCTCATATTGTCACTCGCCCCATAGCTCTGCGTTTGCTGAGTCATTTCATGATCAAATGCAGCTTCAACTGACGCATTACTCTGGTGTTCAGCAGTTCTGGTCTGCTGATGGCTACGCGTGTCAGGTTTGCGATCAGAAGATTGATTCATCTTAAATATCCATCTCTGGCTGTGTGATAGTTAATTAATTGTGTCAAACGTGCAATTTTTCAATGACACTAATGACAAATGGCTATTTTAGAAATTGATGATCAGTTAATTTGGGGCAATAGTAGATAAGGAGTAAAATACTTCCAGTTTCCACAGCATATCGATTTATGAGGTGACAGTCGCTTGTACTTGAATGGCTTTGGTAACCAAGTCTTGCTGTATCGATAGCTGACTGAACTGCCAACCTTGTTGTTCGAGTTTGCCAAGTGCGGTGCTGACCACCGCTTGACTGGCATGATTGAAGCTCAGTTGTACAGCATCACCCGTCGCAACGACTTGAGCGTTGGCAATACCTGAATTGTTTAACAATGCACTGATACTATTGGCAGGTGGCATGGCGGCTTCACCATCCGCCGTGTTTGCCGCATTGATCGCATTACTATCGATATTGCCAGCTTGGGCACGCAACCAAAAGTAATCAGCCACTTGCTCTTGATAGTCGCGCTTACTGTCATTTGCCGCTTGATGAATACTATAACCACCATAGCCACCAATGAACAATAATAAGAAAATAGACAGTACGGCCAATGCCAACTGATCACGCGGCGAAAGTGCCTGCCAGCGTAACGATAGCATCTGTTGAAAATTATTTACACGCGTTGACAGCACATTGGTTCCAATACTGTTACTGGTCTCTGACGTGATGTTGTTACGTTTGGTGCGGCGCTGCAATCGTTTCATTTTCCAACCTTTTTAACTTTTATTACCACTGCCTATTTATTACCGTTGCCTAGTTGGCAAATAAATTATGATGCCGCTACATTGGTTTGCGTCGTGTCATTATTTTCTACGACATTCACCGTAACCTGACCACTAAACTGCCCTTGCTCATTACTGTTTACCTGTGCAAGCTTAGCATTTAAACCTTGTGCAATAAGTGTGCTCGTAAATTTATCAAGACTATTACGGTCAGGGGCAATCAAGGTAAAGCTGAGTGCTGATGCTGCATCACTAACGCTTGTGCCGCAGTGAAGACTGTTTGATTAACGGGGATATGCGAGTCAATGCTGCCATATGAGAGGCTGGTGCTTGGCTATCACTGCGCAGCTTTGGTTGTAATTGCACTTGCAGTTTGGTGCGCGAGCTTAATGGCTCATTTGGAAACCAAGCTTGATACTGCGCCGCAATCTCAGCTTTGGTCGCTACCGCCGCCTTATTATACTGATACCACTGCAGGCCATCGGTCGCCATCTGTAATACCAGTGCCGATAACGCGACCATCGCTGCCACACGCAAATACGGTGAGAGCTTTGAGTCCGTTGATTTAATAAAGAAGTTAAGCGCGTGACGCTCAGGGCTGTCAACAGGCTTGGGCGGCGTGGTCAATGTGGTTAATAATAACTGATGATCTGCAACAAGCGCGGCCGTTTGTGCCATAAAGCTTGTGGACATTGACGAATTTGTTGGCTTTGAAAAATCATCTAAAGCCGTTATGGGCGGCAATATATTCACTTCGCTTAAATGCGGGAAACGTTCAAAAATTAAGGGCAAATAACTGACAGCCATACCTTGTCGCAATGACTGACGCAGTAGCATGGTGTGCTCATCTTGATACAGTGTTACTTGCTGGCCTGCCCCTTCATCCGGCGTTGGCAGCAATAAAAAATCAGGCAGTAACGCCGTTATGCTCATGCCAGCGAGCTTAGCACTCTGCTGCCATGACTCGATATCGCTTTGCGCCAGTGCATACAGTTGGTGATTATCGGCTTCACTGATTTGCCGAATCGCCAATTGCTCAACAGGGGTCAAGGATGTCTCTTCAAACAAGTATTGCTTGCCGCTATTGCCCAGCTGTTTAAGCTGAGTCGCATTCAGCTCAGTATCTACCTGCAATATATGGCTTGATGGAAAATATAGACACAAAGTCTTCTGCGCATTGGTTTTATAATTACCATAGATTGTTTGCAGCTGTTGCCAACCATCAACCGTTTGCCATTGCTGAATATCTTCATGCCAGACAGCTAGCGGGCTATGCTGCGCTCGTAACCAAACATGTAACACTAAGCGTGTCCTTAATTATTAAAGCTGTTTTAAAGGTAGGATTCAGACAATTTCATTCTTTAACCAGTTTAACACCACTAAGCGTCAATAGACTAAGCGTCAACAGTATCACTGACGATTCGACCTAATCTCAATACGGCTGCTCAGGCACAAAACGATCAATCTCTCTTGCCATACCTGCCATTACAAAGTCCATCTCAAACACCCTTGCTTCTGCAAGAGAAAATGATTCGGGATAATCGCCGGTTAATAGACCAGCGATATAAGCAACGATAGACATATGACACACCACTACCAGACACTCAGCGTCAATATTCGCAATATCTATTAAAGCTTGACGCGCATCATCAGAAGGCGTGATATTTTCCTGTACGATTACTGGAACCTTGGGCGCTCGCGTTTGAAATGCTGCTAGCGTCTGCTGCGCTCTATCATAGGGACTGACGACAAAATAATCAGGATAATAGTGAGTCATCACATACTCTGCCGTCTGCATTGCTTGCTGTTGACCAAAGTCAGTTAACTGGCGCGCGCTGTCTGGGCGCGACTCATCTTCTGCTTGACCATGACGTACTAGTATAATTTTCATAACCTTCCTTTATGCATTGTCATGATGACGTTGTTTGCAGAATAATCATTCTTAAAACAACGTCATCATTTAACATTGGGGTTTTTACTTACTGTCAGTATCGCCACTTTCATCATCAGTGCTATCGCTTGACGTCTTCATCTGCGCAGTTAGCGCCGCATTACTATGATCATGCGCCATTACAAATTCAACGTCACTACGGAAGCCCGCTTCCATGAGATGTAATGCCACACCTAATGCTGCTTTATCTTCATAAATGACCGCATACAATGCATGGGTAATAGGCATGTAGATGCCTTGCTTGGTGGCTTTCTCATGCACTTGCTGAATGGTATTGACCCCTTCAGCCGTTTGACCGAGTTTTTTCACCGCAGCCTCAATACTCATACCGCGACCGAGCATGTTGCCGATACGATAGTTACGACTGAGCTCTGAGCTACAAGTGGCGTATAAATCACCCACACCAGACAACCCTAAAAACGTCAGTGGGTTAGCGCCCGCCTCAACCCCAAAGCGGCTCATCTCTGCCAAAGCACGAGTCAATATCATTGCCTTGGTATTTTCGCCAACATCATAAGCTGCCGCCATTCCCATGGCAATCGCATAGATATTTTTTAGCGCGCCGCCAAGCTCCACACCTTTGACATCATCACTGGCAAACACTCGAAAAAACGCACTATGTAATGCGGCTTGTACGGCATGGCGCAATGGCTCAGACTCACTGGCGATAACGGTCGCCGATGGCATGTTTTTCATGATCTCTATCGCAAGATTTGGCCCCGACATGACACCAAAATTCACTTCAGGTAGCTCATCTTTAATAATGTCGCTCATCATGGCAAAAGTATCTTTCTCCATACCTTTGGTCAATGACACAATAGACTGACCACTGATAAATGGTGCAATATTCTTTAGGGTCTCACGAAAAGCCAAACCAGGCACCGCAATAAAGATAATGTCTTTATCTTTGACGGCTGCTGCCAAGTCATGGCTATATTTAAGGCTGTCATCAAGCTTATAACCTGGTAAATATTTTTTATTGGTCTGCGTTTTTATCATCGCCTTTACCGTACGCTTGTTACGTACCCACAGCGTGGTATCACAGCCATTGCGTGCAGCCAAGTTTGCCATTGCTGTACCAAAACTACCACCGCCTAAAAACGCCAAACGTAGCTTGGTAGGATTACTGTGAATATCCGCCATGTTTTTTGCCACTGCTGATTCTACCGCGCTAGGATTGAGTTTTTTACGACCAATACCCGATTTGGTAGCACGTTCGATGATACCTGCCAGCAGACTGTTTTGCTTTTCAGGGGCATTCGTATTCACCTCAGCATTATCGCTACTGATGTCTTTATTGCTATCATTAGGCTGGTCATTTGCTGTTATCCGTATTGGCTGATTTATTATTAATAGAATTTATCATGGTTTATTTATCATGACTTATGACGCTTTAGAGTATTGAGGCTATCTATCTTTTTGCTATACGACCGACTGTCTTTTTAGAGAGCGGTATTCGTCAAGAGAAAAGCGCCACTAAACAGCGCTTAGATATATTATGACTCAAATCGCACTAAAGACTCGATATCAATCGGTTTACGGGCGGGTTCATTTTTGGGACTGGTGCCAGTATAAACAAAAGCCGTCACATAATCATCTGGACCAACGTTAAAATATGATTTAACAGCAGGTTCATTACATAGCAGTCCCGTACGCCACACTGTACTAAAACCTTGGGCTTTTAGCGCCAAAATCAGGTTTTGTACAGCTGCACCCGCACTTAGCATTTGTTCAAAAGGGGGAACTTTTTTGTGCGCTTGTATTTTTGTGACAACCGTGATGATGACGGGCGCTCTTAATGGCATGGCCTGAGTTTTTGCGATGTCCTTTTCGGACAGCGTTTCGCCCTCTTGCACTGCTTTGGCTTGAGCCGCTGCGACCAAAGCATTGCCCAATTCATGACGGGCATCCCCCTGTGTCACTATAAAACGCCATGGACGCAGTTTTTTATGATCTGGCGCTGTCGTTGCACACTCAATCGCTATTTCGATTTGGGCATGTGTCGGTGCGGGCAAATCTAAATTGCCCATACTGCGCCTTGAGTTGATCCAACCAATCATTTCTTCACTGCTAATCGGCATACTGTCTGTGGTGATGTCTTTGGTCGACAGTTTTTTATCATTTTCGTCGGATGTAGTCATTACCGCTCCTTATTTATTATTATCTTTTATGCAAAAAACCAATGCTTTGGTTTGCTCTCGATACTGTCAAAAAACATGTTATGTCAAACGAATATATGCCAATATTGAGTATGAGTGACTTGAATGAAAAACCATGAGTGCTTTAATCGACAACTTGTAGATTATCATCGGCTATGAAGAGGCTTTGATTATGCCGCATCATCGACCGATGCTCCATGCGCAGATAATCCTCTGACTGCATCTCAAGCAAGCGCGAGCGTGTCCGTTCAATCTCAAACGCCAACTTCTCTCCTTGATATAGGTCCAAAATCGACTGCTGTGCTCTAACCAGCAACTTAACACGGCGATCATAAAACTCATCAACCAGATAAATAAACCGACGGGTCGGATCACGTAAGTCATCGTCTAAGGCAGGCACGGCATTGACCAATACTGTACTGAACTGCTTGGCAATTTCGATGAAATCAGACGCTGATCGTGGCTCCATACATAAATGACGGAAATCACAGAATAAAATATCCTCAGTGCGAGCGTTAATTCTAATTTCGCGACCATTAATCGTAATCGGCTCATTACTGATTTTTTGGTTATTGGATAAACTGGCAAAACGGTTGGCTAACCAATGATGATTCGCTTTCGTCATAGGCGATTCATATAGCTCTGCCTGCTGCAATACGCGCAAACGATAGTCGATACCAGAATCGATATTCATCACCGTAGTATGACGCTCCACTTCAGCGATAGCGGGCATAAAACGGTCACGATGTAAGCCGTCTTTATACAACCCTGATGGCTCAATATTTGAGGTGGCGACCAATGTAATACCACGATTGAATAGCATGGTAAATAAATCACCCAAAATCATGGCATCAGAAACGTTAGAAACAAAGAACTCATCGAAACAGATAATAACCGCTTCTGCATAAATGATGTCGGCGACTTTTTCTAATGGGTCACTCTCACCTTGCAGCTTATTTAGCTCTTGATGAACACGCTGCATGAAATGATGAAAATGCAGACGCATCTTGCGATCAATGGTCAATGAATCATAAAACATGTCCATCATCCATGTTTTACCACGACCTACCCCGCCCCACATATACAAACCCGTTGGTGCTGTCGGCTTGGACTTTAAAAAGCTAAAAAAGCCTTTCTTCTGTGGCGCACTATTGATGAGCTGATGATGTATCTCATCAAGATAGCTCATGGCCTTAAATTGCTGCTCATCTCGAGTAAACTCATCTGTACTGACGGCTTGCTCGTAACGTTGCAATGGAGATAAACTCATAATACGACTCATCATTAGACAAAATAAATAGTAAGGTAATGGTTGACTCTGCATGAACTCGTCAAAGTAAAGCGATCAGAGCTCATGACTTAATAGCGGTTCTCTATCCTAATATTACTAGGGTGTGTCATCAATTAGATTGTGAGGCTTAAAATGAGAAAAATTGTAGATAAACAAGGAAGCAATTGCCGTTAATATGAACATATTGACAAAATTTCTGACGATGTTTAGCAAAATTTAGCCATTTTAAGACCACTAAATGTATTCATGTGCTAATTGATGACACGCCCTAGGTAACAACTAAGCGTCGCTACCAAAGGTATGCTTTTCTAATAAGCCTTTCAATTCTGACAGACGTCCATGAAAAAAGTGCCCTGCGCCATCTACGATGCTGACAGCAATCCCCAATCGCTCCGCAAATGCTTGCATATTATCAGGTCAATCACTTCATCAGCATTGCCATAAATCTCAAACGTTTTATCGGCTGGCAAGCTATATCACTGCTGTCATTTTTTTCAACGGATGGAGCAATAAGGGCGATTTTAGTAATCTCAAAATCGCCTAGCCCCCAAATATGAGGGGCTTCAAGCACCTGCTCAGCCACCCGTGCTGTCACATAACCGCCAAAAGAGAAACCACCCAACCATAACTTGCGCGCATTGGTTTGCTCTGCAATCCATTGTAGCACGGTCATTGCATCTACGACTTCACCATCCGCATAATCGTGCTCGCCAGTCGACTGCCCGACACCGCGAAAGTTAAAGCGTATCACGTGCATACCATTATCACGAGCAAAGCGATACATCGTCGTTACCACTTTATTATTCATCGTGCCGTCAAATAACGGATTGGGATGACACAGTAACGCCACTGTATCGGTATTTGGATTGTTAGGATTGTCTTGTTGCCAAAGCGCGTCGACTTCGAGCACGCCAGCAGGAGCAGGAATTAATGGCATAAAATTACTTATTGATTAAAAATGAATAGGTCAATTATCCTAGATATGGTTTATATTTCAAGTGATTTGCTGTGTCATAGTACCGCTTATTTTCATTTTCGCTCATCATAAGTAAACGTCGCCTATGAATATATGATGAATATGTGCGGTCTCTGCAATACCGCACACAATAACCGACTAGACACCCCAGAGCCGAATAGTAGATTCATCATAGTTGTTGAGCCACCTATGGACTGATACGTGCATGGCGTATCCTCAACTTTGCTGTGATATTCAACTTTATGTATGACTGACAGACATTAGGAATCGTTTATGAATACTATTAATAAAACCGCTGCACTGACTGCTACTTTGGCGGCAGCACTCGCCCTAAGTGCTTGCCAAACTACGCCTTCATCACCAGTTATCCAGCGTGCCAACTCTATTTATGAGACGACTGGCATCGCCGATAGCAAAGTAAAAGCACAGCAAAATGCGATAGACAGCGCACAAAAGACTTGCAGAGGTAAGCAAGTTATTATCGTCGATGACAAAGTCACTTATAACGGTATTTTAGATGAAAATACAGGTCGGATGATTGGGCAAGCCAGTGCCGTCCTCGGTACGATCCTTGGTACGGGCTCGCCGAACTTATCACGTGATGACGATTACGAGTATAAAATCAACTTTCGTTGCCAATAAAACAATTATTATTTCATAAAGCACTTATTTGGCGGCTCGTTATTTAATAAAGCATCTTGTTATTTAATAAAGTATGTAGCCAACCAATCAGCGATAGGAATATATTAGTCGCTGACGGGTTGGCTTCTCTTTTTGTGTGCTCGCTTTTGGGGTAAACTACCCTTTCTGATTTTTTATGACTCTTACTCTATAAACAGCCCGTTTTTAAGCTCCCTCACTTTTGGTCTATTATTATGCGCAAACCCAACCTGTCAAATATGAAACCAGCTAAGGTATTAGCGCCTGCTAAAGATTTAGCGACCTTGGAAGCCGAGTTAGCTGAGCAAGAAAATAATATTGAAGTCAATTTAGAAGATACCGTTCTGCGGTTGAGTGACTATTTATCAGCCGTTGATATGGTTATCAAACAGACCTTTAACCACCGTGTATGGGTAAAAGCAGAGATTCGCAATCTATCTAGCAAAGGCGGGCATTATTACTTTGAATTGGCAGAAAAAGATGAGGACGGTAAGGTCATTGCTAGCTGCCGCGGCAATCTTTGGCGCTTTAAAGCAGCACGCGTCTTAGCAAAATTTGAGCGCGCAACAGGTATGCCGCTTGATCGTGATTTGACGGTATTGCTCAAAGTATCCGCAGGCTTCCATGCGCAATATGGCTTCTCTCTCACTATTGAAGATATTGACCCTAGCTACACGTTAGGCGACTTGGCGCGGCAATATGCAGAGATGGTCGATCGCTTGACAGGAGAAGGTTTATTAAACCTGAATCAACAGCTGCCTGTTCCGTTTGATATTGAGCATGTGCTGGTCATTGCCCCTGAAAAAGCCGCCGGATTAGGTGATTTTCAAGCCGACGCTGATCGCTTAGCGCGCACAGGTGCCTGTCATTTCCATTATCATAACGCGACCTTTCAGGGTAATCATGCGCCAAGCGAAATCCGCCAAGCAATCGTTAACGCCCAACAGCAGTTTACGGCACTTATGAGCACCTGCCAGACTTATTAGTCATTATTCGTGGCGGCGGTGCGGTCGGTGATTTAGCCTATCTAAATGATTATGAATTGGCAGCATTGGTTGCCGAGCAGCCCATCCCTGTCTGGGTTGGCATTGGTCACGAGCGTGATAAAGTTATCTTAGATGAAGTCGCGCATACTAGCTTTGATACCCCATCAAAGGTGATTGCCGCTATCATGACGCATTTAGCCCAGCTCGTCACTCAAACGCTGCAATACCAAGCGCAAATCAAACAAGCTGCTCAGCGTCAATTAAACACCGCTGAACAACAAACGACACGCCAGTTGAGCCAAATACAATCACAAACGATTGGTCAATTAACCGCTCTGCAAAAAGACAGTGATTATGCGTGGCGTAGTATTCAGCAAAGCGCCCAGCGACAGGTCAAGCAAGCCGCCAGACTCACCAGTGAGCTACGCACACAGATTCAAGCGGCGGCCTATCAGCAGTTAACAGTGGCTACTAGCGCCAGTCAAAATAACCAAAAAACGATTATGCATTCGGCACAGCAGCAGTTAATACAAGCACAGCGTGATAGCGAGCATCTGCGTGATATTGTGCTCCTGCACCGTCCTTCTCGGGTGCTCAAGCAAGGCTATACCATGCTTACTGATGCAAAAGACAAGCAAATACTGACCAGCGGTACGCAGCTCCATCCAGAACAAACGGTGCACATCCTCTTAAAGGACGGTAAAGCAAAAGCACAGATTATTGACGTAAATATTAATAAATAAGAAGTACAACCTACCGTCGATTCAACTTAATCAAAGACTTTATTTTAAAATTAGGAAACCTTATGACAACCCCTACTCGCAAACGCAAAAAGGCCGCCCCAAAAACCTTTAAGGCGGCTTATGATATTCTAAAAACCAATGCCGCTGAATTACAGCAACAAGATGAGCCAGATATTGATAATCTGATGACCACAGTGGAAGAGTCAATTGCTGCTTATCGCGTTTGCGAAACCCGTATCAATGCCGTACAGCAAGCACTAGATGCCGCCTTCGCTGAAGAAGATAACACTGAAAAGAGCGATATTTAAAAAATATTACTCTGGCTCATCGACTTCAAATACTTGGCGCAAATAGGCAAGATACGTGTCGTTATTAATCATGGTCTTGCCTGGACTGTCTGACAGTTTAGCGACCGGCTGCCCATTGCATTCAACCAATTTTAAGACAATATTTATCGGAGTAATACCCATATCATTGGTGAGGTTGGTACCAATACCAAAGCTGGTCTTTATTTGACCTTTAAAATACTGATGTAAATCCCAAGCTTTATTTAAATCTAAGCCATCACTAAAGGTTAAAATCTTCGTTCTTGGGTCTATTTTAAGATTTTTATAATGAGCAATCGCCTTATCACCCCAGATATACGGGTCGCCGCTATCATGACGCAGACCATCAAATAGCTTGGCAAAGTACAAGTCAAAATCACGTAAAAACGCATCCATGCCAACGACATCGGTCAGCGCAATACCCAAATCGCCGCGATACTCATGTACCCATGCTTCAAGCGCCGCTTTTTGTGAATCACGTAAACGCACATCCAAAGCCTGAAATGCCTGCATAAACTCATGTGCCATCGTACCGATTGGTGTCATTCCCAGCTTTTTCGCTAAATACACGTTAGAAGTACCGCTCACTATTTTTGGTTCCGCTTTATGCAAAGTCTCAACACATGGGCTTGCCAAGCTTTGCTAAAACGTCTACGAGTACCAAAATCAGCGATGATTAATGGCGGCGTATTAGCATCACACTTTTCCTGCTCTATCGCATATTGATGCAACAATGTGACTTTTTCATCCAATCTGCGCTGCCCTTCTTCAATCACACTGGCATTCGATAGCGCATCAAAATACAGCTCATTAACGATGGCGAGTACAAATACTTCAAAGAACATCGCTTGAATCATCGGCCCTTCGATATCGATAAATAAGCGACCTTTATCATCCGTACTGACGGTAATAAAACGACGTTTCAACTTAAACAATTCTAGATAGTCAACGAAGTCTGAGCGCATAAAGCGCAAACCACGTAAGTACTCTAGTTCATCCTCTAAAAATCGTAATTCACATAAATTGTCTAACTGCTGCTCTAGCGCCTCTTTAATATCAGCCAATGGATACAGCGTGTCTTTGTTATTACGGCAGCGAAAGCGATAAACACCATGTGTCTGTGGAAACTGATGCAACATGGCTTGCAGCATCGTAAATTTATATAAATCATTATCGAGTAAAGAAGTAATAATAGGTTCAAAAGGTTTAGAGGTATGAGTAACGGTCATGTTACAGCCTTAAATACAAAAATGAAAAGCCGCCAAATAAATCCAGCGACGAAATAGGTATACATAACTTTGACTTCCTCCCCGCCCTCAAAGGAAGGGGATTCCTACTAAAGACGGCCAAGCCCGACCGCAAGAATGTTTTTTGCTCCATTAACGTCTCTGTTATGGGTCGTTTTACAAGAACGACAAAACCATACTCTTATACCAAGCGCTGATCTACCTTTCGGACTGTCTTGACGAGAGCCGCAACACGAGCAGGTTTGGGTGGTGTACGCTTCATTCACTTCGATATAGTGGCAACCTGCGTTCGCGCATTTATAATCCAGTTGCCGCTTAATTTCAAACCAACCTGCGTCATAGACGGATTTGGCAAGTTTGCCTTAGTGAATGATGTTGATTTTATTTTACCAACAACAATTAGGCTGTTGGCTTTGACAAGCTTTGATGTGAATTTATGAATGAGGTCTTGACGAGTATTTTTAATCTTGGCATGAATGGCCTTGACCCGCTTTTTATTCTTAGCTCTTTGAGCAATGGCCAGTTTTTCAGCGTATTGATGAGTGATTTTGGTTTGTAGTTTGTCGCCATCACTATTGACTGCTGAATCTTTGCAGCCTAAATCAATACCGACCTGACCAGTGCCACACGCTGTTTTTGGAAATTCTTTAACCGTCACACAGACGTACCAGTTACCGCGATTGTCCTGTACCAATTCGCAAGTATTGATGGTGTAGAGCGCTAAGTTATAGCTGTCCCATAGGTCAATAGTGAGTTTTTTACCTTTAGCTAAGCTGAATTGCAGGGTGCTTTTTAGACACTTTTTACCACTTTGGCGGGTGCTGATATGCTTAATAGCGGTCTTTTTAAACGGAATCCAACCAAGAGAACTACGTTTGGCTTTAGTATTATTGGTGCGCCAGTTGAGTTTGGCTTTTTTAAACTGTTTACGAGCTTGGCATGGGTTTCGGTCACTGCTTGTAAGGTTTGGCTGTGTAGGTTTAGATATTCACCCGCACCTTTGGTGTAAGTAGCCAAATCATAAGCCGAAAAGAATTGACCAGTACGCTTGAGGTGTTTAAAACTTAGCTCATTGACGTAATTCCAGACAAAGTTAACCGACCCCGCTAAGATATTTAGCTGAGTGGCATGTTTGTCTTTGATGCGTAGTTTGAGCGTTTTCATGGGGTAATTATGATCTCAATGTATTTGGTTATCAAGGTATGTTCAATCTTAGGTGACAACGGTTGACGCCTGATATCCACGCCCTAGAAGGACGTGGTCTTACGGCGCTAGATGATAAAAGTAGTAATAATAGAAAACGCTCAGCTTTTGAGTATAACGAAGTTTGGTTGGTTTTTCATAATTCAACGGCTATAACAGCAAAAATACAACGATAATAAAACGAACCATCATGCTGTGATAGTAATTATGCTCAAGGCATCAATCATAAAAAAGACGCTAAGAATTACCTTAACGTCTTTTTATAAAGTCGATTATCAGTATTAATAGTTAAGGTTTTGCAGGCTTAACCAACTTCACTAATGGCGCATAGCCTGACTGCGGCATCACATCGACTGGAATAAACTGTAGCGCCCCGCCATTGATACAATAGCGCAGCCCGCCACGATCTTTTGGCCCATCAGGGAATACATGACCCAGATGTGAGTCTGCTACTCGCGAGCGAACTTCAGTGCGTACCATATTAAAAGCGGTGTCTTCATGCTGAGTAATGACTTGCATATCAATCGGCTTGGTAAAGCTTGGCCAACCGCAGCCAGATTGATATTTGTCAGTGGATAAAAATAGCGGCTCACCGCTTACGACATCGACATAGATACCCGGCGCAAATAAATTATCGTATTCATGACTAAAGGCGCGCTCAGTACCGGCATCTTGCGTGATATTGTATTGTGCTTTGGTCAACGTATTTTTCAATGCGCCTTTATCAAATCCTGCGTAACGCTTAGGATCTAAGGTCTCAGCAACGGTACTTACAGGTGCAAGCTTGGTACGCGCAGTACCTTCTGGTTTATCATCGGCAAGGCTTAAATCAACATGACAATAACCGTTTGGATTTTTTGCCAGATAATCCTGATGGTACATTTCAGCTAAGTAGAAATTGTCTAGCGGCTCATTTTCTACCACAATTTTTTGTTTATACTGGCTTTGCACACGTTTGAGGGCAGCATCAATCACTGCTTTATCTTCTTTATCGGTGTAATAAACGCCTGAGCGGTACTGCACACCACGATCATTGCCTTGCTTGTTGAGGCTGGTTGGATCAATCACGCGGAAGTAGTATTTTAAGATAGTATCAAGGTCTGTTTTGTCCGCATCATAAGTGACTTTGACAGCTTCGGCATGACCTGAGCCACGAATCACTTGCTCGTAGCTTGGATTGGCCGTCTCGCCATTGGCATAGCCTGATACAGCGTCGACCACACCCTCGACGCGCTCCATATAGCTTCTACGCCCCAAAAGCAGCCGCCTGCCAAATAGATTGAGCGCGTATTAATCGCTTTGCCTTTATCGTTATAATAAACGCCATCTTTTTGTTTGATGGTTTCAATCTTGCTGTTGTTGTCTAAGGTTTGCGCATTTGCTGGTTTAGCGCTCCCTGCTTTAAGCTCAGCAAAATCATTATTGGCATTTTCAGCGAGAGCATAGGCTTGCTCTGCCGATATATTACCTTTCACCAAATGTACCAAGTTGCCGCTTTTATCGAGTATCGCCCAGCTTGGATAAACTTGTACACCAAGCTTATTAATCAGCTCGCCTGAAGCGTCAGACAATAC
Organism: Psychrobacter sp. JCM 18903; assembly: GCF_000586475.1. Lineage (GTDB taxonomy): Bacteria > Pseudomonadota > Gammaproteobacteria > Pseudomonadales > Moraxellaceae > Psychrobacter. The sequence continues at coordinate 138,487 of NZ_BAWJ01000003.1, read as the reverse complement.
TGGTAGCTTTGGATAGTCAGCTTGGACGCCTGCATACCAAGTGCTAAAGTCGCCATCGGCTTTTTCGTTTAGATGACCGGGACTGACAACAGTCACGACATTTAAATCAGCGAACGTGGGATCGGTACGCCATTCTTCGGTTTCTGCCAACGTGCCCAAGCATAATGGGCACCAGCTTGCCCAAAATTTAATCAAGGTTGGTTTATTAGGATCAATGACTGCTGTCCCCGTGTCACCTAAGCCTTTTGTCAATTGCGGCAGCGCTCGCATTTGCCCAAGCATATCGGAGGGCAACATATCACGTGAGCTAGTTACTCCACTGTTTTGCTTGCTGATTTAGTCGTGCTACTTGCATTGCTCTCCGCACTACTCATTTGTCCACAAGCGACCAATATGCCAGCACTCAGTACTGTCGTGACACTAACAGCACTGACATTCTTTAGCCAACGTGATGAATCACGTGGTGAGTCTGTCGCTAATTTATCAGTATGACTACGATCATTATGGCAAATTTTCTTATGCGGCATGCGAGGTCCTTTTTACGAAGTCTTACGATTATAAACTGAGTTTTTATGATCGCTCATGGTCTTCTTACGTGGTCAATGAGAGTGGATAAATCGAAATTTTAGCAAAGCTAATACACTATTAGAGTATCTTAATAGTATACATCGATGATGGAGTTTACTTTAATAGTAACTAATGGGTTGCTACACTTTTTTAACAACAGTGTAAGAATCATGATATAGACAGAAATCTATCATTTTGCAGGTGTAATTTATAAAACAGCATTTTATAAAACGTCGTGTTATTTTTAAATTAAATTTTAGCACCCATAAATTGAGCCACATACTCATCAGCTGGGTTGTGGCGTAATTCACTGGGTGTATCCGTTTGTACCAAACGCCCGCCATTTAAAATACTAATCCGCTGACCGACCTTAATCGCTTCATCGATATCATGAGTGATAAAGACGATGGTTTTGTTTAACCGTGCTTGTAGCTCAAGTAGTTGGTCTTGTAATTGGGCACGAATGAGCGGATCAAGGGCAGAGAAAGCCTCGTCCATCAGCAATATCGGATTATCGGTTGCCAAGCACGCGCCAGCCGACACGCTGCTGCATCCCTCCTGACAGCTCATCAGGGTAACTTTTCTCCAAATTTGCTAACCCAACTTCATTGAGCCAATGCCGAGCAACCTCGTGGCGTTCTTTGATACTCATTTTTCGCACTCGCAAGCCGTAAGCGACGTTTTGCAGCACCGTCATATGTGGCACCAAACCAAAATGCTGAAAAACCATACTGATTGTCTGCTGGCGATAATGCTGTAGCGCTTTATCATTTAGCTCTAAAATATTAATAGCAGACGATGATCTTCCATTTTCTAATAAATCAGCAGAGGGTTTGGCATTAGTGGAGGGCTTAGTACTAATAGACGGCTTAGCATTAATAGAAGTATCAACCCATATTTTACCGCTGGTTGGGTCAATCAAACGATTGATATGGCGTATCAAGGTTGATTTTCCTGAACCTGACAAGCCCATAATACAATGCAGCTCACCTGCTTTAACGCTTAAATTGATGTCATAAAGCCCGACCGAATAGCCTGTTTGTTCCTTTACCTGAATGCTATCCATACCTTCTGCTAGTAATGCCAATGCAGACTTTGCTTGCGAGCTATTGGCATTATAAATCTTGCTGATATTTTCCAATTGAATATGATTCATGATGGCTCTCATTTTTATTTTTCTAGTTATCATTATGATTAGGGCGTGTTGAACATTCGACCATGGCACTGATAATTAACCAATGGGATGCCTGCCAGCATCGATGGTTTTTTGCCGAGCACGCTTGCCTTGACCAAATGCTTGGGTGATACGGTCAATGATAATGGCAACGATGACAATCGCCGTGCCTGCTTGTAAGCCTTGACCGATATTAAGCGTTTGAATCGATTGCAACACATCTTCGCCAAGCCCCGGTGCGCCAATCATAGAAGCGAGCACCACCATAGAGAGCGACATCATCACCGCTTGATTCACGCCCGCCATAATACTAGGTAATGCTTGCGGCAATTTAATCCAAATGAGCAGCTGCAAGTGTGTGCTACCGAACGAGCGCCCTGCTTCGACCATCTCGTGATTGACTTGGGTAATCCCCAATGTCGTCAGCCGAATCAGTGGCGGCAAGGCATAAATAATAGTGGCGAATAGCGCAGGCACTTTGCCAATCCCAAATAACATCAATACGGGTATCAAATAGACAAAACTTGGCATGGTCTGCATCACATCCAGTATCGGCGTCACAACCTTGCGAAGAATTTTACTGCCCGACATAGCAATGCCAATAGGAATACCAATCACGACGGTCACCAACACTGATACGATGAGCAGTGCCAAGGTATCAATCAATGCGCCCCATAGTCCAAATGCACCAATGAGAAACAGTCCTGCGCCGCATGCCAGTGCAAACCAGATTTTACGGACGCCAAACCATGCCAATACGGTCACAAGCGCAATGATAAGCCAAGGCGGCATAGTGGTTAATAGACGCTCAATCGGTAGCAATAGATAGGTTAACGCCATGGTACTGACGGCACGAAACACATCGCCATAATTTTGGACAACGCTTGCCAATGTGTTATTAAGCGGGGTTTCAAGCGACCATGAAGGAAAGCTCGATAATGAGGTCGATCGATTAGTGCTAGAGGCGGTTGCATCTGCAATGATAGCCTCGCCCGTTAAGCTGATGCCTAGCTTAGCCGCAAGGTTACTGGCTGCTTCATCAGACAACCATGCTTGCCAAACGCTCGGATATTTACGCAAAAATGCTAGTGCTTGCTCATCGCCACTGCGTTTATTTTCACTCATCTCCAAGATAGCGCCATTGAGCTCATCGGAGCTAAACTGAACTTTTTTAAAAACATCAGCAAGCTCTGGATTGGATTCAATAAAGGGGGTAGATACTGCGATACCTAAAGGTGATACAGGGAAACCAGACACACAATCGGCGGTGCCATCCGCTCGTAACAAATCTTGCCAACAAGCGTCATCATGGGCAGGGAACTCTAATGGCGCAAAGTCATATTTTGCCATCAAGCCCGTAGGCTGCCAGTAATAAAATAGTAGTGGCTTATGTTGCTCAAAAGCAGAGGCAATCTCAGCGTCGAGCGCCGCCCCAGTGCCGGGATGGGCATTATTAAAGATACTGTCCAAACCTGTATTCTTCAGCAAGCGAGTATTGAAAATCTCACACGTCCAACCAGACGGACAATTCATAAAGCGTGATTTGCTAGGGTCTTCGGGATCTTTAAACAGCTCAGCATATTTAGGCAAATCTTGATAGCGGCGTAGACCTGGGTTTTCTTCTAATACATATTTGGGTACGTACCAGCCTTGAGTTGCACCGCCTTTGAGCGTATCACCGATGACTGCCACTTTATTCTGCTCGATGGCTTGTTCCATAATTGGCGAGCGTCCAACCCACTGCTCCCCAATCACTTGAATGTCGTTTTGTGACAATGCCGTTTCGAGTGCAGGACCAGCACCCGGTACCTCTTCAATTGTACAATCATAGCCATCTTCAGCAATGTACTTGAGCACCCCAGAGATAAACTGACCGCTCTCCCATGTCAGAGCGCCAAATTTGATTGGTGATTCGCAGGCTGCTGATGCCGATACTGGCAGTAACAACGCACTCATGCATAGTAAACTTAACGCAATCCATTGGCGCATAAGATGTCCTATTTATAATTTTTATTATGGAAATAAACGCCCAAGTCAATAACATTATTGCTTTACGCCAAGCGTGTACTACTTATGACTCATTCAGTCATTGATAGCTCATTCAGTCGTTGAAGACTAGGCAACGTCTTCATCTAAAACTAATACTACTCTCGTTTAGGCTTACTACAAAGTGTAGCGATTTATAGACAAGATGACAAATGCTCATTAATTTTTTATCGCTTACTTTTATACAAAAAAATAGCACCTATTGAGATAGATGCTGTTTTTTAATGTTGCTTGTATGATTGCTCACAATGATTAAGTGTTTTTTTCGCTCGAAAGAAAGCTATGTCAACTTTGCTCGCTTTAGCATTTGTTATTTTAAAAACATTGCCATGCTTTTTTAAACAACCCGCCATAAGGTGGCAACAACAAATTCAACCCATTCAACTTGGATTGTACAAATACTGGTTTCATATGACTAAGACGCTCGAATCCCGCTTTACCATGGTAAGCACCGGTTCCTGAGTCGCCAACCCCGCCAAACGGTAAGTCATGCTGGGCAACATGTATCAGCACTTCATTAATACATAGGCCACCAGAGACCGTATTGTTACGTACTTTCTCTAGGGCGTTATAGTTATCACCAAAAACGTATAACGCCAGTGGGCGTGGTCGCTCGTTGACAAAATGAATGGCATCATCAAGCGTATCGTAATGCATCAATGGCAAAATCGGCGCAAAAATCTCGTCCTGCATCACATCACTATCAGGGGCAGGCTCACTCACGATGACAGGCGGCATTAGACGCGTTTCGATATTAGACTCAGCATCAGTGAGCTTATGGATCCCATCGCTCGATAATGCATCTAGATAGCCTTTGACACGCTTAAATTGCTCGCCATTGATAATACGTGAGTAATCTGGATTGCTCTCAATATTTGGATAGTGCTTTTCCATCCACTCTTTTGCTAAACGGATAAACTCTTCATGATATTGGCGCTGAATCAGTACATAATCAGGGGCAATACAGGTCTGACCCGCATTTAGGGTTTTGCCCATCATCACACGATTGACGGCGTTTTCTAAGTTTGCGCCCTCTAACACGACAACCGGTGATTTACCGCCCAGCTCGAGCGTGACGGGTGTTAAGTTAGGAGCTGCCGCCGCCATGACTTTTTTGCCCACAGCCGTAGAGCCCGTATAAAGCAGATGATCAAAAGGCAGCTCACTAAAAGCAACCGCAATGTCTACCTCACCCAGTACGACACAAATCATGTCTGGTGAAAAATAACGAGCAATCGCACTGGCAAATGCTTGGGCGAACTGCGGTGCCGCTTCACTCATCTTGATCATAACTCTGTTGCCAGCAGTGAGCGCATCAATCATCGGTCCTACTGCTAAAAATAACGGATAGTTCCAAGGCACCATGATACCAACCACACCCAATGGCTGAGGCTGAATTTCATTATGAGCTGGCATATACAGCGCTGAAATAGAAGCCCGCTGAACTTTCATCCATTTTTTACCGTGCTTTTTGGCATGACTGATACCAGTAAAGCTAGGAAACAACTCGGCAAACTGGGTCTCTGATTCGCTACGATAACCAAAGTCGGCACTGATCGCTTTGGCGAAACTGGCTTGGTTATCGCTAAGCATAACCTCTAGACTGTCTAGTTGGGTTTCACGGGTGGCCCAGTCATTGATTGGCTGCGTGCGACTGAGTGTTTGTAAGCGTGAAAATTGCGCTCGCATCTCATCAACCGTATTAGCAATACTAGGCGTTTTTGGTACTGGTTGCTGCAACATATCCGTGTCGATTGAGGTCTGCTCATTCATGTTTTGATTATTATCTGTCATTTATCTTCCTTGTCATCTGCGTTGGAGTCAATATACTATATTGGGTTAGAGACTCTGTATTTCTAGTCAGGGGTTACATTGATGGCAACCCCTGAACATAAGTAATGCGATTCCATTCATTGCACTTTAATGTAGCGCATCAACGAATCAATGAACAGCACATTAAGTTGACTCCTGCGTCTGTATGAAATAAGTGTCTAGAAACACGCATCACAATGCTAGAAATTTCATATTAAGCACTGAGAACTTTTGCTTATTATGGCTACTCCGTTAGGGCATTTATCAGTGTTTTGATTGTTGAGTTTTACAGCGTGACCAGAGATAATCTTGGGTACCAATCGCAAAAACTGCTACACTCACTATCGATATCACGACTGAATATCAGTGATACACCTCTTCGAACCAGACCACAATAAGACTGCGACTCTCATGCAAAACACCACGCAACAGCTTAATGACACACTGATCAGCAAATATCTAACAACAGCCGATTACGTTCCCACTCTCGATGCGATGCTAGCACGTACACTTGCGCGTATTGACTTAAAAAAACAGCAAGGACTGCGCACACCTGACGAATTATGGATTGTCGATCACAATGATGTCTATACTTTAGGGCAAGCAGGTAAAGAAGAGCACATCTTGCAACGTACCAATACGCCTATTATAAAAACGGATCGCGGCGGTCAAGTGACATGGCATGGTCACGGACAGCTGGTTATTTATTGGTTGTTCGATTTGAATAGCTTGGGCTGGAGTGTGCGCAACTTGGTCTCGCATGCCGAGCAAGCAATCGAAGATGTCATTAATGACTGTTTGCAAAATCCTTTTTCATCAGACCCTACAACCATTAGCGCCCATGCGCGCCGTGACGCACCCGGCGTTTATCTATATGCTGATACTTCTGTAGCAGATGACAGTGATGATGCCAATGCACCAGCCAACAGCACCTTCCTCGATGATAAAATCATGCTGGGGAAATGGCGTCACTAGGCTTCAAAATTAAACATGGATTTAGCTATCACGGTATTGCGCTTAATTTAAATTGTGACTTGTCCGCATTTAATGCGATTAATCCGTGCGGCTATGCGGGGATGCAAATGTTACGGCTATCCGACTTTGTGGCTATGCAAAAAGAGTCAGATGAACAAACTGGTGAAGCCTTAAGCTATGAACAAGTGACCCAAAAACTTATTGATAACATTGCTAAGCGTCATGCCGGACTCATTGAGCTACGCGCACTCGCACCCAAATGAGTTCTTTGAGTCCGTTTCTGCATAATCTTTTTTTGCATAATATCGTGCACGCTTAGACTTAAGCATTGTGAGAAAATTTGAGTCAAACTTGTTATAATCGCAGGCGGCACATATTGGCACAGTGATAATATCGCAGTGCCGCAACGTTATTCTTTTATCATCACTTATTATTCAAGCACTTAAAACAAAAGCAAATTGGAGTACTTTATGGCAGATTTTAACAAAATTTTGGACGCAGGCGATGTAGACGGCGGCATTATCAACGTAGTAGTAGAAATCCCAGCTGGTAGCAGCCATAAAATTGAGTGGAATCGTGAACTGGCGGTATTTGAGCTTGATCGTATTGATCCACAGATTTTTGCCAAGCCTTGTAACTATGGTTTTATACCGCAAACGCTTGACGAAGATGGTGATGAGCTTGACGTGTTATTGCTGACTGAGCAGCCGCTACCAACTGGTATTTTCTTAAAAGCCAAAGTCATTGGTGTGATGAAGTTCGTTGATGATGGCGAAGTCGATGACAAGATCGTCGTCGTACCTGCTGACGACCGTGATACAGGCAACGCTTATAACAGCCTAGCGGATCTACCAAAGCAGCTAATCAACCAGTTAGAGTTCCATTTCAGCCACTATAAAGATCTGAAAAAACCAGGCACTACGGTCGTTGAATCTTGGGGCGATGTTGCAGAAGCAAAAGAAGTCATCAAAGAGTCTATCCAACGCTGGAAAGACCTATAGGCTATCAAAAATTGGCAGAAATGCTAATAAAGGATAACTATTAAAATGCCGCAGTCATTATCGTGATTGCGGTATTTTTTTGATTGAATATTACTGTTGTAAAATGGTTATAATAATCAACACTATCGATGCCTATTTTTCATATCGCCATAAGGACAGTCATGTTTAACCCCGACCCTAGCTCAAAACCAGTCAATCCAAAGCTGCCAAGAGACGTCATCATGATGATCGAAAAAAACAATTTAGTGATGGCGATCAAGACTTTGGCGGCAGACGAAGACATTAGTATGGATGATGCCAAGAATAGGATTGATGCCTATGAGACACAACTAAAGGTGAAGCAGCAGCAAAAACTCAACACTATCGCCAGCAAGCAAGGCATTCCTAATCATGCTATTAGCTTTGATAGAGAGCAAGGTGCTGAGGATGAAACTGGACAGCTGATCAAAAATCGCGTCAAAACGACTAAGCAAAGTCGAGGATTCAAGAGCCTACAAAATGGTGTGGACAGCCAGCTTAATGATTTAGGCTATAAAAAACCGCTGATACCCTATTGGCTGAAAAGGCTATTGGTGATTGCCATCATTATGGCTGGATTATTTTGGATATTATGGCGGGTATTTGGTTAAATAGGACAGGATGTTGTCGTGTTAAATTTTTTATAGTCTGTTATAAGTGGTTCCATTATAGCAGTCTGTTTTAAGTGCTCTGTTAATAGGTTTGAAGGGTGAAATAACTGGTTCCCTTGGGGTATGCCCTAAAGCATCCAACCCATGATAACAAGTCGCTGAGATTGTCGGGGATTCAGCATTCTGAGATAATGTAAAAAGTCATACCCGAATTGAAAGCGAAAAGCTATTTGCATACGCATTAAATTCTTAGCCCATCTATCAGAATAAACAAGAAGCCCTATAATGAAAAAATCCGTTCAAATCCTTTTAAATCAAGTAGGACTTACCGCTTTATTAACAGCAGCATTACTGTCTGGAACCGTACATGCAGCTGACAGTGATGATCTTCTGAAAAATGCCGTTGATCAGCAAGCCAGATCGTTAATGAACGAACATGATATTTCAGGGATGGCTTTTGGTATTATTATTGATGGTAAATCACACTTCTATCATTATGGTTTGGCTGATAAAAAAGCTGGCAAACCTGTGTCAGAGGACACTATTTTTGAGCTAGGCTCAATCAGTAAGACGTTTGCGGCTACCTTAGCCAGTTATTCAGAATTAAAGGGCACACTTACATTAGAAGATACCGCTGACAAATATATTCCCTACCTAAAAAACAGCACCATTGGCAATACTAAGCTTATAAACCTAGCCACCTATTCAGCTGGTGGTCTGCCGCTACAAGTACCTGATGACGTTAAAAATAATAAACAGTTACTCCGTTATTATAAATCTTGGCAGCCCGTCTTTCCTGTCAACTCAAAGCGTTTGTATTCCAATGCCAGCATAGGATTGTTTGGTTATATATCGGCATTGAGCATGGACACTGACTACACACAGCTTATGGAAGAAAAAATACTGCCGTCGCTCAATATGCCCAACACCTTTATCAATGTGCCTAATGACAAAATGGCAGACTATGCATTTGGTTATAATACTGCTGGCGATGCTATCCGAGTCAATCCTGGTATGTTAGACGCTGAAGCCTATGGCATTAAATCTACCATTAAAGATATGACGCAGTTTATGGCGGCTAATATGGGGTTGGTGCCGCTGGATAAAGATATTCAGCAAGCGTTAGATAATAATAGAAAGGGTTACTATCAGGCGAGCACTTTTACCCAAGGGTTAGGATGGGAGATGTACCCTTATCCGACTAAGCTAAATACCTTACTCGAAGGCAACTCAATGGACGTGGTTCTAAAGCCTCAAGCCATTACAACAGATAATCATCCAACGCCTATTTTAAACAACGTCTGGGTCAACAAAACAGGTGCTACTAATGGGTTTGGTGGCTATATCGCTTATATTCCTGCCGAAAAATCAGGCATTGTCATTCTGGCAAATAAAAACTATCCCAATGCAGATAGGGTCAAAGCAGCGTATACGATTTTAGAGAGTGCGATAACTCATTGATTGAGCATGAGTCACAAAGCGACCCTTCACTAATAACCCAGCTAGATACTGGGTTATTATATTCAACTTTTAAGAGCAGCCTTCCACCAAATAAATCGCTTCTGGTATACCAATATCGATGCTTTCTACCTCCCCTTTTAATAGGTTTTTATTGTCTGCTGTCCACTCAGTCGCCTTAATCATAGAATCACTCAGCTTTTGACCACCCTTGATATGATATTCAATTTGTAGCGGCAGATTATCCTGTTTATTATTAAGCTTAATATTGTCGTCTTTTAAGAATTCTCCAAGTGGGCTTTCTTTTATCACCTTAAAATTGACGTTAGCAATCAGGCTATAGTAGTCACCATCAACTGCATATTTATCGACCTCGTAGCTAAGCTCGTCATTATGTGCTTTCATAACGTCTGAGGCTAAATTACCAACGTTGATGTCTTTATAAAACGGGATGCTTGGATCCTGAATACTGATCAGAGCAACTTTACCATCTATGATTTGATATAACACAGAAGCGCGTTCACCGTACTCTTTATCGACATAGCTCAGTTCTGAATTACTGACGTAATAGCATTGTTCGTTATCGCTCTTGGCTTTGGTCATTCCTAGGCTACTTAGCAATTCAGGAGTAATCATCTGACCGAAGCTTAGTTTTTGATACCCTGATGGGCTGACGACTTGCTCATTAGCTATATCTGCTTCGTTAGCTTGTGCTTTATCCATAGCCCTCGTATTTGTAGGCCCCGAATTGACAGATATCTCATCATTCTTAGCCATGTCTTTATCTATATTATTCGTTTGCGCAGTGCCGTCATTATTTGAAGATGAGGGCTGTGAGTCACAGCCTGTCATCAGTTGTACAGTACCCATTAATAAAGCAGAAGCCATTGCCGTTTTGAATATAGGAAATGATGATTTTAAATGAAAAAATAACATGACTTAATTCCTGAGTTTGGATCATTGATATTAATATATACCTCAATGAACCCTTTATAAATTGTCTTTCTTATGCTCAATTTCATTTAAGATAACGTTTGATCGGTGCATCTATAGCGCACCGATCACGAATAGAATATGTATGGTAAGTACACTATGAAGTACACTGTGACTATTTCAGCGAGTTAAAACGTTGATACCATTAGCCTACAGCCAAAGATTCAAGTCCTCACTAGGGAACCATAGCCTTAATTTTTTCTGAAACTATTTTTTTAGACACATTTTTTTCAGACTGAGATATGCATAAAAAACAGGTAAGATTATATCTAATTTACTTTATTTATTCTGTTCAAGATCTTTTAGTATGGCACAATCGGCGTTTGCATCACCTGAGCAATGATCAGCAGAAACCTGTAATAAGCTCACCATATCTTGCAATTGAGCTATTTTTTGGTTCAAAGTTGCGATATGTTGCAGTGTCAATTGTTTAACATCAGCACTCTGCCGATCTGTATTTTTCCGCAAATCAAGTAACTCTTTCATCTGTTTGGAGGAAAAACCTAAATCACGAGCCTGTCTCAAAAAGCATAAGTCTTTTATATCTTGTTTAGAATAGATTCGATATCCTGAATTTGAGCGTTTTGCGGCATCAAGTAACCCAATCTGTTCATAATAGCGGATCATTTTGGGAGAGATTCCTGATTGCTCTGACGCTTGACCGATATTCATAACTTTCCTCCTGATATAAAAAGGGTTAAAGCCAAACGGCTACTTTAACCCTATCTTAATACAATCTATGCTTTAATCGTTGGCACCTGAAAATACTTTAAGCGTAAGGCATTACCTAGCACAAAAACAGAGGATAGCGCCATTGCTCCTGCTGCAAAAATTGGTGACAACAAAATTCCAAACGCTGGATACAAGACCCCTGCAGCAATTGGAATCAGAGCAATATTATAGAAAAATGCCCAAAATAGATTTTGTCGAATATTTTTGATGGTCGCTTTACTTAAAGCAATCGCATTAGGAACCCCTTGTAAACTACCCGACATCAACACTACATCTGCGGCTTCAATTGCCACATCTGTCCCTGTCCCAATTGCCAGTCCGACATCAGCTTGAGCAAGAGCGGGCGCATCATTGATACCATCACCAACAAAAGCCACTCGCCCATATTGTTGTTGCAGTTGACATATCGCATCTACTTTTCCATCAGGCAACACTTCTGCGATCACTTGATCAATATGTAATTTTGCGGCAATCGCTTGCGCAGTATGGCGATTGTCGCCTGTAATCATTGCTACTTTTAATCCCAGTTGATGTAAACCTGCAATAGCGGCATAAGTGCTGTCTTTAATAGGATCTGCAACGGCAATAATGGCTGCTAGCTTCTGGTCAATCGCGACATATATAGGGGTTTTAGCTTCTTGTCCTAAGTGCGTGGCTTCGTCTTTAAAGGGAGTAACATCAAGTCCTAATTGCTGCATATAACGATCAGCACCAATATGAACGGCTTGACCTTCAACTTCTGCTTTGATGCCAAATCCTGTCACAGAGTGAAAAGTGGTAATCGGTAATAAGCTAATATTTTGTTGCTCTGCGGCCTGAACAATGGCTAGGGCAATGGGATGTTCAGATTTTGCTTCGACCGATGCCACAATGCGCAAGACTTGCTCACGTTCGAACCCTTGTTGGACATAAAAGTCTGTCAAGGTTGGTTTGCCTTCAGTCAATGTACCAGTTTTATCGACCGCAATGACTTGAACTTCCTGTAACGCTTGTAATGCTTCACCTTTGCGGAATAAGACGCCCATTTCTGCGCCGCGACCTGTACCCACCATAATGGAGGTGGGGGTTGCCAATCCCATTGCACAGGGACAAGCAATGATTAGGACGGCAACGGCGTTGACGAGACTAAACGTCAACGCAGGGTCAGGACCAAAAATAAACCATACAGCAAAAGTCAGGGCCGCTAAGAGCATGACCATGGGAACAAACCACATAGTGACTTTATCGACCAATGCCTGAATCGGTAATTTAGACCCTTGAGCCTGTTCAACCATGCGAATGATTTGCGCCAATACCGACGATTCTCCAATGGCAGTTGCCCGAAAATTTAAGTTTCCATTCTGATTGACCGTGCCGCCTACCACTTGATCACCGACTTGTTTTTTGACAGGCACGGGTTCACCTGTAATCATGGATTCATCAATATAACTTTGACCTTCAACGACTTCACCATCGACTGGAACACGCTCACCGGGTCGAATCTCAACGATCGTTTCTGTGGTCACCTCTGCAATCGGTACTTCAATCACTTGCCCATTGTGGTGAATACGCGCTGTTTTTGCTTGCATACCCACTAGATGTTGAATGGCTTGAGAGGTACGCCCTTTGGCTTTTGCCTCAAAATAACGCCCTAATAAAATTAAGCTTACAATCACAGCTGCCGCTTCGTAATAAACATTCACAGTGCCTTCAGGTAGAACTTGTGGAATAAATGTTGCGACTAGCGAAAAACTATAAGCCGCTAGTGTTCCAACAGCCACCAATGAATTCATATCTGGAGCAAAGCGCCATAATGCTGGAATACCTTTTTGATAAAAAACGTCGCCCTGGAAAGATAAGTACCAGCGTGGTCAAAACAAATTGAATCAGCCAGCTTTGTTGCGTGCCGATATTATCCATGACCCACATATGAAAAGCTGGAATCATATGTGATCCCATTTCTAGAATAAAAACAGGCACGGCTAGAATTAAAGAGATCGCTAAATCTCGTTTCAGCTGCTGCTGTTCCGTGGCTTTTTTATCCTGTTGAACACTCACACTCTGCTCAATCTGCTTAGCCGTGTATCCCGCTTTTTTAACGGCTTGAATCAAATCGCTACTCTGTACTTGAGCGTTGCCTTGTACCCATGCGCGTTCGGTAGCAAGGTTGACGTTTGCTTGTTGTACGCCCTCGACTTTTTTTAATGCTTTTTCTACCCGTCCAACACAGGAAGCACAAGTCATACCTTCTATCGACAGCTCAATCGGCTGAGAGGCCAAGACCTTATAACCGGTTCGTTCTACGGCTTTGGTTACTGCGATAAGGTCTAAAGGTTGAGACGAGGAAATCATGGCTTTTTCAGTCGCAAGATTCACCTCAGCATTTTCAACACCTTCAACTTTTTTTAATGCTTTTTCCACCCGCCCCACACATGAAGCACAGGTCATACCTTCAATGGGCAATGTTTCATTGTAAAGATAAGACTTACTATTTTCTGAGTTCATAACACCCTCTATCATGTTCAATCTGTTATCAACAGCATAGAGGTTGACATAATGGTAAGGTCAAGCGTGTTTTTTAAAAATGTGTTTGGCCTTACCATCATGACAAGGCTTAAGCTTAGTGATGAAATAAAACTTATTTGGAGAAAGGCTATGAAACTATTAATTGTAAATATGAAATGTGGCGGTTGTGCTCGTGGTGTGACAGCAACCATTCACGATATCGACTCAAACGCCAAGATTGACATTGATTTAGCAGCCAAAGTGATCAGTATCGAAACCATCGCAAGTGTTGAGCAGATGACGACTGCTTTAGCAAAGGCTGGCTTCCCTGCACAAGTGCAATGAATCAGTCTGATAGACGCGCAGTCTATACGATTAACAGAAAGGATTATGGGCTGAATCATTTTGAATTTATTGACCATGCGCGTTTGGTGATATGTCTACTTTTACGTATGAAAAGTGGATAATGTTACCAAAATGAATACTTTATTTATGACAGGAGTTATCGGCAAGCGCATGCAATATTCCGCAGGATTCAGCTAGCGCTTCACTTGCGCATTTTTGCCGCAACGCTAGTAGATGTTGCTTTAATTGTACCAGCTCTTCCATACGTGTTTCTACCGCATCGATATGCTCATCCAATAGCACATTGACCTCACCGCAGTTTTCCTCAGGTTTATCTCTATACTGAAGCAGGGTTCGTACTTCATCCAAAGTCATATCGAGCGTACGGCAGTGCAGGATAAATTGTAGACGCTCAAAATGCGCCTCATTGTACAAACGATAGTTGCCTTGGCTACGCGCAGGCTCTGGTAATAACATCTCTTTCTCATAATAACGAATGGTTTCGACCGTCGCACCGGTGCGCGTGGCAAGCTCGCCAATTTTGATTAGCATGTGTATCTCCTTAAATAGTATTTTCTATTATCTAAAACAATAAAGTAACTATAAGGTTTGCTGATAAAAAATCAAATCTCTTTGTCGTTAAAAGCCTTGACCCTGAAGCTACTATAGGGTTCATAATGTTTTTAATAAGAGGATAAATAACTATGCAATATCATATTGAAGGTATGGACTGTGCCAGTTGTGTTGGCAAAATTGAGCGGGCGCTCATACGTATGCCAGGCGTCTCTGGGATTCAGTTAAACTTTTCGACTCAAAAGCTAGAATTAACCCTAGAACCTGATACGAGTACTGACGTTAAAGAAATCGAAAAGACTATTAAGCGCTTAGGATTTGGTGTATCAGCGTTAACGAGTCAACAAAATGAGATGGGAATTGATGGTGGTCAAGCAGCGGTAAATAATCAGCGCTGGTGGCAAACCGTAAAAGGCAAACAGGTTATTGGTACTGGGCTTTTGATGAGTGCCGCATATATGTTGTCTTTAATTTTACCTGAATATGGCGCATGGGTTTTTATTGCCGCTGTGGCTATCGGTGTCCTACCATTTGCCCGTAAAGCTTTTGCACTGGCGTTAGTAGGTTCGCCTTTTTCAATTGAAATGCTCATGTCTGTTGCGGCTATCGGCGCCTTATCATTGGAGAGGCAGAAGAAGCTGCTGCCGTGGTGTTTCTATTTTCGGTTGGTGAGCTATTAGAAAGCGTCGCAGCTGATCGTGCGCGCGCTGGCATCAGAGCGTTATCATCACTAGTGCCAAAGACGGCTATTTTATTGGACGCGCAAGGACAACAATGTCAGGTGGCAGCGACTGCATTACAGATTAACGATAAGGTGCTTGTGCGTCCCGGTGATAGAGTTTCTGCTGATGGGGTGATTATTCAAGGGATATCTAGCTTGATGAGTCACCTGTGACAGGAGAATCTGTTCCTGTTGCCAAAACCATAGGCGCTGAGGTCTTTGCTGGATCTATCAACGTTGATGGAGTACTACAAATACGCGTAGAAAAAACAGCGGCAGATAATACGATTGCGCGTATTATTGAACTTGTGGAGCAGGCGCAAGCGTCCAAAGCACCGACTGCACGCTTTATTGAAACCTTTAGCCACTACTATACGCCTATCGTTATGGCGATTGCAGCGCTGGTCATTATTATCCCACCTCTACTGATGGGAGCAGAATGGGGAATATGGCTATATCGCGGTTTGGCGCTATTACTGATAGCTTGTCCTTGTGCCCTTGTGCTGTCAACACCTGCCGCTATTGCCTCAGGTTTGGCTGTCGGCACGCGCCATGGACTGCTTATCAAAGGCGGTAATGTCATGGAGTTGGTGGGTCAGGTCAGTACTGTCGCTTTTGATAAAACGGGTACTTTGACTGAAGGAAAACCACGGGTAACCGATGTTATTGGTTTTAAAACAGCGCATACCGCTGCTGAGGGTCACGATAAACTACTGTCACTATTTGCAAGCGTCGATGCTGCTTCTAGTCATCCACTTGCTAGGCTATTGTGGATCATGCCAAAGCCGCTAAGGTAGTGATACCGGATGCCTCTAATGCTTTTGCTACGGCAGGCAAAGCCGTTCATGCCACTGTCGCTGGACGCTCTTTGGCCATCGGCTCACCAGTCTACGTCGCTGAGAAAGTGATGTTGCCAGCTGAGCAGCAGATTCAGATTGAGACGCTACAAAACGACGGTAAGACGGTTTCTATTTTGTTTGATGAGCAAACGAGGGAGGCGCTCGGATTGGTCGCTCTACGTGATGAGTTACGAGAAGATGCACAGCAAGCTATTGCACAGCTCAATAAGATGAACGTGCGCTCTGTCATGCTCACAGGTGACAATAGCCGTACGGCAAAAGCGCTAGCCAGTCAGTTAGATATAGAGTGGCAAGCTGAGCTGTTACCTGAAGACAAGCTACGTCTACTCAGAGAGATGCAAAGCAATAGTAAAATAGCGATGATTGGTGATGGTATCAATGATGCACCCGCTTTGGCAGCGGCAGATATTGGCATTGCGATGGGAAGTGGCACGGATGTGGCTATCGAAACGGCTGATATTGCCCTATTAAAAAGCCGCGTAATGGACGTTGCTAACCTTATTGCCTTATCCCGCGCCACCATGAGAAATATCCATCAAAATGTCATATTTGCACTTGGGTTAAAAGGCATATTTCTGATAACCACTGTGCTCGGCGTGACAGGACTTTGGATTGCTGTGCTAGCAGATACTGGTGCTACGGTACTGGTCACGCTGAATGCATTGCGTTTACTGCGTTTTAAAGGAGTGTCTTCCCGTTAATGATAGTTAAAGAATAAAACGGTTATGGCTACATCAGTGGCCGTTTTATTACATCTAACTCTTACTTATAAGCAGTCAATGTGCCTACCTTTAAAAAAATCATTACCTAAACCTATCACGCCTTATTCGTATTAAATCTGCGCCGATACTCACTTGGCGTCAAACCAACAAGGCGCTTAAATATTTTACGAAATGCACTGGCATCACTATAACCCACCTTCCACGCTATTTGCTCAACAGGAGATGATGAGAACTGTAAAAAGTCTTTTGCCTCTCCGATGCGTAATCGCTGACAATATTCTGTGGATGTCATGCCCGTCGCCTTATGAAAGCGCCGCAGAAAAGTACGCTCTTCTAACTGCGCGCAATTGGCTAAGGTAGATAAATCAATATCTTGTGCATTGGTTCTTTGTAGCCAATGCTGCACTTTTAATATGGCTGTGTCTCCATGGGTGAGGTTAGGTGAGAAAGCACTGTAATAACATTGTTCACGCCTTGAGGGGTCAATTAACAACATACGAGCGGTCTCATTCATCACCTGAGAACCAAGAAAGCGATCCACCATCCTAAGTCCCAAATCTGTCCAGGCCATCGCACCACCAGCGGTCACAATATCACCGTCTTCGATAATAATGCGATCGACATCGAGCTCCACATCAGGGAAACGCTGCTTAAAATCCTCTACATAGCCCCAATGTGTGGTTGCCTTGCGCTTAGATAGTAGTCCTGTTTCGCCCAATAAAAAAGCACCGGCGCAGACGGACGACAGTATCACCCTGTCGAATGCTGCTCTTTTAGCCATTCTAGCCAAGGTTCTGATGCTTGCTTTGCAATCGGTGCTTCTAACGTGGGTGGAATGATGACGGCTGTTAATTTTCCTACGCTATCAGGATTGCTCGAAAAAGTGCAAGTAGCTGCTGCTCAGCACCCTTAATCTCCCAGTGACTCACTTGTAGAGGCAGATCTGTTGTATCTTGACGTTTGACGGCGAGTTTACTGGCAACCGTCAGTAAATCAGTCAGGCCAAGGACAGCGGCCATTTGTGCTTTCTCATAGACGATCAAGCCAATTTCAATAGCATGTTTTTGATTCATATGTCGTTATTAACCTCTTATGTGTCGATGTAGCCACTCGTTAGTGTAGCATAGTACTTGTAAAATATACGTCTATACAGTCACTTCCATAAACAAAAAGGAATTATCATGAACACACAAGCACTGATCGTTGTCGACATTCAAAATGAGTATTTTCCACAAGGTAACTTATCACTCGTAGGTATTAACGAAGCCGCTGATAATGCCGCTTTGGTGATTGCGTCTGCGAGAGAAAAAGGTCATACCGTCATTCATATCCGTCATGAAATACCTGCTGATGCCCCGATCTTCACGCCTGGTACTGATGGTGTAGAGATCAATGAAAAGGTAAAACCAATAGAGAATGAAGCCGTCATCACTAAGCATTATCCCAATTCGTTCCGTGAGACCGATCTGAAAGAGTTATTAGATCAACAAGGTATCAAAGAAGTGACTGTGATTGGCGCCATGAGCCACATGTGTATCGATGCCACCGTTCGTGCGGCAGTAGACTTTGGCTATACCACGACTTCCGTCCATGATGCCTGTGCCACGCTTGATCTTGAGTTTAATGGCACAAAAGTACCCGCTGCTCAGGCTCACGCCACCATCATGGCAGCGATTGAGTTTCTATATGGCGAAGTGATTGATACTCAAACGTGGATTGCGCGTTAATCCAAAGTTGTTAATCAAATCATGATTTAGTAATGAAATAGACTCTTAAACCCTATTGCCATTAAGAAGAATTTTCTCAATAAGGTAACTATTATGAATATCGTAAAATCACTGACCGGCACCACACTGTTAAGTGGCGTCATGTTGTTAACGGCATGTACCACCTTTGCCAGTCCAACAGCAAATTCTAACGCGGTAAAACAGACAGTGACCAATACCGTTCAATTTCAGCAAATCCGTAATGCCACGATCAAGCTTGATTATGCTGGCACCACGTTTTAGTGGATCCGATGCTAGCAGCTAAAAACGCTTATCCAGGGTTTGATGCACAGTAAATAGCCAAATACGCTATCCAATGGTGGATTTGCCGATGACTGTTGCCGAAGTGCTTAAGGCGGATGCCATTATCTTGACGCATCTTCATGCTGACCATTGGGATGATGCCGCACGCAACCTCGTGCCTCGTGACATGCCAATTTTTACCCAAGATGAAGCCGATGCGGTAATCGTACGTAAAGATGGTTTTACCGATGTCAGAGTATTAACTGAGCAAGGGGTTGTGTTTAAAGGCACTAGAATCAATAAAACCATCGGGCAGCATGGCACTGATGAGATGTATAAGGTTGCGCCATTAGCTGAACTGCTGGGCAAAACGATGGGACTTGTGTTTCAAAAACCAAACTACAAGACTGTCTATGTCGCAGGGGATACCATTTGGAATAAGGAAGTGGAAGATGCACTCACTCGCTATAAGCCTGATGCGGTCATCCTTAATACAGGCTATGCGAAGTTAACTACCTTTGTTGATGACTCTATCATCATGGGTAAAGACGATGTATATCGTGCGTATAAATTCTCTCCTAATGCTCAGATTGTGAGCGTGCATATGGATACGGTAAATCATGCCACTCTCACAAAAGCAGAGCTGCGCCGCTTTATCGAAGAAAAGCACTTAGACAAGCAGCGTGCGCTTGTCCCTAATGATGGTCAAACCTATAAATTCTAGTGCTTGATGGCTGAGTCTTTAAATCTTTCTTGTGTGGCAATACCAAAAGTGTGTTGCCATACATCATCAATACGGTATAACTGAGATCGTTTATGAATATTCCAAATCATTCAGGCAACGCCCCTTTCGCTCTTTCGGTGCTCGACAATGCCTTCACCGGCGTTGGTCACACGGCAGAGGACACCTTTCAAGAGATGATTGCTCTTGCAAAACTGGCAGATAGTAGAGGCTTTCAGCGGTTTTGGATGTCTGAACATCACGCCATGCCTGGTGCTTCGGTGCCTTCGCCGCAGATGATGGTGGCTCGGCTGACTGGGGAAACTGAGCGAATTAGACTTGGTGCAGGCGGCATCATGCTACCGAATCATGTGCCTTTGGTCATTGCTGAACAATTTGATATGCTCGATGCGATGGCGCCAGGACGAATTGATCTTGGTTTGGGACGGGCGCCGGGTACGGATGGTGCAACGGCTTCCGCTTTGCGTCGGCATCAGGCAGCAAACGATGAATTTCCTCAGCAAGTCGCAGAGTTGTTGGGCTTTTTAGAAAACAGCTTTCCAAAAGACCATCCTTATAGTGAGGTTCATGCGGTGCCAGGTCCGTGGCAAGCTGAGCAAAACCGAGTGCCACCATCAAAGACCGCCACTGATGTTTGGATCCTGGGGTCATCGACTTATTCAGCCACATGGCAGCACAGCTTGGCAGACCATATGCGTTCGCTCTACAGTTTGGTAGTGCTGATGTTTTAAATGCGATGCGCATTTACAGAGAAAACTTCCGTCCTTCAAAAATTCTAGCCAAGCCATATAGTTTGGTCAGTATTGGTGCGATTGCAGATGAAGATCCTGTAGAGGCACGTCGCCAATCAACATCGTCTGCCATGGCAATGTTAAGAATGTTCCAGCGCAAACCTTTTGCTTTGCTGCCTCCTGATGAAGTGGCGGCTTTTCAAGCAATATGCAAGAGCGCCAGATTATTGAGCAGTATACCGATCAAACCCTTCATGGTACTGCTGATGAGGTCGCAAAAGGTTTAGAGGATCTTCAGGAGCAGACAGGGGTGGATGAGGTCATGATGGTGGTTCAGGCTATTCGCGCCGCGCCAATCACGCACTGTTGAGCTAATCGCAGATCACTATCGTATGCCAAGTCACTAGATCCTGTTGGGAATAACGATATTAAAAAGTTAGCAAAGCGCTTAATGCCTAACCATTAGGCTTGATTGGGCTCGTAAGCTACCCTTGATTCTTAGCTCAGATCAAGGTGCGATTGATCTGCTCATGCACATCTACCCAAATGCATTGCACCGATGTAATGACAGCGACACTCAAAAGACACCGATTCTCATCCAAATAGTAGCCCCTGTGTAGATAATGGCTTTTGAAGAAGTAGCGCATACAAGTGCGGTTAGCAACCAAGATAAGCCGTGATATAATGCCCCGATAATTGATATTTTATGAAAGGTTTACATTATGGCTCGTACAGCTAGCGCATTACACATTTTAGTAAAACACAAAGAACAGGCTGAAGACATTATTGCCAAGCTTCAAAAAGGCGCTAAGTTCGATGTGCTGGCGAAACGACATTCAACCTGCCCATCAGGTAAAAAAGGCGGCAGCTTAGGTGAGTTTCAACAAGGCGACATGGTACCGCCATTTGATAAAATCTGCTTCAGCGGCAAACTTTTCACCCCACATTTAGTAAAAACCAAATTTGGCTGGCATGTGGTCAAAGTGCTCTACAGGACATAAGCATTGGGGGCGGAGCTTTAATTATAAGCCGACTAACATATGCCTTAAACATTATCCTGACTCATACAGGATCTAACATCATGGCAATCACGATTTGAGCTGCATGATTGACTCATTTATGACCCGAAACGACTTATGATCTAATGTCCGTGCCATATCTAAATCTAAATTTGAGTTGACTCAACTTTAGTTCTCATAAGAGTGATGATGGTAGACAGTTATAAATAGGTTTTGATCATAATAAAGCGTTAAGAACAAAAGGCTGCTACTGCCCTCTCTCCTCTTTTATATCAACAATAATAATTTTTAAGGCATTAAAAAAGGACACCGCAGCGTCCTTTTTTATTCTAAATCAAGGCTCATACAAAGCCTATTCTAATGATGCTCGCCAGGAAGTATTCTGGCAAAGGCACGCTGAGCAAGGTTTGGCTTCTTATCGGTAGTCAGTCCAGCACGGGTGCTTGGAAAAATACGATAACCCATCGACTGAATACCAACGTTGATTGCTGGTGCCAATGAGTAAGTAGCTGACGCAAATTTACCCATGTTGCTGGCAATACTGTTTGGTTTATGGACAATCGCTTTGGCAACCATCATCGCTGCTTCATCAGGCATAAGCGCAGGCATGTAGCGGTACAACTTAGTAGGCTCAATCATAGGCGTGCGTACCAATGGCATAAAAATATTGGTAATCGTCACATTATCGCCCTTCACTTCAGCAGCTAAGCAGCGGCTAAAAGCATCCAATGCCGATTTTGAGGCGACATAAGCGGCAAAACGCGGACTGTTTGCCAATACGCCAATAGAGGAGATATTCACAATTTGACCAGTCTGACGTTCAATCATCGTCGGCAAAAACCCAAGAACTATTTTAACCGCGCCAAAGTAATTGATATCCATAGTACGCTCAAAATCATGGAAACGATCAATAGACTCGTGAACCGAACGCCGAATTGAACGACCAGCGTTATTGACCAAGACATCAACATGTCCGAAATCTGCCAAGATTTGCGTGCTAACTTTTTCGATATCATCCATATTGGTCAAATCACAAGGGTAATAACTGGCATTGCCACCAAGCTCCTCGATACTTTCTTTAACGGCTTTTAGTTTGTCTTCGGTACGTGCTAATAAGATAACATGCGCACCGCATTCACTGAGTAAATACGCTGTACGCTCACCAATGCCGCTTGATGCCCCTGTGATAATGATATGCTTATCTTTGACCGCTTTGTTGATTGCTTTTTTTGAGGGATTGGCCATAAAAAATCCTTTTTGTTGTTTCTATGCCTATGAATGTTCGATTACAGCATAGCAAAAAATTATGGCTTAAAGTGAACAAAACCGCCGTCTCAGCCAGATAATTTGCCGATCATAAGGATCGATAAACGTATAATCGCAGTATTTTTCAGACTTACGCTTTTCACCGAGCATCGATAAGGAGTATCTGTTTTGATTGCAACTCTAGCTCATTACATTGATTTAATTGCTAAGATAGTCGAGATCATTGGCGTACTTATTATGTTTTTTGGACTGTTTCTTGCTTTTTATCGAGGGATTCGCCTAACCAGTGGGTTTAACCATGAGACCTATATCGAAATCAGACAAACCGTCGGTAAATCTATTTTGTTAGGATTAGAAGTCCTCATCGCCGCTGATATTATGGCGACTGTCGTCACAGAACCGACGTTACGCAGCGTTTTAGTACTAGGTTTTATCGTACTCATTCGGACTTTTTTGAGCTTGTCACTACAAGTAGAATTAGAAGGCAAATTTCCTTGGCAAAAAGAAAATACAGTACTCAAAAAAGAACCACATACCGCTAAAGTGGACGAGCCTTAAAGATTTTTTATCATTTAACAGACGCTTAGCATGAGCCGTTCTCTCACTTACTATTCGTGCGCCTGCAAAAAATCTTCGACCACGCGAAACTGTCCAGCGGTGCTTTCTTCACCATACATCGCTTGGCGAAAAGCATTAGAATTAGGAATGCCTGTGGTATACCAAGCAATGTGCTTGCGAGCGATACGGCAGCCAGAGTACTCACCATAAAAGTCATATAGCTCTTGCAAATGCGCCAGTACGATCTCTTTTATCTCACTGACGCTCGGTGCATCAAGACTCTCACCAGTGCGTAAGAAGTGCTCGATATCACGGAATATCCACGGTTGTCCTTGGGCAGCACGCCCAATCATCACCGCGTCACAACCTGTCAACTCATAGACACGCTGGGCTTTTTGCGCGCTATCGATATCGCCATTGGCAATGACGGGAATGTTGATGCTTTCTTTAACTTCGCGTATCAGCTCATAACGCGCCTCGCCCGTATACATATCCTCGCGCGTGCGTCCGTGAATGGCAATCGCTGCAATACCTGCTTGCTCAGCGCGCTTCGCCACACGCAAGATATTCTCACGACCATTTTCATAGCCCAATCGCGTTTTTAAGGTCACGGGGGCATTTACGCTATTTACCGCCGCATCTAGTAAACGGGCAACCAAATCTTCGTCTTGCAACAGTGCCGAACCTGCCAGCCTACGGCAGACTTTTTTGGCAGGGCAGCCCATATTTATATCAATAATTTGCGCGCCATTATCAATCTGATAACGTGCCGCTTCTGCCAATTTATCAGGCTCAGCCCCTGCAATTTGCGCTGATATAGGCGCGATCTCATTGTCAAAATTGGCACGATACAAGGACTTTTTGCGCGCGTAAAGCGCCGTGTCAGCGATAATCATTTCACTCACTGCATGACCGGCACCAAATGATTTACACAATCGTCGAAAAGGATTGTCCGTCACGCCCGCCATAGGAGCAACCATGAGGCGGTTTTCAATCGTCAAGCCACCAATATTCAATGGTTGCAATAATGGATGGTCAGATACTGGCAAAGACGACGGTAAATTAGGAGAATCAGTAGACATAAAAAACGGCTTGCCATTAATTAAAATAAGATAATAAAAACAAGCCGTTATTCTAAGGAATCGTACGCATATTGCAAGCTATTAACGTGAATAACTTGCATTAAGAAACACGACTTTTTCAACAGTACACCCTTACTTATCAAACACACTGCCCTGCTCTAGCGTGATGTCCTCATCATGCTCCTGCATACGCCATGGCAAACTATCTGGCGACACATTTAAGAAGTGTAGGTATTTTTCGAACTGATCAATAATATCGTTAATCACCGACTCTGATTGATAGCCATATAAATCATAGGTTTGACCACCACGGCGCAAATATACCTCAGCACGATGATGATGCTCTTGTGGTAATTCATTGGCCATATCTTCCGTATAATAATCAGGAATTTCATGCTCTGACAAACGAACTTCATACCAGAACTCAACGTTATCACCGCGTCTTAATTCCAATACAGCACGGTTATTGACCTCATCATAATTTACATCAGGCAACCAACCCGTTTCGGCAAATTTCTCTGCCACCTCATGCATCGATGATAAAACCGTACCTTTGATATAACCCAGCACTTTATCGCGCGTTGGTTGATTGGTGATATAGTCAATACGATCACGCCATGCGTCGAGCTTAAGTAGATGCGGCGGCAAATGATTGTCATTGGCTAGGCTTTGATTGCGATGTCCTTCAATACGTAGTGCGCGCCACATACCAAATGTCGAAATCAATATAATGATTGCAAACGGCAAAGCACTAACGATAGCCGCTGTTTGTAGTGCACTCAGACCGCCCGCGATAAGTAGAACTGCCGCGACCGCTCCCTCGGTTACCACCCAAAACGAGCGCTGCCACCAAGGCGTATCACTACGTCCACCTGCGGCGAGCGAGTCAATCACTAATGACCCTGAATCCGATGACGTCACAAAAAAGGTAATAATTAACAGTACTGTCAATGATGAGACAATCTGCGTAAATGGTAAATTCTCTAGCAATTTAAATAACGCAATCGCTTGGTTGTTTTGCACTTCGCTAATCAGCGCGTCGTAACCATCAACCATAATCATATGCAGTGCCGTATCGCCAAACACCGAAAACCAAAAGAAGGTAAATAGCGTTGGCACTAACATGACGCCCAATACAAACTCACGAATGGTGCGACCGCGACTGATTTTGGCAATGAACAGACCCACAAAAGGCGCCCAAGCAATCGTCCATGCAAAAATAAATAGTGTCCAACTACCGATCCAATCACTTGATTGATAGGCTTGCAAGCTAAAGGTGCGCTCAACGATATTGCCCAGATAGCTACCCGTATTTTCCATGAAAGCATTTAGAATAAAGATCGACGGACCAACGATAAAGACAAATAACATGAGTGCCGTTGCCAATACCATATTTAAAATAGACAAGCGCTTGACGCCTTTGTCCATACCTGCCAACACAGATACCAAGGCAGCTGCAGTCACTAGTGCGATGATGATAACCTGCACCGTCGTATTAACTGGCACCATCTCTGGTAGCAAATAATTTAGACCCGCGTTAATTTGCGCCACCGACAGACCCAAACTGGTGGCGATACCAAACATCGTGCCCACGATCGCAAACACATCAACGGTATGTCCAATAGGGCCATAGATTTTGTCACCGATTAATGGATATAGCGTTGAGCGTACCGACAATGGCAAGCCATGACGAAAAGAGAAATACGCCAGCGACAAACCTACTACGCCATAAATCGCCCAAATATGGAAACCCCAATGGAAATAGGCAATTTGCATGGCTTCTTTGGCAGCTTCAATCGTCTGTGGCGTGGAAAGTGGCGGACTGGCAAAATGCAATACGGGCTCTGCTACGCCATAAAACAATAGCGCGATACCGTAGCCTGCGGAAAAAAGCATGGCAAACCATTCCAGAAACTTATACTCAGCCTCCGCATGGTCAGGGCCCAATTTAATACTGCCATAAGGCGAAAATGCCAAGGCGATAATAAACATCAAAAATATGGCGACTGCCAACATATAAAACCAGCCGAAAGTGTCGGTGGTAAATGCCAGCACTTTGCTGAACAGCTCGCCAGCAGCGTCAGGGTTGATGGCTGTGCCGATCACCAATAACAGCATAATCGCTGCTGCCGGCACAAAAACCGGCAACAAAATAGTGGAGCGAGGTAATTTACTCATAGAAAGTGATATCCCCAAAAAGTAGCAATGAAAAATAATCTTCGATATCAAGATTAATAATCAGAAGGAGCAGTGCCTTTTTTATAAAAAGTGACTCACAAAGGCGAAAATGCATCAGTTATTATTAGGGCGTGTCCTCATTTCAAAAATGGTGATGAAAATGAGATAAATTGCCGTCAAACGAGAAAAATAGCGCAGATAATATCAGGATATTAACCAGCTATTTAACGATGTTTGGCAAAATTTAGCCATTTTTAGCCCATTTAGATATGATCAATTGAATTGAGGACACGTCCTAGACAAATACAATTTTTATCACACTATGCTCAAAAACCCCAGACAAGCGCCCAACTTGTAACATGACTTTAACGATTGTTACATGACTATTACCAAGTAATAAAAAAGGCCGCTTGTTAGCGACCTTTTTATTTTATTCTGGAACAATTTACGTTTTGCTTGTTAATTCGACAGCCATCTCGTTTTTTTATTACTAAACAGTAATGGTAGCAGCAAGTTGCTTAGCCGTTTCAGCCAGTTCTGTGTGATCAGCTTGGGTCACTGCATGTCGACCGAGCTCATGAATACTCGATGGAATGAGATGCACGTGATAATGAAAAACGGTTTGACCCGCCTCGCTACCATTTAATTGCATCTGAATAATGCCTTCACGCGCAAATACTTGACGCTGTGCTTGCATGACTTTTTTAGCGGTCATTAACACCGCGGCGGCATACTCTGGTTCAAGGTCCGCCAAATCAACGGCTTTTTGCTTAGGAATCACCAGCACATGCCCCTCTGCTTGTGGCATGATATCCATAAAGGCAAGGGTTTTATCATCTTCATAGACTTTGTGATATGGGATGTCACCGTTTAGCATTTTGGCAAAGATATTGTTATCGTCATACGCGGCTTGCTCATTGGCTTGGGTCATTATTTTTTCCTTTACTTGTTTGATTATTGGTTGCTCGACAGCTTTTAGAAGGGATGGAATAGCCTGTAATATAGTGGACGAAATGTCGTTTAAGCACAAGTTGCGATAGCACTCGTTATTGAAAATTAGCAATACATAAGCTAATCGCGGTAGCTCACCAATTTGGTTGGCGAGTCAGGCGCTTTAAATGTTATATTAACCCTCTACTTTAACAACACTACGTTTATGGATTCGTCTATTTTGCCGACTCAATCAAATATGAGTAACATTTACACAGAACCTGCTCAAGCAGCGCAAACGTCTGTCACAGCTGGCTCTGTATTCAATAATGAAAAACAACCAAGCAGCGCTGAGACTGAAAATGAGACTCAAGCCCCTACTCAAAGCATTGAGCCTAACGCGCTCATTCTGGCCGAAGCACTGAGCGATAAGACGATTGGTTGGAAGATACACAATTGCAAAATCACTAAAAAGACGGTCACACAGGATTTACCATTACCGTTCTTATATCATTACGACAGTTTAAATGATGCGATTAAGCAAGCAAATCCTCTCACACCTGCCCTACTGTCACAGTTCAATACGCCCATGAGCGCTCATGAAGCAGCCAAGCTGATTGGTATTAGCGAAGCACTAATAAGCAGCCCTTGGCATGTCAAAATCATCGGGTCATTGGTGGTGTTTAGCGAAGCGTTGCAGTTAGCCGTACGCTTGCATTGGACCAATACGGGCAAAGACACCCAACAACTTTATACTCAGAATGAAGCAGATGCTATTACAGCCGCTTTTAAAGATTGGCAGTTTTTTGGTCGTATCGATGTACTCTACAAAAATAATAAGCAAACCTTAATCAGTATAGATGAACAAGCTGAAGGCAATGAGCAACTATTTCCTATTGAAGCAAACGCTGATTATCAATGCTTGCCAGCGACTCATGCGTTAGTGGTTATCGCTAAATTGGAAGCGGACAAAACAGAGCTACCTTGGTTTGAGGCGGCGATAGTAGAGCGCGTCGAATAACACCTTATCTTCCAAATACTTACGATGTTATGACTACTATTGACTTGGCATTATCAATGAATAGTTTTCAGTGACTCATATCTAATGGTATGGTAACGACCTAGTATTATTCACTAGTCCTCGCATTTTATAAAAAGCACACTATCAATATTAAAATTGAGGGTGCACATTTTCACAAACCTCGCCTATTTGTAAGGAACATCACATGGATTATCGCTCAAAAACCTCTACTGGCGGCCGTAATATGGCAGGCGCGCGCGCATTATGGCGTGCGACTGGCATGACTGATGGCGACTTTGGTAAACCAATCATTGCGATTGCCAACTCATTTACCCAGTTCGTACCCGGCCATGTGCATTTAAAAGACTTGGGGCAACTGGTCGCACGTGAAATTGAACAAGCAGGCGGCGTGGCTAAAGAGTTCAATACCATTGCGGTCGATGATGGTATTGCCATGGGTCATAGCGGCATGTTGTACTCGCTACCCAGCCGCGATTTGATTGCCGACTCTGTAGAATACATGGTCAATGCTCACTGTGCGGATGCACTAGTGTGTATCTCTAACTGCGATAAAATCACGCCGGGTATGTTGATGGCTGCCATGCGCCTCAATATTCCAGTAGTGTTTATTTCAGGTGGCCCAATGGAAGCGGGCAAGATTTTAGCCAGCACAGTTGGTAAGAGCCATAATACCGATGGTAGTGACAGTAGTGCGATTCGTAAGCTTGACCTTGTCGATGCGATGATGGATGCCGCTGACGACAGCATTAGTGATGCAGATGTAGCCGCTATTGAATCCTCTGCCTGCCCGACTTGTGGTTCATGCTCTGGTATGTTTACGGCTAACTCAATGAACTGCTTAACCGAAGCGTTGGGCTTGGCATTACCGGGTAATGGCTCGTTACTCGCCACCCATTCGCTGCGTCGCGAGTTGTTTTTAGAAGCAGGACGCACCATTGTCTCGCTTGCCAAACGTCGCTATGAGCAAGATGATGATTCAGTATTGCCACGCTCCATCGCTAGCAAAGCAGCTTTTGAAAACGCGATGACCTTAGATATCGCGATGGGTGGCTCAACCAACACTATTTTGCATCTGTTAGCGGCTGCCAACGAAGCAGAAGTCGATTTCAAAATGTCAGATATCGATCGTCTAAGCCGCGGTGTACCTTGCCTTGCAAAAGTCGCCCCTGCCTCGCAAAAATACCATATGGAAGATGTGCATCGTGCTGGCGGGGTCTTTGCGTTATTGGCCGAGCTTGATCGTGCTGGATTACTGAAGACTGACGTACCGACAATCCATAGTCCAACGATGAAAGCCGCAATTGATAAATGGGACATCATGAATCCTGATAATCAAGAGGCACGCGCGCGCTTCCTTGCAGCACCGGGTGGCATACGTACCACTGAGGCATTTTCGCAATCAAAAGAATGGTCAAACCTCGACGTCAACCGTGAGTCAGGTTGTATCCGTAGTGCCAACATGCCTATTCTACAGATGGTGGTTTGGCAGTATTGTACGGCAATATCGCTGAGCGTGGCTGTGTAGTCAAAACCGCAGGTGTGGATGACAGCATCCTAGTATTTACTGGTCGTGCTCGTCTATTTGAGTCACAAGATGATGCTGTCGCTGCGGTATTAGCTGACAATATCGTCGCAGGTGATGTGGTTATCATCCGCTACGAAGGCCTAAAGGCGGCCCTGGTATGCAAGAGATGCTCTACCCAACGACTTACCTCAAGTCAAAAGGCTTGGGCAAAGAATGCGCCCTACTCACCGATGGTCGTTTCTCTGGTGGAACATCAGGTTTATCCATTGGTCATGCCAGCCCAGAAGCAGCGGAAGGCGGCGCCATTGGTTTGGTTGAAGAAGGCGATACCATCCATATCGACATCCCTAATCGTACGATTAACATGCAAGTCAGTGATGCCGATTTAGCCACTCGCCGCGAAGCGATGGAAGCTCGTGGCCGCGATGCGTGGAAGCCTGTAAGCCGTGACCGTCATGTGACCCCTGCGCTACGTGCCTATGCTGCCATGACTACCAGTGCCGATACCGGTGCGGTACGTGACGTGAGCCAAGTTGAGCGCTAAGCCTTCAATTATTAATCGTTAAAGTATATTGGTAAAAATCTATTAAGCCTGCGCTATGCAGGCTTTTTTTTCACCAAAAAACAACGCATATGTCGTTTTGATAACGATTTTTTGCGGTAATCATTATTTTTTAGCGTCATTATAATGGACTAGGGCGTATCCTAAATTCAACCGATAGCAATCTAAATGAGCTAAAAATGGTTAAATCTTGCCAAACATCGTCAAATAGCTAGGTAATATCTCGATATTATCTGCACTATTTTCCTTGTTTGACTGCAATTTACCTCATTTTTATCACCATTTTTAAAATGAGGACACGCCCTAGTAAATATGACCTCACTCTAACTTTTTAAGATAAACATAACAGCGTGCACCTACCTTATGATTGAAAACTACAATTTATTTTTATTGGTCTGCGGTATCGCTTTTTTACTGGGGGCGTTGTTCCCCATTATATTTAAGCGCACGCCTATCTCTTTGCCTATGTTGCAGGTCAGCTTTGGGCTGCTGATGGGGTACTGGTGGACGACCTTATCATTTTTAGACCCTATGAATAACGGCTTAATTATCGAAAAATTAACCGAAATTGTGGTGCTCGTATCCTTGGTTGGTGCTGGTATCAAAATTGATACGAAGCTGTCTTGGCAATTGTGGCGACCGACCGTGCGTCTGTTGCTTATTACCATGCCGATTGGCATCTTTGCGATGGCGGTGCTAGGCTACTATGCATTTGGTCTCAGTCTGGGAGCTGCTATATTGCTGGGCGCAGTACTGGCTCCAACCGATCCTGTATTGGCTTCTAGTATTCAAGTAGGGCCACCCAACACAGGTCGCGAAGACACACCTCGCTTTACATTAACGTCAGAAGCAGGATTGAATGACGGACTGGCTTTCCCATTTGTTTATTTGGCCATAAAAATAGCGGAAGCCTTTAGCCAAGGCAATTCCTTTACCCTCGAGATGCTCTGGTCATGGTTCACTCATGATGTCTTATGGAAATTGGTGCTGGCTGGTGGTGGGGATTGTCGTTGGTAAAATTATGGCCAAGCTGGTATTTTCAAAATACAGCCAAAACACCACTATTTCTCAAGGCTATGTGGTCATTGCGCTAACGTTAGTGGCTTATGGACTTGCCGAATTTGTACATAGTTATGGCTTTATCGCCGTATTTATCGCAGCATTTGCCTTTCGCCGCTCAGAGCATGAGCACAGCTATCACCACAAGCTCCATGATTTTGCAGAACAATCAGAAGGCTTACTCATGTCTTTAGTGCTGGTCACTTTCGGCATGTTTCTTGGTCAAGGACTGCAATCGGGCGTTGAGCTGACATGGCGTGTTTACATCGTCAGCTTCACCTTCCTCTTGTTGATACGTCCCATTGGCGGGTTTATTGCTTTATCAGGACTAAACATGGCACACACTGAAAAATATGCCATCTCTGCTTTGGGCATCCGTGGTATTGGCACGCTATATTATTTATCTTATGCGCTCAACCAAGGTTTTTTCGGTGATGAAGATGCGCTTAAACTGTGGGTCGTCTGTTCAATTGTCATTTTGGCGTCAATCTTTATTCATGGTCTTAGCGCCACAAAATTGCTTAAAATGACGCCGAATAAATCACATTAACCTTATCGATAGAGCTATTTAGCGCTTTTAAAGCTCTGAATCGACTAAGTTAAGTACCGCTTCCGTTAGTGCAAACTGACGGACATCATTCAGCATCGTGGTGTCAAAATTATGGATAAAGGCAAATGACAATTGACGCTCTGGGTCACACCAAGCAACCGAACCGTTATAGCCCATATGCCCAAATCCTTGCTTGTTTGCATCAACTTTTTCATTGTCTGTATGCTGACAAAGACTAAATAACCGATGATAACCCAAGCGCCAATCCATGTTTGCTGGCATAACAGCATCTAGCCCTGTGACTTGCAGTTTGGATAGTTGCTCAAAAGTGGCGCTATTAATAAACGTGTGTCCTTGCCATGTTCCGCCATTGGCTAACATCGCATAGATGGTGGCCAATGCCTGAGCTGAAGCGACACCATTTGCTGCTGGAATAATGGCCTGTAGTGTCTCACGACTGTGATAATCGATTGCTTGTTTGCCAGCAGTTATGAGTGCTGCCTTATAATTTTTTAGATTAAGCTGACTGGTATTGAAGTACAAACGATTAATATGAGCCGTGTCTAGTATCGGTAAAGTGTTTTGCTCATCATCTGACCTTAGGTCTGCCGCTTTGCCATCAATTAAAGCTTGCTGCTGCCAGCAAGCATAACTAGGCAGACTAGCATAAGTACGTAAAGTACTTTGTGAGTCGGCTTTTAGCGTTGGTTTATGACGTTTATTACGCAGTTGTGAGCCAGCCTCATTTGATGCTTCGAAGTCTTTGGTCAGTCTTGCTACTTGGTTGACTTTATTCTCTGGTACACCAAAATAGCAACAATCAGCAATACCTAAAGGCTCAGTGAGATAATGGCGCAATGCCTCAGCTAAAGACATTTCAGTAACGACTTCTATCAGACCGCCCAACACCCAACCATAGACCAGAGCACTATAAGCGCTGTCATATAGCTCGCCATGGTCTGGTGCTGTTATCGGCATGGCAGCAACTTTATTGAGCATTTGATCCCAATCAAGCAAAGTTTCGCTATCCACATCGATACTCTGAATTGAGAATAAGTTGGCTTGATGTGACATCACGCTACGTAGCGTAATATTCCCTTTATTCTGTGCAGAAAATGCAGGCCAATAATGGGCAATAGGTTGGTCATAATCAAGCATCTGCTGCGAAACCAATATATGTACAAGCGTCGCCAATACACCTTTACCCGTCGAAAAGTTAATCGCCAAAGTATCAGGCTGCCACGACATCTCTGGACGTGCCATCCCACACTCGCCTGTGCAATGTCTTCTCCTGCCAGATAAACAACCACAGCACCACCAGCTGGTGCATCATCAAGCTGTAAGTCGGTGAGTATTTGCTGCAAACGTTGCTGCAACGTTATATTTATCTGACAATCAAACATCTGTGTGGTTTTATTATTATTGTCGATCATGGCTACCCTACTCCATTTCTATAAAACAGCTAAACGGTAAAAAACCATTTAGCCCCTGATATTAAGTGTTCATATGATAAAAAATACATTATTTGCTAAGGCGTAACTGTTCAGTATCTCAATATTAACCCGTTATTTTTTCGTTTACTTAGGGCGTGTCCTCATTTTTAAAATAACAACGCGCCTTAATAAAAAAGGCAACCTAGTGGTCGCCTCTCTGTCATTCAACACTTCTCAATAATACGTTGTCATCCTTATGTCTTAGCGCGGTACCAACAGACGATTATGAACTTCTTGCTCAAGCTTCGTTAAGCCATGACTGCGCCCACGTTCCATAGCGGTGTCCATTTTACGTCCACGTAACCATCCTGCGCGTAGCGCCATTGCGGCACCCACTCTATTGCCTGAGCCACAATGCACTGCCGTTTTTTTGCCATGATGTTGGCGCAATATATTATCAAATGCCAATATATTAAGTTGCTTTAAGTCTGCGGCACCATTAATAGGCAGATGCTCATAGTGCATGCCAGCTCGCTCGACCGCTGCAGCTTCATCAAAGCTCAATTCATCATCTGGCTGTAAGTTAATCACTAACTCAACCCCAGCTTTCGCTAAGGCAACCACTTTTTCGTCATCGAGTGCACCGCATACAATGGTAGTGTCATCAGGACGAAAATAAGGCTCAAGAATAGTACTAAGATCAACACCATTGTCTAAAACGTTATTGCCAGCACTCGATACTGTGTCAATAGCTACTGAATGATTCAGTTGATCTGAGTTTGGTACGGCGGTATGTGAAGTCATAATTATAAATTTGTTCGTTATATTTACTATGATCAATTCCAGTTAAAATAAGTACAAAGCAACCGCGTGTCGATGTATAAGCAATACTTCAAGCGAGGTTAACGCTATCACTTTTCTATCAAGAATCGACCATATTGGGATATTTTTTAGTTGAATGACAGTCGTTCTACTGGCTTTTACTCATGGCCACTCTGTAATTTAACCGTACCTGCCAAATGGGGCTTGTCATTTTTAGAACTAAATAAGCCAAACTCACAGGTAGCGTCTGTGTCTTCAAGTGCAGCCACTGGATCAGCGATAAGCTCTACTTCGGCTGGCAAAAAGATAGGCAGTTTAAATGACACATCAACCGTACAAGCATCCGGCAACTCGTCCATCATAGCAAGGCATTTGGCCTTTGACCACATGCCGTGAGCAATCGCTTTAGGAAAGCCAAACGCACGCGCAGATAATGGATGGAGATGAATGAGGTTAAAGTCACCTGAAACAAAAGCATAACGACGACCGATATCTTCTGGCACTTCAAAGATACTATGCACGCCTTCTGGATTGACTGATGGCTTGACCGTTATTGGACGTGGAGTGCTTTTTTTGTCTTTGCTGCTGATTGGTTTTTTGCTACGTGATAGATACGTCGAAGTACCTTCCCAAATCACCTTATCTTCTGACTTGACCGTCGTCACAAAATCAAACTGCTGACCCTGAGCATGGTCACGCAAATTATCAAAGGTGACTGACATAGCAACCGTTTCACGCTCACCGATAGGACGATACTGAGTCACACTATTATCGACGTGCACTAGACCTAACATAGCAAATGGAAATGGCTCTTTGACCATCATATTCATTTGCAGCGTCTGAGACAGCACTGAGAAGTAAGTAATGGGTACTTTGCCATTATCTGTAAAACCACAAATTTTACGATAATCGTTTAAGTTACTTTGGTCAATGTGCAAATCGTCCACATAGTAAGTCGCTTGCGGCAATTGGTCTTTACTGATTTTGCCGTTATTACCAATAGGCAATAAACTTTTAACGATATTGGCATAGGTCGTATGCGCTTTCGGCAACGCATCATAATGTTTGTCTGACATAATAAATCCTAAGTGGGGCTTGAGCAAATTTTCTTGGTGTATCTAAAGATGCTATGACATTATTGGTTACAGCCTATCATTGAGCAATGCCACCAGTATTATGCCTAAATTAGGCACAATTCATAGGCGTGGTTTTAGACAATGTAAGCAACTCTCACAGCAAAAAACAATTTGGCTACTGGTTCTCTGTGTTTTTATCATAAAAAAGCCACCCTTGGGCAGCTTTATTACGATTTATGAGCAATTTTTTCGTAAGCATATGTGAGGAAAATTAAAAATAATGATTAATATCAGGTATTTACCATTATATAAATCATCATTTATACTTACTTATAATTGACACTTACTTATAAAGTGATATTAAGCACCCAATAAGCTTTGACCACAAACGCGAACGATGTTGCCATTTAAGCCACCAGAAGCAGGTGATGCAAACCATGCGATGGTCTCAGCCACGTCTACTGGCAAGCCGCCTTGGCTCATAGAGTTCATACGGCGACCCGCTTCACGAATAGCAAATGGAATGGCTTCGGTCATTTGCGTTTCAATAAACCTGGAGCAACAGCGTTGATCGTCATGCCTTTGGCGTTGTCTTCTAACTGCTTGGCAGTGGCATTAACCAAACCAATCACCCCTGCTTTAGAGGTGGCATAGTTGGTTTGACCCAAGTTGCCAGCGATACCTGAAATCGATGACACACAAACGATACGTGCATTATCTTTTAATACATCGTTGTCTAGCAAATAGCGGTTCAGCCTAGCAATACTACCTAGGTTAATATCGATAACCATGTCCCACTTTTTCTCGTCCATGTTTGCCAAAGTCTTATCACGAGTGACGCCAGCATTATGGATGATTGAATCTAATCCGCCACGCTTTTGTGCGGCTTCGGTGATTTGTTTGCCAGCGTCATCACTGGTGATATCGACGGTCAATACTGAGCCACTAATTTCGCTAGCGACTTTTTGTAGGTCTGCTTGCTGCTGCGGTACATCGAGCAGATAACGTGAGCGCCTTCACGAGCCAAAACGCGAGCAATTGCTTCACCAATACCGCGGCTTGCGCCAGTTACCAGCATGGTTTTACCGCCAAGAGGCTGTGTCCAATCGACATCAACATTGCTACCCTTACTAACGCGTACGACTTGTCCTGAGACATAAGCTGAACGAGCTGAGGTGAAAAAGCGTAAAGTCGAATCTAGATTTTGCTCTGCGCCGTCTTCCACATAAATAAGCTGTGCAGTAATACCGCGTTTGAACTCTTTACCGACAGACTTTACAAAGCCTTCAAGCGCACGCTGAGCCAAAGCTGTATCAATGTCAGTGATATTCTCTGGTGGGCGACCAATAATAATGACGCGACCAGACTTTTCTACACGACGAGCCACAGTATGGAAGAACTCATACACTTCTTTTAATTGATCGGCATTGCTAATATTGCTGGCATCAAACAATAAAACTTTAAATTTATCATCGCCGCCCGTATTGGCTTTTGCTTCAACGCCTGCATCAGCAAGGGCATCTTTGATATCATCACTGCTGTTTACATAAACATCAGCATGTACGTCTGACAAAATTCGCGCAACAGACTCACTGACGCTTTTATCATCGCCATTAGCACGACCAACCAATACGCTACCACGTACTAAAGGCTCACCGCTTTCGAAGCGATCAAGAGTAACAGGTAACGGTAAACCCAAATTTTTGGCCACTTTTTTGCCAATAGAAGACTGAACAAAATCACCATAACGGTCTGACATAATATAATCCCTATAACGAACGGTTAGAATAATAGTAATAAATGTAATGTGCCTATTATATAGACTCAATAACCTCATAATTATTGATATTTAGTAAATGAGTCTAAAGCTGGCCTAACTATACACTGCCATCTTAAACAAGTCCAAAAACCGATAATGTCTACAACAATCTGTAAACAACTCAGTATACAAGACGGTCACTTTTTCTGGATTTAAAAATCACCACATTGTGCTAAAATCAGACCTATAAGTTATAGCAAATGCAATTATCGATAACAATATATTATCAAATCTATCGTTATGCAATGCCAATAATCGATACTAGCCAGTCTACGAAAGTCATATTGATGTCTTTCAAAGCTGATACCGACCTTAGATAAGCGTCACATAGTTTGCCAAAGATATACAGTAAGGTCGTAAAAACGTCTTATCATAAACAGTTATGCTGCGTAATAAGTGATAATATTTGCTTCTTGTTTATTTTCGATTATTGAATTTTTTAATGTAATCATTTTTATTATCATTAGTTTTACTATTGTTACCCTCTTTTCTTCTGCCCATATTTTTTAAGGATAATATTATGAGTAATAAAAACAATCACCCTGATAGCCCTGTTGTTGAAAGCACAGTGGTAAAAGCCAGTGCGTCAAAATCTACTGATAATAAATCAGACAGCGCCAAAACAGAAACGGCTGTTAAAAAAGCTAAAAGCACGACAGCTACAGACACGTCTAATAAAGAGTCTTCTAGTAATAAAGAGTCTTCTAGTAATAAAGAGTCTTCTAGCACCACAGAAGCGAATGATAAATCACCAGCTTCTACTACGAAAAAGCCAGCATCTGCTGCCAAAAAAACCAGCAAAACCAAAGCCGTTGCTGGTCAAAATCGAGTGGCTATCCTAGGTGGCAACCGTATTCCGTTTGCACGCTCGAACGTTCATACGCTGACGTTAGCAACACCGACATGTTGACAGCTGCATTAGATGGCTTGATTGAACGCTATAATCTACAAGACGAAGTGTTGGGTGAAGTGGTGTCTGGTGCCGTCATGAAACTAAGCCGTGACATCAACCTAACTCGCGAGGCCACGCTTAACACAGCGCTCAACCCACATACGCCAACTTACGATATCTCACAAGCTTGCGGTACTGGCTTGCAAGCGACTTTTGCTTCTGCCAATAAAATCGCACTGGGTCTTATCGATTCAGCGATTACTGGCGGCGTAGATACGACCTCTGATGCACCGATCGCGATTGGTGATGGTCTACGTAAAGTACTGATCAAACTGGGCGTGGCTAAAGACAACAAACAACGTCTAAAAGCACTAATGGGTCTAAATCCAAAAGACTTAATCGATTCGCCACAAAACGGTGAACCACGCACTGGTCTATCAATGGGCGACCATCAAGCCATCACCACACTTGAGTGGAACATCAGCCGCGAAGCACAAGATGAGCTTGCTTTTAACAGTCATCAAAACCTAGCGCGCGCTTATGATGAAGGATTCTTTGATGACCTAATCACTCCATACAAAGGTCTGACGCGCGATAACAACTTGCGCCCTGATACTACTTTGGAAAAACTGGCTAAATTAAAGCCTGTGTTTGGTAAGAAGAACGCCAACCCAACGATGACAGCAGCCAACTCTACCCCATTAACGGATGGTGCCTCTTGTGTCCTATTGGGAACCGATGAGTGGGCAAAAGAGCGTGGTCTTAAGCCATTGGCTTATATCGTTCATCAAGAAACGGCCGCCGTTGATTTCATTGGTAAATCTGGCACCACAGAAGGCCTATTAATGGCACCTGCTTATGCCGTACCGCGTATGCTTGAGCGTGCAGGTCTAACACTACAAGATTTCGATTTTTATGAAATCCATGAAGCCTTTGCATCACAAGTGTTATCAACACTAGCTGCTTGGGAAGATGAAAAATTCTGTGAAGAGCGTCTAGGACTAGATGCACCACTAGGCTCTATCGATCGTAGCAAGCTAAACGTTAATGGCTCGTCGTTAGCTGCGGGTCATCCATTTGCCGCAACGGGTGGTCGTATCCTAGCCACTGCAGCGAAGCTATTGGATCAAAAAGGCTCAGGTCGTGCACTAATCTCTATCTGTGCAGCTGGTGGTCAGGGCGTGACTTGTATCTTAGAGAAATAACTCTTTGACTGCTATTATTTGATTGGTATTATCAGTCAATAGTTAGCATGAATACTTTAAAGCACTCTTTAATCGATGGATTAGAGGGTGCTTTTTTATGCCCATTCACTACTCAAAACTGGATGATAGTCAAGGTCTTGCTAACAACACAATAATGAAACGTAGCCAACGCATAGCTCTATCGGTAGTTATGCTAAAGTAAGAGGATAACCAATAAAAATCATAACAACACTGATTAGGAGTTTTTTATGGGTAAGATACCTTCGTCCATCAATCCCAAATCCCTCACGCCACAAGAGCGTCAGGAACTTAGCT
Source organism: Psychrobacter sp. JCM 18903 (assembly GCF_000586475.1). Taxonomy (GTDB): domain Bacteria; phylum Pseudomonadota; class Gammaproteobacteria; order Pseudomonadales; family Moraxellaceae; genus Psychrobacter. Next base: position 98,580 of record NZ_BAWJ01000003.1, on the reverse strand, counting down.
CACCTGAGCAACACAGTTTTATCGAGCGTATGGATAAGGAGGTTTTTAATGATCAGTTGCGGCGTAAAATGCACGAAGACCTCATCGATACTTATGATGAAGAGCTAGAAAACGAGATAGATGATTATGTGCGTGATTTTCGTTTTGATGGGCGCGAAATGAGTGAGCAAGAAAGACTTGATCGGCGTATGTACTTTCAAGAGTTGGTAAGGCTACAGCGCGAGCTTATTAAGTTGCAAGACTGGGTCGTTGATCGCGGTGAGCGTATCGTCGTCATATTTGAGGGTCGTGACTCAGCGGGTAAAGGTGGCGCTATCAAGCGTATCACGCAGCGCTTAAACCCTCGTGTGTGTCGAGTGGCTGCCCTACCTGCACCGACAGAACGTGAGCAATCACAATGGTATTTTCAGCGTTATGTCGCCCACTTGCCTGCTGCTGGTGAAATTGTTCTGTTTGACCGCAGTTGGTATAACCGTGTGGGGGTTGAGCGTGTGATGGGTTTTTGTACCGATGCACAGTATGAAGAATTTTTTCAGTCGGTGCCTGAGTTTGAACGTATGCTAGTACGCTCAGGTATTCGCTTGGTGAAGTATTGGTTTTCGATCACTGATGATGAGCAGCATTCACGCTTTATGAGCCGTATTCATGACCCGCTCAAGCAATGGAAGCTCTCAGCCATGGACTTACAGTCACGCCGCCGTTGGGAAGACTATACCAAGGCTAAAGAAACCATGTTTGAGCGAACGCATATTCCTGAGGCACCTTGGTGGGTGGTTGAAGGTAACAATAAAAAACGCGCAAGGCTAAACTGTATTGCTCATCTACTCGAACAAATTCCTTATAAGGAAGTGCCACGTGATGAGGTAGAATTACCCGATCGTAAACGTGATGACGAATACTACCGTGAGCCTATTCCAGATGATATGTATGTGCCACCGCGCTATTAAAAGATATGGTGGCTTTAATTAGGCTGTGTCCTCAGTTCAATCGATTGTCCTCTAAATTGGCTAAAAATGGCTGCATTTTGCCAAACATCGTCAAACAGCTTATTGATATCTCGATATTATTTGCATTGCCTTTATTGTTTGACGGCAATTTTTATTACCATTTTTAAAATGAAGACACGCCCTAGTCTTATGCTCATAAAAAGCCGCCTTATCGATATATAAGGTGGCTTTTTTATACTGTTTATTTAATAATAGTCGTCTAATACTTATCAAAACCATTACAAGTACAATGAATAATTACATAGTATACGTGGACTGCAAACCATCTATTTTACCCGCCAATAATCGCTCAACTTCGTTTTTAATTCTTTGACCTGCAATATCAGTTCCAATCTGTACCGCAAAACCTGCCGGTCGGCCACCTTGCGTTTTGGCGTTAATCCAAACCACTTTGCCATTCATAGGTAAACGCTCGCTAGAATTGGGTAAAGTGATGGCGATAAATACCTCGTTACCTAGCTGCTGAGCGTCATTGGATGGCACAAATAATGCGCCATTACTGACAAAGGACAAATAGCTGGCATATAACATTTCGATATTTTCAATGTGGCAGGTTAATATCCCGCCGCGTCCTGGCATGGCCATAGTCAGCTTCCTTCATTAAGTTTGGTATTTTTATTTGCTATTGAGGCAGATTTTCTTATAAACAAGCCAATTCTTGCATTAGCTTATCATAGGCAAATTTTTCTTGCACATTTTGTTGCAGAGCGATTTTTGTCTGCTGTAAGCTATTAGAAAAAAGTGCTAGACCATTATTATCAGGTGGATATTTTTCTAAGGCAGCGGATAGATTGACGTCTTTTTGAAGCTCATTAAGCCCTAAGCAAATACGGCGCATATCAAGTAGCATTAGCTCAGACAGCTGAATAAATTCCGTGATACTCAGTTGGTTTTGCCAATAGTCACTGGCTGCCACACTACTACGTTTACCACTACGCAATGCCTGCCACGTCGTCAACCATAGCGCACGTTTGCTATACCATGGCGCTTGTGCCATGGCTATCGCTGCCAAAGGTGCGCCATTTGCCAATTGAATAAGCTGCTCAATCGCAGCCGTTCCGACCGCTTCACGATTGACCGTAGAGCCAAGTGCCTGTGTCACATAGTCAATGGCGATCACAGGCTGAATGGTCTGTAATGGCAACTGCTGCACCCGACTTTTAATGGTGGGCAGTAATTGTGCGGGAGTATCGCTGATCAAAAATAAATGGACTTTAGCTTGTGGTTCTTCTAAGGTTTTGAGTAGCGCATTGGCCGCGGCAATTGTCATTTGCTCTGCATGGTCTAACACACAGATACGCATCCCTTGACCACCTTGGTAGATAAAAGGCTGCAAGTTGCGGATATCATCCACTTTAATCTTAAGAGCACTGTTATTGGCTGTTTTGGATGATTTTTTATCCTTTGCAGCGTTACTTAATTTCTCTTTATTATCAGCATTGTCTGCACTGATTGGCATACTGATCAGTGGCAATACCTGTAAGCTTGGATGCGTGCCAGACCTTAGCCATTGGCAACTTTCGCACGCGCCGCAAGCCTCTGTGGGATGACTATCACGCTCACGGCATAATAGCCAAGCGACCAAACGCCATACAAAAGCTCGCTTGCCCATACCTTGCATACCAGCAGCTAATAGCGCATGTGGCAAAGATTGCTGTGATGTCAAAACTCGCTTGGTCAATTGCGACCACAGATTTTGCTGCCATGGCAATAACGCGGCGAAATAAATGTGGTCTGTAGTATCCATTGTGCCTGTATTTTGCGTCTTATCACTCATAGCTAACGTCCTATAACTTCGCTTGATTATTCAGGATATAGCGTGTTCATGACGCTTTAGATGAAATATTTTTGCTTAGGCTATTTATCCAATGGGGTTCTGAAACTCAGTCAAACTCATGGCATTTAAGCGGTCTAAATCTTCTTGGGTATCGACCCCTGCAGGTAGATGACAAGCGGCAACTGCAATAGCAATCTGCGCTCCATTTTCTAAAACGCGTAACTGCTCTAGGCTTTCAAGTGTCTCAAGTGGCGTTTGCGGCCAATGCACAAACTTCTGTAATAAACGGACGCGATAAGCATATAACCCTAAATGACGATAAGCATTTTTTGGTGGATTTCTATGACCATCATCGGACAATACGACATCACGGTCGCAAGGAATGGGTGCTCGGCTAAAATAAATCGCACGTTGCAAGTCATTAGCGTGTTGACTGACAACCTTGACCACTGATGGGCGCATAAAGGTCTCATAGTCGTCGATAGGCTCGCACAAAGTCGCCATCACGCTATCACTGTCTGCGACCAAAAGCGCCTTTACCTGCTCCAATAATAACGGTGGCACTAACGGTTCATCGCCTTGCATGTTGACCACGATATCATGGTCAGCCCACCCTTTGATGGCGGCAACTTCTGCCAAACGGTCAGTGCCTGAAGCATGCTCGCTACTGGTCATCACCACATCAAACCCTGCATCCATGCATATCTTGGCAATATCGTCATCATCCGTGGCAATACACATATCATCAGCGAAGTGCGCTGTTTGCGCCTTTTCAGCAACCCAAAGAATCATCGGCTTACCATGTATCTCTAGTAATGGCTTGCCAGGCAGCCTTGTGCTCTTAAAACGAGCAGGGATAACAATATGAGTTTTGGCGGGCATAATCACTGACGACATGGGGTTTCCTATAGCAATTTTTATACGGTTTAAAGCATCATCTATTATTTGCTTTAGTATTATTATTGGTACTGTTATCGTTTGCGATATCAATACCTAGCTTTTTTAGCTGCTGCTGCAGATTATCATAACAGCTGTCAGAGAGTTCGGCGGTTACTGGCAGTACCCATAGTCTGTTTATCAGCTCTTGATACTCATCATTTAACGCTTTATCAGTAGTGGCTTTCGATAGCAACGCTCTTATTTTTACCGCATCTTTACTGGTGACTACGATTGGATATTCGGTATACTGCAACAATTCCGCCAACTCAAAATCATAATGATCAGGATAAGCATGTCCAACGACATCGAAGCCTAGCGAACTTAAAGTATCAAAAAACCGCTGCGGATAACCAATACCGCTCACCGCATGCACTCTACAACCCTTTGTAGGCGCATCAATTTGAGAATAAGATAAAGTAGGTTGCCATAAGAGTTGCAGAGCATCCGCTTCTAAGTGCATTGTCAAACGATGGGCTCGGTACAGATTGCTATTATTTTTATTCTTGTCCACTGAATCTGTTGTTAGTGGTTCATGGTAGATGACAGTTGCACCCTGCAACCGCGACATGGGTTCACGTAAAAACCCTGTTGGCAAGAGCTGTTGATTACCAAAGCCCCGTGCTGAATCGACCACAATCCATTCAATGTCACGTTGCAGTGCATAATGCTGCAAGCCATCGTCGGCAATAATGAATTGCAAGTCAGGATGGGCAGCTAACAAGGTTATAATCGCTTGCTTACGATCAGGACATACTGCCATGGGTGCATTTGTCATATTGACAATCAAACAAGGCTCATCCCCTACCACGTTGGGCAAACTGGCGGCATCGACCAAAGCGGGCATTTGACTGGTGTCGCCACCGTAACCACGGCTAACAACCCCTACCTTTACTCCGCGTTCTTGTAGATAATCAACCAAGGCAATAATCAATGGTGTTTTGCCACTACCGCCCACGCTAATATTGCCGATCACCATAACGGGAACAGGCGCACGATAACTTGCTAACAGCCCAGCTTTATAAGCTTGACGACGCAGCGTGGTGATAAGTCCGTACAACCAACTAATAGGTAGCAATAGCCATAGCCAAGCGGCTTGACGTTGCCAGGCACGCGTCACTGTCGTTTCAATACTCATGATAATTGACCACTTACCTATTCAGTTAAACTTTAACTTAGCACGATTTGAACGTCAAAGCTGCTCAAAGAATAGTCCAATAATTTTATTCAAAGTCGCGTTCATACATTTGCGCATAATGACCTTGCAATTGCATAAGCTCATCGTGCGTGCCTAACTCGACGATTTGACCGCTGTCTAACACGGCGATACGATCGGCTGATTCAATAGTGGTCAGTCGATGTGCAATGACTAACGTGGTACGATCTTTCATCACATTATCAAGCGCTTGCTGAATGTAATACTCTGATTCATTGTCTAACGCACTGGTTGCTTCATCTAAAATTAAAATCGGCGCATCTTTTAATAGCGCACGAGCAATCGATAAGCGCTGACGCTGCCCGCCAGACAGCTGCAAACCTTCAGCACCAATTTCACTTTGATAGCCGTTTGGCATTTTCATAATAAAATCATGAGCAAAGGCATCTTTTGCGGCGCGCTCAACCTCAGCCTGGGTTTTATTGGCTAAGCACCATAAGCAATATTGTTAAATACCGTGGTATTGAACAGAACTACTTGTTGATTGACCATCGCAATCTGCGCCCGTAAGCTCTCAAGCTTAATGTCTTCAATCGGTATACCATCCAAGGTAATTTGCCCAGAAGAGGTCGATAAGGTGCGCGTCAGTAAGTTTACTAAAGATGACTTACCAGCACCACTTCGCCCTACCAATGCAACCGTCTCACCCGCTCTTACATCTAACGTAAAGTCACGCAAAGCGACCGTTGAGTCAGGATAAATCAGACTGACATTATCCAGCTTGATTTCGCCCGTCAAAGCAGGGCTAAGCACACCAGTGTCTGTTTCTTCTGGCTCATCTAACAAGGCAAAAATAGACTCACCTGCCGCGATACCTTTTTGCAGTTTTTGATTGATATCAGTCAATGAGCGTACCGGCTTGCTGAGCAAACCTGCAGCGGCGATATATGAGATAAACTCACCCGCTGAGATATTGTCTATCACCGATGGGCGTAGTGCGAGCCACACCACAACTGACATGGCTATAGCCATTAGCAGCTGTACTGCTGGCGTATTGATACTGTTGGTCACCACGACCTTCATGCCTTGGCGTAAGTTCTTTTTTGATGTTTTATCGAATCGTGCGGCTTCGTATGCTTGACCGCCATAGTTTTTGACAACCTGATAGCCACCAATCACTTCATTGGTAATATGGCTGACATCACCCATCGTCTCTTGAATACCCTTAGACAACTTTAGATAACGCTTTGAGGCGATGCGAATAAGCCACAATATTGGCGGTAGCACAACGAATAAAATCAACGTCAAACGCCAATTGCTATAAAGCAAGAAACCTATCAAGGCGACGACTGTCAGACCATCACGCAGTAGCGTCTTCATAGAGTCTGTACTAGCGGCGGTGACTTGCTCAACATCAAATATCAGCTTGGATGAAATGGTACCAGCAGGATTGGCTAAGTAAAAAGAGCTTGGCAGACGAAGCAATTTATTAAAGACTTCCACTCGCAGCTCATATACCAAATTACGTGAGACCAGAGCAGAATAATAATTACCCAAAAAGCTACCAACACCGCGAACAAAAAACAGACCAATGATTAATAATGGAAATAAATCCTGTTTGCTTTGATCGTTCTGATTAATGGCATCGGTGATATATTGAAGTAATTTGGCAATCCAAATCTCTGTCGCCGCATTAATCGCAAAGCCCAACACAGTAAGCATTAATGCCCACCAGTATGGTTTTAGATAACTCAGCAAACGCAGCAAGGTTTTATGCTTAGGTATGTTTGACGGCTCTGCTGATAGTTTTTTAGCAGCAGTTTTTGCAGAGTCAGGTTGATATGCTTGGCTCATAAAAGCCTCAATTTGGGGGTCATAACATGAATGGACTGCGTTAAAATCACAGTTTTATAAGAGCATCTATCAATGGCATTAAAGTAACTATAGGCTACTGCGGTAACGGCTGACCAAGTGGCACGACCGTACTGATATTAAGATTCAAAAATCCCAGTTTACCTGCAATGTCCATCACTCGCACAACCGATTGATGGGTGGCATTGGCATCCGCAGCAATAACAAATAGCATGTCACGATTACTACCAGCTTCTTGTTGTAGCATACTGGTCAACTCTGCCTCATTGCTACTGGCAAGCGTAATACCGTTCACCAGATAACTGCCATCTTCTTGTACTGCCACTTCGATACTGTTTTTCTCTTCTGTCAGCGCAACACCTTCAGCTTCAGGAAGAATAATATTTAAACGACTAAAATGATTAAACGACGTTGCTAACAGTAAAAACACAATCAAAAACAACAAGCAGTCAATCATCGGGGTCAAGTTAATTTCGAGCGGCTCAACAGTCGGTTTTCTAAAGCGCATATCACTCTCTTTAATTTACTGAATACTCATGTGCTTGATGGATTATTAGGGCGTGCTGAACAGTCACAAATACTAAGAAATAAATACTAAGAAGTGACGGCAACACCATTATTTGAGCTTAATCCATCCACTGCATACTCGTGATCTACAACGTCAGCCGATGGCGCACGATGTGCAGGCACATTCAAACCAGCAGTAGACGTATTTTCCAGCAAATGATAATCATACAACTCTTGAATCATGAGTCCCGCTTGCGTCTCAAACTGGGCATTAATATCGATAATACGGCGCTGAAAATAACGATAGGCAACCAGTGCTGGAATAGCCACGATCATACCAGCAGCAGTCGTAATCAACGCTTGTGACACACCAGCAGCAAGCATCGTTGGGTCTTGCATCGCGCCATCGGTAATCGCCAAAAACGACGAAATAATGCCTAACACCGTGCCTAACAACCCCAGTAGTGCGCAATCGCCCCTATGGTCCCAAGCATATTGATGTTTTTTTCTAACTGATGCACTTGTACGCTAGCGCGGTTTTGCATATGCATCGTCATCGAGTCTAAGCCATATTGACGATACAGCAGCCCTGTCGCTAAAATATCTCCCAAAGGTGTTTTTTCTTTGACATTCATCAACTGTGTACGACCAATATCCCCATTCTCACGTAAGCGCGTGATTAGCTGCTCGCGCAATCTACTCGGAGCAACTTTATTAAACTGTAAAGTATGACTACGCTCGATGATGATAACCAATGCCAATATTGAGCACACCACGATAGGTGTCATCAACCAACCACCCGCTTTTACCAACTCCCACATATTGACTCTCTTTTATATTTTTATAAAAATAGCGGCTATCAAAATATCTTAAATTTACAGCATCATGACAAACTCGTTAGCGATATCAAGCCTGTGCTTCTATGTGCTTAATCAAAGCTGCTAACTGATCTTGGTTATGGAAAAATATCTCAACACTACCTTGACCATCTTTTTTGTGTTTGAGTTTGACTTCAGCCCCTAACATATCTGTCAGTCTTTGCGTCAAGCGCTCAACCTCACGAGATTGCGTTTGCTCAGCACGATTGGCTTTCGGTGCAGGCTGCAAGATCGATTTAACCAACTTTTCAGCGTCGCGTACCGTCATACCGCCGTCGATAATTTTTTGCGCGATAATCGGCTGCTGCTCAGAGGATAATGCCAAGAGCGTGCGCGCATGGCCCATATCTAGGGCACTATTTGCTAAATGATCTTTGACTGTATCATGCAGTTGATTGAGACGCAGCAGGTTTGATACGGTGGTGCGTGCCTTGCCAACGACTTCGGCAATCATCGCATGACTCATACCAAATTCAGTATGAAAACGTTGTAATGCAGCGGCCTGTTCAATCACGGACAAGTCCTCACGCTGGATATTTTCAATCAAGGCCAGTGCGATGGCAAGCTCATCAGATAAAGCACGTTCAATCGCTGGAATAACGGCTTTACCTGCCATTTTTGCTGCACGCCAGCGACGCTCACCAGCAATGATCTCATGGGTAACGAATGCTTCACTCTTGTCTTCATTGGCCAATAACGGACGGATAACGATCGGTTGCATAACGCCATGCTGCTCAATCGAAGACGCCAGCTCTGCAAGCGCCGTTTCACTCATATCACGGCGTGGCTGATACTTACCCGCTTGCAAACGCGTGACATCTATTTGCACCAAGCTTATCTGGTCTTCAGAGGCACTAGTATCTGTTCCATTAACACGATTCTTATTAGCCGTACCTTTGTTTATCGTGCGCGGCGACCGTGTAGTTCGACTGCTGGTAGTGGTGTCAGAGGCAATAGGTTTGGTCGTTAGTTTTTCACTGGTCTCATTACTATCAGATTGAGCAGGCGTGCTAATATTTAATCTATCAGCGTTTAGCGTTTCAGCTGGCAAAGTATTCTCACGCGCTACCATATCGTCTTGCAAGGCAGAGGCGGTGATTTGCTTTTCTTTTTTGATTGACCCCAATAAGGCATCTAAGCTCGATTGGCAGCCAACCCTCTTTTCTTCGCCATGATTACCTATCCTCTAACGCTAAAATAAAAGCCAAATAATTATTAATACAGCTTACTCATTACTTATAAATACAATATTCAATGCTCGATATCTGTTTGCACGCTTGTGCTTACAATCTATCATTGGTGCTAAAAAACATGCATACATGCATATTAGTCACTTTGTTTCATGACTTCAGCCGCCAATTTTTGATAAGCGCGCGCACCTTTTGACCATCTCTCATAAGCGATAACTGGCAAACCGTGCGCTGGCGCTTCTGCCAAGCGAATATTTCTTGGAATATGGGTCTTATACATAATATCGCCAAAGTGCGCTTCCAGCTCGGCAGACACGTCGCGAGCCAGTGTATTGCGTGCATCAAATAATGTTCTCACCACACCGCGGATATATAGCTTTGGATTCAGCTCCGTTAAACGCTCTATTGTCTGCGACAAATCAGCCAATCCTTCTAATGCATAGTATTCACACTGCATCGGAATAATGACGCTATCTGTAGCAACTAACGCATTAATCGTCAGCAAATTCAAACTGGGTGCGCAGTCTATAACCACATAGTCATAAGCCGGTTTTTTAGCAGCTATCTGATCATTAACCAAAGCCACCATTGCTGTTTTAAACAGCTCATGACTATTGGTCTTATTCATTAGGGTGATATCCATGCCAGCCAAATCACGATTGGCACCGATCACATCAAACCCTGCTGGACTGGTAACAATAGCATCAGACAGCGACACGCCATCCAATAATACGTCCGCTATCGTCAGTGCTAATTCATTCTTATCGACACCCGTACCACTGGTCGCATTACCCTGTGGGTCTAAGTCAATCAGCAGTACATGCTTGCGCTTCGCAGCCAAGCTGGCGGTCAAATTTACTGCCGTCGTGGTTTTGCCCACGCCGCCTTTTTGATTCGCAATTGCTATGATTTCCATACACTCACTCAATTTAATTAGGGTCTATTACTGTTATTTTACTTTTGGCTTACACAATCAATTTTTCGCTAAACTTTGCATAGCATCATACTCATAAGTGTAAACAGTACGAGTATCTCTATACAATTAGCACTATCTGTATCACCATATTTTGAATATCTTGCCATTCAGATATCAACAAAATCATGTGTCACTGACACGTATCACTTAAAAGGTGTTCATAGCTTAGACATTTTTATAGGACAATTCAATTAAATGACGACTATCATGTAAACGAGGCACTTTAAGCTTAATCGTCTTAATATGCCAGTCATTGTCTAGTACTTGTAGTTCTTTATCGCTTGGCGCTTTGCCTTTCATCGCGCATAGGTAACCGTTATCTGCTAAGCGCGGCTGAGCCACTTCGACAAAATCGATCAAACTGGCAAAGGCTCTAGAAGTCACAACGTCATAGCTGGCTTCATGCGCTCGATACGAGAAGCAATTGGCTGCATATTATTCAAGCCAAGCTCACTGCTGATTTGCTTAATAAAACGAATTTTTTTCTGATTACTATCAAGTGCGGTGCATTGACGCTCTGGCTGACAAATCGCAATGATAACCGCTGGCATCCCTGCTCCTGTGCCAATATCTAACAGTGACCCTGACGGTAAATGCGTTATAATAGCCAAACAATCGATTATATGTTTGATCAATGCCTCTTCTGGATCAGTGATGGCGGTCAGATTATACGCTTTATTCCACAACAAAAGCTGGTCTAAGTACAATAATAATGTGCGCTGCTGTGTCTCACTCAAGGATAACTTGAGCTCATTGACCGCTTGTGCCAAGGTATTCGCCAGCGCTGGCAGCTGTGCGCCAAGCTTTACAAAGCCAGTCGGATCAATACGGATATTGCCCGTGTTAGCAGAGGATGAAGATGTTTTAGTAAAGTCTGACATACAACGAGTTATCCAGTTTTGACATGTGAACCGTCTATTTTATCATGCAGTCTGCCCATTGAATAGTTGCAGATTGCGCCAATGTGAGACATCTTATACTATCTGAGCCTATATTGAGGCGTTATTGTTCTTTAATCGCGTTAAATGGATGATGAATGATTGCTTATATAGCGTTTTTAACAGAGCCTGCTAATGATACAAAACTGCTTTTAATGATTTATTTAAAATACCGTTTTATCTTGTAAGATGTTTTTATGAACGATGCAAATTAACTAGAAAAAACCAAGTATTAGCACTCATTAGTAAACTTAATAACACTTAATAGCACTTAATACCTACGCCACTTTCTACAAACGATATAATTTATACCTATGACCAAACAGCCACACATCCCTACCTCTCAATTATCAAGAGACGCTAATAAAAAAGACGCTAATAATATGGCAACACCCATCATTGAATTAAAAAGTACCAAATCAGCAACACCGAATACACCGCATCCATGCTTTATTGATATCAAGCAGCGCTGCCTTGTCACCGCTGAGCAACTAAAACGCTATAGCGACCCTGATGAATTGCCCTCGGATACCCGTACGGCACCAGATCTAGATGTTGGCTTTGGTCAGCAGCGTGCCCTAAAAGCCTTACAAACAGCTTTGGATATCAAAGCCAGTGGCTATCATGTGTTTGCTGCTGGTGAAAATGGCTTGGGCAAACGCACCGTCATCAGCCGCTTGCTAACGCGCATTGCCGCCGATGCCCCCACACCTGACGACTGGGTATATGTGCATAATTTCACCGATCCACGTACCCCTTTAGCGCTGCGACTACCTGCGGGGCAAGCCTCCTTATTGCAGCAGCAAGTCAATCAATTATGGCAACAAGCCAAAAAACGATTGAGCCAACGCTTTCGTAGTGACCAATATCAAAGCAAAATCGAAGCCATCAAAAATGACACACATCAAAAAGAAAGTCAGGCTTATGATGTGCTCAATGCGGAAGGCAAACAATATGATTTGGCGTTGACGTTTCGCTCCTTTGATAATAAAGCGGTGTTTGTACATCCCAGTCAACTCGCGACAGAAACTAGTGGTGGTGAGGATAAATTATCTGCTAGCCATAAAAATAAATCCGTGAGCGATAATAGTAGCAAAGCGAGCATTTCTAACACCGAGTATAACGATCCTACGAATGCAGAGCAGAATGAAAACAATACTGAATACGGCAATAGTGAATACGAAGCTGAGCTAAATAACTTTGTCCAAAAAAACCATATGCAAAAACGCTTAAGTCAGTTGACCATCGCGTTAGAGCAGTTAGAAGACGAAGCCAATGATGCGATAGAAGCCCTGCATCGCAATATTGCACGTCGTGCACTACAACCTTTATTTGCCCCTGTTTATGAGCAATTTGCCAGTCACCCGCTTGTCATTGATTATCTCAAGACCGTATTTGCCGACATGGTTACGCATGTCGAGCGCATCGTCAATGGCGATGACGAAGAATTTGTGACAGCAGTTTTGGCCACAACCCCAAGTCGCTATGCGGTCAACGTCATTGTCAGTCACACGCCGGACGACGGTGCACCTGTCATCTTTGAGGACTTACCGACGCACTTGAACTTGTTGGGTCATGTCGAGCAAATCACTCAATTGGGCACGGTCACCACTGATGTCAGTATGATTCGAGCAGGTGCTCTACACCGTGCCAATGGTGGGTATTTACTATTAGAAGCGAGTCACTTACTTGAGCATCCCTATGCTTGGCAGGGTCTCAAGCGGGCGTTACAATCACGCAAAATCAAACTCTCAAGCCTTGAACAAATGCTGACCTTAACAGGCAGCTTATCGTTAGCACCTGCCCCCATTGACCTTGATGTTAAAGTGATTTTGCTTGGTGAAGCAGACTTATATTATGAGCTGTTAGAGCTTGAGCCTGAGTTTGATGCGGTCTTTAAAGTACGTGCGGATTTTCACGATGATGTGCCTCGCAGCAGTGAGCACGAATTGGCGTTAGTCGCAAAAATGGCTGATATCATTGACTATGCCAATCTCTATCCGTTTGATCGTAGCGCGCAAGCTGCCCTACTTGAGCATTTAAGCTTACAAGCAGAAGACCAAGACCGCTTAAGCTTGCACAGTGATTTATTAATCAAGCTATTGCATGAGTCTAACCGCCACGCGCATTTAAGCGGAAAAAACATTGTCAATGCCTATCATGTCACACAAGCCATCGATGATATGGACGAGCGTTCAGGATACCTGCGTGACCTCTATTGGGATGAGCTAAAAAACGGTCAGCAGCTTATTCAAACTCAAGGCAGCGCTGTCGGACAAGTCAATGCGCTGACAGTGGTCAGTTATGCCGATAGCGAGTTTGGTATGCCCGCCCGCCTGACTGCCGTCATTCAACCAAATATTGGTACGGGTGAAATTCTCGATATCGAGCGTGACGTGGATTTGGGCGGTAGTTTACACGCCAAAGGCATGCTGATTATGACCAGCTATTTGCGCGCATTATTCAGCCAACATCATGCGCTCAACTTTAGCGCCTCGCTCGCTTTTGAACAAAGCTACGCCCATATCGATGGCGATAGTGCTACCGTCAGCGAAGGCTGTGCGCTGCTATCTGCCTTAGCAAACGTCCCGATTGATCAATCATTTGCCATTACTGGTCTATGAACCAATTGGGCGAAGTGCAAGCGGTTGGCGGTATCAACTCTAAAATCGCCGGATTCTTTGATGCATGCCGCGAGCAAGAATTGACTGGGCAGCAAGGCGTGGTCATTCCAATGGCCAATGTCAAACAGCTCATGCTGCGTGACGACATCATTGCTGCCGTCAAAGCGAACGAATTTCATATTTATGGTGTCTATACACTGAGCGAAGCATTGACGCTGATGACTGGTTTGCCTATCGATACCATGAACAAGAAAGGTCGCTATCGTAAAGACACGTTGTTTGGCAAAGTTTTAAGTCGTCTGATGTTATGGGATGAAAATCAAGATAACAATGACGATGGTATTGATGATAAAAAGTCCAAAAAGAAAGATAAAAAAAAGCAAAAAGCAAAACGTCAAAAAAAACGGGACAAGAGAAAAAAAGAAAAATGTAAAGACAAGGCGGAGCACAAAGAAGTCATTATCAATGAGGATCAAGGCATCGACAAAAGCATCAATCAAGGTATCGATAACAATGACACTAAAACACCCATTGACGCCATATAAGCTGATTTATAGTGAAATTTAGCCGTGTCAAAACCAATCAATAAATCAGTGTGCTAATTGAAGACATGCCCTAGACGCTATGATGCTTTTCTGCGATGATGAATGGTTAATACTCCGCTAAGCTATACAAAAGCCAACTCGTAATTTCATAAAGGTTATCGCTTAATGACTGTACATTCTACTGACGCCGACCACTCTCATGCTCAAACGAACTCTGTTGAGCAAGATAATACTGTAGCGGCAGCGGACAGTCATGTCTCAGGAGATAGCCACGTCTCAGGAGATAATAACGATAATCGCCATGGCGCGGCGACGACGGCGCGCCAGTGGCAAGTGCTATCGCAACTACAGCGCAACCGCTGGGTGGGCACAACCCATATCTACGAGCAGCTGATGATGGCAGGCTTTGACATCAGCTTGCGCACTGTTCAACGCGACTTAAATGCGCTGGCAAAACGCTTTCCGATAGAAAAAAATAACGCCAACCCACAAGGCTGGCGCTGGCGTGATGATGCACCACTCCAAAGCTTACCGCACATGAATCTATCGCAAGCAGTCGCCTTTAATATGGTTGAAGCCAATCTAACTCAGCTACTACCACCTGTTATTTAGATGAATTATTTCCATGGTTTGACTTGGCAAGGCGGCAGCTAAAAAACAGTAAAGTCACCCATTCATGGATCGACAGAGTGCGTATTGAGCCTGCCACTCAGCCACTAATCGCGCCGCATATTGACTTGGATAGCAAAGACAATATTTACCATGCGCTGTTTTATCAATTACAAATCAAAGCCTGCTATACCCGCAGCGATAAATCACAGGCCAGTGAATATCTTTTGAATCCCATCGCTATTATCCAGCGCGGTGTGATTATTTATCTGCTGGCAACTCGTACTGATGATCCAAACTTTACCATTCGTACCTTTGCCCTACATCGATTTGCTAGCGTTGACATTCTCGAAAGCGCCGCACAAACACCTGAGAGTTTCCAACTCGATACTTATTTGGATGCGGGTGGTATGGGCTTTAGCCACCCCTTATTCGGTGATCTGCCTAATCATGGCAAAAACACTGCTATTGAGCTACAATTCACCAAACAAGCGGGCAAAAGCCTGACTGAAAGCAAGCTCAGTGACGATCAAACTGTTACGTTGGATGATGACACGCTGACCATTCAAGCCACTGTCAACCTAACTTCACAACTGGTTTGGTGGTTACGTGGTTTTGGCAATGGTTTATTGAATGCCAAACCAGAATTGTTACATCAAGCCGTATTGGATAAGTTTTTTGATCATAAATAATAACTGCGGGTAATGACGCTCAAATTTAACCGTATTCAGACGATTACCACTATTTAAAAATAAAGAACGAAAATAGATAAGGAATGTTATGCCGACCACTGCCTCATTGCCATTACTGTCAGACAGTTTAAGAGGACTGGGCTTAGACGCGGGAACCTTATTTTTTGCGCTAAACTATGAATTTACCAAGATTGAGCCAAAAGGCATGTTTAAGCGCTTTAAAAAAAACCAGAGTGCTATTGATATTGATTTGGCTTGCGTACTATATGACGACAATTGCACCATCAGTGATATCGTTTGGTTCAAACAATTGCGCGATAAAGCGGAATCAGTGAAACATCAAGGCGACAGTCTCAATGGCAAAGATCGCGGCGAACAAGCGATGTATTTGGCACCTCTTGACCAAGAGCAAATCAGGCTTTACTTAGATAAAATTCCAGCACATATCACCCACATTGCTATGATAGCCAACTCTTACCACGGTCATCCGTTTTCAAGAGTCAAAAAAGGCGAGATTCATCTAAGCGATGATGAGGGCAATCGTTGTTTTGAAGTCAATCTAAAGCAACTGCCACGTGATTGCACGACGCTGTGGGTGGCACATTTACGCCGAGAAGTGGATGATTGGCATCTCACACTGCAAAACTTACCCCTTCCTGCCGAAGATTTAGCAACGGCGGCGCAGCAAGTCGCCCATGAATTGGCACGTGCGCTACCCATTCCACAAGCTATCTAAATACCATAAAATATCCGTTTATTGCTAATAAAAAGGGTGCAACGTTCTGATAACGTTGCACCCTTTTGTTAAACACCCATTTTTTGAAACCTAAAATAATTACTATAAAAGACTTACAGTGGCTCACCGCAATGTGGGCAAAAGTTCTTTTGTCGTTCTTCCACTTCTCTTTCGCGGCGCTCAAGCTCTTGTTCGCGTAATACCTGCAATACGATATTTTGCGCCTGCTCTTTATCCAGTCCCAGCTCACGGCGAATTTTATCGATCATCATCTGATTTTTCACCAAATCAAAATCGCTATCAATCAGCTGCGCTCGAAAGTCTTGTTCAAGCTCTTCACGCGCTGAGCCAGCTCATTTGCCAAACCAGTCGCTAAAATACCTGCAGGTAA
This sequence comes from Psychrobacter sp. JCM 18903, assembly GCF_000586475.1. Lineage (GTDB taxonomy): Bacteria > Pseudomonadota > Gammaproteobacteria > Pseudomonadales > Moraxellaceae > Psychrobacter. The sequence continues at coordinate 81,746 of NZ_BAWJ01000003.1, read as the reverse complement.
TGCCGCCAGACCCACACCTAATATGGTAATAACCGCACCCAATATTTTACCCGCATTGGTAATCGGCGTGACATCGCCATAGCCCACCGTCGTTAGCGTCACCACCGCCCACCACATCGCTTTAGGTATCGACTCAAATTCTTCTGGCTGGGCGTGGTTTTCAACCAAGTAAATGCCGCTAGATGCCGTCACAATCATAATTATTAAAATAAAAATAACCGCTTGGAACGAGCCTTTTTCTTTGCTAATGACCACCAATAAGATGCGTAACGAAGCAAAATAGCGTGTCAGTTTGAGAATTCGGAATAAACGTAAAATACGTAAGAAGCGTAAATCAATCGTAACAAAGAAATTCAAGAAAGCTGGCGCAATGGCGACTAAATCAATCAACGCAGAAGGACTTTTCAACCACTCCCAACGCTGACGCCAAGTGGTGTCATCTGGTTTTTCCTCGGCCACACTCCACAAACGCAGCAAATACTCAATAGAAAACACTACGATAGAGAAATTTTCAAACCAAGTAAAATACTCCTGATAAGGGTAATACCAACTGTCAACCGACTCAGCAATGACCGCTGCTACATTGGTCATGATTAAAAATATTAAAAAGTAGTCAACGCAACGGCTAAACAGCGTATCGTGCTCATCATTTTGCAAAATATCGTAAACGAAAAGACGCAAGCGCCGTATAGATTGGAATAGCATGCCGTCCCTATGCGGTGAAACACCGGTCTTATATTAGTATAATAAAGCAATCATCACAGAATATGACATTAATGCTCGGTCACCATCAGTATTTCATACTCATCACTACTTAGCGATGTAGTGCTCTTAAAGCATTACTAGTGATAGGACTGGCTTATTTAGTATGAATCATGATCGATGATTCATACTAAATTTTAATAATACATGTAGGCAAACAAAATTAGTACCAGCACAATGGCGATGATAGCGAAGCGTAAGAATCGTTCATCAGCGCGTAATTGCTGACTGATATCTTGCGCAGGCAGCAAAAATAAGTTGCATTCAGGACAGCAAGAGTCCATCCGATCCAATATCGTTACAGAACGTGCGTTTGTGCAGCGTAGAGGAGAATTACTACAATAGCCAAGCATAATATATTACCCCTCTTTTCCCACTCTCGTTATTCATTCGAAAAGTAATGAGACTATCATTACCGACTCTAAGCTTTTGACATTTTAATATTCTAAAAATATCAAGGAGAGTTTAGCATCATTGACTATCGACCAAATTCTAACGCCATACCTCTGTATAACATCAGCATGAAGGAATCTAAGTCTTGCTTCAAAAATGCTAACTGTCCTAAGTAATTTTTAATTACCTCGACAAATATACCTTTTACGGTAAATTTATGCCATAAAAGCCATTAATATGCGTTTAAAACCTTACAGTAAATATGGTTTTGTATTATAATGGCGTTGTAATGTTACAGGTTAGTCAACAATCATAACATTGTGTATCGGTACCTAATGTCATCCCTCGTTAGATAGCCACCGATAATCTTCTATCACGTTAAGGAATCAAATGATGAAACTACAATCCCTAGTTTTAGCCACTGCTGCTGCACTTACTATGACCACAGCATTTGCTGTACCAGCTGGTACTTGGTCTGTCGCTGCTGGTGCTCACATGGTTGACCCAAAGAGCGATAACGGTACTCTGGCAGATGGTGCTTATTCTGTAGACGTAGACAGTGATGTCCAACCAACCATTAGCGGCGAATATTTCGTTGCCAATAACATTGGTATTGAATTACTAGCGGCTACACCATTCCATCATGACATTACCTTAACTGCTGGCGATGCTACTATCGATGCTAAAACTCAGCATTTACCACCGACTCTATCGGTACAGTATCACTTCGATGGCTACAACATGCCTATGAATGTGAAACCATTTGTTGGTGTTGGTGTGAACTATACAACTTTCTTTAAAGAAAAAATCTATAGCGATGCTTTCGAAAAATTAGAACTTGATGATAGCGTCGGCGTTGCTGGTCACATCGGTCTTGACATACCTTTTGCCCCAACTGAATACTTCCGTATTGATGCTCGCTATATGGACATCAAAACAGACGCCAGCGTAAAAGCTAATGGTGAGACCATTGAACTTGGTGAAGTTGACATCAGCCCTTGGTATATGGCATTGCTTTTGTTAAGACGTTCTAATATAACATAAAGCAATGTGAATAAAAAAAGCTGGCTTAATCGCCGGCTTTTTTGTGCTTGAAGTTTAAGCGGCAATGATTATAGATAAAAAGATTATAGATAAAAAGATTATAGATAAAAACGATTGTGCTAAAGTCATTAACTGCTAAAAATCTGGCGACCATTAGTGTCAAATTTTAATCATAAAAAAAGACCATCCTAAGACAGTCTTCTTTTTTCAGATCCTTTTAGTACAAACGATTCTTACAGCAAAATACGGCGCGGATCAGCCAGCAATGTTGCGATATAGCGGGTAAATACGGCAGCATCTGCGCCATTAATCACACGGTGATCGTAAGACAGTGACAATGGCAACATGAGACGCGGCTCAAAGCTTTGCTTCTTAGCATCCCAACGTGGCTGCATGCTTGCCTCAGACACACCTAAAATACCCACTTGAGGCCAATTTACTAATGGCGTAAAGGCAGTGCCACCCAAGTTACCTTGGCTTGATATGGTAAAGCTTGCGCCTTGCAAATCTTTAGTAGTGAGTTTTTTGTCACGCGCTTTTACCGCAAGCTCACCAATTTCAATGGCGATTTGCTTCAAGCCTTTATCCTGCACATTCTTGATAACAGGTACGATGAGACCATCATCCGTTGCCACCGCGATGCCCATATTGACACTTTTACGCAAGATAACTTGCGTATTATCGTCGCTTAAATGACTGTTAAAACGTGGATGCTGTGTTAAGGCATAGGCCGTCGCTTTGACCACGAACGCTAAAATCGTGAAGCCGATACCTTCTGCTTTCATGCTAACTTTTAACTCGCCGCGCAGTTTTTCTGTCTCAGTGATATCAGACAAATCAAACTGGGTCACTTGTGGCAACAAGGTATTGTAGTTGAGCTGCGGTATCGAGACTTTTTGTAGACGGCTAAGGTCTTGGGTTGCTGTTTCACCCCAAATCTCAACGTTGCTCATGTCAGGTAAGCTTGGCAGGCTAGCGCTGGCTACATTGCCACTGGCAGGTGCCGCTTTTTGAGTGCTTAAGCTTTCTTTAACATGCGCAAACAAGTCTTCTTTTAGAATACGATCATTTAGCGCCGAACCATTCACTTGGGTGATATCGACACCTAACTGACGCGCAGCTTACGTACGGCTGGACCTGCATATACGTCAACCAACTTTTCATTGACCTGTGCTTCAGTCAATTTATCAGCTTGCTTACTAGCGACCGCATTAGGCGCTGACGATTTTTCTGCCTGTTTTGGCTCACCCGTTGTTTTAGCAGCAGCTTTCTCTTCTGCTTTGGCTGGTGCTGAATGCTTTGGCTCAGCGCTATCTGATGTAGACTCACTTTCAGCAGCAGCAGCATCTGCACCACTACTTATGATAACGATAAAGTCTTGACCATTGGCAACCATATCACCAGTCTGAACTAAGATTTTTTCAATCTTGCCCGCAACTGGTGCGGGCACTTCTACCGATGCTTTATCAGATTCAATCAATAGGATTGATTGATCCGCAGTCACGATGTCACCAACACTGACCATAATCTCAGAAACTTGCGCTTCATCAACACCTAGATCAGGCAGTGCATAGGTCGTTGCCTTACCAGCGTTAGACGCAGGTTTTACACTAGACTTTGACTCAGTTGCAGCAGGCTCAGCCTTTGTTTCTGGCTTAGCATCTGCTTCTGTATCACTTGCTTGTTGCTTGTCATCAGCAGCGCTATCGTCATCACTTTCCGCACTGTCTTCTGCACTCTCAAGCTCAATCAGTACCATACCTTCGCTGACTTGATCACCAACAGCAACGCTGATTTTGGTGACTTTCCCAGCAGCGGAACTTGGTACTTCAACCGAGGCTTTGTCAGATTCTAATAGAATGATGTTGTCATCTTTTGCGATGACATCACCCACTTCTACCATAATTTCGCTGACTTCGGCGCTATCAACACCCAAATCGGGGGCTTTAATATCCATGATTTATCTCCTAGTCTTATGATTATTATTCTTTGACATCACCGTTATTAAGTAAAGTCGCATCCGCTTGATCTTCAGCTCGACCCTCATTGCTGATTTCATCATCATCTTCAGCGACAAATTCAGGGACAGGATTGGGATTGACATTACCAGGTGCTGGTGCATCAGGAGAATGATCATAATAAGGCTGTTGTTGCCATGCAGGTGCTGATCCACATCGATGCCTAAGCTTGAAATAGCATCTTTCACCAAACGCATCTCGACTTCACCCTCATCCGCTAGGCGTTTGAGCGTCGCAACCACGATATGTGCGGCATCAACGTTGAAGAAACTACGCAAATTTTCACGGGTATCAGAACGACCGTAGCCATCTGTGCCTAAAGTCGTATAAGGACGATTGTCTGGCAACCAAGCACGGATTTGCTCCGAATAATTGCGCATATAATCCGTCGCAGCGACGACGATACCTTCATGCGGCGCTAACTGCTCAGTGACCCATGGCACCCGCTCTTCATCCATTGGATGCAAGCGATTGTAGTCATCACAGACCATACCGTCACGAGTCAACTCGTTAAAGCTGGTCACGCTCCAAACGTTGGAGGTGATATTGAACTCATCTTTTAGAATCTGCGCCGCTTTTTGTACTTCACGTAAAATAACGCCAGAACCCAATAGCTGAACTTGTGTTGAACCATTGTCTTCGAGCAAGTACATACCACGCTTGATACCCTCTTCCGCGCCTTCTGGCATCTCAGGTTGCTCGTAATTTTCGTTCATTAGCGTTAAGTAATAATAAACGCGCTCGCCTTCGCCATACATACGGCGTAGACCATCATGCATCACAACCGCTAGCTCGTAACCGAAGCAAGGATCATAAGTCACACAGTTAGGCACAACGTTAAATAGAATCTGTGAATGACCATCTTGATGCTGCAAGCCTTCGCCGTTCAAGGTGGTACGACCAGCTGTTGCACCCAGTAAGAAACCTTGTGCTTGACAATCGCCTGCCGCCCAAGCCAAATCACCCACACGTTGGAAACCAAACATCGAGTAATAGATATACATCGGAATCATCGGTAGCGCGTTCACAGAATAACTGGTTGCCAACGCAATCCACGTACTCATTGCGCCCGCTTCGTTGATACCTTCTTCTAGCATGTGACCGTCGATGGCTTCTTTATAGCCCATCAATGCTTCACTGTCTTCTGGTGTATATTTTTGACCAACCGCAGAGTAGATACCCAACTGACGGAACATACCTTCTAGACCGAAAGTACGTGCTTCATCAGGTACGATTGGCACGACACGGTCTTGGATGTCTTTGTTTTTTAGCATGGCTGACAATAAGCGCACAAATACCATGGTCGTTGATTGCTCTTTACCATTGCTGCCTTTTAATACCCGATCAAACATTGACAGTTCAGGAATATTCAATGGGATATGCCCACTGCGGCGATTTGGCAAATGACCACCTAGCGCTTCGCGGCGACCTTTAAGATACTTCATCTCTGCCGACCCTTCTTCAGGGCGATAGAATGGTAGCGTCTCTAGCTGCTCGTCAGTAAATGGTAAATCAAAGCGATCACGGAAATACATCAACGCTTCTTGATCGAGTTTCTTAATCTGATGTGATTTATTAACCGCTTGTGTTTGAGCTGATAAACCATAGCCTTTAACGGTTTTGACTAAAATAACGGTTGGCTGACCTTTGGTTTTCATCGCTTCACTGAATGCAGCATAAACTTTCATTGGATCATGACCACCACGATTCAATCGCGAGATATCCTCATCAGATAGCGCATCAGCCATCTCTTCTAACTCAGGATATTTACCAAAGAACTCTTTACGAGTGAACTCAGCTGTACGGGCTTCGTATAGCTGATACTCACCATCGACCACTTCTTCCATACGATGTTTGAGCACGCCCGTTTTATCATTGGCAAGTAAGCTGTCCCATTTACCACCCCAGATAACTTTAATCACTCGCCAGCCAGCCCCGCGGAACACAGACTCTAGCTCTTGGATAATTTTACCGTTACCACGGACTGGACCATCAAGACGCTGTAAATTACAGTTGACGACCCAGATTAGGTTATCTAGCTTTTCACGACCAGCGAGAGAAATAGCCCCTAAGCTTTCTGGCTCATCCGTTTCACCATCACCCAAGAACGTCCAAATCTTACGACCTTCTTTCTCTAGCAGACCGCGGTTTTCCATATAGCGATGTACATGGGCATGATAAATCGACATGATCGGACCAAGTCCCATCGATACGGTTGGGAACTGCCAATAATCTGGCATGAGGTACGGATGCGGATAGCTTGATAAGCCTTTGCCGCCGACTTCACGACGGAAATTATCCAGCTGATCTTCGGTCAATCGACCTTCTAAATAAGAACGCGCATAAATACCGGGTGCGGAGTGACCTTGATAATAAATCATGTCACCACCGAAATGATCGCTGGCAGCACGGAAAAAATGGTTAAAACCTGTCTCGTATAGCGTGGCACTAGAAGCGAACGTCGCTAAGTGACCACCCAAATCGTCATCATTTTTATTCGCGCGCATGACCATGGCCAATGCGTTATAGCGAATCAAAGCACGAATTTTGCGCTCAATGGTTAGGTCGCCAGGGTACATCGGTTCATCTTCAACGGCGATGGTATTGATATAAGCGGTATCAAGACGATTGAACGGCAGATCTTCTTGAACTGCCATATTGTATAAAGCTTTTAGCAGAAACTGAGCACGATCTTTGTCTGCATGTTTGATAACAGATTCAAACGCTTCCAGCCACTCTTGGGTTTCGGTGCTATCAGCATCCTTATAATAATTCATCACTATTTTCCTTTTTTATCAGTCAGTCCTGCCCGAAGACAGGATATTATTAAATCAAAGTGTTACTTCAATATTGTCGTGCGGGAATAATTTTCTCAATGACTTCCTTGTTAATTTTAAGAAGTGAGATTTATAGTAGGGTGCGGTTATGCAGCAGTATTTGACCGACTCATAATCTGGAGCAGCCTCACATAGCCAAAATAAAAACAGCGCTACTATCTATCGCATATGAACTGAGTATTTAAAAGTGGTTAGATAATAAAATGCTAACCCAACTTTTATAGTCAATTATCAAATGATAATAACTCTTTATTATAGGCTCTTATGCTGCAGTTGTTTATAGCTGTAAAGAAATGGTGATATGACAAGTATTTTTGAAATAAATAATCATTAGTTTTTTTAGAAATGTTTCAAAGAAATATAAGGATTGTTTGCTAACGAGCCAACATCTATAGCTAGATACTGTAGCTGGTCATGAAATATCTGCCATTCATCCACTTCGTAGGACTTTTACGAAATTATTGCTTAATATGTTAAGTTACGTAATATATACATTAGTTTAGTTAGTGAAATAATTGAGAACTAGTTAAACGCTTATAGCAAGTTTTAGCTTCTTATAGGAATAACCATATGCATAAAATGCCATACGTTCTAAATTCAATAATTTCACAACTATTCAGTGAGCATATATATCGGGTGCTGGCATTGATAGCCACGATTGCTATGCTTCTAATCAATAATTCGGCCTTAGCTGCAGTAACTTGTGATGCAGGGTTCATATCTGATAATTTTGACATTGCAGATTATACTAGTTTGGCACCAGTCACTTCACCAGTCACTTCACCACCCAACCCTAAAATCGATCAAAATATAGCTGGTATCAGCAATGAGAGCTACCTGATTGCATCCAATGTCCTTACCACTAACGGAATCCTAAGTGCTGGAGGAGTAAACATATACCAATCAACGAATATTCCAGTCACTACTGAAGCAGCTCAGGTATTCCGTTTCTATCAAGATTTTGCTAATAAAACAACAACTAGAACCGTTTCATATACCTTCAAAAATAAATTTACAAATCAGCCTCAAGCTCTCAATAAATTGGGCTTAAGTGTATTTGATATAGACACTAATTATGCTGGATATACTTCTTCAGGTACCTCACGTACTGATTACTTCGAGTTTTTTGATCAAGTTATAATAACAGGCTTTACCAGTGCTAATCCAACAACACCTATTACTCCTATCATTCAGTCTAAAGGTTCAGGCATATCTAGCTCAGCGCCTTATCGCCAAACTAACACGACCAATAGTGTTAGTTGTGGCGGTTTAGATGACAACTGCAAAGTTTCAGTTGCATTTAATCAGCCTATTGTCAAAGTAGATATCACATATGGCAACAATGTAAACTTAAATTATTATGATCAAAGCGATGATAATGGGGATGGTATACAACTCAATGACCCTGGCGATCAACTAATTGATATTAGATTTGATGGCTACTGCTATAAACCACAGCCACGATTGACTTATAAAAAAGAACTTTCAGGGCCTCGTAAAGCAAATACGGATCAGTTCACTGTCCAAATAAAAGATAATGCAGACAGCTCAGTCGTCACTAATGGCATTACTTCGACCACTACACAGGGTTCAGGCAATACTGTCACTACTGGTACTGGCACTACAGGGACTTTTAAAGTTAACCCTACTAAAACCTACACATTAACAGAAGCGATAGCCGGAACGACTAACTTAGCAGACTATGCTGCTTCATATGTATGTAAAAATTCAGGTAATAATGAAGTCGTAACCATTTTAGACCCAAAGAACATAAAAATGACTTACGGAGATAACTGGACTTGCACAATCACGAACGGCAGGCCTAATTACGTATTCTCAGGCATTGTGTTTAACGACAATGGTAAAATCACAAACCCCACTAAAGACGATGTATCCGATAAATATCTAAATAACAATCTTTACTTCAACGGTAAATACGATTCACCAACTGAATCTGGCATTCCTTTTACTACAGGTCATACTATCACCCTAAATAAATGCGCAGGTGATACGGGCACGTTTACATCTCAAACTATGAACATCAATCCTGATGGAACCTATAGTTTCACTCTGACACCTGCACAGCTTGGAAGCAATACGAGGCTCTGTGCTACTCAGAATGAACCTAATAATTACACATACTCTGTGGACACTACGAGCAATGTGCGACAAATAAACATTAAAAATAATACATTTAATTATCCTGATAACAACTTCGGTGATGTTATTCAAGATAATGCAGCTCTAGTACTGTTCAAGAGCCAATATGTCCATGATTGCAGCTTGACTGACCTGACGACCATTAGTGTTAATTATACGGGTAGCGCCAGTACTTTTTATAGTACAAACCCAATATCTAACATCATACCAGGCCAGTGTATCGCTTATAGGATTGAAGCTGTTAACCGTGGTAATATGCCTTTGACAGATATCATTATTAGAGACCCCTTACAGAAAAAAGGAGAAAATGGTGCTCTTGTAACGTCTACTTTAGCCACGCCTACACCTATTGGAGAAAACAGCGGTGTGCCTTCTTTTTCTAATAGCTCAGTATCGATTGGTAATAATGGTCAAGTGCTAACTAATGGCTTCCCGCTAGGAATTACTAGCTCCGATCGTCGTCGAGCTATTCGCTTCAACACCAAATACAGCACTACTGTGAATCCTTAGTAACTATTCCCCCTTGCTATATTATCAACTCTAAAGAATATTTTTTACTGACAAAAGCCCTATCTCTATAGATAGGGCTTTTACCGTTTGTGTACTCCAAAATACCATTTGTCGTTTTTGTAGTGAATATTTGTATTGTTTGCGTGACAATCATATTAAGGAACAATTCTAACTTTATCAGCATCTCTTATTCATAGTTGATTGCAGTTTTTAGATTGCATGGGACGAAGTCAAGATTGACTTGATAATAATGGTTTAAGCAAGGAATACGAATATGAAAGGTTTTAATTTTTTACGCAGTGCCATATTGGCAAGCTTAGCGTCGGTAATAGCACTAAGTGCTGCTCACGCCAATGATGCCTTAAAAATGGATCTAACAGCCAATCAAGTCACCAAAAACGCTGAAGGTAAGATCTCTTATCTACCAGTTCGTAATGCTCCAGCGGGTACGGTCATTCAGTACAAGGCAACATACAGCAATATTATTAACAAAGATATCCAAGATCTGGCGGTCGTATTGCCTATCCCTGCCAATATGGCTTTCACTGGTGAAGCTAATCCTACCAGTGCTCAAGCCAGTATCGATGGCAAGAACTATGCTGATATGCCACTGATGCGTAAAGTCGATGGCAAAATGGTCAAAATTCCGTTTTCTGAATACCGTACCCTGCGCTGGAATATCAAGTTATTACCAGCACAGAAGTCTGCCGCCGTGGCACTTAATACAATCGTAGAATAATCACCCTTTTAGGAGAATGACCGTATGAAACCAAATTTATTTAATTACTCAGTATTAACCGTTGGAATTATAGCTGCTATGGGCGTGACTACTGCTACTAACGCTGCTACACCGACTGGTACTGGCAGTGATATTACAGTTGATGTTACCAACCAAGCAACAGCTACTTATTTTGTTGGTACTAATACGGCTGATAAACAGAGTGCCACATCGAATACCGTTACTGTTAAAGTAAATGAGCTAAGTTCATTTGAACTATTAACTGATAACACAGATAAGATTATCAATCCACAAGCTAACCAAAATGTAAAGTTCAATCATACGCTACAGAACAAAGGTAATGTCACTGATGAATACACCATTGATATCGCTAACGTGACTAACGGGGCTGGTACAGGACAAGACGATTTTGATTATAGCGGTTACGTTATAACCTATACTACAAATTTAAACGCTACCTCTAAGACAATTGCTAATGGCGGTAAAATCACTTTAGCGCCTAATGAAATTGCTACTATCAACATAGTTGCAACTTCTAACAGCAAACGTAAAGTTGGTGATGATGGCATCCTAACAGTTACTGCATCTAGTGCTTATTTGAAAACTAAGAATCCAGGTACTGGTACTGAAGCGACTTATACGGCTATAAATACTGACAACGCCATTACCAAGACACCTATCTACGCCATTACTAAGTCTGCAAATACTAATCTCGACAATAATATCTTCGATACTGCCAATACAAGCGCTTATATCGACTATACCATTATTGTCAAAAACGAAGGTAATGCTGATGCCAAAGCCTTTAATATCGTAGACGCGTTACCTACTGGATTGATAGTCCTTACTACAACTGCACCTACTTCCGTTGTCACTGGCTCTACTTCTGGTACTGCCTCTACTGCTGTTACGCCTACTTTCACCGGCAGCAATAACAACAAGATAGTTAATGTTATCGGTCAAAACTTGAAGCAAGGTGAGACGATCACAATTACTTTCCGTGCTATCAAAGATTCTAGTGTTACAACAGCTAGTGGTGCAGATTTAGTCAATTACGCTCAAGTAAATGACGACACTCTTAACGATACTGGGATAACTAATGCTGACTTAGTAGATAGATCAGATGACAAAGGTACTGAAAATAATTACGAAGATACAAAGTTACCTGTAGATAAAGATGGTAAGGATGATAACACTGACGCTACTGTTTCTACCCGTAACCAAGTACGTAATATCACCATTTCTGATGATCTTAAAAAAGAAGTAGCATTAGTTAGTACTGGCAATATATATCAATACACCATCAAAAACGAAGGTACTGATGTTATAGAAGCAGATGCCTTGGTGAAGTACTATTTTCAGTTAACCCAACCACCCCTATTGCTGCCGTCGATATCGTTCGAGTATTCGTAGATGGTGGCAAGAGCGGCACCAAAGACGGCGTATACAACGTAGACGATGATATTTTATTAGATCCTACAGTATCTAACGGAAATCAATATGATCTGAACAAGGCAGTGATTGTTGGGCTAGCACCTAATGCAGAAGTTATCATTAGTGTAGAAGTTAGCAGTAACGGTGTAAGTAGTAATGTTAATGGCGCGACTACTAACATTGATACTTCTGAAGTGATGACTATCACTGTATTACCACAAACCATTGTAGACGGAACAGCAGCCCCTTCTAATAAAAACACTACCTCTACTACGACATTAAGAGGCCTAAACCTACTTAAGTCTCAAGTTATTGCTGCTTGTACAGGCGTTACGGCAAATTCACTTACCTATGTAAGCACTGAGCTTAGTGGTAAGCCTGGACAATGTATCTACTACAAAATCACTGCTAAAAATACTTTTACTGAGACCAACAAAACGCTAAATACTGTTGTTGTGACCGATATCTTTGACACCAAAAAAGTCGCGTACAACACCACTAGCTTTTCGTCTGTAACAGATAATGGCTCAGCTGTTGCTAATGGCAATTATGCATCACCAACGCTCACTGGTACATTTAGTAGTCTAAAGCCTTCAGAAACAGGAACAGTTTATTTCTCAACTAAAGTTCTTGAAACTGGTGCGGCTAAATAACCTCAATATTTACATGATATATCTCGTGTCAATTTCTATAAGAGTCAAATACTTATAGATGCCCTCTAGCTTGAATTAATTACTTTTCATTATTCAAGCTAGAGAATCTCTACCCTTACCCTCACTGATATTTTATTGGATAAGCGACATATGACTCTATCTACCATGACACCGTCTAATCGTACTGCATTGTGTTCAGCAAAGATCTCTGCGCTGTCATTGGCAATGTTGCTTATGCAATCAAATATCGCGATTGCAGCTGATGCAGCAAACCCTAATCTGCAAATCATTAACAATACTGCAAATGCTAATTATAACGTCAATAACCAGACTGACGTCACAATATCTAGCACCTCAAACCAAGTACAAGTCAAAGCCTCAGACCTTCCTGAATACGGTATTAAACTCACTCAACAGCCGTTACTCACCGTTATGCCTAACGCCTTGGTCAACTGGGTAAACGTCCTAAGCAATACCAGCTATAGCAACCAGACTGTTGAGCTAACATTGGCTGTATCGCCAACGCTCACAAACTTAAAAGTCTATCAAGATTTAAATAAAAACGGCGTCGTTGATAGTGGTGATACTGAAGTTGTTTTCGATAATTTAAGCGCACAAATCAAACTTGGACACAGTGAAAGTATCCAGTTTATCGTGCAAGCTTTATCAGATGCTAACGGCAAAAGTGGCGATACTGCAGATATTAAAATTGGCGCTGTCGTTTTAGAAGACCCATCAGTATCGAGTGTCAACGTGACTGATAGACTGATCATCGTTGAGCCTGAAATCAAATTTACAACGCCTAAGTTTGACGCAAACAAAACCACCTCGCAAATCGAGGAAAACGTCTATATCGATGCCAGCTATGCGCAGTGTAACGTTCAGCTAGATAAGCCAGATCAAGTATGGGTCACGATTACCTCTTTGTTGACGGGTGACAAATACGCATTGAAAGCGATTGAGACGGGCAATAGTACTGGTAAATATCAGCTATCAGCACCAACACAAAACAATGCCAACGCTGTCAATGACAAATTTATTCAGACTCTAGCAAATGATACGTTGACTGCAAGTCTAGACGCCTGTATCGCGCCTTCTGTCGGCACTGGCGCTGAGCAGCTACCAAGCGAAGGTGACTTCACCGTACGTATCGATGACTTAGATACACAAATCAATATCGTCGATGATAGCCCAAGCTTAGTCGTCACCAAAGAAGGCGATGTTAAAAGCGCTGAATTTGGTGATTATGTTAGCTACACCATCAATATCACCAATAGTGGCAACTCTACCGCTTATGATGTGCAACTAAAAGATGCCCTACCCCGTGGTTTTGCTTATGTAGATGGTAGTGTACGTATCAACCAAACTGCTGATATCAGTATCGACCAAGCGCAAACCACTGAGTTTAAAGCTGATGGTAAATATCAGGTGCTAAGTTTAGGTAATATGGCAAATGGCGAAAGTAAAAAAATTACTTACCGTGTCTTAATCGGTGCCTCATCATTAGGCGGTGACGGCATCAACCGCGCGACTGCCGTTGCTAGCAATGAACAAGGTAAAAGCTTAGTTTCAAGAGAAGCACAGTGGAAGATTGAAGTAGAGCGCGGCGTCATGAATACTGATGGCATCATCATCGGTAAGGTCTACCACGATATAAACCGTGACGGCATTCAACAAAAAGAAGATGGCGAACTTGGCGTTGCAGGCGTGCGTATCTACATGGAAAACGGTAACTTTGTCGTGACTGATCCTGAAGGTAAATATAACTTTTATGGTGTCAGTGCCAAAACTCACGTCTTAAAAGTTGACCGCACCACCATCCCTCACTCAACCGAGATGGTCACCCAAAGTAATCGCAATGCGGGCGATGCTGGCAGCCGTTTCGTTGACTTGAAATATGGCGAATTACATCGTGCCGATTTCGGTATCGTGGTCGGTATGGGCGATAGCACTGAGCGTTTGAATACGGAGCTTGTCGCTCGTAGCAAATCAGTGAGCGCTAAGAATGATAGCCTTGAGCAAGCAGTAAAAACCGAGCTAACCCTAGACCCTGATTACAATCGTGACTACGATGATAATGTAGACGCCAGTGGCTGCAACATCAATGGTGACTTAGATCTGGGCAGCAACTGTGACTCTGCTATCGTCAATGAGATGATCAATCCAGCCGCCAATCGTGTTGATATGACCGTAACTACGGTAGCACCGCCAGTAGAAAAAGAGCTGGAAGAATATCTCAAAGAAGTGGCTAACAATGACGTGGCTTTTATCAATTTAAACGAAGGTCAACAGCTCAGCACTTATAAACAAATGGTACAGGTACAAGCGCCACTGGGTTCAATATTTACACTATATGCCAATGGAAAAGCAGTATCAGAACAACAAATCGGCAAAACTGCTGAGCAGGAAAAACAGAATGTGACTGCCTTTGATTACTATGCCGTCGACTTAAAACGCGGCAACAATATCTTGCGCGGTGTCGCTACTGACGTGAATGGCAAAATTATCTCTGAGCAAACCATTAAAGTATCAACGCCAGACAATTTACAAGCCATTGACTATCGCACTCAAGCGCAGCTAGTACCAGCAGATGGCGTTAGCGATTATCAAGTCGTTATTAGTCTAAAAGACCGTGATGGCCGTCCTTATATTGCCTCAACACCTATCACTATCGATACCAATATCGGCCGTATCAATCTTAATGACAGCAGTAAAGATCAAGCTGGTACGCAAGTTATTGTCTCAGGTGGCGAGCTACTCATACCCGTGACTGCACCAAGTGTACCGGGTAAAGGTGAGTTGGTCATCGACACTGGTAGCAGTAAACAGATTATCCCGTTACAGTTTACCGCGCAATTACGTCCTCTCATTGCCGTCGGCATCGTCGAAGGCGCGATCTCACTTAAAGACTTTGATGGCAGCAGCATTACTGACGCCCAAGGCGCTTTTGAGCAAGAGCTCAATGATTTCGCTGGTAACGATGACTATACCGCTTCTGGTCGCGCCGCGATGTTCCTTAAAGGCAAAGTACGTGGCGATTATTTGCTCACTTTGGCTTATGATAGCGATAAAAAAGGCGAGCGTCTGTTCCGTGATATCGAGCCTGGCGAATACTATCCTGTCTATGGTGATTCATCAGCCAAGGGCTTTGATGCGCAATCTACCAGCAAACTCTATGTGCGCTTGGACAAGGGCCGCTCATTTGCTATGTATGGCGACTTAAAAACTCAAATCGATAACGATGAAGGTATTAAATTAGGTCAATATAACCGTACGTTGACTGGCCTAAAAGCCAGTATGAAGATAGCAATACTCGCATTACCGCCTTTGTCGCGGAGACGAGTACCAGCCAGCGCGTCAATGAGACTCGTGGTCTTGGTATCTCAGGCCCTTATCCATTGGCTGAAAACTTTGATGCCGTATTAGAAAACTCAGAAACTGTCGAAGTGATCACTCGTGACGCCAACAATCCAGCTTGATCATTAGCCGTGAGACCCTTACCCGCTTTGCCGATTATGAAATTGACCCTATCAGCCGCAGCTTATTTTTAAAAGCCCCTATCGCTAGCCAAGACATCGATGGCAACCCTATTTATCTACGAGTCACTGTAGAAGTAGACGAAGGCGGCGAAAAATACTTGGTCGGTGGCATTGCTGCCAAGCAGCAGTTGACTGATAAAGTCGCCATCGGTGGTAGCTATGTCAACAGTGATGACCCTCTTAACAAAGAAGAGCTGGCTAGCGTCAACAGCGTTATCAAGTTTAACGATAAGCTAAAACTGGTCGCTGAATACGCGATGAATAAAGCTGAGAATCCAAATTTTCAGCCAAGCAATCAAATCAATGCGACAGAATTAGACGGTCAGGACGCAGAAGGTAATGCCTTGCGTATCGAGCTTGACTTTGATAACAAGAAAAACACTCGTGCCAAAGCTTATTATAACGATACTGACGAAGGTTTCGTGACTGGTGCTTCGCCGCAGACTGCTGGGCGCGCTGAATCGGGCGTCGAAGTCACTCATTTAATTAATGACAAGAAGACCGCGCTAAAACTAGAAGGCGTGCGCACTAAAGATCATACCACTGATGCTAACCGCCAAGGTGTCTTAGCCAGTATTGAACAGCGTTTGAGCACCAACATCGTTGGCGAGATTGGCTTACGTTATTATAAGCAAGATGCGACAGCGGCTTCACGCAATATCCAAGCGGTAACAGACGTCGTAGATGTGACTGACAACACCATCTTTAATGACGATATTATCAATCAATCGGCGCTGAATAATGTCAGTGATTCTGAAAAAGATATTGAAGGTACTACCGCCCGCGCTCGTATCACGGCACGGTTACCCAAGCTCAATGACTCTTTAGTATTTGCAGAATATGAGCAAGATATTGATAACAGTAATCGTAATGCCACCTCCATCGGAGGCGAGACGCCGCTAGGTGGTTTAGGCCGCCTATACGCCCGTCATGACTTGATCAACAGTCTATCTGGTAGCTATGGCCTTGATGATACTGATGAACGTCAGCGTACAGTTTTCGGTTTTGATGCCGCTTATATGAAAGACGGCAAAGTCTATAGCGAATACCGCATGCGCGATGCTATCAGTGCTCGCGAAGCGGAAGCGGCCATTGGTCTTAAGAACAAATGGTATGTCCAGCAGGGTTTAACCATCAATACTTTATTTGAGCGTGTTGAATCATTAGAGGGCGATACCGAAAACACCGCAACGGCAGCTGGCATTGGTGTAGAGTATCTTGCGAAAGAAGATTACAAAGCCTCAGCGCGTTTTGAGAAGCGTTGGGGTGAGACCAGTGACACATTGCTAGGTAGCGCTGGTATTGCTTATCGCTATACTGATGATGTGACTCTGTTGGCCAAAGACATCTACTCGCGCGTCGATTATGACGATGGCAATCGCACGATTAATCGCTTCCAGCTAGGAGCTGCCTATCGTGATTATGATAGCAATCAGTTAGACATGTTAGCCAAGCTTGAGTATCGCTTAGATGATAACAGTACTGGCGATGACGCCTATCAAAAAGATGCCGTTATCTGGTCATTGAGTGGTAACTATCATCAACGCGTCCGTTGACGTTGTCAGGTCGTTACGCGGGTAAATATACTCAGTTTGATGCTGATAATATCAGTAGCGACAATACAGCCCATGCGCTTTATGCTCGTGGTCTATATGACATCAGTGAGCGCTGGGATGTGGGCTTGCAAGCAGGCACTTATTGGAACAAACAAGCAGATGATATGTCTTATATGCTGGGTGCGGAAGTAGGCTATAGCCCGATGACCAATCTTTGGTTGTCACTAGGTTATAACTTCATGGGCTTTGAGGATGAAGACATCGCTTATGACGATAGCACTATGGAAGGCGCTTACTTTAGATTACGTTTCAAGTTTGACGAAGACCTATTCAAACGTGATGATCCACGTAAGAACCAGCGTTTGACGACTCACTCTACATTGTAATTTATCCCCATTGTCGTGTTATCATCTGACGACAATGCGGGCGTTAACGCGCTGTTCATCATATTATATGACAGATATATTTTAATAAGCGATGAGATCAGCGCCGAAAACCGCAAGTACCAATACCAATATTGATACTGATCCGCTTAATATGAGGTTTTGCATCATGCCTAATCCTGCCAACAAAGCAGCCCATTATAAACAACCCATAAAGGCTTTATTATCAACCGTTTTTTTCCTGACAATGACCTCGGTTGCATCGGCGAGTCATCATACTCCTGAAGTGGCAGTAACCCGTGACGCTACTCACTGTGCCAATGAGGTTCAAACTCAGTCTCACCACCCAAAATACCAAAGTACGCGCCAACGTGCTATGAATTGTATGTTGACAGAGTTACAAGCGTATCAACAAAAAAACATGAGCGCGCGTCAACAATACTTTGCCTATAAAGCTCAGGCTTGGCTTAACTATGCCCTCCATCAAGACAGCATGAATAGTCGTTCACCTGCTGGGCAGCAAGCCGCACAGGCAGCAGAGACGATTTTGACCACATTAAGAAATGGCAAGGAACAAGATCTCAACCTTATTCAAGACATACCATCAAACTCTGCTCTCATGCGCCCCGATCTATGGGCAACCTTAAGCGCGCTAAAAGATAGTGGTGGTATCGAGTCAGCACCACGAGAGATAGCCTTCAGCGAGGTCGCTTTAATTTGGGCCGCTACGAACCAATGCGAGCGCGGCTGGCGGGAGTCAGGCATCCATTTCCGCATGGCAGATCGTTGGCTTGAACAAGCCCGCGAAGCATACGTCAATACCCATGATTCACAGACCAACGTCGCTTTAGAAGAGCTGATCGTCAGCTATTATAAGCAATATGAGACATTAGATACGAGTGCTGATAGTTGCCGTGGGCAAGTATTAACGCCTATCCGTTAATTCCATTATTACCACTGCTCATCAAGGCAGTAAATACAAAAAGCGACATATAATGTCGGCTTTTTTGTATTGACTTAACAGATATTAGAGCATGTTAACCATGCCCTAATGTCTATACATCATCTGAATAGCGAAAAAACTAGCGATTCTTACGCGGTAGCTTTTCTGGTAGATAGCAACGCAAATAAGCGATAAACGCAGTGTTTGCTTCTTGGATATATTCATTGGTAATGCTTTGATGACGACGATAAGACAATGTGAATATCGCATTAATAATGCTATAAGCAATCAATAGCGTGTCTTGAATATCGTGGAAACTCGGCATCTCGTAGCGCTCTGATAAACGCTTATAAACCAAATCGACGATTTGATGATCGATATCTTCACCAAACTATCACCTTCAAAATCAGGCGTGTTCGTGTCATAAATGAGCTTGGCTTTGGTTTCGTCGTTATGGAATATCGTCACACAATTATCAATAAGCGCCGTCAAATAGCCCTGCCATCTGTCATAATTACCAATATCTACTGTTTCTACTATTTCTAATATTTCGATAGCATTCAAAAAACGCAATGCTAAAAATATCGCTTCGATGTTAGGAAAAAAGTGATAAGCAGAAGCTCTTGGAATGCCTGCTTCTTCACATACAGCCGCCAAAGTAATGTCATTGATAGGTTGGGTTTCACTTAACTTCTTGGCACCAGCCAAAAGTTTTTGACGGCGCGCACGGCCTTGTTGGCTGGTAAACTTAAACTTATTCGGTACCAGTTTTTTTGCCAGTTCCGAATCTACCAACACATCTTCAATCTTTTCGTCTTTATTTTCGCTCATCATAAGTCTCTTAATGTTACACCCTATTTTATAAATATAATCTTCAGTAGATAGTATTCGCCCTAAATTGAAGAATTACATCCTATTAGCTAATAATGTAGCACTGATATTAGCGCTACTATGTCTAATGGAGAGGCATCATAAACGCTTGTACACTATCAAGCAAGGGAGATAAATGGGTTAAAAAATAATGTATAGGTCAACCATTTAATAGCGTTAACCACGTAATGTAAAAAATTTAATCATTGAGTTTAATTTTCGCTCTTATAATACCATGATCGATGACTCTATCTGCATAGTCCCACTTTAAATGGTCATTGAAATAGTCTACTCTTTCAACCTGACCCAGTGAAAACTTGCTATCAGGAAGAAACTCTTCTGAAACAAATAATTGATCAATCACTTCTGGCATACCTTGATATATATGGGTATATGCCACATCTTTCATCCAACCATAGCGTGCTTGGATACGCGCAGCATCGAATAATGCAACATCGCGCATGCCTTTATCGTAATTAACTTCACCAGTCTCAGCCATCAATTGGGTGGTGACGCTACCAGTGACATCGTTCATATCACCTAACAAAATCAATGGCTCACGAGTATGACGTAAGCGCTCTATAATAGACATCCGAATAGAAGCTGCTTCTGCGGCACGCATACATAAGCTACGGAGCTTGGCACGAACTCGAATATTTGGATCGTCCATGTCTTCTAACAAATTGCCACTTTCATCACGCAAGAAAAATGCCCGTTTACTTTTTAGATGCGCCGTAATAATCGTTATCGGTTGCCCAAAGGCATCGACCCGTACTACCAATGGTGGACGATTAAAGCGCTGGTAAAGACCAATATCAGGGATATCAATCACCGCTTTTGGTGCAATGTCTTCAAGCAAGCGGCTTTCTAATTGCTCAAAACGGCTAATAATACCAACAGCAGGAGTGTTTTGTGCCCCTTTGCCATGGGTATAAGGCTTGAACGGTCGTTGCTTGCCAACGGAACAACAACATGCTCGGGGTTAAATCCCAACGACACCGCCAACGCTTCAAGCGCATTACTATCCCAGACTTCTTGCACCGCAATAATATCAGCATGAGCTTTTGCTAATAAATCGGTGATGCCGCTTAGCTTGTGCTCGTATTCATAGTTACTGTAAGCTGGCGCATTGTCATAATAAATTCGGTTAGGGTTGGCAAAATTGAGCAAGTTAGCAGTGGCGATATAAAACTGTCTGGCGCTTCTAGCTTCCGCATTATTGTTCATAGATTACCTATTATTTTTATTCTAGAATATTGCTTCCAAAGATGATTGGCTGTTTAATATATTCATACTTAGTAATATACAGCAAAAAAGCCTCCAAAGAAATCTTTGAAGACTTTAAAATAACATAAATTGAAAGTATTTAGTCTATCAGCAGACCCAAGTCTACAATCAGACTAAGCCCAGTGATAAGGTAGTAAGCTTATATACTGTCTACTTACTTAAATCAAATGTGCTGTTAGTTTCGCTTATTACGATACACGATTCCATGCGTCATACGATGCTTTGCGTGCTTCTTCCCACTCCATGCGTGATTCACCTTTTACTTCATGCCATGAGCGCTCTAATTCAGCTTCATGGTCTTCAAAACGTGCATCCGCAGGATAACGAGCACGGTTGGCGTACCCTACTGCATAAGCTGGATGTAGATCACGGTCGAAGTCATAACCTTCTTTGTAATAATCAACATTTGCATATTCTGCACGCCAGTAAGCTTCTTCACGTGTTGGATCAATCGCTTCTGCTGCTGCATGTCCTGCACCGCCACCAACGATAGCACCAATCGCACCACCAATGAGTGTACCAAGTGGTCCTGCCATTGTACCGATTGCTGCACCCGCTGCTGCGCCGCCAAGACCACCAATAGCTGTGCCTACTGGATGCGAACCTGGCTCACCTGTGATGATATCAGCATTCAGATCCTGCTTAGCTTCTTTTGACATATGCTTTACTTCACTGCGATCAATACCGTCATAGTTACTCATAATTTTATCCTTAAATTAATTTGTTATATTTTAGATTTATTAAGTGCTAAAAATTAGCGGTCTTACTCGAATCATGTGTTACTTGAGTCGCCTAAAGTATAGAAATTTATGGATAACAACAGATAGATAGGTTGTGTAAATTGTGTCCAGATTGCGATTGCCTTGCGTTACAGCCTGTATCTTTATAATGATTTTGTAGGACAGTGAAGCGTTTTAAGTAATTTTTCATTGAGTTGTTACAATATTTTAATGTGTCTGTTGAATACTTATAAGGATGTCAATGCTCTATCGATGGCTCGTTGCCACTTATTAAGATGTTGTTCACGGATATCACTGGACATCTGGGGTTCAAAAATACGATCGACTTGCCATGATGATTGCATCGTCCCTTCATCATATAACCCTGTTTTTAACCCCGCGAGCAATGCTGCACCTTTGGCAGTAATTTCTGTATCTCTCGGACGCAGGACAGGCACATCGAGTAAATCAGCTTGAAACTGCATCAATAAGTCATTGTTAGCCGCGCCACCATCTACTCTTAGCTCAGTTAATGGATGAGGACTGTCTTTTTGCATAGCAATGAGCACATCATAAGTTTGATAAGCAACCGCCTCTAACGCAGCACGAGCAATATGGGCTTTAGTCGTGCCGCGGCTCATACCAGTAATACTCGCGCTGATATCGGAGCGCCAATAGGGTGCTCCTAGTCCTGTGAATGCAGGCAGTAACACCACCTCTTCACTACTATCAACTTGGCGGGCTAAATCTTCGACTTCACTGCTTTGTTGAATCATACCCAGATTATCCCGTAACCATTGGACAATAGCACCTGCCATAAACACACTACCCTCCAAGGCATAAGTGACTTCTTTTCTGGGTGGCTGCAACATGCGTTTGCCTGACTGTACAATTTGATCGAACGATAAATTGTCTGGACGAGTCGGTGTGGATTTTCGTTGCCAAGCGATTGTCGTTAGTAATTTATGCTCGCTAAGTTTGGGATTTTGACCAATATTCATCAGCATAAAACACCCAGTACCATAAGTGTTTTTAGCCATGCCAGCATCGAGGCACCCTTGTCCAAAAAGTGCCGCTTGCTGATCGCCCAATACCGCTTGAATAGGAATTTGTTTGGCAAACAGCCCTTTTTTGGTTTTACCAAAGTCACCATCAGATGGTAGGACTTTAGGCAAAATATTCATGGGTATCGCAAAACGGGCGCACAGCTCTTCTGACCACTCAAGCTTGTGGATATCATATAATAAAGTACGGGAAGCATTGGTCACATCAATGACATGCTCGCCACCGGTGAGCTTATATATGAGCCAACTGTCTATAGTACCAACCGCTATTTCTCCTCTACTGGCTCGTACGCTCAATTTCGGATTGTGCTCTAGTAACCAAGCGATTTTGCTGGCGCTGAAATAAGGATCTAAACGTAGGCCTGTAATGCGTTGCACTTCGCTTGTCACATCATCATGGCTGCCATTCATCATGCTACTGGCACTCTCAGCTGCGAGTGTTTTACAGTAGTTCGCCGTACGGCGATCTTGCCAAATGATGGCAGGGGCTAAAGGTTTACCCGTTTGCTTATCCCACATGACAATAGATTCACGCTGATTGGTGATCGCGATACTGGTGACGTCGGTAGCAAGCAGCCCTGCTTGATTAATCACATCATGGGCACAGCTAATCTGCGTTTGCCAAATTTGTTGTGCATCTTGTTCGACAAAGCCCGCTTTTGGGGTTTGTAAAGTGGTAGGCTGCTGTGCCATTTTTATCGGACGCGCACGATCATCGTACAATATCGCTCGACTCGATGTCGTCCCTTGATCCAAAGCCAAAATATACCCTGCCATTACTCACATCCTATTTTGTCGCATTCATTTTTTACAATTATATTTTATAGCCGAGTTTTGATTGATAGCACATACTTTTTGTGAGTAACGCTTATCACAATAGCCAGTTTTATTTACATTAGCACTGCGCCAATGAGCAATTGCTGACAGTTAAAATAAATGCCATTCATTTTAATCTTGCTCAATGCTATAAGGTGCTGAAATATAGCACACACCACTGTTATGTATAGTTTATAAGCTGCTTTGTAGTACAACAATCATAACTAACCATCATTTTCGCTGAAAACTTTTAAAAGTGATCTAAAATCGATTTAAGTGCTAATGACTTGATAAACCTTTTATTATTAATTAACAAATGATGTTATTATTTGTCTTAACACCCGACCTCTAACATAAAATCATGGCTTATTCAACGCACAGTAAGCAAATACTGAGCATTGACCCGTCACTATTGTGCCACTACAGTGTAGCGCTTGTTATCCATAACAAAATATTGGCTTCTGTTAATGGTTGCCCATATTGAACTGTTTGGACAGGGTTTGACCGTAACAGTTGATATTTTTGATACTTTTTTGCCTGACTCTAAAATACTTTGCATTCTAATTAATGGCTTATGTGACTTATGAAATTTGCTTTATCGACTCTGTCTACTGCGGTGATGACGATTACGTTCATGGGTTTAGCGGCGCCTGTTTTTGCAAGCGCTACGGATCATAATATCGAGTCACCGAATGAGGTCACAGCCGTTGCAGTGACGCAAATTATCGACGCTGACACTCAATACAGTACTCAAAGCAGTATTCAAGACAGCGCTCAAAACAGTACTCAAAAAAACGAGATTCAAAATAGAAGGTCAACGACAGATACAGACATGGGTCAAGCCGAGCAAAAAACTGGCTTAACAACGCTTATCGATCCCATTACCCATAAAAGTATTGATAATAGTTATCCATTAGAAGTATCTAGCCTGTTAAGCCTTGAGCAAGCTCAAAATATTTTATTGCAAGTGTCACCGAAACTGGCCGCCAATCAAGCGGCGATTGCTGCTAGTGAATACCAAACGGATGCGCTCAAAACCTTAGACAATCCATTGGTGTTTGCCCAATTATCAGCCAATGCTTACAACTTAGACGCGGATCTTGACTTATCATCATTGAAAAACGGTATTGTTAATGACGTTAACAATGGTGTCGATAATGTGATTCCGCCTATTCCACCATTACCAGATTTGCCGAATTTTGGTGAATTGGTCGGTGAGCGTATCCCAGATTCTTATGAGTTAAAGCGCTCAGGCTCAACGGCTGGTGCAGGTCTGGGCGTGGTTTGGCCCATCTATACTGCTGGACGTACCAACGCTTTGACAGGTGCTTCCAATGCCCGTACCCAAGAAGCCGTCGCAGACAGCCTATTGGATAAAAACGAGCTTTATAATACCCTGATTGAGCGTTATTTTAAGGCACAGCTGGCCATCATTGCCGCTTATTTACGCGAAGATGCTTATGATACCTTGCAGCAGACTGATCATATGGCGCAGCGGCTTTTTGAAGAAGGTTTTATCTCACGTGTTGATCGCCTAGAAGCACAATCTGCGCTTGCCGATGCAAAAAGTGAGTCCGTCAATGCCAATAACGATGCTCGTCTTGCGATGATGGCTTTACAGCGGTTATTGCGTACCGACTATCGCATCAAACCTACGACACCGTTATTCGTCTCTAGCCGTCCTTTACCCGATGTAAACTATTTTCAGAATTTATCACTCACCAATCACCCAGGTCTACAAAAAGTCGCCGCCAAACGCGCGCAAGCTGAGCAGCTACATGCGCTATCAGATACTGGTCACAAGCCTACCGTCATGCTCTATGGCTACGGACAAATTGAAAAAGACCCCAGTTGGGTAGCCGGTATATCAGCCAGCTGGAAGCTGTGGGGTGGTCTTGATAAAAATGCATCACTCGCATCGAGCAATGCCAAAATACGCCAAGCGGATCTGTCTGAAATCGAAGTCAGTGACAATTTATTATTACTGGTCGAAAAAAACTGGCACGATGTTAATAATGCCCAATCTCGTTATCAGGCATTACAAAGTAACGTAGATCTGGCCGCAGAAGTCTTACGTTTGCGCCAGTTGGGGCTACAAGAAGGTGTAAATACACCGATTGAGGTAGTCCAAGCACAAACGCAGTCGCTTAAAGCACGTACTGAACAAGCGCAAGCGGCGAACAGCTATGTACAATCGCTGGCCGCACTCATGCAAAGCTGTGGTACGCCTCTTGCCTTTAATGCCTATCTTAATGCTGCTGATATTCGATTACCGACTTTGTATACTGAGTAATGATTTAATTTGAAAATGATAGATAGTGTGGATAAGCGTTTATATAGTTGATTCGATTTTAAAGTATGACAAGGCAGCTGAGCGAAGAGGTATATTTGATACCTCAAGCGAGGTTAGCGCCGCAATACTATTACAGTAGCCTGACCATACTAATTATCATAAAGCTATCAATAACCATACTATTGCTAACTCTATTGTGAATACTGTTTTATGAAAAACCCGACTTCTAAATTAATAAGTAACTGGCTGCAGCCTTCATTAAAGACGTGGCGTATTGCGAACAACTCTAATGTTTGGGCGCACTGCGCGAGCGTGGGATTTTTTGGTTTTTTATCAATTTTTCCAGTAATGGCGGTGTTTGTACTGCTTTATGGTCTCGCGTTTTCACCAGCTGAGATGCAAGAGCAAATCTCGATTTTGCGTCCGTTTATACCTGATACGGTGTATGAAGTCCTCAATTCACGCCTAAGCGCATTGGTCTCTAATACCACATCCGCGCTCACGTTCAGTCTTGTCTTATCGACCTTACTCGCCCTTTATGCTGGCTCTAAAGGTGTTAAATCTTTAATTATTCTGATCAATCTCGCCTTTCATATCACTCAAGAGCGTAACTTCATACAAAGTAACATTTTAGCAGTCAGCTTAACCTTTGGCGCGGTAGTAATCTTGATTATAGCGGTCTCTTCTATTGCTATTATTCCTGTAGGGGCAGCCTATTTCCCCTTCCCGCAAATAGCTAAAACGATTGCGCTTTGGAGCAGGTGGCCTATATTGGCTGGTATCATATTTTTGAGCTTTTTAAGCCTCTATCGCCTAGCCCCAAACCGTGACACCGTCGCGCTAAAAAAACTGGTGCCAGGAGCAGCTCTGTCGACCATTCTTTGGATTGTATTGTCTGTGCTATTTTCGATTTATGTGCAAAACTTTAATAACTATAGCGCTGAGTTTGGCGCGCTTTCAGCTGCCGTGGTCATTATGCTTTGGCTTTATTATTCAGCATTTATCGTCGCCTTTGGTGCGATTTTTAATTCTGAAGCCTTAGAAAGCGCCAAACCTTATGCTGTACGAATGTACTAATAACATACCCTTTATCCTCAATTTTGCTGCTTTAGGAATCTCACTGTCATGACTGAATCTACCAACGAATCAGACGACTCGCGCAAGTTAAACGACTCAGAGCAATCTACCGACTCAGTCAATAACCATAACGATCAAGCAACTGATGCTGAAAATGAGCAAGCAGTGCCTACTTATAAGCGCCATGCAGAAAAAGCGGATAAATCTGCCATGATAAAAAAGGCACTTCTGGCGCTATTGGTTCTGATTGTATTAGGCGTTATTGCCTATGGTCTATATAAAAGCAATCAGCATAGCGAACCTGAAGTCGTGACTTTGCAAGGGCAGATGCAGATGCAGCAAACCTCCATCGCTGCAAAAGTACCGGGACGTATTGCCAAAATTCTGGTCACAGAAGGTGATGCGGTGACGGTCGGGCAACAGCTGATTGAAATGGACTCGCCTGAGATTAACGCAAAGATCAATCAGGCGCTGGCTGGCAAGCAAATGGCACAAAGTCAGTTAGATAAAGCCGAAAATGGCGCCCGTCCACAAGAGATCGCTCAAGCAAAAGCGGCTTGGCAAGCAACAAAGCTGCTTCTGATTTGGCAGAGAACACTTACCAGCGTGTCAACCGCCTTTATGAAGAAGGCCTTATGGCACGGCAAAAACGCGATGAGGCGTATGCGCAATATCTGGCCACTCAAGATCAAACTGAAGCGGCGCGCTTGCAATACGATTTGGCAAAAGAAGGCGCACGCAGTGAAGATAAATCAGCGGCGACAGCGCAAGTAGCGCAAGTCGATGCGCAACTAGAAGAAGCACTGGTGGCAAAAGAAGAAGCCAATTTAAAAAGCCCTATTGCAGGCATTGTGGACAATGTCATTGTCAGCGCGGGTGAAGTCATCGGACAAGGCGTGCCTATCTTGACGTTGGTCAATACCGATGAGCAGTGGGTCGTACTTAATGTCACCGAATCCTACTTAAACCAGTTTGCGATTGGTCAGCAATTTACTGGTACGATTCCTGCGCTGTCATCAGCAAATAAGCCTTATACCAAACAGTTTACCGTTTATGCTACGTCAACATTGTCTGACTTTGCCACTTGGCGGCCGACCAATAATGATGATGGATTCGATGTACGTACCTTTGAAGTAAAAGCACGTCCGACGACTCCCGATGCACGTATTCGCTCAGGTATGAGCGTTATTGTACGCGTCAATCCAGCACTTACTAATGCAAGCCAAGAGTAAGCCATGCACCCGATGAAGTTAAGTAAGGCTTTTTTACGTAGTGCTGCCTATGAGCGACGGTTTTTGACCAAAAATCCGTGGGACTTTAGTATGGTGGTCTGGATACCACTGGCAACCGTCCTACTGATTTGGTGGATATTTTCACAAACACAGATTACGGATTTGCCCATTGGGGTGATAGACCAAGACAATAGCCCGATTGCCAATACCGCGGTACGCTATTTGGAAGCCAGCCCTACTCTAACGGTTAGACAACTTTATTACTCAGAGGCTGAGGCAAAAGCGGCTATTTTGCAGCGTGATATTTACGCTATTGTCATTATCCCTGAAGATTTTTCTCGGCATATTTTATCTGCTGAGCCTGCTCCATTAATTTTACAAGTAAATGCTCAGTACGGTACACATTCGGCATTATCCAAACCAGCGTTCAAGCGGTCGCTGGGACGTTATCGGCAGGCGTTGAGATACAACGCTTGGTCAAACAAGGCATGGCACCGTCGCAAGCTGCGATTGCTTACTCACCGATTGGCATACAGCGTATCAGCCTGTTTAATGCAGCCACCGATTATCAGCAGTTTTTGGCTTCAACGGTCATACCCGCGCTGCTGCATATTTTAGCGATGGTGATCGGTGCAACGACGATTGGTCATGAGCTGCGGGATAAACGACTCGGCACTGGTATCGCTTTATCAGTACAGGTCATCCTAATTTGACACGAATCACAAAAAACGAGTCAACATCAGCAAATATTAAATGCCGTAGAAAACAACCATAACATGAGCAAAAATGATCAAATCTCTGTCTCTAGTCATGCGAATGAAGATATGACGGAAAGTGCAAACGTTTTAGTCTTATTGTTTGGTCTGTTGGGCAAATACTTTTGGCCGACATTGGCCTTTAGCATTTGGGCGATGTTGGCTCTATGGCTTGCCACGCCGCAAGAATCCGTTGCCATGAGCTCAGTGCTTGCAACTTATGCTGGTTTGATATTATTAATAATGCTATCGTTTTGGCTGGGTGCTATCTTTACCTTAGGCTCATTTTCATTACGCATGGGCTTGTCTGCTACTGGTTTTATTTCAGCACCTTCTTATGCCTTTGCTGGTGTGACCTTCCCTTATATTGCTATCAGTGACAGTGCTCGGCATTGGTCAGATGCACTGCCACTCACTCACTATCTAAAACTGCACATTGCACAATTACAGATGCAAGCCCCTGTTGCTGTGTCATTGCCGATCGTCTATGGTCTGGCTATTGCCACGACGATTGCGATGACCCTGACTACTTTATTAACCAAACGCGCGCTGGCGCATCCTGAACGTTGGGGGGCGCGCTAATGTCATTACCACCAAAAGACGATTTATCTTCGACAACGTCAGATTCAACCAAGCAGTCTTCAACACCAAGTTTCTTAGGTAGTTTTTTACAGACCATTAAGGACATCTTTTCTGATAAAGGTGTGCTATTACTCTTACTGATTGCCCCCATTATTTATGGCTTCTTTTATCCTTGGCCTTATTCGACAGAGGTGGTCAACCATGTACCTGTTGGTATCATTGATAACGACAATAGTAATCTATCACGAACCATCGTTCGCTATGCGAGTGCCAGTCCGCAGTTAGACACACAGCTTTTTCTCAACGAGCAGCAGGCTAAAGAGGCTATGTGGTCAGATGAAATCGCTGGATACATGGTCATTCCAAGTGGGCTTGAGCAGCAAGTACTATCGGGAAAAGCTGCGAGCGTCAGCGTATTGGGTAATGGCGGCTACTTTCTGTTAAATAAAAACGTGCAGATGGGGTTTTTAAAAGCAGTCAGTACGGTATCAGCAGGGATTGAAGTCAAAAAAAATGTGGCACAAGGTGCTTATTCAGCAACAGCGGCTGCTAATACTCAAGCAGTACCATTAGTGATTGTCCCTCTATACAATCAAACAGAAGGTTATGGCGCTTACGTAGTGCCAGCGGTCTCTATTCTAATTTTGCAACAAACCTTATTAATCGCCACAGCGATGCTGATTGGTACGTGGTATGAGCAGCGGCGACATGCGACGAGTATCCGTGGTTGGCTTGGGCGAATTGCTGCGCTCAGTATGTTTAGCTTCATTATTGGCTGCTTTTATTATGGCTGGACATTTGAGCTACACCACTATCCGCGTGGGCAAAACATGCTTGGCAGTTTACTGTTCCTTCTGTTATTTTGCCCAACCGTGGCGACACTTGGCTGTGTGTTTGGACTCTGGTTTCGCCAGCGCGAACGTAGTATGCAAATCCTAATTTTTAGCTCACTACCGATGTTTTTTGTCAGTGGTTATCCGTGGCCAGCAGATCAGCTGCCCACAGTTTTACAAATCATACGTTGGTTCGTACCCACGACACCGGGTATCAACACCTCCGTTCAGCTTAATCAAATGGGGGCTAGTATTTCCCAAGTTTCTACTGGATTTTATGCACTAGCCGCCTTATGGGTGTTTTACTTTGCGCTACTTATGTGGATGCGCTGGCATGATGCAAATAAAGCACTTAAAACAGTGTCCTAAAGCAAAAGACTATTGCATGTCATTAGCACCTGCCATCAATAAAAGCCAAATCAATAATCCTGAATCAAAAAAGCGCCTGCTAACATAGCAGACGCTTTTTTATTTATAACGTTTTAAGATTCTATCACTTAAAAAACACGATTAAGACCATTTAGTGCCGCCACGCGATAGGCTTCTGCCATCGTTGGATAATTAAAAGTAGTATTCACAAAGTACTCAAGTGTATTATTACTCTTACACTTCATCACGGCTTGTCCAATATGAATAATCTCTGATGCATGGTTACCGTAGCAATGGATTCCTAAAATCTCCAACGTATCACGATGGAACAAAATCTTTAGAACACCTGAGCGTTCACCAATGATTTGTGCTCGTGCCAAATGCTTGAAGAATGCTTGACCCACTTCGTATGGGACTTTTTCGTCGGTTAGCTCTTGCTCAGTTTTACCGATACAAGAAATCTCAGGAATCGTATAGATACCAGTTGGCACGCTTGACACTGGTTCCGCATCGCTATCACCAACCATAAAGGCCGCCGCACAGCGTCCTTGGTCATAAGCGGCAGAAGCCAAAGATGGCCAACCAATCACATCGCCTGCGGCATAGATATTTTCGATTTCAGTACAATAGGTATCATCAACTTTTAATTGACCACGACTGTTTGCTTTTAGACCAATCGCTTCTAAGTTTAAACCTTCCGTATTACCTGAGCGACCATTTGACCAAAGAATGGCATCAGATTTGATGCGCTTACCACTCTTTAGATGCAAGACGACATAATCGTCATGCGTTTCAAGATGATCAATCTCTTCGTTACTACGAATCAATACGCCGAATTGTCTAAAGTCATGCGCGATAGCATCGCTAATCTCGCTATCGAGATAACTGAGCAATTGATTTTGGTTATTAATCAAATCAACCTTATAACCAAGACCCGTAAAGATAGAGGCATACTCACAACCAATCACGCCCGCGCCATAGATGATAATTTTTTTGACCACATAATCCATTTGCAAAATTTTATCAGAATCAAAAACGCGCGGATGGTTAAAGTCTAAAATTTCAGGGCGATAAGGACGACTACCAACCGTTACGATGGCTTTATTAAAGGTAATGGTTTCAAAGACATTGTCATCGGTTTCAACACGCAAAGTATGAGCATCAATGAAACTTGCCCAACCTTGAATCACTTCAATGCGATTGCGTTCATAGAATCTTGTGTGCGTACTAACCTGATTGCGAATGACTTTTCGAGCATTGGCAAGCACTCTATTTAGAGGAACTTGCTTGTACTCCATCGCCTTGGTAAACATAGGATCACGGCGAAAGTTAATGAGGTTAAATACCGATTGGCGCAGTGCTTTACTTGGAATCGTACCCACATGGGTAGAGTTACCACCTACCTGATCACGTGGATCAATAACCACCACTTTTTTGCCAGATTTAGTCAGTTTCATAGCTGCCGCTTCGCCAGCAGGACCTGCTCCTAAAACGACCGCATCATACTCATACTCGTGGTTATCGCCTTTTAAGCGACGTGAATCTTTCGTATAACCAGACTTGATATCGATTCGCGTATCATCGAGCGGATTAATAAGATCAGGATGGTGCATGACATCATCAGTGACCTGCTCATGGGTTTGTTCAATATTTTGTTTTTTATTTTTGCCTTCAGTATGCTCAGGATTCGGCACGCGACCGCTTTCTTTATTCGATACTTCGGTATGAATGTCCTTACCAATATCATTGGTCGCGTCGCTTGGTTTTTTAGTTCCCATCGTGTCCTCTTTACATTTACTTATTTATTTGATTTTTAGACTGTGTATGAATCAATAATTGCTTGAGTCAAAACCACACGACTAAGGCGTGCCCACCATACGTTGTGACACAATATTTTGCAGTGTCCAATGCCCAGTCGCGCTTTTTTGTCCCTCGTCAATCTGCGGACGCGCACTAATCACATATTCTGTGCCAAGGCTTGGTTTAAAGTCATCAATCCAATCATAAGGTACCTGAAACACGCTGCCATCTTTGCTTGATTTGGCCAGTAAACACTGCATCGGTAATGCCGAGGCGCAGGCCACACGATTGGGCATGATTGTTAGCGTTTGCGCTTCACCCAATACAATGGTTGGGATATAACGTGGCTCAGGCACTGGCTCACGTGAAAAAGGTGACGTTTGGCAAGCACTCAGTAAACTGACCGCACTCAGCAAGCTGGCCAATAATAAAGGGGTCTTGCTAGATTTATAAGATGAACTCATAATATTCTCTATGTGATAATGAGATGGTATTAAATGATAGTTATTAATAGTGATGCTTTAAATAATGGTTCTTTTTTGAGCAATCGTTATTGCTAAATCGTTATTACTAAACAATTAATTGATTCAAGCCATTCATTGATAGCTTATATTTTATTAGCCGATACGGCGTTTGAGACCCGTCATCTGCAAGATGCGCGTAGCGATTTCTTCAACGGACATCTCAGAGACATCAAGGCTTGGAATACCATGCGTGATATAAATCCCCTGTATCGCCCGCTGCTCCTGCTGACATTGCTGATAGCTCGAATAACGACTGCCCGCACGGCGCTCTTGACGGATTTTCACCAAGCGATCGGTATCGATCAATAGACCAAACAGCTTGTCTTTGTGCTCGCGCAATGCTTTTGGCAATTGATTATCGTACAAGTCATCTTCGGTCAAAGGATAATTTGCTGCTCGAATACCGAACTGTAAGGCTAAGTATAAAGAAGTCGGTGTTTTACCTGAACGTGATACGCCCACCAAAATAATATCGGCCGCATCGTAATGACGCGTACGCGCACCATCATCATTGTCTAAAGCGAAATGCACCGCGTCGATACGTTCTTTATAAGTCTCAGAATCCACATCGTCGTGTGCATGACCCGAATGTCCGTCAGGCTCCACACCCGTTTCTTCAGCGACGCGACCTATCAAACCCTCATACATATCCAAGTTACAGCTTTGGGCAGAATTGATCTTTTCACGAATATCAGGGTTAACAATCGTATCAAAGACTAATGGCAACAAACCATCTCGTTGATACGCCATGTTGATTTGCTCAACAGCGTCTTCTGCACGCTCTAAGCTATCGACATATGGCAACACTCGTGTTTCAAAAGGTACTGAAGCAAACTGACTCAAGATAGCGCGGCCAAGCGTCTCCGCCGTAATCGCTGTGCCATCTGAGATAAAAAAAGCGGTTCGAACGGCTTGAGAGCTGTCTAAGTTTAACGCGTTGCGATTTTGAATAGTGGGATTCAGTTGTTCAGCTGGATTACTTGAGTACATAACGTTGGCACCTCGATTGAAAACACAATGGTAATCTTCATTTGGCTTTTATTTTTGATCGGCTTTAGACTTGATTTTCAGACGTAATTTTCGTTTTGTATAAGCGCTAATATTGCACATTTATATCAGGATAAACCGCTACTATTTATGCTCTACATTATACGCATAATAGCGACCTAATAGAAATCAATGTTACAGGCGTACACTTAGAAAGCCACAGTGCCTTTAATCTTATCATGCCGATTAATAACCATTATTGTGCTGACTGGTTACTCATACTAGCGCAGCATTATCTGCTATATATAAAGGCAAATATTATAAGAATATCCTAAAGCTCTTCTGTTATTTATTTTAAACCCTCTATTTATCAGCCGATTTATAAACATATCTTGATAATTAGAGTGGTCTTTACTCGCATTTTTACGTCATCTCAAAAATAAAAAAATGAATAACCTTCTATTAATTATGTAGCAAACCCCACAATTTGTATCTTTTTGACAAAAATATTGGTTCAACCCCTCGAAATTCTCCAAATATAGCGGTATAATTCACCGTTATAATCTTTACTAAATAACCTTATTTTCTGGAGTTATCATGGCAGCGCAATCTACAGCACTTGTAATCAATCTTGATCAGCTAGGAAAAGACGACATTGAAATGGTCGGCGGCAAGAACGCCTCATTAGGTGAAATGATCAGCCATTTGTCTGATTTGGGTGTTAGTGTACCAGGCGGCTTTGCCACCACATCAAATGCATTTAACCGCTTTTTGAATGAAACTGGCCTGCTTGACAAAATCAACAGCGAACTAAAAACGCTAGATGTTGATGATGTCAAAAAACTTGCAGAAACGGGTAAAAAGATTCGTACTTGGATTATTGAGCAAGAGCTGCCAAGTGATCTTGAGCAAGAAGTACGTCAATCGTTTGAAACGATGAGCGGCGGCGAAGACATCGCGGTTGCTGTACGTTCTTCTGCGACTGCCGAAGATTTGCCAGATGCATCATTTGCGGGTCAGCAAGAGACTTTCTTGAACATTCGCGGCATTGATAACGTCCTAATTGCAATTAAAGAAGTATTTGCATCACTATATAATGACCGTGCCATCTCTTATCGTGTCCATAAAGGTTTTGAGCATGAAGGCGTTGCCTTATCTGCTGCTGTACAGCGTATGGTTCGCTCAGAAACTGGCGCGGCGGGTGTGATGTTCACGCTAGATACCGAAAGCGGTTTTGATCAAGTGGTATTCATCACGTCAAGCTATGGTCTAGGTGAAATGGTTGTACAGGGCGCGGTTAACCCAGATGAATTCTATATTTCTAAGCAATTGCTAGCCAATGGCAAACCATCGGTGATTCGCCGTAACCTAGGCAGCAAGCATAAGAAAATGATTTACGGTGATGAAGGTAGCACCACTAAATCAGTGAAAACTGTCGATGTTGAAAAACAAGATCGTATGCAGTTCTCATTATCAACTGAAGAGCTAACCTCTCTTGCTAAACAAGCCGTGACGATCGAAAAGCATTATGGTCAAGCGATGGATATCGAATGGGCAAAAGACGGCGACACTAACGAAATCTTCATCGTTCAAGCGCGCCCTGAAACGGTTAAGAGCCGCCAAGACAGCAATGTTATGGAACGTTATATCATCGACACGACTAACGCTAAAGTATTGTGTGAAGGTCGTTCAATCGGTCAGCGTATCGGTTCAGGTAAAGTCCGTATCGTTAGCAACTTAAATGAGATGGATAAAGTACAAGAAGGTGATGTACTAGTATCAGACATGACGGATCCGGATTGGGAACCTGTCATGAAGCGTGCTTCTGCTATCATTACTAACCGTGGTGGTCGTACTTGTCACGCAGCGATTATCGCTCGTGAGCTAGGTGTTCCAGCCATCGTTGGTTGTGGTAATGCCACTGAGCTATTGGTTGATGGTCAAGACGTCACTGCTTCTTGTGCCGAAGGTGATACTGGCTTCATTTATGAAAGCCAAATTGATTTTGAAGTACAGACCAACTCTGTTGAGTCTATGCCAGAGCTTGCCTTCAAAGTAATGATGAACGTTGGTAATCCTGATCGCGCCTTCTCATTCACGCAAATGCCAAACGAAGGTATTGGTCTTGCGCGTTTAGAGTTCATCATCAACCGTATGATTGGTGTGCATCCAAAAGCACTACTGAACATGAACAGCTTGCCACGCGAAATTGCACAAGCCATCCAAGAACGTATCGCTGGTTATGCCTCACCGGTTGACTTCTATGTAGATAAGTTGGTCGAAGGTATCTCAACGCTAGCCGTTGCCTTTATGGATCAGCCAGTTATTGTTCGTATGTCAGATTTTAAATCGAACGAATATGCTAACTTGCTTGGTGGTAAATTATACGAGCCATCAGAAGAAAACCCAATGCTTGGTTTCCGCGGTGCCAGTCGTTATGTGTCTGATAATTTCCGTGACTGCTTTGAGCTTGAGTGTAAAGCATTAAAACGCGTACGTGATGAGATGGGCTTGACCAATGTCGAGATTATGATTCCATTCGTTCGTACCGTTGGTGAAGCCAAAGAAGTCATCGAATTACTTGAGAAAAACGGTCTAAAACGTGGCGAAAACGGTTTACGCGTTATCATGATGTGTGAGCTACCAACCAACGCCCTATTGGCAGATGAATTCCTAGAGCATTTCGATGGTTTCTCAATCGGCTCTAACGACTTGACTCAGTTGACACTTGGTCTTGACCGTGACTCAGGTATCGTCTCACATCTATTTGATGAGCGTGATCCTGCGGTTAAGAAACTATTGACCATGGCGATTGATGCGTGCCGTAAAGCAAACAAATATGTCGGCATCTGTGGTCAGGGTCCATCAGACCATCCAGATCTCGCGTTCTGGCTCATGGAGCAAGGTATCAGCTCAGTGTCATTGAACCCTGATTCTGTACTAGATACTTGGTTCTTCTTAGCTGGTGAAGAAGCGAAGTAAGCCGTAACGTTCAGTCACAGCAGTAATTCACACAGTCATTAAAGAAACAATTATTAGGGTCTATTTGAAAAATGTTAAATAGGCCCTAATACTATGTATCATATATAGTGACTTAAGATATGACTAACTATGCAGGCAATTATGCAGATTTTCCTTGCTCGAAATAACGTACAAGCTGGTCCCTACAATTTGGAGCAGCTAAATATCATGTTGGCATCTGGTGAAGTACTGCTGGATGATTTGATGTGGCATGAAGGCTTAGACCAATGGCAGCGTGTCGGTAACTTGACCAATAATCAAACGGTTTATCGACCTACCAACCTTGGCAAGCCTCAAGTTAATGACTCTATTATCAATAATGTAACTGTTTTTCCTGAAGACAACGCTAGCAATAGCTCGGATAGCAAATCAGTTTCATTAGATAGATTGTATGGCAAGCCTGAACGTCCAAAAGACACGGATAAAAATATGAAAGCTGACATGACCACCAATCGTCAGCAAACACCGCACAATAATGTGTCACTAAACAAGTCTAATAGCAATAAGGCTGCGTCTAGCAAAGACAAAGTCGTCGGCAATGTGGTACTTGCACCGATTATGTCGCGAGTATTAGCAACAGCCATCAATGGACTACTCTATCTACTGGCTATTTTTCCGCTAGTGATGGCATTGACCAAAATGGATGTGGATTATACCAAATTCCAAAATATCCAAGACATGGATGCGGCTTATCAGTATTCAATGACACTGATGGAGAGTCTTCCTAGTAGCACATTGATGATGTCGCAAGTGATGGTATTTGGCTTATTTGCGCTGCAATTGGTATTTATCACACTGCGTGGTCAGTCACTCGGTAAGCTGATTACGGGTATTCGCGTGGTGGATCAAACCACCCATCGGTTGCCCTCTTTTACCAAGCTTATTGGTGTGCGTACTTTGTTATTATTTATTATTTATAACTTATTGTTTTCGTTTACTAGCTTCTTAGGGTTCGTGATTATTGCTATTCACTATTACATGGCATCGAAAAGCCTGAAAATATCGGCTGGCATGACAAATTGGCCAAAACCTTAGTGGTAAAAGCAGATAGCAGTCAGTTAGTGAAAGAACCAAAGATAAAATAGCTTGTTTATTAACAATCCATCTTATTATTTTGATAAAAAAGCAGCGTGATATCGCTGCTTTTTTATGAACCGAGCATTTCTAATTATTGTTATAATTTATTAACGGTGGCTCAGTGATTAACCTTTGTGTTAGTTGCTAACTACTGTTATAATACGGCGCTTTATAAACTAAGCTTATTTCTTATTATTTTTCATAATAATAGCTAGAAATCGGGCTTACCTTATAAATCTCCTTGCTATTAACATAGGGTTAATAGCTACTAATCCGTAAGGAGTCATAATGCGACATTACGAACTGGTGTTACTTGTACACCCAGACCAAAGCGACCAAGTGGTCGGCATGGTTGAGCGCTACATCAAGTTAGTTCAAGATAACAACGGTGTTATCCATCGTTTAGAAGATTGGGGCCGCCGTCAATTGGCATATCCAATCAACAAGATTCACAAAGCTCACTACGTTCTTTTCAACATTGAAACTGACGGTGAAACTTTAGCTGAACTTGAAGAATTATTCCGTTATAACGACGCGATCATTCGTAGTCTAGTTATGCGCCGTGACGACGCTGTCACTGAAGAGTCGCAGTTAGCCAAGAATGCCGATGAAAAACGCGCACGCAAAGCAACTACTCGTCGTCCAGACAGTCGTGAAAACGATAATGACGACAACGACAACAGTGAAGACTAATTAAAGGAGAATACTCATGGCACGTTTCTATCGCCGTCGCAAATTCTGCCGTTTCACTGCTGAAGGCATCACTCACATCGATTATAAAGATGTTGAATTGCTAAAACAGTACATCAGTGATAATGGTAAAATCGTACCAAGCCGCATTACCGGTACATCTACTAAATATCAGCGTCAACTAGCTACTGCTATCAAGCAAGCTCGTTATTTATCGCTACTTCCATACACTGATAACCATCAGGGTTAACCGTTAATTTTAACTAGGAATGACTCATGCAAATTATTTTGTTACAGCGTATCGTCAACCTTGGTAAACTCGGTGAAACTGTCGATGTGAAACCAGGTTACGGACGTAACTTTCTTATCCCTTTGGGTAAAGCACTACCTGCTACTGCAGCTAACATTGAAAAGTTCGAAGCACGTCGTGCCGAGCTTGAAGCTGAAGAAGCGAAAGAAGTAGCTGTTGCTCAAGAACGTGCTGATGCGCTAACTGACGTTAATGTCATCATGCGTGCTAAATCAGGCGACGAAGGCAAGCTATTCGGCTCTATCGGTACTCGCGATATTGCTGAAGCATTGACTAACTCAGGTCTAGAAGTAGACCGTGCTGAAATCAAGCTTCCTGAAGGCACTTTACGTCAAGTTGGCGAATACAATGTTGATATTCAACTACATCATGACGTTACCGCTACTATTCTAGTTACCATTCTTTCTGAAGATGGCGACAGCGAAGAGTCAGCAACAGAAGTTGAAGACGAGAACGAAGATTATTCAGAAGAGTAATTTTTTGAATATCTAGATCTAGTCTGAAAAAGCCAGTA
Source organism: Psychrobacter sp. JCM 18903 (assembly GCF_000586475.1). Taxonomy (GTDB): domain Bacteria; phylum Pseudomonadota; class Gammaproteobacteria; order Pseudomonadales; family Moraxellaceae; genus Psychrobacter. The sequence continues at coordinate 41,955 of NZ_BAWJ01000003.1, read as the reverse complement.
ACGTCATGTTGCTGGCTTTTTTGCGTTTTGCTATCGCGCTCAATTGATGATTTTATCAGGTATCTTGTGCAGTGATATATTCTAGCAACTATTTGTAATAAATAGCTTGGAAAGCCTATACTTAACAATAAGATACTACCTATAAAGTCATCTTTATTATTGTCACCTGAGTTGATATGCTCATTGTATTTAATTGATAGATTTTATTTAGATAACGATAGGCTGCAATGACATGATAAATACTGACGACAAATTACGCTGCACCCAAGGCAATCACTTTTATAGCGAAGGTGAAATTTATAAGGTGGGTAGAATCGTTAATAATAAATACTTTCAAATCCTAACCGATAATGATGCAGACCACTGGTATGCAACACTGGATGATAGAGGCATTTATGTGAGCTTGATTCGAACCTAGGCTTAGCAGAAAACGAGAGAGCTTACTTTGAAAAGATCGATGAGCTACAAGCTGAAAGCTAGCAGCCTCCTGAACTATTCAAAAGTACCCAAAAGCATTCAAAATTTAAGAACGGTCAACATAATGGCCGTTTTTTTAATTAAATATCAATACGATTACAGGACAGATATGCGACAGAGCGCGGCCACTCAGCGGCTGTTTTCGGCATTTCTTGGTCAGCAGCTATTATCTTGGCTGCATTTATCCAGCCTGCATGACCGATGACTAATACTGGGCTATCTTTTTGTTCAGCTGAAACCTTAACCAACCAACCTTCAACACGCTCGAATAGCTGCTGTAAGCTCTCTCCATGACTGGGTGCAAAATGGGTAAAATTATTACACCACTCATCAATCTCTTGCTTGGTGATTTGCTGCCAATTCTTACCATCCACTCACCGAAATGAATCTCAGCCAATTCAGGTGCGACTCGACACTCAAACTACGTTGCGCTAATATTTGCCCGACTTTTAGTGAACGTTGTAAGGGGCTGACCCAAATTGTTTTTGGTGAATGATGCAAACGCACAAAGCGCTCGATTTTATTGGCAAGACGTTTCAACTTACGTTTATCGACGCCGATATCAGTTTGTCCAATACAAATTCCTTCAGTATTCATCGGTTTGGGATGACGCCAAATATAGAGAATCATGAATGAGTATGGTCCTTGTTGACGATTTGATTTAAATAAAGGGTATAGAAGCAGCCAGTCCGATATAAATAGCAATTTCACTAAGCTGCTGCGTCGCGCCGAGCCCATCGCCCGTGTAACCATCCAAGCGCCTGCGCAATAAACGTCGCATGTAGTCAGTGGCTATCAGCGCCAGTATGATGGCTAATAACCATCGACCAATTCCAATCTGCTGCATCGTATTGGGGAATATAAGGGCGACTAAAATAATAGCCAATATTAGCCAGCCACTGCTATATAGCCCTTGTATTGGCGTCAATTGCTGCGCCATCGGTTTGGCTTTTGCGTGTTCTATCTCTCCACCATAAGGTAGTAAAGACAGCAGGCTAATGCAAAGTAGACGCGACGCGGTATGTCCTATGATAAGCGCGATGACAGCTATCGGTATGGGCATCGAGGCAAGTAAGCTAATTTTGAGTAATAGCGCCGACACCAAACCTAATACACCATAAGTACCTAGGCGCGAGTCTTTCATAATAGTCAGTGTGCGCTCGCGAGTCAGACCACCGCCGAGACCGTCACAGCTATCCGCAAGACCATCTTCATGAAAAGCGCCAGTGAGCTTAATTCCAAAAGCTGTGCTCAGCACTGCAGCAACTAGGGGCGTAAATAACAGACTGCCCAGCCAAAACACGCCAGCACAGAGTAAGCCAACCAGTAAACCGACTGCGGGGAAATGTCGGCTACTTTCGTGCAACCATTGCGGATTGTAGTTTTTAAACGGCGGTACTGGCAGACGGGTTAAAAATTGAACAGCGACCAGTATTAGACGCCATTCACACTTTATCGACTGTATGAAAGTTAATCTAGACTCAGCGTTTTTTGGTGGCTTTGGCTTATCTGATGGCTGCAACATCAGTTGGTTTGCTCACTGATACCGGCGTCACTAAAGCTTGCCATCTCATTGATAATGGCGCAAGCGGATTGCAACAATGGATACGCGAGCGCAGCCCCGCTACCCTCGCCTAAGCGCATGCCCATATTAAGTAAAGGCTCAGCATTTAGTGATTTCAATAAATGCGCGTGCCCCGGCTCAACAGAATGATGAGCAAAGACCGCGTATTGAGCAACACCGGGCGCTAGGCGTTCAGCACCAATAATGCGCTACTGGCAATAAAACCGTCAATCAGGAGAATACGCCGTTCACTAGCAGCCTGAATCAGCGCACCCGCCATCATGCAATTTCAAGCCCGCCCAATGCAGCGAGTACATCAAACGGTGCTTGTGCCTGTTGATGACGCTCTAATACTTGCGTCAAAATATCCGTCTTATGCTCTAATCCTGCATCGTCAAGACCGGTACCACGTCCAATACAATCAGCAAGTGGTACATCACCCAATCTCGCCAGCAAGAGACTCGCCGCCGAAGTATTACCAATACCCATCTCCCCAACAATCAACAGATTACCCGCTAGATTCTTGACGACTTTCATGCCGTTTTCTAGCGCTACTAAACACTCTGTTTCTGTCATTGCAGGCTCTGTTAACGCATCACGACTACCATGACGAACCTTGTAATCTAGCAATTTTGGATGAGGAGCAAAGTCGGCATCCACCCCAGCGTCAACAACCTTTAACTCAATATTATGCTGGCGTGCCAGTACGTTGATGGCGGCACCGCCTTGCAAAAAGTTATGAACCATTTGCGCAGTGACAGCACTAGGAAACGCTGATGTACCATGCTTAGTTAAACCATGGTCTGCCGCAAACACTCGTATTTGCGCTTGCTCAATATGCGGTGTGATCGTTCCTTGAATCATGCCCAACTGCACAGCGAGTGCCTCTATTCGCCCAAGCGCGCCCAGCGGCTTGTTTTTAGGTCTATAATCTGCTGTAGCTGCAGACGTAATTCATCATTTTCTATATTGGCTATAGTAGGCGCGGTAAATATGGTCAAGGTAGGCATCCTGATAATGGTACGTGTGAAGCAAAAAGCACATACTAGCAGAGTATCTAAGCTTTACCATGAATAAAATCAAATATGAGCCGAATAGATTCCCTAGCAGCTTGGATTTACTATAGAATATGCCCCTTTAAAAATCCATATACCTATTGATGCTGCTATTAATGAAATAATAGCTCAGTAGCAGCATCCACAATTATCGCCATCAACCTACATGTAGAGACAGTGATGATTGTATTTTGGCTTGTGCTGACCATTCTTTTTATTATTTTCGCTACCGCAAAATTAAAGTGGCATCCCTTTTTAGTATTGATTCTCTCTGCTTTCTTGGTCGCGCTATTTTATCAAGTACCACTTAACACGGTCGCAAAAACGATCTCTGATGGTTTCGGTGGTATCTTAGGCTATATCGGTCTTGTGATTGTATTTGGTACGATTATTGGCTTAATTCTTGAAAAAACGGGGGCTGCTATCGTAATGGCAGAGTCAGTCATCAAAGTATTGGGGCCACGCTTCCCTACTTTGACCATGTCTATCGTCGGTGCAGTCGTTTCTATACCTGTATTTTGTGACTCTGGCTATATTATCTTGAACTCTCTAAAAGAGTCTTTGGCTGAGCGTCTACATGTATCAAGTGTCGCAATGAGCATTGCCTTGGCAACTGGACTATACGCTACCCATACCTTTGTACCGCCCACGCCAGGCCCAATCGCAGCGGCAGGTAACTTAGGTCTAGAGTCAAACTTGGGTTTGGTCATCATGGTCGGTGTGGTCGTGACAGCCGTTGCGGTACTGGCTGGCTGGTGGTGGTCTAATCGCTTCCTTAACGCCACTCCTGACAATATCAATGCGGCAGACGCTCCAGCAGCAATGCCTGAAGGAATGAAAACTCGTGATGATTACAGCCATTTGCCTTCAGCAACAATGGCGTTTTTACCGATTATTGTGCCTATCATATTAATCTGCCTGTCGTCGGTGGCTAATTTCCCAAGCGCACCATTTGGCAGTAGCATGGTAGCGGAGATTTTGATATTCATTGGTAATCCGCTTACTGCACTACTTATCGGTTTGTTTTTATCGTTTTTATTGATTGATTCAGAGCAAAAAACGCAGCAAATCAGCGATAGTATCTCGCAAGGTTTGGTAGTAGCAGCCCCTATCCTACTGATCACTGGTGCTGGTGGCGCATTTGGTGCCATGCTAAAAGTCACACCAATTGGCGATTATCTAGGTTCAACGTTATCGGCCTTAGGTTTAGGTATTCTTATGCCATTTATCGTCTCTGCTGCGCTAAAAACAGCACAAGGCTCAACCACGGTCGCATTGGTCACAACCTCTGCAATGGTTGCCCCACTGTTGAACCAAATTGGCTTGGACAGTGAGCTTGGCCGTGTATTCTGCGTGATGGCAATTGGTGCTGGTGCCATGACCATCTCGCATGCCAATGACAGCTTCTTTTGGATTGTTAGCCAGTTTAGTCGCATGAGCGTGGCACAAGCGTACAAAGCTCATTCAATGGCCACTGGTATCCAAGGTGTGACTAGCATCGTATTTATCTGGTTATTGACCCTAGTGTTTATCTAGTTCATAAAATTGGGTATTTATACATACGTTTATTTGATGATTGCTAAGTAAACGTTTTAAAACATGACACTATCGCAATGATCGTGTCATTAAGATATTCAAAGAGAGCCGTATGAAAATTTTGATCGCCCCTGACTCGTTTAAAGAAAGTTTAGAAGCACTGGACGTTTGCCATGCCATTCAATCTGGCTTTAGCCAAGTGTTTCCAGATGCTGACTATAAGCTGTTGCCAATGGCCGATGGCGGTGAAGGTACCTCAGCGGTATTGTCTTATGTATTGGGCGGGCGCTGGAAAGAAGTCAGAGTACATGACCCGTTGATGAGGCCGATTACGGCAAAGTATCTGTTATTGCCTGATGCGACTGCTGTTATCGAAGTGGCTCAAGCCTGCGGACTGCACCTACTGACAGCTGATGAGCGTAATCCCGTTATTGCGAGTAGTTATGGTGTTGGGGAGCTGATCGAAGATGCGTTAGAAGAAGGTGCTAAGCGTATCGTCATTGGTCTAGGTGGTAGCGCAACCAATGATGCAGGTCTTGGCATGCTAATGGCGCTAGGCATAACATTTCATGACATGAATGATAGCCTGCTCACTCATGGTGGTGGCGCACTTGCCAGCCTACATAAGCTCGATAATACTAGCCTTCATGCAAAGATATCAGACACGGTATTTGAAGTTGCTTGTGATGTGACCAATCCGTTATGCGGTCTGCTGGGTGCAAGCGCAGTGTTTGGCCCACAAAAAGGCGCTTGTCCAGAGCAAGTCAATACCTTGGACAAGGCACTCAGTCACTTTGCGACTATATGTGGAGAGCACGGCTATGAAGACTGTCAATACGTCGAAGGCGCTGGCGCTGCTGGCGGTCTTGGCTATGCGATGATGACATTCTTTCAAGCTCAGCTAAAGTCAGGCTTTGATACAGTTGCCGAAGTGGCTCACCTATCACAGCATATCGCAGAGGCTGATCTAGTCATCACTGGCGAAGGCAAGCTCGATGCGCAAACAGCTATGGGTAAAGTGGCAGGCGGTATCAGCCAAATCGCTAACGCTAGCCGTACACCTGTTATCGCTATCTGCGGCAGCGTCGATGGACTAAAACCTGCCCAGACCAGTCAGTTCGATGTGGTTATGCCGAGTATCCAAAAAATAGACACGATTGATAACGTGTTGGGTTCTGCTTATAACAATATTGAGACTACTGCTGCTAATATCGCTGCAAGTATCAAACTTGGGCAGACTTTAAAATAGACGCAATCTTTTATAGTCGCAATCTATCAGTGAACCTCCTCCACTAAATGCACAGCTATTGAACTTTCGATTAACCCTTTGCTAGCTGTGCATGTATCACTCTCAACATGTCTATAGCCATTTTTTTACTTCATCAATGACCGTATGTATTCTATTAGAGAGTACCTGCTGTCGTCTGACTGCCAGATATAGCGTCTCACTAACGGCAACTGGTAAATGATGACTGCTAATCAGTTCAGGCTTTGGATAGGCAGCCACTGCATGTGCTGGCAAGACAGTAAAACCTATTCCCCTGCTGACGGGCTCTAGTATCAGGCCAATCTGATTCGAAAAGCCCTTTTTCTCAAAGTCATTGATATGCTGAAATTGCTCATAATTGGCAGTCAGTAGCATGCCTGCATGATGGGCGCCATCCGGATGATCAATAAATCCAAGTGCCATAAGCTGCTCCCAGCTAGGCTCTGCTGTAGCCGCAGGGGTTACTAGTATCAATGCTTCTTGCGCCATAGGCTTGCAGCTAACCGTTTCATCATCTGAGATATCTGTCATAAAGCCGATATCAATCTCGTGATTTGCCAGCGCCCGCTCAATATCAGAATTTGGAGCAAAACGGTAATCAATCACTAGTTTTGGATGCTGCTGCTGTAAAGACAAAAGCTGCGGATACAGCTTAAGTCCCACACTACCCGGTGACATCAACCGTACCAATCCTTCATAAGGCGGATCTTCACCGATGTGCTGTTCTAAATTTGATAAGCGCTGCAATATCTCACCTGCTTCTTTATAAAGCTGCTCACCTGCATTGGTCAATGAAAACCGCTTTCCTTGTCGAATCAACAAGTCCGTATCTAGTTGCTCCTCTAACTTACTTATGTGTTGGCTCACACCAGACTGCGTCATATATAGACGTTCAGCGGTACGAGTAAAGTGCCCCACTTCTGCAAGCGTACAAAAGGTGCGTAGCCATGTGATATTTATCATTACGTTTCATACTTATTTATATAATATTTGATAATTTTACATAATGAATATGCGTTTGTATACTGGCCTCACGTTAAACAAGAATACAGCAAACAGGAGCACAAACTATGAACAACGTTTATCCAAGAAGCTTTTCGCACATCGGTCTGTCAGTCCCTGACTTAGATGCCGCCGTAAAATTTTATACTGAAGTGATGGGTTGGTACACCATCATGGAACCGACTGAGATTGTTGAAGATGACAGCCCGATTGGTGAGATGTGTACTGAAGTATTTGGTTCTGGTTGGGGCAGCTTCCGCATCGCTCACTTATCTACTGGTGACCGTATCGGTGTTGAGATTTTTGAATTCAAAATCAAGAAAACCCTGAAAACAACTTTGAATACTGGAAAACAGGTATCTTTCACTTCTGCGTTCAAGATCCAAATGTTGAAGAGTTGGCTGAGCGCATCGTTGCAGCAGGCGGTAAAAAGCGTATGGAAAAACCACGCTATTATTACCCTGGTGAAAAACCTTACCGCATGATCTACATGGAAGACCCGTTTGGCAATATCGTCGAGATATACAGCCACAGCTACGAGCTTATTTATAGCGAAGGCGCATACTAAACTCAGTGTACATACAGCTTAATACAGCCTTAACTTGTATCTGACTGATAAACAAATAGCGACCTCAGAATATGAGATCGCTATTTTTATTTGTCTGCTTTCTACATGAGCAACCTATTATATAAGAGGTAAGCCATGCTACTATTTAGGTAGCTATACATAGCATCTGCCAAACGAAACAACCCATTATCAAGGATGATAAATGACAAACTCTGACGTTGCCTTAGCCATGGACGACTTTCTCGTTATTAGAAAAGACGATAGAAAAAGTGGCGTGGTCACTCTCACCTTAAACCGACCAAAGCAATTCAATGCCTTATCCGTTGAGCTACTCTCTGCGCTACAAGCGGAACTGGACAGTATCGCTCAAGATGCCAATATCCGTGTAGTCGTCATTGCAGCAAATGGTAAAGCGTTTTGTGCCGGTCACAATCTAAAAGAGATGCGCGCACATTCAGATGAAGCCTTTCAGCGCGCCCTATTCCAACAATGCAGTCACATGATGCTCACTATTAATCGTATGCCGCAAGTCGTCATTGCAAAGGTGCAAGGCATTGCGACAGCAGCAGGATGCCAGCTAGTCGCAGCTTGTGATTTGGCCGTTGCCGCTGATGAAGCCAAATTTGCCACTTCAGGGATAAACGTTGGGCTTTTTTGCTCCACGCCTGCCGTTGCTGTCAGTCGTAATCTACCTCGTAAGCAAGCGTTTGAGATGCTGATTACTGGTGAGTTTATCGATGCACATACTGCCTTGCAATATGGATTGATCAATCGAGTAGCCCCAGCAGAGCAATTAGAACAAGTCTTGCAGTCTTTAATCACAGCTATCACCGCCAAATCTCCGGTAGCGGTAAGAACTGGCAAAGATATGTTTTATAAGCAATTGAATATGAGCGTCGAAGATGCTTATGGCTATGCCAGTGAAGTGATGACTTGTAATATGATGGCAGGCGATGTGAGTGAAGGTATTGACGCCTTTGTTGAAAAGCGCCAAGCGGTATGGAAAGGATGCTAACTGTTTGACGAAAATACTCTGACTAAAGAAAGATGACGTTGCTATTATTATGAAGCCATCAAAGCGCCCACAATCATAAATGCAACGGCTATGAGTGATCTCAAAAATGGTGAACTGCACTCTGCCCAGCGAGTGATAATAAAGTATAAATTGGCAAATGGAAGAAATAGATATAACAGCCCCCAGAGTACCGACTCTTGGAAGGCTATAATAATTAATTTAATGCTATAAATAATGCACATGATACTTGCGATGACAAGTAAAATAACACCTATAAATTCCACGTGAATTTCCTCAAAATGTTTAATAAAAGGCAAACTTATAATTAGCTAAAAAAGAGAGTCATAATATTGCTGCTATCAGTGCTAAAGCACTCTACAACTTCTCAATATATGTGAATTATCTCAGAATTATTGCTGGCGTATAATAACAGGTAACACAAAAAATTCATAATTTTATAAGACATAAGTTGAATAAATATAGTCTAGTTCGCTTTGGTAATTTATAAAAATAGATTCACAACCAAATCATAAGACGATAAAAAAGGCCATGATATCGCTATCATGGCCTTTTTTATTTAATACGGATACTACGGGCAATCTATTACTCAGCAGCGATAGCTATCATCTCAACCAATAGCTCAGGGCGTGCTAGGGCTGACTCGCCACAAGCACGTGCTGGTGGCTGAATGCCTTCAAAAAAATTGTCATAGACTTCATTCATAGCAGCAAAGTCTGCCATATCTTTGATCCAAACCGTTACTGATAGTAGTTTTGATTTATCACTACCCACTTCTTCTAATAACGTTTGGATTTTTTCCAAGCAAGTCAATGTTTGCGCTTTGATATCGTCTTCTGCATTACCGACCTGACCACACAAATAGATCGTCTGGTTATGGATTACGGTTTTGCTCATACGTTGATTGCTATGTAGCTTCTTAATCATGTCTATACCTTTTATTTATTAATTTAATTCTGTGCTAACTATAGTCAATCCACTATACAAGCGTTACAGCGTTAACCTCGCTTGAAGTATGACATATACATCTGCACTCGGTTGCCTTGTACCGCTCTTAAATTGGATCAACTATATATCAGATACGCGCTTAGTTAGAAAAACGCTGGGCACTAAATGGTGCAAGATCGACCAGTGCAGGCTTATCGTGAATCATTTCTTCAACCAGACGCCCTGTCATTGGCCTAAAGTGAAGCCTTGATGACTGTGACCAAATGCGAACCATAGTTTGTCATGCTTGTCAGCAGGACCGATTACTGGCTTCATATCAGGCATACAAGGACGTGAGCCTGCCCATGCTTCACTCTCAACTGCATCTTCTAATGGCAAGATCTTTTTAGCCAGTTTCAATACCGTTTTTAACTGACCAAAGTTCTTTGGCGCATTCATCGTGGTCATCTCAGCACCAGTGGTGATACGGATACCCTGCTGCATTGGCCCCATCACAAAGCCTTTGTCCATATCAAACATACTGTGATTAATGGTGTTCTTTTCTGTCACTTTGAAATGCTGATGATAACCGCGCATTGGGAACAACGGCAGATTATAGCCAAGTGGTCTGATCAAATCATTAGACCATGGGCCTGCTGCGATAACCAATTTATCACTATAGTAGGTATCGTTATCAGTGATAATTTTCCAGCCTTCGCCATCTTGAACGATTTCTTTCACATCGCTTTCTTTGATCGTACCCTGCATATCTTGGAAGTTTTTTGCATAAGCTTTCACGAGTGAGCTTGGGTTCGATACTTGCCAAGAATTTTTCCAATGAATCGCGCCAACAAAACCTTCAAAATTGGCGCTAGGCTCCATTGCTTTTAGCGCTTCAAGGTTTAGTACGTTATGCTCAACACCTTGGTTACGTGCGTCGATAGCTGATACTTGCGCTTCTTTGAACGTCTCTTCTGAGCGATGCAATTGCAACCAACCATCACGAGTAATGAGCTCGTCAGCACCAGAAGCGCTAATCATGGTTTGGTGCTCACTAGTACAATGCTCAATCAGCGTCTGCCACTCTGATTCAATTTTTTTGACTGAAGCCGGCGTAGAGTATTTCCAATACTGAAGCAGCGCTTGGTGATAACGCAAAATGGCCGGGATACGATAGCGAATATCGGTCCCTTGGTTTGGCAATACTCTGATCATTTCTGTCAGCTGACGAGGAAAAGGATGTGTATGAATGGCTTCGCGCTGAATCAATCCTGCATTGCCGTATGAGGTCTCTGACCCTGGCAATTTTTTGTCTAACAATAATACATTTGAGTTATTTTTTTGTAGATGCCACGCGATTGACGTGCCAACCATACCTGCACCGATAACGATAACTTCGTAGCGCATAACCTATCCTTTTCTTAGGGTGTTAATACAGAGTATCAAATATAAGGGTCTAACAGAATTAGGTGGTAATAGTAACGCATTAGGATAAATTTGAAACCCTTATCTGAGAAATATTTTCACGTCACATACTTTTGGTTATGGGGTTTTTGAGAAGGTATTTTTGATAGGAATAGTTGAAGTTTGTTTGATGAAATAGTAATGATTGGTCATCATTTTTTAAAATATTAGATACGACTTAGCCCTATGAATTTCTGTGCTATAGTTTAGTATTTTCTGATTTAAAACTTATCAACCGCCTGAGCAGTTTTATTATAAAGACTGATAAACAGTATGTGTAATATGACAGAGAGGTCAGGGCTTAAATTTTGATGATTTAGAAGGTTTAACAAATGAGTATTTACGCACGAAGACTGGCCTCTCAGATTGAGTTCATTAAGCAGTGTGCTTTGATGAAAAAAACGCCTACTCAAGATTTTACTAAACATAGTGATTTCACTTGTACTGAGGAACAAGTAATAGACTTGCCAGGTATCAGCCTGAACATCACTGATGATGCCTCCGAGGACGTTTGGCTTCGTGTAGAGCGATTACGTGAAAATTCAGCACCTAAACCCAACAGCTCACTATTAGCAAACTGGTTAAAGTTTCCAGCAAAATTCAGCGATCAACCTTTATTGCAAGAAAAAATCAATATAAAAAATCTAATAGATGATGGTGTTATCGCTTATGAAGAAGCATTTACACCATTTGAAGTTGATGACACCTATCACAATGAATTATTAGACATAGAAGCATCATCAGAAAAAGAGGTTTATTTAAAAGATTTCTCGGAAAGAGGGCTTGTACAAAAGGAATTTAACGATTATCTCAAAGAAATTTGGAAACCTTGGCTAGCACAAGAGAAACTCGTCCGCCAAAGTGTTGATTTATATTCTAGCCTATTCATGCTTAATCAACAGCTTCAAGGCAATCTAGCTGATGCACAGCTAGAGTTAGTATGGGGTATGGGTATTGCTCTAAGAAAAAGCAATGACAATGAGCAAAGTAGCAAGCAGATAAAGTATCCCCTATTGACGCAATCTGTTGAAATCACCTTAGATCAAAAAACGATGGCGTTACTCATCAAGCCTACCCTATCCACTCCTACGCTTGAAACCGAACCTTTTTCTATAGAAGAAAATCAAGGTTTGGCTAAGTTATTAAAAAACAGTAAAGAGTTTTATGGTTCAGAAGATGTTTCATTAAATCCTTTTTTGCCAAGTAGCTATGAGCTATCTTGAAGTCAGCCGTTACTTTGCTTGACTCCTCTGGCATTTATCAGCCAGATCATACTAATGCAGATGATCGAAAAATACCTAAAGTGCAGAATAGCTTAATGGTTACTGACACATGGGTCATTATGGCGCGTCCCAGAAGCAATAACATATTTTTACAAGATTTGAACAACCTATCAATGCAGCTAGAAACGGTCACTGACATCAATTTACCGAGCGCACTTAAAGCAATATTGACAGAACCCGCCACAGAAAACAAAGAAGCCATACTTCCTGCTTATCGTGGTTTATCAACGGTGAGCGGCAGTGATAGCTATATCGCGCGCCAGCCGAACTATATTTCCCCAAAGCATTCAATGATGAGCAAGTACAAATCATACAGCAACTGAATGTCTACGATGGGGTGGTCGTTCAAGGCCCACCCGGTACAGGAAAAACCCATACTATTGCCAATGTCATTTGTCACTACTTAGCACTTGGCAAGCGGGTACTGGTCACGTCAATGAAAGACCCTGCATTAAAGGTGCTGCAAGGACAACTACCTGAATCTATTCGCCCCCTCGCCGTTAGTCTACTGACCAGCGAGAACGAGGGTTTAAAGCAGTTTGAACATGCCATCAAAAAAATATCGAGTGAAGTGTCTAGTATCAATCGTGATGCCTACAAAAAAGACATCCTCATGTTTGACAATCAAATTGATACTATTCATGCACAGTTAGCCAACACTGACAATAAAATCACGGCTTGGGCACGGTTGAATCTTGATGATATCACTATCGATAAAGAGACTATCAAGCCTATAGATGCGGCGACTGAGGTTGCTCAAAACAGACAGTTGATAGACAGCTTTCCCGATAAATTGGTATAGAAGAGACATTTAAGCCTCGATTTACTCATGCTGATATCACGGCGCTAAAAAATGCAAGAGTAAACCTCGGCAGTGATTTGGCTTATGTTAATAAAAAAATTCCTGCAGTTGCAGAAATGCCACCTAGCAATGCTATAAAACAACTTCATAAAGATTTGAGTTATCTCAACGAGTCACATGTAGCTGAGCAGCAAGGAGAACTACCAAGCTTAATAAATGACAGTGCTAGCACAATAAATATTGCTCACGAAGTCACTTCTAATACTTCTCGTTTAACTGATCTGCTACAGAAAATTATAGCAGCTGGGCAGAGCTGGACGACTGACATTCAGCAGGATTTAGCTAATGAGACTAAGCAAGACATCATCGCTCATCTCACTATACTGAATGATGAAATCAAAGCGCTTTTGATGAGAGAACCATTTATTTAACCAAACCTATTACGATGACAGATGATTTTGATAAGAATCTAGAGCTCGTTGACGCGGTGAAAAATTTATCTGAAGGCAAAAAGCCATTTGGTCTCGCTGGGATTTTTGGTAAATCTGCTGAGAAAAAAAGCCTTGAGTCTATAACAATAGTCTCATCAGCACCATCAAGTGAGGCAGACTGGCAGTATATATCCAGCTTTATAACGTTTAGAAAAAAATCTCAAGCGCTTATCCTTCGCTGGAACGCCTTATCAAATGAGCTGTCCTTACCAATATTTGAGGTAGCGCCTGATAATTTATCTGCGTTACATTCAGCCGTTCATCTATATGATGAAATCATTGCTAGTAACCACTTGCAGCACAGTATCAGGCAAGCGTTAAGTACTATATTCATAGATTGGGATATTATTTCTGCAGCACCTTATGACACGGATATCTTGGCTGAGATTGAAAATGTTCTTAAACAACACTTAAAGAGACATAATCTGGCTGAAAGTCTCACGTTAAAAGAGACGTTGCTTAATAAGCTTGCTGACTATAAAGGCAATATTAGTGAAAAAATGACGGCCTTTGTCACTCAAAATATTGGTGACCCGAGTTTATCTGATGATGAATTACAAGCAGACTATCAAGAACTGCTTAATGAGCTGAAACGAGTAAATAATCTTGCAACAGACTTACAGACAGTCGCTGATGTTACTCAACTCATTGAAGATAACGGCGCACCACTTTGGGCGAAGAAATTGCGTTATGAACCTCATAATAATTCTCAAGACACCTTGGCATCAGATAACTGGCAGCAGATTTGGCGAATTGCTAGATTGACCAGCTTTATAGACAGCATCGATGGTCGCAAGGAATTGGTTCAACTGGCCAAAACTCGTGGCAATTTAGAAGTAAGCTTAGCCAGACTCTATCAAGAAGCCATCACCAAAAGAGCATGGCTAAAAGTTGCAGAAAATGCGACACCAAACGTGAGAGCGTCTCTAGAAAAATACCGCTCTGCCATTATGCGTATCGGTAAGGGAACAGGCAAAGGCGCGCATTATTATCGCCGTGAAGCGCGCGAAGCTTCTGCGGGAGCAAGTGCTGCTATTCCGTGTTGGATTATGCCGCATTATCGTATTTCTGAGTCCTTGCCCGCAGAGTTCGGCAGTTTTGACTTGGTTATCATTGATGAAGCCTCTCAGTCTGACTTAACTGCACTCCCAGCCATTATGAGAGCTAAGAAAGTGTTAATCGTTGGTGATGACAAGCAAGTATCGCCAGAAGCGTCGGTCTCGATATCGAAAAAATTCGCAATCTGATGGCACAGTATCTGAGCAATCAAGTCCCTGTCTATCGCTCACAAATGTCGCCTGATCGTTCAATCTATGATTTATTCAAAGTCGTTTTTGCAGATAGCAGTGTGATGCTAAAAGAACATTTTCGCAGTATTGCACCTATTATTGAGTTCTCAAAACGTGAGTTTTACAATCATGAGCTGATACCTTTACGTAAAGCCAAGCCCTCAGAACGCTTAGACCCACCATTGATTGATGTTTATGTCACTGACGGCTATCGTCTTAAAGGCTCTGATATTAATCCTTCAGAAGTCAGATTTATCGTCGATGAAATCAAGTTCATCGTTGCTGATCCAGCTTACAAAGGTAAAACCATCGGTGTTGTCTCGTTGCTAGGCAATAAGCAAGCGCATAATATTATGGAGATACTCAACAAAGAACTAGATGAAACGGTAATGACTGCTTTTGACATTGCTTGCGGTGATGCCAGAACCTTTCAAGGCAAAGAGCGCGATATCATGTTTTTGTCATTGGTAGTGGTACCCGGAGCGCCCATGCACAAACGAGAGACACTTTCGCTCAGCGTATGAATGTTGCGGCCTCAAGAGCGCGCGATAGAATGTATTTGGTACGCAGTATTGAGCTAGACGAGCTTAGCCAAGCTGACCATTATCGCGCTGAACTCATCAAACATTTTCAAGCGCCATTTATGCAAAATGAAGAGCAAGTAGCTGACTTGCGTGATAAATGTGAGTCTCCCTTTGAAACAGAAGTTTTTAACCTTCTGGTTGAGAGAGGCTATCGAGTGGTTCCGCAGGTTAAGGCTGGTGCCTACCGAATCGATATGGTTGTCGAAGGTGAAAACGATAACAGTCTAGCCATTGAATGTGATGGCGATAGATATCATGGGCCTGACAAATGGGACAGCGATATGCAACGTCAGCGTATTTTAGAGCGTGCGGGCTGGAAATTTTGGCGCTGCTTTGCCTCTACTTTTGTCACTCGTAAAAAAGAAGTCATCCAAGATTTATTGGCGGAATTGGAACGCTTAGAGATTTATCCAATCACTACCGACACGGCACATAGCAGCTCGTATGTTGAATCTAGAATCGTCAATACTGTTGAAGAACCCATACTCGATATTGAAACTGACATTGATACCAACATAGATAGCGAAACGGAGACTGACGCTTAAATATATAAGAGTCAGTCAATGCCAGTGCGGTGGTAATATACTCACAATATCACCACCACACTGGATCATCACTCTCCTCTCTCACCTGTTTAGAAGCTTCGACAGTGACCTCATTCGCAGACAGCTCAGCGATAAACCGCGACGGCTTGTCAAAATACCCTGAATAACTGGCGAAGTAATCAGGTGCCGTTAGATACAGTCTGGTCTTGGCTCGACTACAAGCAACATAGAATAATTTTCGTTCTTCTTCTAGCTCTTCAAAGTCATCCAAAGAGCGATAGTGCGGCGTGATACCATCGACCAATGAGTTAACAAACACCACTGGCCACTCCAGCCCCTTCGCACTGTGAATGGTCGAAATCGTCACTTTATCTGTGTCATTATCTTCTGGTTTCTCCATGGCTGCGACCGAATCATTAGGCGGATCGAGTGCCAAATTTTCTAAGAAGTTATCAAGCTACTGTGTTCTATTGCCAAATTTTTGAGCACACGAAAGTCCTCCTTGCGCTCTCGCCAATTTTCCTCAATCGTTTTTAGGACAGGAATATAGAACTCTAAAATCAGCTCAATGACCGTCTCGACGGATTCAGCTTGATTTGCTTTAGTGAGCGTATTGTATAAAGGTTCAAGCTGTATACTTTTTTTAGCAAACTTCGCCGTAAGTAATGGCTCAAAGGAGTTGTTATCGGCATTAATCGCTTGGGTCAAACGCGTCGCGGTGACTATTCCCACGCCTTGGAATAAGGTCAAAATACGATGCCAAGCAATCGTATCATTCGGGTTATAGAGGACTTTGACAAAGGCCAAAACGTCTTTGATATGTCGCCTTTCAATGAACTTGATCCCGCCCACCACAATGAATGGAATATGACGCTCCATAAACTCTAATTGGACATAGTTAGATTGAAAGGATGTGCGACACAGTACCGCAAAATCATCATAATCATGATCTGACTTTAGCTCGATGATTTTATCGGCGATATACTTGGCTTCTTTTGTCTCATTGCTTAGGCGGCTAAACACTGGCTTATCCCCACTTATCGATGCGCCAGAGTACAATTGTTTTTGATAGCCTAGCGTGATTTGCACGGACAAAGCATTGATATAATCCAAAACAGCAGGCGTACTGCGATAGTTTTGCTCGAGCTTAATCAGCTTGGCATCGGGATAGGTCTCACCGAATAACAGAATATTTTCGTAATTGGCACCGCGAAAAGCATAAATACTTTGATTGTCATCACCGACCACCATCAGCGATACCGACTCAGATGCACAAATCAAATCTATCAGCTGCTTTTGCGGAATATTGGTGTCTTGATATTCATCAACCATGATGTAGCGATATTGGTTTTGTAGCATTTGGCGAAAGGTATCATTAGTCTTCAAATGACGCACGACCTGACTGATAATATCGTCAAAGTCGTAGAGATGATTGGCACGTTTATACTCATGAAAATCGACTGCCAATTGCTCGATAATAGGAATATGTACGGCGATATCAGGATAACTACTTTCGATTAAATCACGGATATGAATACGTCTATTCCGAGAGCTAGAAATGATATTTTGCAGTGTCTTTTTGCGCGGGAATGCTTGGCTCTTATTTTGCGCGGTATACTTTTTTTCTTTGTGAATTAAGTCGATGGCATCTTCGCTATCGCCCGTGTCTAAAATCGTAAATCGCGGATTAATACCGAGCAGCCCTGAATATTGACGCAGCAGCATATTGCAGAATGAGTGAAAAGTACCACTGGTGATATCGTTGAGCCGCTTATCAGTTGGCAGCTTATCCTTTACCAAGTCTTCATCAGACTGTTTATTAAATAAGGTATTCGCAAGTAAGGTTTTGGCACGGCTTTTTATTTCATTGGCGGCTTTACGGGTAAAGGTCAGTAGCAAGATGCTTTTGGGCGTGACCCCATTCTCTAACAAATAACTGGTACGGTACGTGAGCGTTTTGGTCTTGCCAGAGCCTGCACCTGCAATGACCAACACTTTGCCTTCGATAGTGGTGGCTGCTAATAGTTGGTCAGGATTTAACTCACGGGCATAGTTTACTTTCAATCCTAATTCACTATTAAGCCTTTGATTCAGTAGCTCAATATTTGCATCATCATTAGCATCGATTAAATTTGCCTCTAGCATTTTAATTGCCTGCTCAAGTCGTGCCAGCTTGGGCTTAATCTCGATGAAGTTTTGCGGATAATTGTAGTGGCGCGTGTCAAAAATCGTGGGTGTCATTATAGGAATTTGCCTTTCGTTTTATTTTAGCGGCCTTTATCGATACGGCGCATTTATACATAGTGGTTTGCAGATTTGACTGAGAGCGCTTGGTGTTCATAATGAAGATTACTCGTCAAGTTTAGCGAGTCGTAGGCGCTTACCTGTCATACGCCTACAAGCCAAACTATCGTTTTATAGCACAGCTTACCATAATCGATAAAACAGCAAAATTGCCAGTCATGACCAAACGCAAAATCTCAGTATACAATACAACAACCTCACCCCTATTCAGGTAAATTTGCTACAATATGCCCAATTTTGATTTATCATTTAACCAATCTTTATACCAACTGATTTTATTAATATATTGAGAGAATGTTATGGGTTTTAATTGCGGCATCGTCGGCCTACCAAACGTGGGTAAATCCACCTTGTTTAATGCGTTGACCAAAGCGGGAATTGCCGCTGAAAACTTTCCATTTTGTACCAAAGATCCCAACACAGGTATCGTACCAGTACCTGACCCACGCCTAAAGAAACTGGCTGATATCGTTAAGCCTGAACGCGTATTACCAACGACGATGGAGTTTGTGGATATCGCAGGTCTAGTCGCTGGTGCTTCAAAAGGCGAAGGCATGGGCAACCAGTTCCTAGCCAATATCCGTGAGACTGATGCGATTGCGCACGTCGTACGCTGTTTTGATGATGACAACGTCGTCCACGTTGATGGTCGCGTCAGCCCTATTGATGATATCGAAACCATTAACACTGAATTGGCATTGGCAGATTTAGAGGCCGTTGAGCGTGCCATTCACAACCAAACCAAGAAGGCTAAAGGTGGCGACAAAGACGCGCAAGCATTGCTTGATATCTTTAAAAAAGTTGAGCCTTTATTAGCAGAAGGTAAAGCGGCACGCGCAGCGAACCTAGATGCTGATGAGAAAAAGCTCATCAGAAGTTATGGTTTAATCACCCTAAAACCAACCATGTATATCGCTAACGTCAGTGAAGATGGCTTTGAAAACAATCCATACCTTGATGCGGTACGCAACTATGCGACTGGCGAAGATTCTATCGTTATCGCTCTATGCAACCAAATCGAATCTGAAATCGCTCAGCTTGATGAAGACGACAAAAAAGACTTCCTAGCTGAGATGGATATGCTCGAGGCCGGTCTTGATCAAGTCATTCGCGGTGGTTATGATTTGCTAGATATGCAGACTTACTTTACTGCTGGTGTTAAAGAAGTGCGCGCTTGGACGGTTGCAGTTGGCGCAACGGCTCCGCAAGCCGCTGGCGTGATTCATACTGATTTTGAGCGCGGCTTCATTCGTGCCGAAGTCATTGCGTATGATGATTTTATCGAGTATGGCGGTGAAAAAGGCGCAGCTGCCGCTGGCAAATCACGCTTAGAAGGCAAAACCTATATCGTACAAGATGGCGATATCATGCACTTTAGATTTAACGTGTAACGTTAAGCGGTACATCCTGACTGATAGTTAATAAGCCGATGTTGGAAATTCTCCCTCATCGGCTTTATTTTGTCTGTTTGTTGTTATATTATAACATATCTTTATTTTGCTATTTGAGGACTTATACTATGACTGACTATTTCTCTTTTTCTAGATTTGCCAGTGTTGCGCTTGTAGGAAGTATCATGACAGGCTCTCTATTGGGCTGTCAGCCGAATGCAGAAAGTGATACGGTAGTATCCGAAGAAATAACACCCGTAGATGATCACGCTGAACATGCTCATGAAGGGCACGAAGGGCACGAAGGGCACGATGCTATGGAACAAGGTCATGAAGGACACAATCATGAAAGTCATAGCCACGAAGAAAGCGCGCATGCAGGACACGATCATGCAGAACATGCCAGCAACAGCACACCATTCTCTTGTGAGCCTACGGCTACTATAGGCGTGTCTTACCATGATGATGCTCCATTGCAGACAGTGCACCTACTCATCGATGGTATCGAATACGATTTGACCGCTACCTCTGATAGCGACGCCAGTACTGAAAAAACCATCTATACCAGTGATATCGGATTAGATAACACCCATGGCATTATATGGCAGGTAAATGGTGACAAGGCAACGTTGAGAAATAAAACATTGGGCAGCAATGTAGCTATCGAAGAGGAAGAAGTGCTTTTTAACTGCCAGAAATCTTAAGCTCGATTCACTATAATTTAGATACAAGGAAGGCGAGTGAAAGCAATACAAGTAGTAAGCTAAGCAAGACTGACACCGTATCCAATTTATAGAGGGTTGACTATATATCTGTACCAAGGGCGCTATTTTGCTATGCTAGAGGCTCCCTTGGTTTCGGATGTTTCAATATGCTAAGTACACCAACCTCTTTGCCGTCCCCTACCACACAATGGTCTCATCTCCTCAACTCACAACGTCTTGGTGCTGCCAAAAAGTTTAACGCCAATACAAGTACTCGCTCTCAGTTTCACAAAGACTACGACAGACTGGTATTTTCGCACTCCTTTCGGCAGTTGAATCAAAAAACCCAAGTCCATCCATTAACCAATCAGCTCGGTATCCATACGCGTCTGACTCATTCGCTTGAGGTCTCCTCTATTGGACGCTCTTTAGCAATGATGGCAGCAGAAAAGCTCCATGATAAATTGGCCAGCGGTCTACCAGCAGGCGTATCGCCAGCCGATGTCGGTGTCATTGTACAAGCAGCGTGCCTCGCTCACGATATTGGCAACCCGCCTTTTGGTCATGCGGGAGAGTATGCCATTCGAGATTGGTTTAGGCAACCTGACCCTCAAGCGATATTACAAAATTTAAGTAGCAACGAGCGCTTGGACTTGCTGGCCTACGAAGGTAATGCACAAGGGTTTCGACTGTTGGCGCGTAATGAGCACCATCCTGATAAAGGTGGTATGCGTCTCACTTGTGCAACGCTAGGCGCTTTTATGAAGTATCCGTGGCTTGCCTCTCACAGCAACGATGTCAATGATAAACACCACCATCAAAATGTACAAAAATTTGGCTGCTTTTATAGTGAGTCAGCACAATTAGAAGAGTTGGCAGCCTGTTTGCATTTACCACGTTCAACACAGCACGACGGTTTTGCGCGTCATCCGCTGGCTTATTTACTAGAAGCAGCAGACGATATTTGCTATGCCTTGATCGATTTAGAAGATGGTATCAATCTCAATATGCTGACCTATAGTGAGGTTGCCGCCATATTTTATGAGCTGATTGGTGAGCGCCCTAGCAGTATCAATCTGCCCGTACACATGTCTGTGAGGCAGAGCTTAGCCTCATTGCGAGCCCGTGCCATGATGCGTTTGGTAAACACGGTGACCGATGCCTTTGTTGCCAATAGTGATGCCCTGCTGGCCGGAAAACTACAAGGCAGTTTATTTACCCATTGTGATGCAAATGTACAAAATGGCATTAATCAAGCCAAGCAATTGGCACGCGAAAAAATATTCAATCACCCAAGCAAAGTACGTATGGAATTGATGGCCAATCAATGCTTGCATCGTTTATTAGATGCTTTTATGCCATTGGCTTGGACAGGTAGTAGAGCAACATCTAATCCTCAATCCATGTCCTTTGAGCAGCAGCGCCTACTAATGTTGTTACAGCCACATCTCGATGAGCATCGGCGGGTATTATCAGATAATGTCTATCACAATATCTTAAATATATTGGACTTTATCACTGGGATGAATGATCATGAGGCGTATCGATTGGCACAAGAGTTACAAGGCCATTGGGGTACGATGGTTTAAAAGACCCGTGCAGGTCTAGTAAATTAACACAAGTTGCGTATTTCAGTCGTATTTTTACGCTGAAATGAGTATGATAAACCCTTATTGGACAATTTTGAAATATTATGAGCAGTCGCGAACAGAAGAAACTTCAAACTCGGCACGCCTTTTTTAATGCCGTGCTTGATTTATGTATGACAGGGCAGTCTTTTAGCTCAATCAGCCTCCGGCAAGTAACGCGTGAGGTTGGCGTGGTGCCGACCGCATTTTATCGGCATTTCGACGACATGGAATCGCTTGGTCGAGCATTGGTCGTAGAAGAGCTAGGCGGTACGCTGGCGATCCTAAGCGATAGCTTGCAAATTGGGCGTAAACGTAGCTTTGATCGCCAAATTGCTAAGAGCATTCAGCTGTTCTTGTATATGGTCAGTGATCAGCCTTATTACTGGCAATTTTTAGTCAGTGAGCGCTACGGTGGCTCAGAAGCTGTACGCAAAGCCATTAATGAACTTGTCAAAAAACATGCTCAAAGCTTGGCTGATGATTTAGCGCTACAGCCTGCTTTTACTCATATCAATGCCTATGACCGTCGCCTACTGGCTGAAGCTGGGGTAAATATGTTCTTTTCTTGGATTATCGATTGGTTGGAGCTGACTTATACTGAAGACCATGATGATGAAATCGATCTGAACGAGATTGAAGAAAATAAACAGCTGATGCTCCATAATTGTACTCGCCAAGCACAGATGCTGTTTTATGGTGCTTATAACTGGAAATCTACGGAAGAGACGCACTTAGGAGATTAGGTGACGTCAGCTATTCTACCTCGGCACTGATTGAGACTCTTTTTAGGTGGCTCAACGTTAGAAACTGGGTCTAAATGCCCATAAACGCTGTGTCACCACTTTAATTTCTTTGGCTTTTTTATTATTGCCATTCTCATTATTTCCATTATTATTGTTAGGCGTGCTGTTATTCGCATTACTCCCTACTGCCGCGCCAGTATCAGTCGCAATTTTGCTAATCAATACGGTTGCAAACCGTTGTCTTTGTTGACCAAGACTTGCACTATCTGTTGCGGTAATAAGCGCCATAAAGGCTTGGCTATCGACTGCAAGCAGTGGTTTTAACGCCTTTCGCTGATCATCATTTAAGCTGCTCAACATCGGTAATTGCCACACATCATCGATAGAGGCTAACGCCTGCTTTGCCCGCATATCGACCAATCCCTGCATCTGTTGGCTGGTTGCGCCATCTATCAGCGCAGCCAGCAAAACTGGACTGGCAGTATTGACATTAATAGGCACATAATAAGGAACCGCCGTAATATAAGGACGTAGTGCCGCTAGTACTTCAGCATTTACCCCTCGAATCTCTTGCAATTGATCGACACTCACCAATGCTTGATTGGGCAAAGTCTTACTCGCTGAGCCACTTGATTGCTGAGAATAAACCACACTCTCATCACCACCGTCTTGGTAAACGTCGCTATCCGTATCTTGATAATCAAGAACAGCAATGGCAATATCAGGTTCCAGATTTAATTGTGTCAACAGTCTTTGAAATATGGCTACAGCGGCACTATCAACCGCGCCATTCTGATATAAATTGTTAATATTAAAACGACTGGCTTCATCACGCAATTCGATACTGATGCTATGATTGGCTAAAAGATAAGGCGGTAATGGCTGCGCCCAAATATCTTGCTCGCTATCTGTGTCATTCAGCTTATCGTCAGCACGAATCATCGTGATGGCCAATTGCTGACCAGCATTGATATCTTGTGACAGCTGATTTTGATCAAACAATAAACCGCTACGCCTAATAGCAATCTTTTGGCTGGCAAGCATCGCCCCTGCCACTACGGTGATACTGACCACCAATAGTAAGATAGTTAGCAGCGCTACTCCGCGCTGAGAGTGCGCTGTCATTGACTTAAGCCGCCTTTATAATTGACCCAATGGTACATTTTAAATATTACTTCCTGCATTGTTATTTAAATTGTTATTTACATTGCTATTTGGATTGTCATTATTAGTGTTATCACTACTATCGTTATTGCTACCATTGCCATTATTAGCAGCATTGTTATTGCTTTTGTTGGTATTGTTAATTGGTATTGGTTGGGGAGCAAGCGCCCACTGCCAAGTGATAGGCATATCCTGATAAGTAAAATTGACAGCAATACCTTTGGGCAATAAAACCACTGCCGGCTTGACGTTTATGGCATTGGCCGTCTGCCCAGAGGTTGTCTTTGTACTGCTATTGCCGTTATTACTGCTGTCTGCATCTGGGAATGTGGTGCTCAGTTCAGGTAAATATGCTTGCCAACGCCCTGCGGTGACGCCTTCTAGCAATACACTGTCTAGGCTGATGCTATCGCGCCCACCATCGATGCTGGTATATTGGCGGCGAATTAAACGCTCATCTGCAAAAATGTATTCGATATGCTGGACACTCATGCTACTTTGATAACGTGGATCGGGGTCGGCAAAACGAACAAAGCTGACATGCTCACCATCCAAGCTCATAAAAGGCTCAGGCACTGTTTCATTGGCTTGGGCGCTATTGTTTGTGCTATCACTGGCATTTGTACTGTTATTTGTCACACTGATATTTTGAGTATTTGGTATTTGATAAGGGATAATTTGACCCATGTCTTGCTGTAGCTGCAAATAAGCATATTGCAAAACAGCTAAGTTATCAGCATGAAATTGTGCACGTTCTCGGGCGCGGTTGACGCTATCAAACACTTGCCAGCCAGCCACCGCCAGCATCGCAAATATTGCCATGGCGACCATCAATTCAAGTAGCGTAAATCCACGCTGCGACTTCACGGATTGCCTCCAGACTGCCCTGCAATATCAGCGCCCAAACTGCTTAAGTCCAAACTACCAATGTCTTGCTCCGCATTGCTCAATATTACATTGATATCAGTCACGGCGCTGCGCGTCTGTCCATCTATAATAGGTGCGACAGCGATATTCACCTCTTTTAAAGCAGGTGTAATGGCATCATTGACCGTCAACACGACTTGCCAATCACGCCCTTGAGCATTGATCGTTTGCGTACGATTGGCCGTCAGCCATGTCTCTTGAATACGCAAATCAGCGGCTGCATTCTGTGCAACAAAATGTGCCAGTGTACGTGTGCGTAAGACATCCACTGAGCTGAGATAAGCACTACTGGCACGGCTAGCAGCCACAGCAACAACCGCTAAAATCGCTAACGCTACCATTACCTCAATCAGAGTAAAGCCGCTTTCATGCTTTGATAGCATTGGCTTTTTGTTTATGTCAGCAGATATAATGTCATCCTTATCTATCATCAGCTACATCCCTTGTCCGATCGTCATACTACCATCAGGCATAATGGTAATGACCTCGCCCACCAGACGCGAATTGTGCA
The DNA here is from genome assembly GCF_000586475.1 of Psychrobacter sp. JCM 18903. Classification (GTDB taxonomy): domain Bacteria; phylum Pseudomonadota; class Gammaproteobacteria; order Pseudomonadales; family Moraxellaceae; genus Psychrobacter. The sequence continues at coordinate 16,693 of NZ_BAWJ01000003.1, read as the reverse complement.
GCACCTCAATGGTGACAGGCGTTGCTTGCCCTGTACCAAACCATAATATTTGTGGGACTGCTTGATTAGCAAACCAAGGCTGCAATGTTTGCCCCTGTTCAGGCATTGATAGGTTGCCAGCCTCCAAGCTTTGCACCCTTAAACTGACCCCAGCAGGTAACTCAGGCAAACTGACTTCTGGCTCAATCTCCCAGCTAGGCACTGGCTGTTGCTTTCCTATCGCCCCCGACATACTTGTCAGATCAGCAGACAATTCCATCGAATTTTTAGGCGTACTGTCCATGCTATTTGACGGGATATCATCGGTCTGATAGGCAATATAAGGATTGGATAAAGTAACAATCACAGGAGCTACTTGACCTTGTTTATCCGCTTGCAAGCTCAAACCCATCGGCTGCATACGCTCAGCAGACAACAACCGTACATAGCTCAGTGAATCCGTTAGATGCTCATAAAAAGCACGGTTTTTACGCGATTCACTACTACCCACCGACAAGCTCATCATGCCAGCAAAGATAGACAGAATAACGACCACCACTACAATTTCGACAAGGGTAAAGCCTGCTGTGCCTGAGCAAGGCTTGAGGATTTATAAGGGGAAATGTGAGCATTTTTTACTGAAAAGGATTTATGCTGATAAACCAGAGGTAATGGATATTTATCCGTGTTTTTATATTGCAAATATTGATGACTTAAGTGTGAATAGCAAGTGACCGCTGAGCTGGACGGAGTCTTGGCAGTGACCGGCATATTGCACCTATAAACCTATAAGTAGGTTGTGGTATAAAGAATAAAACTATAATTGGGCGCTAAAGCTGATAACCATATATCCATTTTTAGCATGGATGCACCGTGCTGCGATAACGAATATAGCAACACGAATTTAAAAAATTGGGTTAAAAGACCATAAGTTGAATAAAGATATTAATAACTGGTATTACGGTGCTCTTCTGACTCAGTATCGATTTGCTCGACCAACTCCTGCATATCTTCATCCATCACCTCATCGTCGGCCGCAGGATAATGGCTCGGCAACTCAAGCATTTGCTGAACGAAAGCATAACGTAGGGTATCACGGCGACCCAAATACCGCTGGTAAAAGCTTGAATTTAATAGTCCAGCACCGCCCTGACCCATCGCCCAAATCGAGGACAAATAGTCGCGCGTGCTCAAACTACTATGCTGCTCTTGTAAATACGCACTGATAATGTCAATCAAGCGTTTCATACGCTGACGGCGAATATCATATAGCTCACCAAACAATCGATTAAGACCCGTCACTGATGCCGCCAAACGCTCTTCGATTTGATTGAGCAACATAGCTTTTTGTGGGTTAAATAACTGCTGAAAGATCATACGAGCAACGCCTGCTGATGGACAATCATCAATACGATTAATCTCAAACAGCTGTTCTTCGTAGCGGATAATAATACGCAAATAGAGTTCATCTTTACTGGAGAAATGCTTATACAGTGTACCTTTAGCCAGATCCAGCTGGTCTGCCAAACTGTCTAAAGTAATATCACCATCGCCCGACTCAAGTAGCAATTGCTCTGCCATCGCTAAGATATTCTCTTCTCGTGCCTTGAACTGATGCTGACGACTCATAATCTCTCCTAAAACCTGACAAGATTAAGCATATGACCATCCTGTGGATGAATGCATCGGCGACAAGCGTATAACGTCATACAAAGTCTGCTCGAAAACCACCAAAGGATATATACTTATGTTTGCTAAATAGTCATTGATAATCATAGGCTTATGCTCCACATCATAAGTACAAATAACGTAAAGCAACAGGACTGTATCATAAATGACTGAGTGGTCATAGCATAACCATTTTAGTGATACTGTGCCAGTAAATTCTCAAAGTTTTTTGCAGTTAATGCCCCAACGTCATCGCTACTACAGCCATACATCTCTGCCAGACAACTGGCGACATACGGTACGTAGGCAGGCTCATTCGGTCTACCACGCTTGGGCACTGGTGCTAGATAAGGACTGTCAGTTTCGATAAGCAGTCTATCTCTAGGCATGTTTTTTGCTGCATCTTGAATCATTTGAGCACTTTTAAAGCTAACAATGCCCGAAAATGAGATATAAAACCCTAAGTCAAGTGCACACTTGGCCGTCTCCCAATCTTCGGTAAAGCAATGAATAATGCCATGTTCAGCGCCTTCTGATTTTAGGATGTCAATCGTATCTTTTTTGGCATCACGCATATGAATGACGAGTGGTTTCTTCAGGCTTTGACTGGCATGAATATGACGAGCAAGACTGGCTTGCTGCTCTTTTTTGTTTTCCGTTGACCAGTAATAATCTAATCCTGTCTCCCCAATCGCCCATACATGGTCGGCATCAGCCGTTTCGATCAAACGCTCAACTGTCGCTGATTGCAAGACACTAATATCTTCACAAGGATGAATACCGACGCTCATGCCAAGATTTAAAGTGTCATCGCTATACGTTTTGACGATATTGGCAATCTCATCATATTCAGCAAAATCACACATAATCGCCATGGCACGGGTGACATTGGCTTCTTTCATCGCGGCAATCGCGCCAGACAACTTACCATCATACTTGGTTAAATCTAAGCGATTAAGATGACAATGGCTATCAGTAAACATAAGTAATCTCGTTAATAAACATAAATGAATGAATAAAAAATATTAGGTTTAAAACCTTAGAGTATTGATTGCTCCAAAGGCAGCTGTTTTCAAGTAGCGCAAATGTGACCATCTTGAAGGCTGGGTCATAAATGCCTAAAATTAATGAAGCGGCACCACTCGCATTACTTCTTCTATGGTCGTCACCCCTTCACTAATACGCTTTGCGCCCGATAATCGCAGCGGCTGCACACCTTCGCGGTACGCTTGCTGCTTAAGCACATCTAAATTGGCATCGGCGGCGACCAGTTTTTTTAGCTCATTTGACAACGGCATGATCTCGTACAGACCAACGCGACCTTGATAGCCCGTATGGCGACAATGCTCGCAGCCTTGCGCCGTATAAATTTGCGCTGGAGCGGGCGCACGCCAAGGCTGAACCAGTTCCTGCCACTGAACAGCAATTTCACTGTCTGGGATCACGTCTAGGGCTTTTTTGCAATGCGGACATAACGTGCGTAGCAAACGCTGCGCCATGACGCCTAATATCGTCGCTGAGGTCAAAAACGGCTGAATGCCCAAATCATGCAAGCGAGTAAGCGAGCTTGGTGCATCATTGGTATGCAACGTCGAGAGTACCAAATGTCCAGTGAGTGATGCTTGCACGGCCATATTGGCGGTTTCGGCATCGCGAATCTCACCGACCATAATGATATCTGGGTCTTGACGCATCAAAGAGCGAATACCATCTGCGAAGTGTAAATCAACGCCTGGATTGACCTGCATTTGGTTAAAAGCAGGCTCAATCATCTCGATAGGATCTTCAATCGTACAGACGTTAACTTGCTCGGTGGCGAGCTGCTTAAGCGTACTGTACAACGTCGTAGTCTTACCTGAACCAGTCGGACCCGTAACCAAGATAATGCCATTTGGATGCGCGGTCAGCTCATGCCAAGTATCGAGCTGCTTACCTGACAAACCAAGCTGAGCAAACGAGCGCACCAGCACTTCAGGATCAAATACCCGCATCACCAGCTTTTCGCCAAAGGCTGTCGGCATCGTCGATAAGCGCAGCTCAGTTTCCAGACCCTTTGGCGTACGGGTTTTCAACCTGCCATCTTGTGGTTTGCGTTTTTCTGCCACATTCAGTCGTCCTAATATTTTAATCCGTGCCGTGACCGCGACAATGATTGCCAAAGGCATCTCATAGACGGTATGCAACACGCCATCGATACGAAAACGGACTTTACCCGTCTCACGGCGAGGCTCTAAATGGATATCACTGGCTCGCTGCTCAAAAGCATATTGCAACAGCCAGTCAACGACTCTGACAATATGTTGATCGTTGGCATCAGGGTTGGTATTGTCGCCAAGTTGCAATAATGCCTCGACATTGGTGACATCAGCCGCCGCCCGTTTGTGGACACTATTTGCTCCTGCAATCGCTTGGGTGACTTGGTAAAACTCTTGACGGTAGCGATTGATTTGCTCAGGATTGATATAAACCGTACGATAACTTTTAGACTTGATTAATTTTTCGATACTTGTCTGCCACTCAGTACAGAACGGCTGGTCTGTACCGATGACGACTTCATCATTCGTCACTTCAATGGGCAAAATATGCTGTGAGCGGGCATATTCAAAGGACATCAACTGAGTGACGGCTGGGACATCGACTTTTAACGGGTCAATACGGACAAGTGCCATGCCTGCTTTGGCAGCTAACCATTGATTCAACCATACCAAAGTCAATTTGTGCTCAACATTTTTATCCAGTGCATGACCGTTTGGCAGACCAAATTCACTGATGGTCAGGAGTGGATGCTGCGCTTTATCACGGCGGCTCGTCATCACTAAATTGTAGCCACGCTGATCAATCACTTTATCTGCCAATAGTTCATCTAAGCACCAACGTAAATCAATCACGATTGAATATTTCTGAGCAGACATATTGTTCTTCTTTTATTATTGATGCGTTATTTATTGAGGAGTAATTGATGGATAATTCATGCGGCAGTAATGGCGTCATTGGACATTATAAGCTCACTTTGACAACAGCCATTATCTGCAATTGCCCTGATTCTATCAACTGGAAGCTCACATCGACAGACTTATAACGCATGACAAACGGCGTATTGATCTCCGCGCGACGATAAGCTGGACGCGGGTCTTGCGCAATTAATGCTTTAATAGTCTCGATATCAGCAATAAGCAATTGCTCTTGCATTTGTCGAATAAGCGTCGCTACACTATTATTTTTTGCATGAATAGCTTTCTTATTATTTTTATTTTCAGTCTCATTGTCATTTTTATCGCATCGTCCAGCGTCAACCAACGTCATAAATTGCTCGTAAGCAGACTCCGTAATAATTACCTCTAATAAGTCTGGCGCAGTTGGCGCAAACCCGCTTTTTGCATCGCTGAGCGCATCGCTATAAGCGACATAGGCTTAATATCGATAATCGGCGTACCATCTATCATATCTGCACCGCTAATAATAAGTAACACGCGCCCATCACAAACCTCGATACTTTCAAGCTTAACGACAGATAACCCAAGTGCTGAGGGTCGATACATACTGCGACTGGCGAACACCCCTATTTTTTGATTGCCACCGAGCCTTGGTGGTCGAACTTGCGCACGAAAGCCAGTGCCGCCTTTGCCAATATGAGTGTCTTTATTGGTATAGTTATGATGAAACTGCCAACTGATCCAGATATGGCTGAACGCGTCTAAACCGGCAAATGCTGCTGGCGAGTCATAAGGCGCTATCATCTCAATGATACTGGTGAGCGCAACCAAATTCGGCTGGCGTGGCGCACCAAATTTCTGTGATAGCGGCGCACGATGGTAGCCAATCATTGGCGCATGGTGGTAACCCGCCAAAGAGATATTATCATCGGACATCATGTTTCTCCAAAAAACCGTTCAATAGTAAGCATCTGCTTTTATGAGAACGTTTAGCGCATATTATCCAGTGATACAAAATTACTCACTAACGATATTCCATTTTATCATGCCGCATCGCCGCTGCTAGACGGATTTTTATTTTAAATTTTGGTATTATGAGCCATAAATTCGATGAGAGCCTTTATTTTTCAACCCTTATAAGCCATCTACAGCAACAGCCATTGTCGTGGTTTGACAGGTGACAGATTCAGTCGTATCTATCCTTAGACCTTATCAGTCCATCTCCTGATTTTAAATGCTTAATAAGGTGTTAGAATATCGCCCCATAACATTGGTTAAAACATCGGCTATGCTACTTACTTTGCATGACAGAGGTTTTAAACGATTAGCTGTTCCAATAGCGATTAAAAATTTACTACCCTTTTATACACTTTTTCATTGAAAATTTTAATTTAACACTCATTTAAACTTAATAAAACCGATAGCAACTTATTAACGAGGACTTTATGTCAAAACTTCGCACCGAAACGGTCACAGAGGTTCATCACTGGAATGACGCTCTATTTAGCATCAAGACAACTCGCGACGATGGCCTGCGCTTTCGTAATGGCGAATTTGCGATGATCGGAATCGTTGTCGATGGCAGACCGCTATTGCGCGCTTATTCGATTGCTAGCCCGAACTACGAAGATCACTTGGAATTCTTTTCTATCAAGGTTCAAGATGGTCCGTTAACCTCGCGCTTGCAGCATATTAAAGTCGGTGACGAGCTGTTGGTCAGCAAAAAACCAACGGGCACTTTGGTACTAGATGATTTACTGCCTGGCAAAAACCTTTATATGCTCTCTACAGGCACTGGACTGGCACCATTTTTATCGTTGGCACGTGATCCTGAAGTCTATGAACGCTTTGAAAAAATCATCTTGGTACATGGTGTGCGCCATGTCGATGATTTGGCGTATCGTGATATGTTTGAAAATGAGTTACCTAACGACGAGATCTTTGGTGAATGGTACCGTGAAAAATTCATCTACTACCCAACCGTGACTCGTGAGGATTTCAAAAATCAAGGTCGCGTGACTGACTTAATGACCTCAGGAAAGCTCTTTGAAGATATTGGCTTACCACCGATGAATAAAGAAGACGACCGTGTCATGATCTGCGGTAGCATGCCATTTAATGCTGAAGTTTCAGCGATTTTGGACGATTTTGGTTTGACCGTTTCACCACGCATGGGTGTCCAAGCAGATTATGCCGTTGAACGTGCTTTTGTAGGTTAAACCATTTTTTTGATTTAATTGAAAATTATATAAAATAATTCTTGACGGATAAAAATAGGCTGCTATAATACGCAGCCTATACAGAGTTAACCCTGTAGCCCAATTCGATAATCTCTATCTAATAGACCTTATCTTCTAACATGCCAGTGTGATGGAATTGGTAGACATGACGGATTCAAAATCCGTTGCCTAATAAGCGTGTCGGTTCGAGTCCGACCACTGGTACCAATATTAGTAACAAATCAGCCTCCTCATTAGGAGTTTTTTTGTGCCGGTAATATTATTGCTTCACTTACTTCTCTATTTCAGATTGCAGCACCGCAATTATCTTAATGGGCACGGCAAATTCCCATGGCATGCCAGCATTGCAATAAAAATGTCCGTCACGAAATGACACGATATAAGCCGTAAAATCATTACCACAATGATCCATCATTGCTTGTTCATCACTATCATCACAAACCGCACACCATACTTTTTTATCGCCGCGTGCTAGCATCGCTCTTGTTAAATCGCTCCCTTTTAGTTCATTATTCATCATCAGCTCCTTAGTCATTCTAAACTCTCTAACATCAAGCTCTTAAAGAGTTAATTTTACCAAAACTCCATTTTCGATCTTGGCATAAGCGATAAGCAATGTCTTTTTTAAATGGTCATAGAGGCACACAAGGCATTACTTATTGTTTTACAGTCATCCATTAGCGCGGATACTATATTGTAAAACACCAGAATCAAAACTGTAACATCTAAATGTGAGATTTATGACAAACGGTGAGCTTGATACGACAGGTGGTGCAAGAGTACAAATGAGTTTGATTTACAGTAGACCTAAACAATTTAATAGCAAAAATATGTTTGCTAAATACGATATTTTTGAATTAATACTACTGTTTATCATTAACTAACTCTATGATATATAAGATTTATGACATATAAAATTATTCATATATCATTGCTAGCGTTCTACTAACCTAACAAAGGAGTCTATCGATAAATCCAAATTTTGACACTCAATCAAAGCGCTTGAATCAGGTAAAATAGTGAGTATGACAACTTCTATAAATGCTAGCCCCCGTAAAATCATTCATATAGACATGGATGCTTTTTATGCCAGTGTGGAGCAGCGTGACTTTCCTGAACTGCGCGGTAAGCCACTGGTGGTTGGTGGCGATCCAAGTGGTCGCGGTGTGGTCGCAGCAGCCAGCTATGAAGTACGTAAATTTGGTGTACACTCTGCCATGTCTTGTTATGAGGCGCGTAAACGTTGCCAGAAGTCATTTTTGTTAGGCCACGTTTTGAGGTTTATCGCGCAGTTAGTAGCGATATTCGCCAGATTATGTACCGCTTAACGCCACATGTTGAACCATTGTCTCTAGATGAGGCGTATCTCGATGTTACAGGGCTACATGTCCATAAAGGCTCAGCGACCTTGATGGCGAACTGGCTAAGGGCACAAATACTAGCGCATACTGGATTAACGGCCTCAGCAGGTGTGTCGTTTAACAAGATGTTGGCTAAAATTGCCTCTGATATCAATAAGCCCAATGGTACGGCCATTATCACGCCAGCGGACGCTGATGCCTTTATCAGTACGCTACCTATCGAGCGCTTTCATGGTATTGGTAAAGCCACTGCCAAGCGCTTACATGCGATGGGTGTAAGTACTGGCGCGGATCTCAAGCGAATGCAAGCGGCTGTATTGGTGCAGGAGTTCGGCAAGCGTGGACAGTTTTATCACGATATTGCCCATGGGCGTGATGAGCGTGCTGTCAAATCTGAGCGCGCGCATAAATCTGTGGGTTCTGAGACCACATTCAAAGACAATCTAAGTAATAACCATGAGTTACGTATACAAATTTATGAACAAAATGCCGATGCCTTTCATCAACTGCAACAAAAACAGCTGGTCGCCTATACCATTACTCTAAAAGTTAAATACGCAGACTTCACTCAAATCACCCGCTCACACACGCTATCAACTGCCTTTAACAGTGCTGATTCTGCCCATTATTGGTTAGACAAACTGTTTTTAGACATTCCTCGTGAGCTACCTATCCGCTTAGTCGGTGTTACTTTCTCTTCATTAGCACCTGCCGCCCAATTGTTGCCGCAGTTAAATTTGTTTGACTAACATACTGATGCTCATTGCTTCTGTTGATTATTCATTCTAATAATTAATGCTTAGGCGATTCAATATACAAACCATTTTGTGCGCATGAGTCGTTACTAAACTGTCCTTTCATGACCTCGTTTCTGCTACAATTACGCCAAAATTTACATTCATTTAAAGATTGATTATGACCGATTTTCACACTATAGACTCTACTACTGCCGCCTCAATTGATGCCGAAAAAAACAACAATGGTTTGAACTATTTGAGCGTTGATGACTATGATTATGAGCTGCCAGATAGCCTGATTGCACGCTATCCTCTCTCACAGCGTTCTGCCTCAAAACTTTTGTATTTGCCTGCCAATAATCAAAAAGACTCTACGCTTGTAGAAGATCGCTTATTCACTGAGTTACCTGAGTTATTAAATGAGGGTGATTTGATTGTATTTAATGATACAAAGGTGATGAAAGCGCGTCTTTTTGGACAAAAGGATACTGGCGGTAAGCTTGAAGTATTGATTGAACGTTTGGTTGATATCTCAGATTTAGAGACAGCGACTTTATATGTAGAGGCTGAAAAATCTGTAGAAGCTGCAAATGACAAAGCCGTGAATCAAGAACATATTGCACTTTGCCATGTTAAAGCCAGTAAAGCGCTCAAACTTGGACAACACTTGCAGCTTGCTGACGGTCATATGAAGGCGGTGATGATTGGTCGTCAAGACAACTTATTCATTTTAGCGTTTGATGCGCCGATCTTGCCGCATTTAGAGCTTTATGGCGAACTACCTATTCCCCCCTACTTTGAACGCCATGCGGATGAGACAGACAATACTCGTTATCAAACGGTTTTTCATGATCCAACCAAGCTTGCGAGTGTGGCTGCACCGACTGCAAGCTTACACTTTGATGAATCGGTACTGAGCAAACTTGCGGCAAAAGGTATTCGTACGGCTTTTGTAACTTTACACGTTGGCGCTGGTACATTTGCGCCAGTAAAAACGGACAACTTGCTCAATCACACCATGCATAGTGAATATGCACATTTACCACAAGCAACAGCCGAACTCATCAACCAAACCCATGCGAATGGTAAACAAGTCATCGCTATTGGCACCACGGTCACTCGCGTGCTCGAAACGGCTTATCAAAAAACAGCCGTTAATGGGCAGCCTCTCTCCAGCTGGTCAGGTGATACCGATATATTCATTTACCCAGGGTTTAAGTTTGGTGTGATAGATCGACTGTTGACCAATTTCCATTTACCCAAATCAACGTTGTTAATGCTGGTGTCGGCATTTTCGGGTAAAGATGCCATTGAGCATGCTTATCAACATGCGATTAAAGAACACTATCGCTTCTTTAGTTATGGCGATGCAATGCTGCTGGATAGAAAGCGAGATTAGACAATACTCAAACATTTTTTGTATTGTCCACAACAGTTGTGAAATAAACTGGTAACTAAATGGTATTTTGTTATAACAGCACAGATAACTTATATCTTAAAGGTCTGCACATGTCTTGTCATTTATCTCATCGGTTGACTACGGTACATCGCGCGGTCTCGATGGCACTACTTTGTTCCGTAGGCTATGCGGCTCTCGTATCGAGTGCACAAGCTGCAACGATTGGCAAGACTGTTGTGACCTCTGCCCAGCATGAGCCGTTAGCTGCGAGCATTGTGGTCAGTGATATTCGAGCCGCTGACTTTTCAGCAAGTTTGGCAAACTCTACTATTTATCAGCAAATGGGCTTAGCCCAAACTGATTCGATGACCGTACGTTTTAAACCTACCTCAGCGACCAGCGGTCAAGTATTTATTACTACCTCAAAACCTGTATCCACACCTTTTGCTGATGTGGTTTTAAACATAAATGATAAGGGTCAACGCAACGTCATTCCCAAGACATTGTTGATGCCGCTCAATAGCCGTCTGCCCATTGACACGCCTAAAAATATCGTTACTGGCGCAAAGAAACCCAATCTACAGTGTGTCCTCTAATGCGGCTAAACCGTTGACCGTTAGAGAAGGTGCACCGCCGCCATTAACATTATCGCCCATACTAGCGACTACTCACTCGTCAACGAGCGAGTTGGTGGCGTCTAAATTGCCAGCACCTAATATCCAAGCACCTACAACGACTCCTACCTCGCAAGGCAACAATCTTGCTTATGCGCCTAGCCGGCTAGATAACGGTCGTTTAAACAACGTTAACAACACTCTTAACGCTAACGACAATAATCGTAATCCAACCAGTCGATTAGACAATGGTCGCTTGAGTGCAATGGGTAACAGCAATATCGACCTCAATTCTGCTAAGAATGTAGCGAATGATACAGCCCTAGTCAATAACAACACCATGCCAATAGACAATAGTCTATCAGCTACAGCTGTCACTGATAAACAGCTCGATATTCTGAATATCCAAGTCACTCGCCAGATACAGCCGAGTAGCAAATCAGAAGCTGGCATGATGGCCGCTTCTCCTATTATGCCACCGCCGAGTGACAACAAAGCGAGTACACCAAAAGCCAGTCTTGATACCAGCAATACAGCTATCGCCACTGTCCCATCTAGTGTCACCAACAACGCCTCTATCAGTACGGCAGCCAGCACTACTACTGCGTCCCAATATCAAGTACAGCGCAACGACAGTCTATGGATTATTGCACAGCAAATTGCGCAAGAAAATAACTTAGACATTCAAACAGTAATGAAGCAGATTCAGAAGCAAAACCCTGACGCCTTTATTAATAAAGACGCGGGTCAACTCAAAGCGGATGCCAAGCTTAGCTTGCCCAGTTACGATGTTGTACCATCACAACAAAAACTAGAAGCGGCGATTGAGGCGCAAAGACAATATAGCCGCAGAGCAAACACACCTGTGGTAAAAAAGGCCGCAAAAGCACCCTCTAAAAAACCGTCTGAAACAAATCAAGTCGCTAAACAGCGCAAAAAACCCATGATTACTAAAACACAAACGCTGCCAAAAGCACAATTTTCAGTGCTCGCACCTGGTCGTAATGGCAACGCAGATGGCACCCAAGCAACATCAGCAGCGGCAACAGGTAATGGTCTCAGCACAGATATATTAGCCACGCTCAAGGCCTCAAGACAAAGTACGGCAGCTCAAGCTCAGCAGCTGTCAAAAACCAGCAGTGCACTTGATAGCTATACAAGAAAAATTCAATTACAAAACCAAAAACTGGCTGAGCTCCAAGCTCGTCTCAAAAAACTACGCAATCAATAATTGCCTAACTGATCAACGCAGTGTGCTGTGATCATAGGCGTGGGAGTAACTATGGACAATATGCTATATATCATCGCCGGATTGGTACTTATTCTAATAGTAGCCGGTTTACTATTGTACAAAAAGAAAGCGCAAAAGCCCTCAGCGCAGCTGGGAATGAGTACCGCCACGCCAGCTCCGATGCCAAAAACGGATCACAAAACTCCTGCCCAAAGCCACAAAGATGATGACAATAAGTTCGATCATATTACGATTGCCCAGCGCTTCATGGATCAGCAGCGTTATGACAAAGCCATTGAAACCCTCAGTCGCGGCCTAAGCGAAAAACCGAATGATGGCCAATTGTCTGTTAAATTACTCAGTATATACGCGACTATTAATCAGCCAGAGAACTTTAATAAAGTTTATGATGCCATCAAGGCGCAAAGCGACTCAAAAAGTCTTGCGCTAGCTGATGAGTTAAAAGCTTTATTTTCGGAAGAGCAGAATCAAGTCGCAGCAAAAGAGGCACCCGTAGAAGATAATAGCCATTTTGAAAGCATAGATTTTGACTTACCGATTAATCAAATCGGTAGTAAGAACGCGCTATCTGATCAGCCAGCAACCTCTGAAGATAACCGTAGTACGATGCTAGACGACAGCCTGTCTAATTCGGCAGTAATAAACACATCTTATGAGACCAGTCTTACTAGCGACGATGTAGAAGATAACTTTGATCTTACGCTGAGTGATTTAGAGAGTAATATTAGCCCATCTGAGGCGACTGATACGACGCCAGTCACGTCATCATTAGAGATGACAGATGATGAAAGCCTGAACACTGCCAATATCGACATAACTGATAATGATGTCGCGGTGTCCGCAGAAGATAATGATCTCAATGATCTTAGTGATTTTGACTTTAGCTTTGATTCATCTGAAGAAACTGATGCGCAGGCAACGGATTCTGTCATTCCAGAACGCCCTGATAGTATTAACGATGAAATGACACTAGAAGATGACGCGTTCATTTTAGACTTTGATGATCTAGCAACTGATGTCGATAAAGGTGTTGACGAAACTGCTGAAGCATTGTCTATCAACACTGTCCAAAATGACGAAGAAAATGATTTCACTTTGTCTTTAGACAGTCTCGATGCGCCAAACGATATAGAAACATTAACAGAAAGCGAAGCACCTGTACTTGAAGAAAATAGTGATACTGATAACTTCATTATTGAAGAAGATCGTTTTGAAACTGAGAGCTTTGAAACTGAGAGCTTTGAAAATATTAATCTCGAAGCACAATCGCTTGATAATAATGATTCAGAATATGCTCTTGCTGAAGAATCTAGTATCACACCGACAGCCCCGTTGCTGTTCGATGATAACTCTTTATTAGACAATGAATTCGATACTCACTCTTCAACAGCACTCAGCCCAGTTGCTCCAATTGAGGACGAGTCTACCCTTACCGCCGAAGATGCCGCTGAAACAGCAGAAGACTTTTCCTCGCGCTTTGCGGCCGACTTTGACTTTGTGAAATCATTAGATAGCACTCAAGTTACGCTAGATTTGGCAGGCCAATATTTACAATTGGGTGAATACGACAGTGCCAAACGCTTATTGAATGAGGTATTAATTCAGGGCACTAGTGAGCAACAGAACCAAGCAAAAGTATTACTAGCTCGTACTGCGTAAAAGCCACATCGTTCTTTTGTCAGCAAGTATTCTATAACACTAAGAATACTTGCTGATTTTTTTTGCATTTAACCTTTATACTATTTATTATTACTGAGCGCTATTAGCATCCAACCTTAAACTCTCTTTTTTATCACATACTTCTTTATTACGGCTCATACTATGCCATTTTCTGCTATGACAAATACATTATCCAATCCTGTCCAACTTATTTATGCTGGCGGTACTTTTGGTAGCTATGGACGACCCTTAGCACCGTTATCAGCAGAAATATTCTTACCAACTTTACAAAAGCTATTGACTGACCAAGATAACGCTAACCACTTGCCTCAAATCTCATGGCTGGATAACGCCTTAATTAAAGACAGTAGCCAACTTACCCCTAACGACTTTGTACATTTTTATCAGCTTTTGCTAGCAGCCTATGCACAAAGCGACAGGCGTTTTGTGCTTATCACTGGTACAGATACTTTGAGTTATTTGGGTGCGTTTTTAGCAGAAGCGTTTGCTGGCAGTGATATTTGTATAGTCGTCACTGGTAGTATGCGCCCACTGTTAGACAGCGAGGTGATACATTCCTATGATATCGATGACCATAGCGACGCATGGGATAACCTCAGCGATTCATTAAAACTGGCTGCTGCTGGTGAGTCGGGTGTGAAGATTGCTTTTGGCGGTGAGTCTTGGCCTGCGCAAACGGTACAAAAAATTCATAGCCATGATTTGATGGCATTTACGGGTCACTCCAGAGCTGCCTATCCTGCCAATAGTTATATCAAAAACTTACCGGATACCCGCCGCCAGCATTGGCTCGATGATCAGCAAGCAATGATTGACCATATCGAATCTCGGGCTGAGCAAGCACGCATTCATGCTTTATATTGCTTGCCAAACGACACTGAGGTAATGACTAGTCAGCTACAGGCGTTATTATCACAGCCGCCATGTGGCATTATCCTGTTAGGATTTGGCGCAGGTAATGTTCCTTATTCGCAAGCGCTAGCAGAGGCACTAGAGCTTGCTTATAAAAACGGCCACATGGTGATATGCGCTAGCCAATCTCCATTTGGCGGTGTCAGTGACAGCTATGCGGCTGGTAGTTGGCAATATGAGTATCATGTGATTGCTGGCGGACGCTTAACGATTCCCGCTATATATGCACGGCTGCTATGGCTATCGCTGCGTTATGACAATCCCGCTCGGCGCAGACAACGTTGGTTGAACAATGTCAATCAGGCGGGCACCACTATCAAAAAACGTTAGACTATCGTTAAATATGTTTATATTTATAGGCGCCAATACGAAAATATCCAATACCAACCATGTCCGAGATTAACATGTCCGAGATTAACAGCATCAACGCTGAAACGCCCCCAACCTATACATTAGCCATTGCAATTGAGTTTTTGGGCACGCGCTATCATGGCTGGCAGCGGCAACGAGAAGTATTAGGCGTACAGGAAGCATTAGAAACCGCTATCGGTAAAGTCGCAAATGAGACGGTAGAGGTCGTCGCGGCTGGTCGTACCGATGCAAGCGTTCATGCCAGCAATATGATTGCCCACTTTACGACACGTGCCTATCGTCCTACTCATAACTGGCTGCGCGGAGTAAACAGTCTATTGCCTGATGATATCGCCCTGCGCTGGATTCAACCAATGCCTGACGACTTTCATGCGCGTTTTGGTGCCATTGCCCGTCGCTATCGCTACATCACGCTGAATCAAGCACAGCGCCCTGCTATTTTGAATCACCAAGTCACTCACATCTATGAACCGCTCGATTTAGCAGCGATGCAACTGGCGGCGGCTGAGATCGTCGGTACTCACGATTTTAGTAGCTACCGCGCCGCTGCTTGCCAGTCTAATCAACCAGTACGCTCAGTCAGTCACGCAAGACTCTTTGCCCATGGTCAGTTTATCGTTTTTGACATTCAAGCAGATGGATTTTTGCATCATATGGTTCGTAACTTAATGGGCACTTTGTATGCCATCGGTCGACACGAGTTGCAGCCAGAAGCCTTTTTAGATATTTTAGCCAAAAAAGATCGTACTATCGCACCGCCTACTGCCTCTGGTGATGGTTTATATTTTATCAGTGCTTACTATCCTGAGCATTTTCAACAACGACTGCCAAATACTCCTTTAACCCCTATTTGGCTAAATTTACCTGATTAAATAAATAGGAGTTGGCATACATAACGGTTACAGGCTGTCAAGTAAAAACCTAGTGCTGTATTGCTTTAATCCGCTAACTTACGTATAATATGGGCTTATTTTTAATTGATTGATACCAACTATGGCAAAAGACGATATTATTGAATTTGAAGGCGAAGTCATTGACACCCTTCCGAATACCCTGTTTAGAGTTCGTTTAGAAAACGGACACGAAATCATTGCTCACATCTCAGGTAAGATGCGTAAGCATTATATCCGTATCTTGACAGGTGATAAAGTTAAGGTCGAAATGACACCTTATGACCTATCAAAAGGTCGTATTACTTATCGTGGCAAAAACTAATTTCTTATACACTAAAATGGTTATAAAAGCATTTATATAAATACAGCTGGTTTCTAAATGGCTTCTTTTCGCTGATAGCTGATATAGACGCTTGGGTGGTTTAACTGATAATAATAATGAAAATGCTAACCTGCTCATTATTGCCTATCAATATTTTAGTTATTCAGTCTTAGTTATTTGTTTTTATCATAAAAATACCGCTAAATTTCAGCGGTATTTTTTGTCTAAATTTTATGAGTTGACTTACTTTCAAACTTTTAAATCATGATTAATAAGTAGCATGATTAATAAGTAGCATGATTAATAAGTAGCATGATTAATAAGTAGCATG
>NZ_BAWJ01000004.1 GCF_000586475.1 Psychrobacter sp. JCM 18903 | reverse complement strand
CTTCAAGTTAATTGGGTTATTAATGTGTAATCTACACACTAGTTACTTCCAGCTCGTCTTGATGAGGGCGTATTATAGAGGGTTTGAGTCTTTAGTCAAGGGCTATTTTAGCTTAATTTGAATAAATTTGATGGTTAGACTAAATTAGCAGGATGGCGACGCTACTTTTTCTTCAATCGGGCGGCAGTGTATGAGGTCTTGAGCAAGGATAGCTTTTTTTCCTTAAAATTTCTTACCTCTTTCTATAAATGGCAACTTTACATTACAGCTTGCCTATCTTTTTGAAGAATTCTTTATAAGCAGCGACTTTTTTATCTAAGGCTAAAGGATAGGCGCGTGACGTTGAAGGCAACCTATATAAGGTAAGATTATTTACATCCACTTTTCGATTGTGATCGTTTTGCCATTGGTAAGGATAATCCATACTTTGATTGGTCTTAGGATACTTGGATTTAGCAGGTGGCTCGGCTAATAAACCAAGCAGCACTTCTGTTGCTTTACCGCCCGTGGTAAATAAGGTTTCAACCTGTGGCACTTGTGGCAATATACTATCTAGGTCAACGGGTGTGACGACGGTTAAGTTCTTATCTGAGGCATTGCCCGTTTCACGAATCGCTTGCTTGACGGTCGGACAAGAAGCAATTCCGCGCTCGAACATAAAGGCGCGAATACGCTCAGGATCAAAGCGCTTCTCATCCCCTACTCTAAAATAATCCACGTCATCAAAAAAAACACTACCATAGATACGCCACATGTCATTGTAAAAGTTTGGATAGTGAAATGGCATTGCCCATTTATCAGCGGTCGGTGGAAAAGTGCCCATCATCATTACCGTAGCATTAGGTGGTAAAACGGGAACGAACGGATGCGTTTCTACCTCTGTTGCTTGGGCTTCAGATAATATTAAGCTGTTATCGGTTTTATGCGTATTATTATGAGTGTGATATGGTTGTGTAGTCATAAGATTCTTCATCAGAAAAGCGGTTTTTTTGCTATCATAGCAAGCCTAAACACTGCTTCATTTATTAGGGCGCGATTATAGTCAAACATAGTCGGCTTAAATAAGACCAACCCTGCTATAAATATATTTAGCTTACTTTATTATCAAAGTAGCAAGCTTACTATTTGTGAGACAGATATAAGGTTGAAGTGCAGTAAGTGTTTGTATCTTTTATACTAATGGCAACCGCAGTAACTGCGCAAGCATCAGACCAAAAACCAAGAGAAACCTTATGAGCGACTTAAAAATCACCGTCATTGATCACCCGTTAGTCCGTCATAAACTCAGCCTTATGCGCGAAAAAGACTGTAGCACTTATAAGTTTCGCACGTTGACCAAAGAGCTTGCACGCTTGATGGCGTATGAAGCAAGCCGTGATTTTGAAATCGAAACCTTCCCAATGCAAGGCTGGTGTGGTGAAATAACAGGTGAACAAATCATCGGTAAGACCGCAACGATTGTACCGATTTTACGTGCGGGTATTGGCATGTTGGACGGTGTGCTCGATTTGATTCCTACAGCAAAAATCTCTGTCGTCGGCTTGCAACGTGATGAAGAAACCTTACAACCGGTGCCGTTCTTTGAAAAGTTTGTCAGCCATATGGACAAACGCCCAGCCCTTATCATTGATCCAATGTTAGCCACTGGCGGCTCAATGGTTGCGACCATCGAGATGCTAAAGAAAAATGGCTGTACCAATATTAAAGCATTGGTATTGGTTGCGGCACCTGAAGGCGTACGTGTGGTCAATGAAGCGCATCCTGATGTGACCATTTATACTGCCGCATTAGATAGCCATTTAGATGAACATGGCTATATCATCCCAGGTTTAGGCGATGCGGGCGATAAAATCTTTGGTAAGCAATTATTCAACAAGTAAGAAAAAGCAAGTAAATCAAGACTAGCCGTCATCGTAACACCCATGACACAGGTACAAAACATCAATGATAAGGATATAAGATGAACGTATTGATTACAGGAGCAAGCGCAGGTTTTGGTAAAGCGCTGGCCGAGCGTTTGGTTGCCAATGGTCATCGCGTAATTGGTTGTGCCAGACGCCTAGATAAGCTGAATGCTTTAGCAGACACTTTAGGCGAAGCATTTTTACCTGTGGTCATGGATGTGAGTGACACGGCTACTATCCCGCAAATCATTGCTGATTTGCCTGCTGACTTTAAGCAAATCGATGTCTTGGTCAATAATGCGGGACTGGCACTCGGTACAGAACCTGCGCAAAATGCCAGTCTTGATGATTGGATGCGTATGACTGATACCAATGTGAAAGGGTTGATGGCACTGACCCATGCAGTCTTGCCAGCAATGGTAGCGCGCGATAGCGGTTATATCATTAATGTCGGTTCAATTGCTGGCAGTTGGCCTTACTTTGGCGGTAACGTCTATGGCGCGACCAAAGCCTTTGTCAAACAGTTTAGCTTAAATCTGCGCGCGGATCTCATCGGTACGCAAGTGCGAGTGACCAACCTTGAACCGGGTAATGTCGCGGGTACTGAGTTTTCAAACGTGCGTTATCATGGCGATGACGATAAAGCTGCCAAGGTTTACGACGGCTTTAAAACCATGACCGGCGATGATATTGGCGATATTTTATTGTGGCTGATTGAGTCGCCTGCTCACATCAATGTCAATCGCTTGGAAGTAATGCCTGTCGCGCAAACTTATAACGGGCTGACGATTGCTAAGCAAGATTCTTAAAATTTTAGCTGACCGTTTGGCTCACTAACGTAATTCATAAGACCGAAGCAATATAGTCTCATCTATATTGCTTCTTTTTTTGCCTTTGATATTCATCTCATTAACCAAGCGCAATTCTTGAAAGTCTAAAATTAGCAACTCATTACGCAAGCGCTCGCTGGTACGTTTATTATGGCGTATCGGAAATCCCAATACTTGCTTACCCCTAATCACTATCTGATTAATAATCATGGTCGGATTATTCATCGTAGCTTTTGCACTTAACTTCAGCATCTGGCACCTCCTCTGCCATAAGAATCGATAGTAATAACGCCTGCGGATTGGTAAATGTTTGCTGCTGCCAAAATTGTGGATATAGGCTGCTATCAAGCAATGGTAACATCGACTTGCCCATAGACTGATATCCTTATTAATCATTTAGTACATATAGTATCTATTATATATATCCCCTATTACAATCATTTGCTAGCGAATAGCGGCATAGAGTGCGTGCTTGAATTCATTTGACCGCTTCATTTATATAAAAAAGCGTCCTTAACAGACGCTTTTTATTTGAGCAATAAGTTTTAAGTGTTTTTCCGACCTTAATCAGCTAAGGCTTTAACCAACTCAAATCGTGGTAATTGCTCACCGTCAACTTCAACAGTTTCCGTAAACATCGCTAATGGTCGCACCCATACGCCATACTCGCCGTAGAGACAGCGATAAACGACTAGCGATTCTTCGGTTTCCGAATGCTGAGCAGTATGCAATACTTGGTAAAGGCTGCCTTTATAATGGCGGTAAATACCTTGGGGAACCGTTTTTTCTATCATGATTGAATCCTAATTTGTTATAAATTCACGAATCAAATACTGTCACAATAAATTCATATCGCAAAATAAGTAAGGCCGACAATCAATGTCGACCTTATCCTTAATACCAATAGCTTGTCCCAGTCACTTATTAAGCTACCGTCACTTTCGCATATGCTTTTTTGCCTGCTTGGATAACGACTGTCTGACCAGACGTTAAGCTAAAGCTCGCATCGACCACTTCGCCATCTACTTTTACTGCGCCGCGCTTAATCATGTCTTTAGCCGATGAGCTATTTTTAGCCAGTTCCGCTTGGTTTAAGATTTGCGTGATAAATAATGCGTCCTGCCCTTCCAAATCTAAGGTCACTTCTGGCAAATCAACAGGCAGTTCACCATCAGCAAGCACGTTACCTGCTGACTTGTGAGCAATGGCAGCAGCATCGGCATCGTGGAAACGCTCGATTAATTCTTCAGCAAGAATACGTTTGATTTCTTGTGGGTTGCGACCATTTTCCATCTCTGCCATTAACGCTTCAACTTCTTCCATCGGCTTAAAGCTTAAAAATTCGAAGTAGCGACGGATTAAGGTATCTGGCATAGACAATAGTTTTTGGTACATGGTACCCGGTGCATCATAAATGCCGACATAGTTATTCAGGGATTTAGACATTTTATTGACGCCGTCTAGCCCTTCTAAGATTGGCACCGTAATACAAACCTGCGGTTCTTGACCGTAACGACCTTGCAGAGTACGCCCCATCAAAATATTAAAGGTTTGGTCAGTACCGCCAAGCTCGACGTCGGCTTTTAGGGCGATAGAGTCATAACCTTGCACCAATGGATATAAAAACTCATGAATCGCAATGGGCGTTTGCGCCGCATAGCGTTTAGAGAAATCATCGCGCTCAAGCATACGCGAGACGGTCAACTGGCTAGAAAGCTGAATCATGTCACCGGCTGACATATCCTTGAACCATTCAGAGTTAAAGACAATCTTGGTTTTTTCTTTATCCAAAATTTTAAAGACTTGCTCAGCATAAGTCTGCGCATTGACTTTGATTTGCTCGTCGGTCAATGGCGGACGGGTGCTGTTCTTACCAGACGGATCACCAATCTTGGCAGTATAATCACCAATTAGAAAATAAATTTCATGACCCAAGTCTTGAAAATGTTTCAGCTTATTAATCAGCACGGTATGACCCAAATGCAGGTCAGGTGCGGTAGGATCAAAGCCTGCTTTGATACGTAGTGGACGATTCAGTTTTAACTTCTTAACCAAATCTTCTTCAGATAGGATTTCTTGCGTACCGCGTTGGATCAGGGCAAGCTGTTCTTCTAGGGTGTAAGTTTGCGTGGTCATGATGCTCTCTTTATTGTCTTTATTAAAAGGGTAACGCGTTTGGGCTATTTAGAGTTTCGTAGCCAGTAAAAGATGTTAGAATTTGAGAGATATACTAGCGTTTTTTAAGGTAAATTGCCATGACCAAGCCCGTATCGATTGACGATATTCAGAATACTCCTGACACAGATTTAGGTTTAGAGATGAGCTTAGATAGTCGTCTAGATAATATTGATGATTTAAATTATGCCACTTTGACCGACGCACTCGAGCAAACGGTGTTTGAAAACTTCGATGATGGCTTATATATCGGTATGATGTCCGGCACCAGCTTAGATGGTATGGATGCGGTTCTTTGTCAGTTTAGTAGTGATAGTAGTGCTGAAACAGATACCCAGCAACCGATGCGACTGTTAGCAACTCATAGCCAAGAGTTTCCGCCGCGTTTGCGTAAAGTGTTATTGGCTTTATGCCAGCCTAATGGTGTTCAAGAATTAGTACCTGCAGAGGGTGAGCCAAACAGCGAATTAGACTGGTTCGGTTGGGCAAGTAAAGAATATGCTGAATTTGCCAGCGAGGCGGTCAATAATTTATTGCAGCAATCGAATACTGATGTAGAGTCGGTGTTGGCGATTGGCTGTCACGGTCAAACGGTACGCCATCGTCCGCAATTGGGCTTTAGCTTGCAATTGCTCGATGCCAATATCATTGCTGAGCGTACTGGCATTAGCGTCGTCAGCGATTTTCGCCGCCGCGATATGGCGGTTGGTGGACAAGGAGCGCCTTTGGTTCCAGCTTTTCATCAAGCGTTATTTGCCACGCCTGATAGCACGTGCGTGTTATTAAATTTAGGCGGTATTGCCAATATCACAGTCTTGCCAGCAAGCGATAGTCCTGTGATTGGTTATGATACCGGTCCTGCCAATTTATTGTTGGATGCGTGGACAGCGTTGCATACGTATAAAGATTATGATGCTGGCGGCGCATGGGCACAGTCTGGACAAGTGGTTGAGCCGCTACTTAATCAGCTAATAGAACATCCGTTTTTTGCGCGAACGTATCCGAAAAGCACGGGGCGTGAAGATTTTAACTTAGTATGGCTACAGGATGAGCTGCAAAAGTTCGATCAGGCATCTGCATATTCGCTATTCGTCAGCGGATGTGCAGGCGACGCTTACTGAGCTGACAGCGATGAGTGCCAGTATGCAAATTAATATGTTTATTAATGCTCATGAAAATAGCTCGGTTTACGTCTGCGGTGGCGGTGCATTAAACGATTATTTAATGACTCGCTTGCAAGCGCATCTGCCCCATTGCACGGTAGAGACCACCGCAAGCTTAGGGCTGAATCCAGCGTGGGTCGAAGCCGTCGCCTTTGCATGGCTCGCACGGCAAACCCTGATGGGCGAAACTGGTAACTTACCAGCGGTCACTGGCGCCAGTAAAGGCGTGGTTTTGGGTCAGGTTTGTTTCGCCTGACTGGTCAAATTTTAGTTTACACACGTGCACTTATGTGTTTTATAATGAATTCTGAAATACCCTCCTCTTAGGACTCGTAAGTATAGGATATATCGCATGAGCCAACACAGCAGTTCACTTACTGATCAAGCTACCAATGATGCTAGCGCAACAGCAGAGCATCAACCGCGTCAGAAACCACCGCACTATGAGCGTAGCGATGACTTGCGCGTCGTAATTACGGGTATGGGTGCATTGACACCTTTGGGACTCGACGTCGATAGCTCATGGACTAAGCTGCTCAATGGTGATAGCGGCATCGCGCCAATTACACATTTTGATGCTACTGGCTATCGCGCTCAAATTGCTGGTGTGGTCAAAGATTTCGATGCCAAGCAATATATGAATGCCAAAGACGCGCGACGCTATGATGAATTTATTCATTATGGTATTGCCGCCTCTAGTATGGCATTACAGAATGCTGGTTTTATCGATGAAGTAAGTGCTGCTGATGCACCTGTACAAGGGGTTAATCAAGAGCGATTCGGCATTATTTTAGGCTCAGGTATTGGTGGTATCCAAACCATTGAAAACAGTCGTGATACGCTACGAGAAAAAGGCGCTTTGAAAGTTTCGCCCTTTATCATTCCTGGCTCTATTGTAAATATGGCAGCAGGCTTAGTGGCGATTAAACATACCTTAAAAGGTCCCAACCTTGCGACATCGACGGCTTGTACCACCGCTACCCATGCGATGGGTCTCGCTGCACGTTTGATTGCTTATGGTGATGCCGATGTCATGCTAGCAGGTGGTAGTGAAAAAGGATCAAGCCCACTTGGCATATCAGGTTTTGGTGCCATGCATGCCCTCTCAACTCGCAATGACGAGCCAACCAAAGCCTCGCGTCCCTTTGACAAAGACCGTGATGGTTTTGTGCTCGGTGATGGCGCGGGTATGGTGGTACTAGAAAGCCTCGCTCACGCCAAAGCACGTGGTGCAACCATACTCGCTGAACTGGTCGGCTTTGGGATGAGTGATGATGCCAGCCACATCACAGCACCGCCTGAAGATGGCAGCGGTGCGGCACGAGCGATGCGTAATGCCCTAAATGATGCTGGCATTGAGCCATCGAGTATTGGTTATGTCAATGCTCATGGCACCAGCACCCCTGCGGGTGATGTCGCTGAATCTATTGCTATTGAAACCGTTTTTGCCCCAGTTAAAGACCGCATTTTGGTCAGCTCAACCAAATCGATGACGGGTCATTTGCTTGGTGCCGCGGGTGCTGTTGAAGCCATATTCACCGTCCTTGCCTACAGCATCAGCATGTGCCACCCACCATTAATTTGGACAATGTGGAAGACAACTGTAACCTCGACTATGTCGCCAACCAATCGCGTAAAGTTGAAAACCTACACTATGCCGTATCCAATAGCTTTGCTTTGGTGGTACCAATGGCTCGTTAGTATTTGCGCGCTGGCCCGTGAATCATTAAGGTATAACACTCACCATATCGGTCGTTGTAACCTTGGTGTCAGATTTGCTACGTTTGTCCACTTGCAGCCCCTTATCGTATTTGCGTATGATAAGGGGTAATTTTTGGAACATTTATGGACGATACCATGTCAAGCTACTCATTTTCCCATCAGTTTTACCAGCGCTGGACGTGTGCGCCTGAGCCTATTCGCGCAGCAATTACCCAAGAGCTAAAAGACATCACCACCTTATTGCAAAACGATACCCCATTTGAAAGCTTTGTCTTTAATACTCATGATTTGGATACCCACATCGATGAGCTCTACGAAAACCATGAAGCGGAGCAAGCCATCGCTAAAGTCATTACTGACAAAAAGGCCGAAGAGCAAGCGACTGCTGAAAAACAACAGCGAGAAGAAGAACAACAACAAAAAGTAAAAGCGGCAGAGGATGCCAGATTAAAAGAAAGTGCTAGATTAAAAGAAGTAGCAGATACCGCGCAAAAAGAACAACAGAAAACTGAGCAAATAGCCGCTGAGAAGAATAATCTTGCTGATAAAACGACCGCTATGAACACCAATGATGCGAGTGATTCAGAATCGCTCAGCATTGATAACACGGTTGAAAAAAACCAAGATGTTGAAAAATCGGCTGCGACGCAATCTAGTTCTGAGAACAAAACCATCAGTGAACATGCTAATGTCGCTAATGACAAGCATATCAATGACGACCACAGCATAAAAGCGGTCAATGACAAAGCCAGCGCCGCCATCAAACTGGCACTGAAAGATGCAAAACTGAGTACTACACATCAAGAGATGATCCGTGAGTTGGAAATGCAAATTGATGACTATCTCAGTGAGCAAATGATGCTGATGTCTGAGAATTTAAAATCTTGGTTACGTGCTGAAGTGACTCAAAATCTAAGCGAAGATGAAGTAGGAACTGACAAAGAGTCTAAAAAAAGCTAAACGCTGCGTCCTACGCATCACCTTTTAGCAATAAATCCTTAGTAACAAATTCCTAGTACTAAAAAACCCCCGTAAACTTTACGGGGGTTTTTTCATTTTAGATTCGTCGATATGAGCGTTTCCTTTAGATAGCCTTAGTACGCTCAGTCAGCCATTCAAGTGCCGCACCTTCAACGCGGTCTTTTAGCTCTGCATAGACTTGGCTATGATAGTCGTTAAGCCAGTCAATCTCTACTTGAGTTAATAATGACGACTCAATTAAACGAGTATCAATTGGGCAATAAGTGACGGTCTCAAAATTAAGAAAATCGCCAAATTCCGTCTCTACTGGTTGGGCAACACGTTTATTAACCATCAGGTTCTCAATACGAATACCGTATTTTCCTTCACGGTATAGACCAGGCTCATTACTTGAGATCATGCCCTCTTTCATAGCGCGCTCTTTCGGCATGCTGGCACTATAAGCAATCACTTGTGGGCCTTCATGGACGTTCAAGAAATAACCAACGCCATGACCAGTACCGTGACCATAATCCATCTGTGCCTGCCATAATGGTGCACGGCATATCGCATCGATGAGTGGTGAAGCGATACCATCGGGGAAATGTGCTTTTGCTAAGGCAATATGGGCTTTGAGTACGGTGGTAAAGTCACGTTTGTGTTCGCTGCTTACCTGTCCAATACCGACCACACGAGTGATGTCTGTGGTGCCGTTTTGATACTGAGCGCCTGAGTCAATCAGTAACAATCCGCCTTCGCCCTCGGCCACATCTAGGTAGCTAAATTTTTCTGGTGTTGCGCGATAATGTGGCAGCGCACCATTTTCATTAAAGCCTGCGATAGTCGGGAAACTTGGCGATACATAATGTGGCTGCTGACTGCGCACTTCGATGAGCATACTATCAACGTCCAGCTCGCTTAAACGCTCACCGTCTGCTAAACGCTGCTCAAATGTGGCAAAAAACTCACTTAATGCCGCGCCATCTTGACGCATGGCTTCACGCACATGGTCGATATCAGCGTCAGATTTAACCGATTTTAGCAAAGTACTTGGCGCCATTTGCTCAATAAAACCTATGCCATCGCCCATTTTAGATAACGTACCCACTGCCACTTTACTTGGATCTAATAGCAATAAGTCATCAGCAGTCAATGTGCCCAATGCATCTTGCACAGCATCATAATCAGCAAGGGTGATACCGCTGTCTTTTAAGATTTGTGCTATCTCGCTACTGACTTTATTATTATCAATAAACAATGTCGCGTCATGTTCGCTAATGAGCATATGTGCCAAAAACACAGGGTTATAATCAACATCAGCGCCGCGTAAATTGGTCAACCAAGCAATATCGTCTAAGCTTGAAAGCAAGTGATGGGTTGCGCCTGCCTCAGCCATACCTGCGCGTACAGCGGCAAGTTTTGAGGTAGCAGACTGCGCGACAAACTGCGCATCGTGTTGATATAGACTGGCGGTTGGTAGCGCTGGACGATCGCTCCATATTTCTGTCAATACGTCACGCTCAGTGATTAAGGTAATATCATTGGCATCAAAGGCATTTAACAATCTATCCTGCTCAGAGATAGACAATACATTGCCGTCGACTGCCACGCTATCACCCTCAGCCAAGTGCTCGGCGAGCCAATCAATATGATTTGGCTGACCCGGTGCAAGCTTCTCTAAGCTAATACCAGTACCTTCTAATTGGTCAGCGGCATGTACCCAATAGCGGCTGTCCGTCCATAATCCAGCAAAATCAGCGGTAACAACGAGCGTACCGACTGAGCCTGTGAATCCTGATAACCATAAGCGCGCTTGCCAATATTCTGGCAAATACTCAGATAAATGCGGATCAGCAGACGGTACGATAATCGCGGTCAGATCTTGTGCTACCAACGCCTGACGTAGGCTGTCGATACGATCGTGGATGCTTTGTTTATTCATAAAAGGTGTCCTTATTGATTTTAAAAAATAAGATTTGGAAAAATCATATTGTGAGGCGACTATGGATAGTCGTCTTATTTGAGCGAGTAAACTGTTTTAGGCGTTTGCTATTGATCATTCACTGAATGCTCACCACCTAAACCTGCGTAAGACGCTCAATGTCTTAAAAATTAAAATATTATCAATGACCAGATAGATAAGGCTAATTATTTTTAGGAGCATTACAGCAGAGCATTATTAGATGTTTGGGCGGAAAGCGGACTTTCAATAGCGTGGGGGCAATAACTTACTAAGTGTCACCATAAAACGTGCTACCAATCATGGTAACACGTCTCGCCATCTAACATTTTTGCTGGTATTGCTATTGATACTAAATCACGTTAACCGTGTGTCTGAATTAGCTCAGCTTATCTGCACGCTCGCTTTTTTGCAGCATATTATTGATCGGTTTGGCTAATGCCAATAAGACAACGGCTGTGACCACCAAAAAGATCGTCATCATCGTAAATAAGCCCGGCAACCCTTCGATCTTATCCGCTGATACTTGACCACCAAAGAACGCAGCAACCAAATTACCTAAAGCGAGAGAAGCAAAGAAAAGCCCCATCATCTGACCTTGCATGCCTTTTGGCGCAAGCTTAGTCATTGCAGACAGACCAACAGGACTGAGCGCCAACTCACCAAGGTCAGCAATAATAAACTACCCACCAACCATAAAGGTGAAGCCAATCCACCGTCACTAGTCAAAATGCTTTTTGAGGCAAATATCATCAAAGCAAAGCCTGCAGCGGCAAACAACATACCAAGCGCAAACTTCACCATACTATTTGGCTCAAGGCCTCGATTGGCAAGCTTGACCCAGACAATGCTGATGATCGGTGCTAATATTAAAATAAATAAGGGATTAAGCGATTGGAACCAAATACTAGGCACTTCAAAGCCTAAAACATTCAGGTCTGTATAGCGATCAGCGAACAAGTTAAAAGACGTTGGCTGCTGCTCAAAGCTTGACCAAAATAGCGTCGAGCCGATGATTAAGATAAAACAAATTAACAAACGCAGCTTGTCAGTTTTGTCCAATCGCGGTGAAATAAACATGACAGCAAAGTATAATATGACGACTGCGGCAATGAGGTAAGTCATATACTGAGCAACCATTTCAGGGTTAAATGGCATAATACCAGTCGACACTAAGACAGTAATGGCAGCAAGTAGCGCGAGAAACCCGCCAACCCAGCGACCTACATTTTTGAAACGTCCAGTCGTTTGTTCCCATTCAGGCGTAATGTTTTTGGCACGAGCATAACGATTTAAGGTTTTTTTAGCTGAAAAACGATAAATCAATAGTGAAGCTAACATGCCAAGACCACCGACACCAAAGCCTACATGCCACATACCTTTTTCTTTAAATACGCCAACGATAAGGGCAGCCAGTAGCGCACCAATATTGATACCCATATAAAATAGAGTAAAACCACTATCACGGCGTGCATCGCCTTTGGGGTACAACGTTCCGACCATCACGGAGATACAGGTTTTAAATAAGCCTGAACCGAGAACGATACACATCAAACCCACAAAAAACAGCGTCATCCCAAGCATAGCCGATAGTGCGATACACAAATGACCAAGGGCGATAATAATACTACCCCACCAGAGTGCACGCTCTTGACCGAGCCAATTATCAGCCAACCAGCCACCCGGTACTGCCGCTAAATATAACGAACCAGCAAAAATACCATAGATAGCAGAAGCTGTAACTTCATCGAAACCAAAACCGCCACTACCGACGGTCGCTACCATAAATAATACTAATAGTGGACGGATACTATAATAAGAGAATCGCTCCCACATTTCTGTGAAAAACAATGGACGTAGCGGCTTAGGGTGCCCCATAAATCCATTATCTAGTGCTGCCAATTCAGCAGCACTAACCTCTGACTTTGATTCTGTACTCATAACTTTATTCCTTTAAAGACCACTGTATTAACGACCAAATATATAATTATCCCGACAAGCGGTCATATAGGCGCATCATTGTTTCACTTGGATATAATCAAGTAAAGAAATAATTGGTCAATAATTACACAAATACCCACAAAAAAGCCCGCTATCATTGGCTGAAAGCGGGCTTTTATTTTTAGCATCAATGGCAGTGATGACGATGCTGTTGTGCTTATGGTATTACAATAATATTGCCATAATACTTAGGTTTTAAGCAAAAACACTTAGGCTTTAAGCGAAAATACTTGGACTTTAAGCAAAGCGGTTTGTCGAGCCATGCTTTAAAAGTATAGCATCGACTTACGTATATTACTGTGCGGCTACCGCTTCATCAGTGGCATCACCCGCTTCCAAATCACCGTCTGCTTGCTCAGCCGTTAGATCAGCATCTGCAACCGCAGTTTGACTGACTGTGCCAGAAGCAGTGGCAGTACCAGCTTCTGCGGTAACCACAGCGCTATCAGTATCGGTCGCTGGGGTTACGCTTGCATCTCCAGCAGTATCAGTCGCTGTAGCATCCGCAGCTACAGGTACTGTTTCAGCTGGCGCAGTGTCTTCAGCAGCAATCGCTTCTGCTTCATCAGCCGCCGCTGACGTTTCGGTCTCTCAGCAGTAATGTGCTCGCCTGCTGGACGCAAAAATCCAGAAATACCAATAAGTAAGACGATACCTAAAAATAAGGCAACACCGCCTAAAGCAAATAAGAACTCTTTCTTAGGGTTGTTTTCGACAATATGTTCTGACATACCTTATCCACCTTGCACAAAATATTTAAAATATTGGTCTATTATATCGCAATTCGTACCGATTTGTTAAAACCCTTAAGTATTTAAAGGATTTATTATCAACAAACTTTGCCACTCGCTTTTGTGGTTAATTCTCATAACTCATTCGAGCGATTCATTATCACTGGTAATAATAGCCAGTTATTTTAGCGACTTACCCAAACGCGGTTGCGGCATCCCACGCTTACCAAAGTAGCTCAAGACAAGTAACAGCGTAATGATAAAGAGAATCGGATAATTACCGAAGCTCATAAAAGGTGTATTACCAACCCGCGCCTGAACATCACCGCGCAATACGGTGCGCTCAAACTGCGGTGCACGCTCGACGATACGACCTTTATGATCGATGATCGCTGTCACGCCCGTATTGGTCGCGCGCATAAACCAACGCCCATTCTCTAGCGCGCGCATCTGCACCATTTGCAGGTGTTGCAATGGACCTGCCGACGTACCAAACCAAGCATCGTTTGAGATGGTCAATAAGAAGTCCGTGCCAATCGCGTTTTTACGAGTGGTATCAGGGTAAGCCACTTCATAACAGACTGCTGAGCCCAAATTATGACCACGTACACGCAGCGGTGATTGGTTGTCACTACCACGACTATAGCTCATGATTTCTTGACTACCAGCAAGGTTTGGCAAGATATCCAACATGCCTTCGAAGGGGATATATTCACCAAATGGTACCAGACGCTGCTTTTTATACATCCCCTCAGCATCACTACCTAGCGCAACCACGCTATTATAAAATGGCGGATATTTATCTGTTTTTGGGTCAAAGTTTTCTAAATCTCGATAAGGAATACCTGTTACCCACGTGGTATCTGTTTCTTTGGCCATTTTAACCATTTCACTGATAAAGCCAATCGCTTCATCTTGAAACATAGGAATCGAGGATTCTGGCCATAAGACGATATCGCGATCCCACTCAGTACTTGTCAGAGTTGCATAAATTTTCAGGGTTTCTATTTGATATTCGGTGAGCCATTTTAAATCTTGTGGAATATTACCTTGGATTAAGGACACGGACAAATCAGGCGTGCCTTTTGGTTTTGTCCATTGCGGATTAATCAACCATAACGCGCTGCTAATGACCAACAATGCTATCGACGGAATCATATATCCGCCACGCGACGCAATAGCTCAACCAAACTAGCTGCCAATAATACCGCCACAAAAGACACTGCAAAGACGCCAGCGACTGGTGCTAATGATGATAACCAATACTGCTCCGTAAAGGCATAACCGACAAACAACCACGGAAATCCAGTGAACAGCCACGTTTTCAGCCACTCTTGGAGTATCCATAGCGCCGCAAACGACAACGGCTGACGACCGACCATACGGTTGAAAACCAACGCCAAAAAGCCATGGAATAACCCCATGCCCAGACCCATCAGCGCAATCATAATCAGCGCAAGCCATGCTGGCGTATCGCCATAGACATGAATAGAGGTGTATAACCAAAATGCACCAACGCACCAAAGTCCCGTACCGTAAGCCTGACCGATAAGAAAAGCACGCTTGCCACTCATATCAGGCATCAGTAAGGCGTATAAAATAGCAGGCGACACTAGCGCCAGTGGCCAAATGCCATAAGGCGCCAGTGCAAATATAAACACCGCCCCTGCCAGCAACGCAATCAATACCGTCAGCGCTATAGGCAAACCCTTGGGCTTATCAGGGTTCAGGCGTTTTTGTAAATCAACAGTAGACAGGCGCATAGCAGTTATCCAAAACCATATTTTTCAAAATTTTAAGCGTCAACATTCAGATGAAAACCAAGCTGAAGCAGACCGTATTGTGTTTCGTACGGTATCTAAAAGTTAAACCCGCCTATGATACCAGTCTCAACCCATTAATAGGTAACATTGCGTAGCAAATACCCAATAGCAAACACAAAAAAACACGACCGCAATCGTGTTTTTTGAGTATATCAAACAATGTTTAGGTCGCTATCGACACATCAATGACTGCCTATCAATATTTGCTGATCAGGATTGATTTTGGTGAGCTCAAGATTTTGGATAAAACGCCCTTCAACATCAGTAATAGTGATTTTCCAATCATCTATCACCACGCTTTCACCTTCCAAATCGCCCACATAACCAAGCGCCTGCATGACTAGACCACCCATGGTATCGACATCCGTATCATCAAAATGACTGCCAAGCTCATCATTACAGTCTTCAATCACGGTAGACGCTTGCACACGCCACGTATTTGGTTTTTCAGGATCAGCGACGATGTTATTGATATCACTGTCTTCATCGAAGTCATCATGCTCATCAACGATGTCACCCACAATCTCTTCAAGCAAGTCTTCCATGGTAACGACACCGCCAAAGTTGCCGAATTCGTCGACGACAATCGCCATATGTACTTGGGTACGCTGCAATGAGCGTAACAAGGTATCAGAACGTGCCGTCTCACTAATATATAGCGGCTGACGTACCAGATCTCTCAAACGTTTGCTATCGATTTTATCTTCTTGATCGCGCACCATATGCACAAGAATAGGAATCAAATCTTTTGCCAATAAAATGCCAATGACGGCATCATCATCTTGACTGTCAAAGACAGGATAGCGCGAATGGGTGGTCTCAAGGATGATATCCATCACCTCAGCGAGACTGGTGCTTTCGTGCAGCCCAACCACTTGCGGGCGCGGAGTCATGATTTCGCGCACTTGTGTCGCAGGCAGATCCAGCACGCCTTCTAACATATCGACGGTATCAGGCTCTAAGAACTGGCGCGAGTCTTGTACCAGACGAATCAATTCGTCACGGGTTTCGGGGGCGGTCGATAGCCAGCGTTTTAAGCCGCGCATCGACCAACTACTCGGGCTGGGAGTGTCGTCAGACATGGTGATGTGATTTAACCTCTTTAGTTAATAACAATTAAAATAATACGTAAAAACAATAATACGTAATAACAAACGTAGATGGGGATGAATGCAGCAAATAAAACTGATCTTTGATTATTAAATTATAAATGGAGCAGATCAAAGTAGCTTCACTTTAGCGCAAGGCTCACCGACATTCAACGATAAATTCACTCAAATTGTATTGTCAGTACGTTATAAACTTTGCTATGGTCAAAGCCTTCACACACCAAAGCACACCCTATGTCGCTACGTTCCTTTTTCTCTCGCCTGCTCACGCCGCACTCACATAGCCATTGTTCAGATAACGGCTTGGACACGCTTGAGCCAAATAATCATGGTTCGGATAGACACGGCTTAAAAAATAACACTGCGAATGGTCGCCAACCGACACCTACATGGCGATATTATCTTGTACAGCTTTTCATCATTATTACCTTGCTACTGTCAGCCGTTTGGTTATTGCTGGCGATTTGGTATCAGTTTGGGGCAAGCTCTGCCATCACTTGGTTAGCCGCACTTTTCATTGTTGGTGTACTCACAGCTTTACTGAGCGTTCGCTATTGGCCGAAAATAGCTCAGCGCTTTGATCATAAACAACGCAGCAGTAAACCATGGAGCAACAAAGCAACCATAAGTAGCAAGTCAGCAAATAAATGGTTAACCGCTTTATATGGCGCTATTTGGTTGGTAGGCGTTGGCTGGTTTTTTTCTATTGAACCCCAGCAAGAGCGCGACTGGATGGCTGAGGTAAGTGAAAGAGTCACTTACGAGCGCGATGCAACCAATCCTGATTTAGTGACCCTAACCAATGTACGTAACTTTGATTGGCATACCGACACAGAGGCGACCGAACGCTGGGACACACGTACCATTGATATGTCCAAACTGTCTGGTGTCGATGTCACCAATTCTTACTGGATGGGTCCACTGATTGCCCATACGTTGGTCAGTTTTCGTTTTGAAGACGATAGACCGCTTGCTTTCTCATTTGAGATTCGTAAAGAAGAAGGCGAGTCGTTTTCGGCATTGGCAGGGTTTTTTAGACGCTATGAGCTGAGCCTGATTGCCGCAGAAGAGCGCGATATTATTTATACCCGAACGAATGCGCGTGGCGAGCAAGTTTATCTATTTCCCGTTAGCAACTTGCAGCAGCACGAGGTCAAGTCACTATTTGAATCTTACTTAACCGCTGCCAATGAATTGAATGCCAAGCCTGCTTGGTACAACACATTACTCAGTAATTGCACCAATATCATTTTTTATATGGCGCGTATCGTCAGTGGCGATCGCCTGCCGTGGGATTATCGGATTTGGGTCTCTGGCTGGCTGCCAAATTATCTATATGATGTCGGTATGCTTGACGCTAATCCAGAAAAGACTGGACAGCCGTGGTCAATGGATACGTGGTACGAGCGTACCCATATCAACTCAAAGGTTAAAGGATTTAATAATCAAATCAATCTAGAATCTGGCGTTAATAGCAACGAAAACAGCCGCGAGTTCTCTCAGCAAATTCGTCAGAACATTCCTATCCCGCCATTGGCTGACACGCAAGAAGATGCTGAGGCAAAAGCCAAATCTGCAGCTCAGGCTTCTTATTAAAATCAAGTAGCATTGTACTTTTGCCCTGCAATAATACCAACGTCACTGATGTCACCGATTTCAGTAACTCTCAGTATTATCAAGCTTAACCCAGCTGATCACCCGCTCCTCCATCGCTTCATCAGACATACCAGTCTCAGAAACACAGCGCCCAGCCACGCCAACATTGGCAGCACGCATTTGTTGCTGCGTTACCACTGCATCTTGGGTCAATAACAAATGCCAACTTGGCAAATTTTGTCCTTTATACAAACGCTTATAGGCGCAGTGCGAAGGCAACCACATCATCTGCGGCAGATTGTCCATGGTCAGCTGAATACAGTCTGGTACATGCTCTTGACGCGTGTCATAGTGCTGACAATAACCCGTCGTACAGTCCATTAGCTGGCAAGTCACATCGGTATACTCGACCAACTCTTCATCCACATCGCCATTCTCATCTTCGTCAATATACTTAATCAAACAGCAGCTGCCACAGCCATCACACAACGCTTCCCATTCGCTATGATTGAGTTCTGACAATGCAAAGCGCGACCAAAAATTCGGACGCAATGTGTCATTGAGTTTACTGTCATGGTCGCTATTGCTGTTGCTTGCATTACCACTGTCAGGAAATAAGCTCACAGCTGATTTTTCCGTGACTTTTAGCGGCAAAGTTGCGTCAGAGTCTAGGTGGGCTGCACAGTTGTTTAACAAATTTAGTGTCATAAAGGTGCCGTAGCATTTTGATAAAGAGCGTTACAGTATTATAGCTGTTTTTGCCTAGGTTGAGCGTTAAGGTAGTAAAAGTAAGAAAAACGATGTCGCAAAAACACAGACAAATCACCTTTATAACGTAAAACTTCTCACATAAAAAAGGATAATAATATGTCAATTAAGACTTTTGAATTAATCAGTACCACCGAAAACGGTGTCCAGCTTATCAGCTATGTGGCATTGCCAGAAAATGCATCTGACGACCATCCTGTTGCAGGAATTTTAGTAGCGCCAGAATGGTGGGGTATCGTTGATCACCCAAAATCAGTGGTCGAGCGCTTGGCAGAAGCAGGTTATGCTGCCGTCGCAATGGACGTGTACGGTGAAGGCAAGCTGACCACCGATGCGGCACAAGCGAATATATGGATGGAGCAAGTATTAGAAGATCAAGATATGCTGATGGCGCGCTGCCGTTTAATCCTTAATGACTTTAGCGACCAACTAGCCGTTGATGGTGACAATCTAGCAGCGATTGGCTTTTGCTTCGGCGGTAAGGTCGTCCTCGATATGGCGCGCGAAGGTATGCCCTTAAAAGCGGTTGCCACTTTCCATGGCAACCCGACACCAAAACAGCCAGCGGATAAAAACTTCACCGCTAACGTATTGGTTGCTCACGGTCGCGATGATTCAATGGTATCAATGGAAGCAATAGAAGGTCTAAAATCAGAACTAGATGCTGCTGGTGTTGACTATATTATCGATGTTTATGACAACGCTAAACATGGCTTTACCAACCCACATGCCGATGAGCGCGCTGCTAAAAATGAGGTTGATCTTGGCTACAACGAAGCCGCTGCCAAGCAAAGCTGGGAAAACATGCTTGAATTTATGGAAAATAACTTAGGTAAATAACTTAGGTAAATAATCTTTGAATCAGGCATATCAATAGCTGTTTTCAGGTTATTAACACACTATTTATCAACCCCTATCTATTAACCCAACATATAGCAGAGTGCGCCCGCCGCACTCTGCTTTTTTATCGTAAACAAATCCATATTGGTCATTACACACTTACAAAGGCTTACTATTAGTAAGGATTTAAGACGCTAATATGGTTATTGCACAGTCGTGATTCATATAATCGGTCACACCGCTTGCTGATAGCTCTCTAATCACTCACTAATAATAAGGTAAAATCATGAAAACCATCCAACAACTATTCGACTTTCATCATAAAACCATCATTATCAGTGGTGGAGCAGGCGCTATTGGTAGCGAGGCGGCACGGTTTTTAAGCTCATTAGGAGGCAACATTGTCCTCGCTGATTTAAATGAAGATAAAGTGAAGCAAATTGCCGCTGATATCGAAAAAGAAACAGGCAATACAACCTTAGGCATGAAAACCGACTTTACTGACGAGACGCAAATTGCAGCCTTGGTCGATGCAACTATTGCAAAATTCGGTAAGATTTCTGCGGTAGTCAACAACGTCGGTTGGGGTGCAAATACGCCTTATGGGAATCTACCACCGAAAAAATGGTCAATGCGTATAAGCTCAATACCTTGGGATCTTATCATTTGACTCGTTTATGTATGCCGTATTTAAAACAAGAAGAAAATGCCTCTGTGGTATTTTCTGGATCCATGGTTGGCAATACACCATCGCCAGAATTTATCGAATACAGCACAGCTAAAGCGGGCTTGCTAAATATGGTGAAAAGTATGGCGGTCGCATCAGGTCCTGAAGTGCGCTTTAACTCATTAATTATTGGTACAGTAGATAATGGTGCTTCCTCTGAAGAAGCCGGTTATACCCAAGAGATGATCGATAATGTGGTCAAAGGTATCGTCCTAAAACGACGTGGCCTGCCAGCAGATATCGCTCAAGCGATGGCATTTTTATTAAGTGATGCAGCGTCTTGGATTACTGGTGCTGAACTGACCGTCAATGGAGGCGGTGTTTACAAAAGCAAAATGCCAACCTCATAAACTCAGCCATCATTTTAATCATAAATTTATAAACGATACATACTAGGGCGTGTTGAGCATTCGACCATACTGGGTAGGATTTTATCTACTCAGTATTTTTTATGCATAAACCTATTCGCTTGGACTTGGAAAATAAACCATGGCAACAACATTAAACGCAAAATTGCTAAAAGGCGCTATGCTTACTGGCGTAATCAATGCTTTCATTAACGGCGGCATACAATATTTCTTCTTAAAAACATACTCATCAATCGCAATATCTGTTGACTCTATTACCAATAATGAAGACACGGTGCTCGGTACCTCCGTTACCTTATCGATTACGTTAGCCATGATTTTAACTATGGTGGCTTATTTTGGTATCAAAGAAAAAAAAGTAGCCTTCTTTCCAACCGCTTTTTGGTTGACGATAAAGCATGGATTTTTCACCTTTGGGGTATTAACCTCTCTTGCTGTACTATGGCAAAAATACGCAGGTACAGTCGAAGTATCTTTGATTTCAGCTTTAATTATTATCGGTGTTATTGCAGGTATCGTCTCAGGTATGGTGAATTATCTAACCCTACGTGAATGTACATTATCAGAAAGACATAAATTATATGCCGCATAAATATCTTAGTTTATAAAGCATTAAGGTCAGCTCCATGATCGTGAACGAATAATCTTGGGCTAACCCGTTTATTTTGATGAGCGCTTTGCTTGTGTTTGCTTTGAAATCGAGTCATCATCAAGCCATCAAATATTGAGTAACGGTGTGGTAGCGCTATGTCTGATATCAGCGGGTTTGTATTGCTTGTTTGTCTAGTAGTGATTATCGTTTTTTACAATAAACTAAAGCGACGCGTTGATCAGCTTCAACGAGACATCACGCAACTGCAAGATGAGTTACAAGCGCAGCAACACCGTGTCAGCTCTATGAATAATAACGCCGATAATGACGTAGACGTTCATACTGAACCAATGACTCAAAGGCTAGCTGAGACTCACTCGCCCCAACCTATTATCGAGGAGCTATTTGAATCAGCACCTCCTTTATCTACTGCTACGATTCACCCGAAACCAGCCCCTTCTCCAAAAAAACCATCGCCCATAGAGCCGGATGAGCGCTCACTGCCTATCGTCACTTCACTCATTCACTCCATCAAAAACTGGTTTTTTGGCGGCAATCTAGTCGTGCGTGTTGGCGTGATCGTCTTACTTATCGGTGTGGTGCTACTACTTCGCTTGTTAAGCGACTATATCGAAGTGTCGATAGCGTCCAAGCTTTTAGCGATTGGCATCCTCGGTTTAGGTCTGGCAGCATTAGGTCTAAAATTGGCAAAAAATCGCTTTGCTTATGGCATCACCCTACAAGGCGCAGGCTTAGCGATTGCGTATTTAACGATCTTTTTTGCCTATAGCGTTTACCAAGTTCTGCCTAACTTACCGAGCTTTATCGGGCTTGGGCTATTATCTGCGATTACCATTGCACTCGCCGTACGTCAAAATGCCTTTCCACTGGCGTTGTTGGCATTATCGGGTGGGTTTTTTGCGCCTATTTTGACCAGTGAAGACACGGGCAGTTTGGTGGTATTGTTTAGTTACTATCTACTATTGAACGTGACGATTGCGATTATTGCGCATTACCGCCCATGGAAAATACTGAATTTATTCGGTGTCACTGTGACCTTTGGGTTGGCGTACTACTGGGGCATCAGTGAGAATTTGAGCACGGTCATTGAGGCGCAGCGCTGGTCTTTAGTCTTGCTGGTCACCTTACACTTATTGCTATATCTGTTTGTCGTCATTCGCTACGCCCAACAAATCATTGCCTACAATACCCTTAATGAAATAGACATCATCCAGACAGATAACGTAAAGCATTTAGATAGCGTTCACGCAAGAAATAATAGCTATGTATTTCCTATTGATACTGGCTTACTGTTTTCAGTGCCGATATTAGCCTTTGGTTTATTTGCGGCATTATTAGATGACATTCCTAACGCTTTAACCATCGCTAGTGCTATTTTAGCCACTGTTTATTTAGGACTCGGCTGGTTGTTTGTGCAGCGTAGCCAACGTTATGCCTTAATCACCGAGGGCATGTTGGCATTAGGGTTTGGCTTTTTGGCGTTGGTAATCCCTTTGGCATTAGATGCTGAATGGATTGCCTTTGGCTGGTCAGTACAAGGACTGGCGCTGGTCTGGTTTGGACGGCGCTCACTACGCGCATGGTCAGTGCTATTTGCTTTGTTATTGCAACTAATCAGTATAGGTATGCTGATGGTAAAAGTGGTCTTCGCCATTCAGGATTATCCGACATTGGCCTTAACCATTTCGGCTATCAGCTATCTAGCAACGATGTTTATCTTACGCGTCAGCAACTCGCCAACTACGTTGAACGATAGCAGCGACAGCTTTGATAACCACTTAAATAGTAGCTTAGATAATCATTCAACATATTCTCAAGAGCAAAACACCACGCCAGATGCGATAGCAACCTATGCCAACGCATTAGGTATTAGCACTCATGCCGCCCAGCAATGGCTAACCTCAGTCAATCACCAAAGCACCGTGTTTAATCTTGTTTGGCACAGTCCTATACTCATAAGGTTTTTGACCTTTACGGCTATAGCGTGGCTACTACAAGTGCTGCTGCTTGATTTTAACCAGTGGTTTGCCAGTTGGACACTGGCAACGACGACCATGATTGCACTCGCAGCACTGGTCAGCCTTGCCATTTATTGGACAATCAATCGTTATCACTCGTGGATAGAAATCAGACAACTTAGCCACGGCTTATCGATCGTCTTTTATCTTATACTTGTCCTACAGTTACCGCAAAAATTCGAGTTGAATTTAGCA
Source organism: Psychrobacter sp. JCM 18903 (assembly GCF_000586475.1). Classification (GTDB taxonomy): domain Bacteria; phylum Pseudomonadota; class Gammaproteobacteria; order Pseudomonadales; family Moraxellaceae; genus Psychrobacter. Next base: position 185,966 of record NZ_BAWJ01000004.1, on the reverse strand, counting down.
TGGCAGACAGCAGATTGGCTACTATTGACTGGTCTAATCATTGGTTGGTTGGTTATCGGACAATCGTGGTTAAAGACGTGGTACGACCATTCCGAGTTGTCACGCTACGATGGCGCAAGCTGGCTGGGAGCTAGCACTCTAATCATGCTGCCGCCGCCCACTATGGACTCGCAGAGTCCGCTGGCGTAATGGCTGTCTTGATGCCAGCCATTTTAATATTGGCTGGATTATGGTGCTGTCATCGTTATGCCAGCTATCGTAAGCAAAATACGCGTACAAACAAGGCATTCAAGCAAAGCCCACTGTACTGGTTTGATTGGCAACAAGCGCTATTGAGCTGCGCGGCTATCTTTGCGCCCATTGCTTTAAGTTGGGTCATCATGACCAACTGGTCATATGATGGTGTAATTTGGGGACTGTCCTACTTCCCACTACTGAATTTATACGACATTACCTCATTGCTGACGCTATTGGTTGGTTTTAGTCTATATTATATGAGCCAACATCGCCGCGATGAGAGTCTTATCGAATCAAGTGCAGCTCCCCAAACTAAGCGTATATTTACCGCCGATTATTTATTGGTTATGTTGGGACTTATTAGCTTTTGGCTGATATCCAGTATGTTGGTCAGAACGCTACATGCCTTTATCGGTACACCGTTGTGGGACAGCGCTCAGGGCGGCGCATGGAATAGCGAGCAAGTGCAGACAGGGTTGACCATTTTATGGACACTCTTAGCTTTAGTCGCCACCATCGTCGCCAGTCGCTATTGGCAGCGGACGCTTTGGTTTATGGGGATTGGGCTGTTAGGCGTCGTCGTAATTAAACTGGTAATAGTTGATTTGTCACAGACCGAAGCGATTTGGCGGGTGATATCTTTCCTTGGCGCAGGCAGTTTAATACTATTAATTGGTTATCTTGCACCGTTACCTCCTGCCCGCGATGAAATAGAAAATTAAGCTCAAGAATAACCGCGCATCTGGTTGGGCGAAATTGTAGCGTGAGCAAGGTGGTTCTGTAGTAAACTGGACACCATGAAAAGTAAATGACGATCGTCTTACTTTGCGCATTTTTTATAAAAGGTTATGAAAGCAGATGGATAAGAGAGCAAGTATTCAGTGGTTCCCTGGGCACATGAACAAAGCCCGTAACGAAATCAAAGAAATCATGCCGCAGATGGATTTGGTCATCGAGGTGATCGATGCGCGTATCCCATATAGTAGTGAAAACCCAATGGTCGCGGCATTGCGCGGCGAAAAACCCGTCATCAAAATCCTGAACAAAGCTGACCTTGCTGATCCTGAATTGACCCAAGCGTGGATGGACTATCTTGAGCAGCAAAGCGGTGTGAAAGCCATTGCTTGCGATACTGATAAAGCCAATGATGTCAAACGTATCATCGCCATCTGTAAACAACTGGTGCCCAATAAAGTGGGTACGGGTCGCCAAATCAAAGCCATGATTATGGGCATACCAAACGTCGGTAAATCGACGTTGATTAATACCTTGGCTGGACGCGCCGTAGCAAGAACTGGCGATGAGCCAGCAGTTACTAAGTCGCAGCAGTTGATTAAACTTGATGATGACATCATGCTTTATGACACGCCCGGTATGCTGTGGCCAAAAGTCGAAAACGAAAACTCTGGCTATCGTCTGGCAGCGACGGGTGGTATTCGTGATACGGCTTTTGACTTCGCTGATGTTGCCAGCTATACCGCTGAATACTTGATGCAAGCCTATCCTGAGCTGCTAAAAACCCGCTACAAAATTGAAGCGCTACCAAAGACTGATTGGGAGTTTTTTGAAGTCGCTGGACGCAATCGCGGCTGTGTACGTTCGGGCAATCAAGTCGATACCTACCGCATGTCTGAGATTTTGATCAACGAGTTACGTAGCGCTAAGCTTGGGCGTATTACGCTTGAGACGCCAGCCATGTCTGAAGCTGAAGAACTCGTCGTCGCCGAGCAACGCTTAGCAGCAGAAGAAAAAAGAATCGCTAAAGAAGAAGAAAAGCGCTTACGTCGTTTGAAAACGCGAAAGAATCGGAAGTAAATCGATAACCCTTTGTGTCTATAATGTTAGCTGCCTAAAATCATTTTAGAGCTCATGCAAAAAAAGCCCCTAAGGGCTTTTTTATGTCTACTGCTAGCGAGATATCTAAGTTTTTCAATGATATCTAAATAATTTAGCGATATCTGAGCCATCAACTACTTCTGTTTAGGCATAACTTTTTCGATAGCTTTCAACGCACAAGCTTCATCTTGTACTGCACCGCCTGCGCCGCCCGCTGCAATAGCGCCGATCACATCATTGCCAAACTTTAATGGCACACCACCGCCGATCAGCAGTAAATCATTTACCGTATTCAAGTTATTTGAGTCTGGATTAGCGCGAGCATTATCCGCCAAAGTGCGTGAAGGCGTTTTGGTAGATAATGCCGTAAATGCCTTGCGAACAGCAGCATCAGTATTGTGCGGACCAACGTTATCATCGCGCTGTAGCGCGATTAAATTACCAGCACGATCAACAACTGCGACAACGGCAGATTTGCCTCTGCGTGACAGGCTGCCATGGTGGCATCGATTAATTCATTGGCCAACTCTAAAGAAACATTGGGTTGTTGTAATACTAGATTTGGTTTGGCGGCCAAAACGTTGGCTGAACAGCCAATGACTGCTAGCGCCAATATTGCTTTAGATAAGTAGTTCGACATTAACTTCATAAAGAGTCCTAAATATTACTCATACATATGAGCGTTTGTTTGAAATGATGCTTGGTGAGCTTTAATAAGCGTATTTGATGAAACCAGACAATGAGTTATCGTTAACTCAAAGGTACTCTTGCGACCCTAGCGAGAATAAGAGTCATAATCTTGCAAAAAGCACAACAATGATAAGTTAATTTATCTACAAAATTTACTTAATTTTGTAAGATTTACTTTATAAATTTGCAACTCTACATTAAGTTTTCTGTTACATACTCTATTTTTTAACACTCACACTCAAAAGACGCTTACATCGTGGTAATCTCAAACAGCGCACAACAGCGATATCAACTCACTTCTCTCAAAAATCGGTTATAATTCATACACTAATATGCCAAAAATTGATGATATGACTCAGCTTACCCCCACTGCAAACCTCACAACGATAGAAAACACTTTTACTCAATACTCTACTTCTCTCGATTCGTTCGCCCCGCGCCTACTCGATTGGTTCGCCAAAAACGGTCGCCATGACCTACCTTGCAACAGCACCAAACCGACGCGCCCAATCCTTATATCGTTTGGCTATCCGAAGTTATGCTACAGCAAACGCAAGTAACGACGGTGCTGCCCTATTTTGCCCGTTTTATGGCATCGTTTCCAACGGTACAAGATTTAGCAGCCGCAGAATGGGATAAGGTTGCGGAACATTGGGCGGGGCTTGGCTACTATGCGCGTGCACGAAATTTGCATAAAGGCGCGAAACAACTGGTCGAAGTCATTGATGAGACGGGCGACTTTCCGCAGACGCTAGCAGGGTGGGAAGCCATATCTGGCGTCGGGCCATCGACCGCTGGCGCGATTATGGCGATGGGACTGCATCGTTATGGCGTCATCTGTGATGGCAATGTCAAACGCGTCCTCACGCGTTGGGCGGCTATCGATGGTGATATTACCAAATCTGCCACGACCAAAGAGCTGTGGGCATTGGCAGAGCGTTTGACCCCAATAGAGAATTCAGGGTTATTCGCACAAGCGATGATGGATATGGGCGCGACGTTATGCACGCGTAGCAAACCTGCCTGCCTATTATGTCCCCTTCAAGAGGACTGCCTAGCCCACGAGCAAGGACGCGAAACGGATTATCCAGCCAAAGCAAAAAAGCAGCCCAAACCCAGCAAGTTTAGCAATGCCTTATTGATTGAAGATATTGATGGCAAAATACTGTGGCTACAACGTCCTGACAATGGCATTTGGGGCGGACTGTGGAGTTTACCTTTACAGTTTGTAGAAAAAATCGCAGGCAAAATGAATACTAAAACTGCTGCAGAAAAAACGACTGAAATTGACGATACATCATTAAAAGTGACCAGTAATGAAAAAGTATACGAAGCAGAATTTACCACTGCCGAGCAAATTATTAACGAGTGGCTGGTTAAGAACAAATTGGTTGCAAAAGCAGTCAGTAAAACTTTATTAGACAATGCACCAATTAAGCATTCGCTAACTCATTTTCATTGGTATTTGACGCCGCAATCATTGACTTTAAATAATGAGCAAGTGGCTGATTTAACCAAAGCATTACAAGCAGCAGAGATTAATATTCATTGGTTAAACGCTAATGCTGCTCAGGCAACACTTGGATTGCCACGAGCGATGGTTAAGATTTTAGAAGATGAAGAGTAGAATAAATAAAATTCATAAAAAAAGCGACTCACAATATATTCTGAGTCGCTTTTTTTATTTATGAAATACTAGAAGCTTAAGACTTAGGCACTCGCAAACGCATCAAACCTTCTTGCTGTACCGTAGCAACCAGCTTACCGTCTTGCCAAAACTGCCCATGGTTTAAGCCTTTGGCATTAGACGTGGTATCACTCCACATGTCGTATAGCATCCAACCGTTTAGATCAAAATTACGATGGAAATGCATCGAGTGGTCAATACTAGCCGCTTGCAAGCCGCTGGTCATAAAGCTAACACCATGTGACATCAGCCCTGTACCAACCAGATAAAAATCGGACGAAAATGCCAATAGCGCTTGTTGAATCGCAACAGGTTGATTGCCCAATTCGCGGATACGCAACCAGTTCGCCTGCTTCGGTTTCATTGGCTCTGGATGAATCGGATCACGCGGTTTAACGGGTTTAATTTCAACATGGCGACGCCGCATAAAGCGAGCTTTGAGCGCGTCTGGGACTTTTCCGACATACTCTTCTTTTAAATCTTGCTCAGCCAGTAAATCCTCTGGTGGCGGATAGACAGGCATGTCTTCTTGATACTCTAAACCCTCTTCCATCGGTGAAAACGAGGCTATCATTGAAAATATTACTTGCTCAATGGGCGCTTTACCACGCACTTCTTTATACTGAATCGCCGTCACTTCACGCGCAGACAGACTACGACCGTCACGCAAGCGGCGTACCTGATAAATCACTGGCTGCGTGATATCACCACCGCGCAAAAAATAGCCGTGCAGTGAATGACAAGGTTTGTCTTTATCCAGTGTATGCGCCGCCGCCATGATGGCTTGGGCGAGCACTTGTCCACCAAAAATACGACTGCCAACATAGTCATGGCTCTTACCCTCAAAGACATCGGGGGTCACTTCAATAAGCGCTACGGTAGCTAGCAGCTCATCAATCAATTGCGAATAATCGGACATGACGATATGTTTCCTTATTTTTATCAAAAACGCTAAGCATCTGAAAATACGCACCTAAAGATATCGATATGATATCGCGAAAGACAAAAGACACTTTGCATTTGAATGTAAAATAATATGAAATCACTTGCTGAAAATGCACAAGAGAGATTTAACACGAAAATTTTAGCGCAAAAAACACGGTCATAGCAGCGCTATCACCAGCATTTATTATATAGTTGTTTCAGCTTAGATGAAGTACAAAGCAATCGAGTACAAAGGTATAGGTGATACTTCACACAAGACGCGGTCACCCTTTTATAGCAAACGGACTGTAAATCGAAAAGATAAACATCTTACCCAATATCGATGGCTTTGACTAGAGAGCGACGCTCACTTGGCAATATCATGTTGATATTTTTGCTTAACATGCCTTAGGGCGCGCCTAATACAAACAATATTAATCATAAAAAACGAGATGCTATTAAACATCTCGTTTTTTGATCATTTGAATCTATGGCTTCACTGCCACTAACACACGGATAGAGTCTGGGACTAATAACAGACTCCCTAGTGCTTGCTCACCTTGGGCTTTTAGCTGCTCCAAGCGTTCAATCTCGGCAGGACGTACGTTAGGATTAATCGTTTGTAGATGCTTTAGACGCTTGATTTCACGTGACCACTGCTGGCTAAAACGGGCACTGGCTTGTTCGCCAATCTCCGCTAACTGCTGACGGGCAATCTCTTCCGCTTCATAATAACGCTGCTCAATCACATCACCGCGTACTTTAATGACTTGGCGAGCACGGTTTTTATCCAGACGTTCAATATGCGGCATAATCATCTCCGCACTGATACGCGAGGACAAATCACTGCCTTGCTCACTGATAAACACGCGGATATTTTGCGTGGTCAGCGTCGCTGGTAAATTGAGCAACCTTGGCGCAATGGCTTCAACGCGGAAATTCACTTCGAGCAGCACCATACCTTGTGGTACAGCGGAACTTTTTAGCATCGCCACCGTGGTATTACCAAAGGTGCTGGTACTCGCCAACTCATAGATCGCGCGCATCAATGGATGTTCGTGAGTGATAAATTCGATATCTTCACGCTGTAGTGCTTGCTCACGCTCGAATGTCAACGTCATGCCGTCTTCGTCACCGAGTGGCAGACCATCGATATAATCACTAATTTCAGTGCTGTCGATCGGAGCAATCACCCACGAGCCATCGCGCTGGATATTGTGATCGATATTGGCTGAGGCAAAAAAGCGCTCAATAAACTGCGGCAATAGATTATGACCATCAAAATCGCGCATGGCGTCAGCGATACGTTTGGCAACACGTGGGCGACACGAGTTGTATTCTAATAGGCGATCACGACCCGCTTGTAGCTGTGCCTCTAGCCCCAATCGCGTCTGTTTCGCTTCTTCGATGATATCTTGTAGTATCGCACGGTTCTCATCAGTATCCGCGCCTTCAAGCATGGGCTTTAGCTCTTGAATATACTGCTCTTGCACGCTCTGCGCTGTTGGAGAGATTTGATTAAACATATTCAGCGCGTCGTGATACCAATGATACAGTCGCTCTTGTGCTGTGCCTTGTACATAAGGCACATGGAGCATAATTTGCTGCGTTTGTCCAATACGATCTAGGCGACCAATACGCTGCTCTAAGGTATCTGGATTGGCTGGCAAATCCCACAATATCAGCTGGCTGGCAAACTGGAAGTTACGACCTTCCGAGCCAATCTCCGAGCACAACAATATCTGTGCGCCTTCGCTATCAGCAAAGAACGCTGCTGCTTGGTCACGCTCAAGTAAGGTCATCTGCTCAGTAAAGATAGCGGTTTTAATACCAGCATGTAAGCGTAATACCGCCTCCAAGCTCTCAACCGTCGCGCCACTACGGGCAATCAACAGCACTTTTTTGTGCTTAAGCTCGCCGCGCAAAATATCAATCAACCAAGGCACGCGTGGGTCATCTTCTAGCCAGCCGCCATCAGGTTGGTTTTCTTCGCCCCATAGCTGCTCACGCAACTTACCATTGGTTTGATAGCTGTCTTTCCATGCGGCAGGTAATGCCAATGGGTACGGCTGGCTGCTACGACCATAGAACCCTTTCACACTTTCACGGGTATTACGGAATAGAATACGACCTGTACCATGACGATCTAATAGCTCATTAAGCGCATAAGTGCGCAATTTTTCGTCATCATTAATCGTTGCCAACTCATCAAGACTGATGTCTAACAAGCTGCTTAAAGCGGCAATTTGACTGTCGCTTAATGGCTTATCTTCTATCAATACACCAGCGACGGCAGCCGTTTCAGCAAAGGCTTCTTGACCATCGATAAACTCATCCAAATCATCAAAACGATCCGGATCAAGCAAACGCAAACGAGCAAAGTGACTTTGTGCGCCAAGCTGCTCTGGCGTTGCTGTCAATAGCATGACCCCTGGCGTTTCTTCGGCAAAGTCAGCAATCAAGTCATATTTATCATTGCCGCCTTGCGCTTCATCCCAATGCAGATGATGCGCCTCATCGACCACCAATAAATCAAACCCTGCATCCATCGCTTGGTCGTACAAATCAGGGTGATCGAGTAATAAATCCATACCCGCAATGATACATTGCTCAGTGGCAAAGACGTTTTGCTCAGGATCGTGCTCTTTAATGGCTGCTGCACGTACCAAATCAAATAAGGCAAAATTTAGATTAAAACGACGACGCAGCTCAATCATCCATTGATACTGCAAACTATCTGGTACAAGAATCAGTACACGCTCAGCTTTGCCTGTTAACAGCTGTTGATGAATAATCAAACCTGCTTCGATGGTTTTGCCCAAACCAACTTCGTCAGCAAGCAACACACGCGGCGCGATACGTTTGCCAACTTCATGAGCGATATAGAGCTGATGCTCAATGATATCGACACGTGCACCCATCAAGCCTTTCAGCGGATGACCCGCTAGCGCCGACTGCATACGCAAGATATCTTGACGCAGCTCATACCAATCACCACGCTCAATACGACCAGCCAACAGACGCTCAAGCGGCTTAGCCAAGGTGATATTGGCAGCCAGACGAGTTTCCATAATGCCTCGTTCATGCTCATCGACACTGTATTTGAGTACACCCATCACTTCTTCGACCGCGGTTACGGTATAGCTCTTACCCGCTTGATCAGAAATACTATCGCCGACTTTAAACACCACGCGTGATAATGGCGCGGAGTTTTTGGCGTAGACGCGCGTCTCTTCACTTTGTGGAAATAGAATGTGCACACATCGGTCATCTACATCGATGACCACACCCAAGCCCAGCTCGGACTCCGTATCAGATAAATAACGTTGACCAACGGCAAATTCAGTATTGTGCAATGAAGCGATAGAGATAGTCATAGGGCGATGTCTTTTGTACTCAGATAATAGGAAAAAATAGATAGCTCATAATGAGATTTGCTAGCGTGAATCACGAGCGCGATGTCATTACTTAATAGTCTGAGAGGTCACCGGCCATACCGGTAGCGTCAGCTCATTAGCTAGGTCGCAAGATAAAGCCGACCATTATATAACGTTAGCAGCTAGATGAGTGCGCTAAGTTGACTTTTCAAGAGTAGATTATTGCAAGATTATATCAACGCCAAGCATAAGTTGGTCATATAAAACAATAAGATAACGACTCGCAAGTAAAGAAAAAATATTGTCATTATAAAATTGATTCTGTATTGTTAAGAAATGCAATAGAACATTTCTTCTTTCTTACCTGAATTATTCAAACGCACGTCTACACATACTCTTTTGCCGCCTAGTATTCATGATTAATTATCCTTAAGGATTTATGGGCACAGTATGGCCTTTTATAGTCCTTTAAGTTATAAAACCATCAATAGTTAAGTTATAAGATTAAAGTAGTACTTTTATTTTTTTGCCATTATGTACAGACCATTTTAATTAAGATTACGCATTACCACCTAATTGATTGCCACCAATACCTAGCATTGGCACTCTTCTTCGTGGTCACTATTATCCAAGGACTATCACCATCATGAGTGCCTCCAAAAAAGTTGGCTTTTTTAATCAAGTCAGTACCCAAGTAACCACTATTTTATTTATTGCTTTTGCGGTCGTACTGGCGGTCGTCGTTTATGTTGTTGATAAAGAGGCTATGAGAAATCCGCCTTGAATCTGCAAAATTGGTAGCTGAACGTGGCAATACCGCGGTAAATAGTATTTCAGCCGATATCAATCGGGTGATGCGTAGTGCCTTGCTACTACAGCAAAGCGCGCAAACCTTGCCCACAGAAGAAGCAATTTTACAAACCAGTACTGCCAATGCCTTTGATAAGCGTGATTATAGCCTATTAGGTAGTGGTGGTATTTGGCCTGAAAAAGGCGCACTTGGGGCAAATACCGCGACCCATCCATTTTTGATGGTTCGCCAAAACGGTGATTATCAAGCGGTGTTGAGCGATCCAAATCCTACCAATCCTTATTATCAAGAAGATTGGTTTAGCGTCTTAAAACTGCTCAAACCTAAGAGCTGTATTTGGAACCATGTGCGCGCCAGCCAAACCAAAGGCGAGCTTGCGATGAGCTGCGGTGTGGCAATCGAGCGTGACAATCAGTTTTGGGGTGCCAGCACGGTTAACTTTACGCTGAATCAGCTACAAGAAAACATCGTCAAGTTAAGCGAAAGCTCAGGCTCAGGCTACATTCTACTCTTGGATAATAGTGACAAGGTGATCGCCTCCTCTAACCCTGAACGCTTAAGCTATATTGATGAGAAAACGGGTACGCCGCTTGATATCAAACAAGTCATCAACTCAGACCCTGCTTGGCAACCCGTGCTTGATTTCTTAGATGTCCAACGTAATGAGATCATCGAACAAGTCGCCGCCAGCGTTTCACCACAAGTTCAGCAGGTACTGACCACGCTTGATAAAGCTGAGACTGGTACGGCAAAAGGTTATTATCTTGTTAACTACGCTGCTTACCTAAATAATGGTGAAAACAAGCAAAACGCCATGGACAGCCGCTTATTACAGAGCTTCGAGCTGGCAAAAGACAGTTACTATAACGGCAGTCAAGCCTATGTCTTTGAGATTCCTGAGACTTATTGGAAGCTGATCGTTGTCCAACCTGATGCTGAAATTAACGCCATTGCCGATAATCTCAGTGAAAACTTGGTTAACTGGATTGCATTAGCACTATTGATTACGGCTGGCGTCATTTACTTCATGCTGACTTTCTTAGCATTCAAACCCTTGAAAGAAACCACTGATAAAATCTCTGAAGCGGAAAACTTAATTAATAATAAGCAGTACAATAAGCTGAGCGAGGTTAAATTCGCAGAAGGTCGCAACGAGATTGGACTGGTGAATGGCTCTATTAATGACCTACTAGACCGAATCCAGTCTAACGAAGGTAAGCTTGCCAACATTAACCAACAGCTAGAGATTAAAGTCGAAGAACGTACTGCTGAGCTGCAAGAAACGCTAAAAGAGCTGAAAAACTCGCAGTTGCAATTGATTCGTTCAGAAAAAATGGCAACGTTGGGACAAATGGTGGCAGGCGTTGCTCATGAAGTGAACACACCTTTATCATACGTGCAAAATAATCTTGAAATTATTGGCCAGTTGACGGAGCAATACGAAGAGCTGATTGAATTGGTACAAGGATTAAAAAGCGTTAAAACTGACGCGGCGGCTGATGGAAAAATTGACAAGCTATTGGCGGATATTATCCGTGCTTCTGATGAAATCCAAGAAGATGACCTATCAGCTGAATTAAAAGAGCTGATTAAAGATTCGTTATTTGGCGTCGAGCAAATCACTGAAATGGTACTAAATCTACGTAACTTTGCCCGTCTTGATGAGTCAAAAGTGAAAACCATCGATGTGCGCGAATGTATCGAAGCCTCGCTTAAAATCGCTGGCAACTCCATTAGACATCAAGAGATTGTGACTGATTTTGCGCCCACGCCTGAAGTGAAATGCTCACCGTCGCAAATTAACCAAGTCTTGGTCAATCTACTGAACAATGCCGCGCAAGCCATGGGAGAAAAACCTGATGGCAAAATCGAAGTGCGCACCCGTGCCGATGATCACAATGTTTATATTGATGTGATCGACAACGGTAAAGGTATGAGTCCAGAAATTCTCAATCAAATCTTTGAGCCGTTCTTTACGACCAAAGGCGCAGGCGAAGGCACAGGTCTGGGTATGGCAATCAGCCAGCAAATTATGGAGCAACATAATGGCGATATCAAAGTCGTATCGACCGAAGGCGTTGGCACCACATTTACGTTAATACTACCGATTAATAATAACTTAACAGAGCAAAACCTAGTTGCGTAAGCGCTGGATCAGCTGCCCTGTTACGTAGAACATATTTAGATATTTAACGACTATTATTCATCATCATAAGGATATCATCATGAATGAATTAGAAAATGACTTAACCACAGTTGAAACCAGCGCTGAGTCAAAGCCGAAGTTGGCATTTATCGACGATGAACAACGCATTTTACGGTCTATGAAACTGCTGTTTCGTAAGACCCATGACGTCTTTATCACCACCGACCCGACTGAGTATATTGACTATATCAAGAACAACCATGTACACGTGGCGGTCAGTGACCAGCGGATGCCTGAGCGAGTCGGTGTGGATATCTTACGCGAAGTAAAAGATGTCTCACCGTCCACCATGCGTATTTTATTGACGGGCTATGCCGATTTAAACGCGATTATTGGCTCTATTAACGATGGTGAGATTTATCGTTATTTGACTAAGCCTTGTAAATCTGAAGAGCTGATCACCGTGGTCGGACGTGCAACCGAAATCGCCTTGACCTATAATCCAGACGAAGATGCCGACCAATTCGACAGTTCAGGTAATAAGCAAACGCTGCTGGTGATCGATGAAACCAATGAGTTGATTGAGCAAATACGTAAGCAATTTTCTCACAGTTATAAAGTACTGCACGCTGAGAGTTTAGAAGAAGCGTACGATTATTTGGCGAATGAAGATATCGGTGTTTGTATCACCGATATCAATGTCAGCGGTGAGAATATCGCGCCGATTATCTTTACCTTAAAGCAAGATGCGCCGCATTTGGTGGTTTTGGTACAGACTGAATTTCAAGACGCTGGCTTGCTGATTGATTTGATTAATAAAGGTCAGGTCTATCGCTGCTTGCCGAAACCGATGCGCGCCAGCCTGCTTGAGATTAGCGTCAACCGTGCATTTCAGCATCATGCGAAGCTAAAAGCTAGCCCTGACTTGGTCAAACGCTATGAAGTCGAGCATGACCCTGAAAACGATGTGCGTATTGATTTGAGCAGTCGCGTACGTAGCCTTATTGGCAAATTGCGTAAACGCTTTTCTTTATAAGTCCATAAAACCAAATAAGCACAAAAGACTACCGTCTCAATCAACAAAACCTCTATTTCAATATTGAAGTAGAGGTTTTTTGCTTTGTACTTTTTTGATGGATTTTTTGACGACCTTTTTGACTAAAATCACCAACGTGCTACATTAAGCCAATAGCAGCTAAAGCCCCATTTACGATAATAATGAGATAAGGAATAACCATGCGCGCGGTTTTTTTAGATAAAGGCACCTTTTCTGATGGCATCGACTTGCCAGCCCCAGACGGCATCAGCGATTACCTCACTTATGATGACACCCCAAAAGATGCTGCTGTTATCGTAGAGCGCTGCAAAGACGCTGACATCATTATCACCAATAAAGTGCAAATCAGCGCTGAAGTGATAAGCAAATTGCCCAAGCTCAAGCTCATTCAACTGACCGCTACTGGTATGAACAACGTCGATCAAGACGCTTGTGTTGAGCACCATGTGGCGCTTTATAATGTCGCAGGTTATGCAGTCAAAAGTGTTCCCGAACATACCTTTATGCTCATGCTCAACGCCATGCGCGCGGGTATTTATTATCATCAAAAAGTCGCTGATGGCACATGGCAGGCAAACGGTAATTTTTGCCTACTGGATATTCCGCTAATAGATTTGGAAAATAAAACACTAGGTATTATTGGCGTTGGCACTATTGGCAAACGCGTGACCGACGTTGCTCGTGCCTTTGGAATGACAGTATTGTGGGCGGAGCAGCAAGGACGCGCACCGCGCAATGATGACTATACCGCGTTTGACGACGTACTGGCACAGTCTGATGTACTGAGCTGCATTGCCCATTAAACGAGAAAACTCAGCACCTGATTAATGCAGATACTTTAGCAAAAATGGTCAAACAGCCGCTCATCGTCAATGTCGCTCGTGGCGGTATTGTCGATAGCCAAGCGCTGACTGATGCCATTAACAATGAGCAAATCATCGGCTACGCCAGCGATGTGTTTGAGCAAGAGCCCATCACTGCTGACGACCCTTTATTAACCATTGCCAAGCATCCCCGCGTTATATTTAGCCCGCATAATGCGTGGAGCAGCAAAAGTGCACAAGAAACTTTGTGGCAGATCTTAAGCAAACAAGTTACTGATTTTATTAATAGCCATTAAAAAACATTTAGCAAACGACTGTAACCAAGCGACTTTAACGACTAAAGCGTAACCAATCATCTTTTATTTTTCGATGTTTGAGCATGATGCGGTCGCTTAGGTAATTATTTGTCACCCGCCAAGGATATATATCGCCTTGCTTGGGTAGCTCGTGTTGAGCGCGCTTGACATATCCTGAGGACAGCGCGCCCATCACCGTATCTGTCTGCGTAAGCGCTTTAGCATCTTTAGTCTGCGCTTGTGGCAATACCACTTGATAGCGATGCTGATGCATATAACCCAGCAGCCGCATTACATACTGACACGCCAAATCGATTTTTAGCGTCCATGAGGCATTGGTATAGCCAAATAGTGCCACCATATTTGGTATATCTTCAATCATAACCGCTTTATAAGTCATGCGCGAACCAATATCTATCGCCTGCCCATCAATATATACTTTGGCACCACCGAGCATTTGTAGCTTTAGTCCTGTCGCTGTGACGATGATATCAGCATCGAGATGCTTGCCAGAATCAAGCATAATGCCTGTCTTGGTAAAATGACTGATTTGATCGGTGACGACGCTGGCGCGTTTGCCATGCAATGCTTTGAATAAATCACTGTCTGGCACCGCACATATCCGCTGATCCCAAGGATTATAGTCCGGTACAAAATGCGCCACATCGATACCGCTACCATTTAGCTCTGTTTTGACACCGCGTTTTAATAACGCTTTCATAAGCTTGGGTGCCAATATAGCCGCTCGATAAGTACCTTGTTGAATCAATACATTACGAGTACGCAGCAGCGTATAAGCCTGCTCTTTTGACAACGGTGAAAATTTGCCTGCTAGCCAATCAAGCGTATAATCATCGCCCGGTACACTTGCCACATACGTGGGAGAACGCTGTAGCATAGTGACGTGACGCGCGCATTGTCCACCTTTTTCATCCACCAAAGCTGGCAGCAATGTCATCGCTGTGGCACCGCTACCGATAATGACTACCTTCTTATCGTCATAATCCACATTTTGCCAATGCTGCGGATGAATGATTTCACCTTGAAAATCTGCTTCTTTATTAAAAGAGGGACGATAACCTTGTTCATAATCATAGTAACCCGTGGCGCCAACGACGAACTTTGCCGTTATCTTAAACACCTCACCGCTAGCATGATTTTTTACCATCGCCGTCCATTGTTGATGGCTACTTGACCACGATAGCTGCTTTACCTCGTGTTGATAGCGAATATGTTCGCTGATACCACACTCACGCGCCGTATCAGCAATATAGCTTTAATATCACCGCCTTTTGCCAAAATCCTGTGATTTAGCCATGGTCTGAAACTGTAGCCAAACGTCAAGGCATCAGAGTCAGAGCGGATGCCAGGATAGGTGAATAAATCCCATGTACCACCCAAATCTGCTCGTTTTTCTAACACCAAAAACCGCTGTGCACTTTTCTGCTGTTGCTTTGATGATTTGCGTTTCTGCTTACTTGGATTTTTATAACCAAACAGTCCTTTGTGTTTTTGCTGCTGCAATCGGCACGCCATACCAATACCAGCAATTCCTGCACCGATAATCAGTACTTCATAATCCACTGGTGTGTCTAAGCGCGCCTTTTTAGCTTTGAAGCGTTTCTTAACTGCCTGTTTGGCTGCCGTCATATCAAGCATAATACGTTCCTTGTTTTTGCATGATGGGTTTAAAAAATTTTACATAAATCCATTTAAAAAGGGCTTGGGCTTTCCCAATCCATCCACGCCCCAAGCGTAGGATGCTTGAGACGCAATTGCTGAGCATGGAGATTAAGCCTTGGCGCAATCGCTAAAGCTGTACCTTCTGCATAAATGGGATCGCCAATCATCACATGACCAACATGCACCATATGGACGCGCAGCTGATGACTACGACCGGTGACCGGCTTTAGCATTACGCGCGTGACTGTCTGACCGTTGCATTGCTCATGGCTGATGACTTCATATAAAGTTAAGGCATGCTTTGACCAGCTAGGATCGACGATATGGCGCGGTTTCGTCTCTGGCTCATAGCGCACTGGTACGGATATTTCACCCGTTGCGCCGACACGCTCCCACTCTCCAAAGACGCGTGCCTGATATTTTTTTTGTGGCAAACGTTCAATGAATTGCTTACTAATATGGGTTTGCGCGGCAGCATTCTTGGCAAAAATGAGCAGCCCTGAGGTATCCATATCCAGACGATGAATCAGCTTGACTGCGGGATTGGCACGCTCAAGTCTTGCCAGCAAACTGACCTTGAGCGTTTTGCCATTGACACTCAACAGACCTACAGGCTTATCAACCACCCAAATATCATCATCTTCGTAGACAGTAATCTGTTGCGCAAATGCTTGAAAAAACTCAAGCGGATAGGCGTTTTCTTGAGCATTGAGGGCGTTGACTTCTTCAGCAGTAAAAGGCATAAAAATAGGCACTTATATAAATGGGCTTGAATGATTAATGAGCTTGCATATGAAAGCTGTCTTAAGTGGTAGATATTAGAGTATAGATATAGTGTGATAAACCGCTTATTTTTGAGCAAAAGACACAGACAGTATTATCAAGTGACAGATAAAACCATGCCTGTGTCGTTATGTGTCGATTTATTGTGCTAATCGTAATTGTTAAACAATTTAACCAGCCTGCATCTGTTAACCCCGAGCAAACATGTTAATATAATGGCACATTTTAACCACTTCTAAACGCTTCTTTGGTCACTCATCATTCTATTATGCAACAAATATATTAGTTGATGGATGGCGATAGAAATAATAAAACAAGAGAGATAAATTATGTCAGACCTTATTTTACATACTACCGATGCCGACTTTGACAAAGACGTATTGCAATCAGATATGCCAGTATTGGTAGACTTCTGGGCAGCATGGTGTGGTCCTTGTAAAGCAATTGCCCCTATTTTAGAAGATCTAGCCACTGAGTACCAAGGCAAAGTTAAAATTGTCAAAGTTGATGTGGATAGCAACCCACAAGCGGCCAGCCGTTTTGGTATCCGTAATATCCCAACACTATTTGTCTTTAAAGATGGCGAAAAAGTTGACTCAGTGATGGGTCTACAGCCAAAAGCTGAATTGGCAAAAGTGTTAGACAAGCATCTCTAAGTCGAGACTTGCTCGTTTTGCATAAGCATTCTAAAGAGACAGCAACACCGTCGAAAAAGCCATTATCTAACGTAGATAATGGCTTTTTTGCTTGTTTTTTATGCAAAAAACTCAATTAGACGACTTTTTTGGCAAAATTTATTGACAATACTATTGTGAAGACCGTATAGTCTGCTGACAACAGAAAACTAACGGTTTTCCTAACTGTCTTATCGCTATTCTCCTCGTGTTTATCAACAAAAACACAATCGTCGTTATAAACACCATTGCTGAACGAAATGACTAAACACAATTACTGATATTGAGTTTTTGACGCAGACTCTTATGTAGACTTCTTTATCCTTATTTCTTATTACCTTGCATAAACGATTGCAATTCGTATATAAGCTGACACGTAATATCCAAACTACATAAATCCAGCTCTGTGCACGCACCCTCTATCACCATACTATCGTTGTTTTAATCACTGTCGTGACTTGTGCTGCTAATGGCATCTCTCATCTGATCAATTGCTAATGACCTATCTATGAATCTTACTGAATTAAAGAAAAAATCAATCGCTGAGCTATTGGCTATCGCCAAAGAAATGGGTCTTGATAATATGGCGCGTAGCCGTAAGCAAGACATTATCTTTGCTATCCTAAAAACCCATGCGCGGAACGGTGAAGCCATTTATGGTGACGGCGTACTTGAGGTTCTTCCGGATGGTTTTGGCTTTTTACGCTCATCAGAAGCTCATACTTAGCCGGTCCTGATGACATTTATGTCAGCCCTAGCCAAATTCGCCGCTTTAGTCTGAAGACGGGTGATAGTATCGCTGGTACGATTCGTCCACCAAAAGATTCTGAACGTTATTTTGCGTTATTAAAAGTTGGCGAAATCAACTTTGATACCCCAGATCGCTCACGTCATAAGCTTATCTTTGAAAACCTGACACCCCTATTCCCAACTGAGCATTTGAAACTCGAGCTTGGTAACGGTACCACTGAAGATTTGACGGGTCGTATCATCGACTAATCGCGCCGATTGGTAAAGGTCAGCGTTCTATCATCGTCGCACCGCCAAAAGCGGGTAAAACGATGCTGCTACAAACCATTGCTCAGTCGATTACTCGTAATAACCCTGAATGCTACTTAATCGTCCTATTGATTGATGAGCGTCCAGAAGAAGTCACCGAAATGGTACGTACGGTACGCGGTGAAGTGGTTGCCTCTACCTTTGACGAGCCACCACAGCGTCATGTACAAGTCGCTGAAATGGTTATCGAAAAAGCCAAACGTTTGTCGAGCACAAACAAGACGTGGTTATTTTACTGGATTCGATTACTCGTTTGGCACGTGCTTATAACACAGTTATTCCGTCGTCAGGTAAAGTGTTAACCGGTGGTCTAGACGCCAATGCGTTAGAGCGCCCAAAACGCTTCTTCGGTGCTGCTCGTAATGTTGAAGAAGGTGGTAGTTTGACCATTATTGCCAGTGCCTTATCGATACGGGTAGTAAAATGGACAGCGTTATCTTTGAAGAATTCAAAGGTACTGGTAACCAAGAGATTACGCTTGAGCGCGATCTGGCTGAAAAACGTGTCTTCCCTGCGATTAATATCAAAAAATCTGGTACACGCCGTGAAGAGCGTCTGCTTGATGAAGATAAACTGCGCAAGGTTTGGATTTTACGTAAGCTGCTTCAGCCGATGGATGGCGTACAAGCGACTGAATTCTTATTGGATCGCTTAAAAGAAGCGAAAACCAATGACGAATTCTTTGAGCAGATGAAACGTAAATCACAGAACTAATGATAGATCCGTACTGCTTTCCCATGCTCAATAGATAAGTAACTTAAGTAGAAAAGACCGCATTCGTGCGGTCTTTTCGTTTTATATTCATTTTTTATATATTCAGGCATGTCCTGAATTTAAAAATGGCAATAAAAATGAGAACATACCTTAATACCTCACTATTAGACGCCAAAAGTACTATTTTTAAAAACAGTTAGCTTACTATCAATATAAATACAATAACCCTAAGCAAAACCCCTACCAACGATACAGTGGAGAAACATCCTTTACAGGCTATTTGCAAAGCTTAGCGCTTTTACTACGCCTAGAAATTATTATATGGGTTAGTATAGGAGCCAGTATAGATATACTCTGCTATCACGTGTTGATAGCGGTATAATTTTCGAGATATTTAACATCCTTGATGTAATCCTTACTAATGCAGACCTTTGTATGTCTTGCGGTAGCACAATAGATTATTCTAAGATACTTGCCCAAATATTTTAATACAGCTTACTATCGGTATTAAAATTAGTGGTAATAAAAATATCGTATTTTGATTTTGATAAACTAACTTGATAACCTAACAGGTGATACTATGAAATTTGCTAAAACTATCGCAATGACTGCTCTTACTAGCTCTGCCTTATCATGGGTGGCTGTGCAACTAATGGATACAATAGTGGCTTGAGCAATACCGCTAAGGGTGCTGCTGCCGGCGCTGCTGCTGGTGCACTTATTAGAAGTGGCGGCGATAGCAAAGACATCGCTCGTGGCGCACTAGGTGGTGCTGCAGTAGGTGGCGCTGGTGCTTACATTCTTAATAACAGCAGATAATCGCTAAATGATTATTTGGTGCTATCAAGACCGTTTTTAAGCATTTCAACTGTGTGTATTTTAAATCTATTGAATATGTCTAAAACGCTCTAAAATACAAAAAGCCTGCAATCGATATTGCAGGCTTTTTGTTGGATCGCCTTTTTTAGGCGATAGTTATTACGCTAAAACATTATAGCGATACTGACTATAATGCCCCGCTAAAAGTATCACAAGACTGCACGTTGCCACTTTCCAAACCACGAGTGAACCACTGAACACGCTGCTGACTGGTGCCATGGGTAAAGTTATCAGGTACGACTGCTCCACCGCTAGCACGCGCTAAACGATCATCACCGATTTGACCAGCGGCATTGATGGCCTCATCGATATCACCTGCCTCCAAAAACTGTACACGCTCTTGATTACGTTGTGCCCAAACCCCAGCAAAACAATCAGCTTGCAGTTCTTGTAGTACGGATAGCTTATTGGCTTGTGCACGAGTGACTTGACGGCTGGCCTCATTAACTTGCTGGCTGATGCCTAACAACGTCTGTACGTGGTGACCAACTTCATGTGCAATAACATAAGCTTGTGCAAAATCACCCGCTTTACCTTGATTATCTTGGTCGCCAGAGCCTTGCTTATCACCCGTTATACCGAGATTTTGGCGCATTTCTACAAAGAAAGATTTGTCTAGATAAACAGTCTGATCGCCTGGGCAATAAAAAGGGCCCGTCGCGGAGCTAGCACTGCCGCATGCTGAGCTAACTTGACCATTGAAGAGAATCAATGATGGCTCCTGATAGGTGCTGCCTGCTTCTTTGAATATCTGATGCCAAACTTCTTCAGTATCAGCCAATACTACTTTGACAAACTGCGTATCTCGATCGTTACTTGTCGCAGGTTCGGTAGCGGCACTGCTATTGCCACCACCTGCTACTACTTGACCCGTCTGTAAAGCGGTCATTGGATTTACCCCAAATACCAGCCATAAAATGCCAGCAATAATAATACCACCGATACCACCGCCTATCATTTTGCCGCCACCACTGCTGGTGCGCACATTGGAACTGCCGCGTCTACCTTGCCATTTCATTGTTTCATTCCTCAAATATACGATATATATTGCTACTCGTATTGATGATTTTTTTATATAGTGTGATTTTGACTCAATTCTTTATTTTTTTGATCAAATCCGATTTCTGATACGTAAGTAGTGCCAAAGTATTTTTGACAAATGCTACTTTACTAGGCTCTTGATATTGCACTAATCAAAACACTTAATGACTATTAAACCCCTAATAGATACAATAGATGCTTAAAAAGCATAGTAGAAATCAAGACATCGAAAAAGTCATCAGAATAGGTTGATGTCATTGATTATACGTGTATTAATTTGGCTCGTTGTATTAAAAATTATAACGAATAAGTGATGTAAAACACTATTTACAATTTTATTGTTACTTAATTGTACAGCCTATTTCTATTTATATAGAAATCCTATAGAATGCGTGAAAGCTGAGTAGCTGTAACTAAGACTAGTTGAATTCTGAGAAATCTCAGCTTTCAACCTTTTTTGCTGCTACTGATCATTTCATTTTCCCGGAGAAAACCTTATGAACTTAAAATTACTTGCTCTAGCTGGTATCATGACTGCAACTATGGGCCTTACTGCCTGTGACAGCAACAAAGAAAACGCTGCTGAAGATTTATCTGACGCACAAGAAGAAGTGCAAGATGCATCAGAAGAGCTAAACGAAGCTGCTGCTGAAGGCGAAGTAACTGCTGATGCTGACGCTGCTGTTGCTGAAGCTGAAGCTGACATCGCTGATGCTCAAGTTGCTACTGCTACTGACGAAATCGATGCTGAAGTACCTGTAGACGGTACTACTACTAGCGTTGACGTAGCTAGCGAAACTCCAGCTGTAGACGCAGCTGACGAAGTTGTAGTTATTGAAGAACCAGCTCAGTAATTTTATCGTTTATATGATAGAAATACTGTAGTAAAAAAGAGAGCCTAAGCTCTCTTTTTTGTGCGTGTCATTTACCATCGTTCATGGTTATTCATAGTTATATATGATATTTAATGTCTCTGATCAGATGTAGATCAACCATCTCACATTAATAATAAAGCGCAACTTTAACAACCATCATGAAGTCATTATATATTTATATATTCAGTTTTATATGATTGACAGTTACTGCTACTCGTCAAATAGACGCTCATCAACTTGTTGACGGAATTTTTGCCCTGTTTTGAAAGTCACCACACGGCGTGCTGATACGGCGACTGGCTCCCCTGTCTTAGGGTTGCGACCTGGACGGCTATTTTTATCTTTAAGCTCGAAGTTGCCAAAGCCTGAAAGCTTGACCTCTTTGCCATCAATTAAACTCTCTGACAATTCATCAAAGAAATTCTCTACTAAACAGCGGCCTTCTTGGCGTGTTAGGTCAAGATGACTCATCAAATGCTCAATCATGTCAGATTTGGTTAAGGTGCTCACAGTACGACTCCTATGCTATGTCGTGATGTCGAATATCATGGTTTAGCGGTATGAGGGTTAATGCTAGTTATTATAAAGGTTTTCTAACCTCTTTTTAACAAAGACTGCTTTAAAATCCTTTATTAATAACCACTTAACTATTTTTATGAAAAAAAATTTTATAAAATCATAATTCTTATAAATAGCAATGCCCTATAGCCTCTTGAAGAGTGAGGCTACAGAGCATGTCTATGATAAGAGTTATATGTTAGCTGTCACGCAACTTTGCAGCATGTTGCTCAGTTAGTGCTTGTACCACTTTGTCAGTCGCGGTTTTGATGGCGTCATCAGATAGCGTTTGTGCATTGTCTTGCCATATTAGCGCAAAAGCTAATGAGCGCTGACCAGCTGGCACTTTGTCGCCTTGATACACATCAAACAGCCACAGATCAGCCAATAGCTCACCAGCTACGGCGCGTATCGTCGACTCTAATGTCTGTAAGCTGATATCACTGTCTACTAAAATGGCAATATCACGGCGTACTTGTGGAAATTTGCTTGGGGTGGTAATGGTATGCTGCTCACGGGCAAGGGTCAGTAATGGCGCAAGTGATAATTGAGCAACCCACGTAGCTGGCAAATCTAACTGCTTAGCCGTGTTAGGATGCAATTGACCCAACCAACCGACATATTCATCATCAATATAGAGCTTGGCACTTTGACCTGGATGCAAGAAAGCAAGCTCACTGCGCTCATAGCGAATACGGGCGCTATCCATTTGTGCAGGTAATAACTGCTCAATATCATGCTTAAGATCATAAAAGTCTAACGCACGGTTTTGATACGCTTGCTCGTCCCAGACATCGCCAACTGCTACTAACGCAATACTTGGTGTCTGCACCAACTCACTAATACTTTGACCAACAAAGCTAAGCCCTGTTTCAAAGAAACGAACGCGTGGCTGCTGACGATTGAGATTGTACTGCACGCAAGGCAATAAGCTAGATAGTAAGGTACGGCGCATCACGGCTAAGTCACTAGAGATAGGATTGGCCAGTGCCAACACTTCTCCTAGGGCTTTATCATCGAGCAATGCTTCTATTTTGGCATCGCTAAAGCTAAAGCTGATCGCTTCCATATAGCCATTATCGACCAATGCCAGCTTCATCTCATGGGTTAAATCTGCGGTATCGTCATAATCCATGCTCACTTGCAAATGCGGCAACACGCTTGGAATATTGTCATAACCATAGATACGCGCAATTTCTTCAATGAGGTCTTCTTTAATACTCATGTCAAAGCGATACGATGGCGGCGTGCAAATCAGGCTATCGGCTTGCTGCGCTACCTCAAAGCCCAATTGGGTTAAGATACGAACCATGACTGCTGGCTCAATCTCAATACCGATGACATCACGAACTTTAGCAATTGGTAAAGTAATCGGTGCGCGAGCTGGTAAATGCTCACTGCTTTCTGCTTTTACTATTTGTCCGGCTTGCCCACCAGTAACGCTACTAATCAAATCAACAGCGCGTGCCAATGCTAGCTCTGGTAACTCAAAGTCTACCCCACGCTCAAAGCGTTGTGAGGCATCAGTATGCAGACCAAAACGGCGTGCACGTGCAGCAATAGCAAGCTGGTTAAAGAAAGCACTTTCTAAGACGATATTGGTGGTGCTATCAGTAACGCTACTGCGTTGACCGCCCATGATACCCGCGAGCGCAAGTGCGCCTTTATCATCAGCAATGACTAATTCATCACCCGTTAGAGTAATGGTTTGCTCATTTAATAAGACAATCGTTTCTTCAGGCTGTGCCAAACGCACCACGATATCGCCCTCGATAGTATCGGCATCAAAAGCATGTAGCGGTTGACCCAACTCCATCAATACATAGTTGGTCACATCAACCAAAAAGTTGTGCGAGCGTAGTCCTGACTGAACCAGCGCATCTTGCATCCACTTTGGGGTGTCGATGCTACGATCAATATTGCTGATTGACTGTAGTAAATAGCGCGGGCACGCTTCAATTGCACTAACCGTTACCGCTGGCGTAGCAGTACCAGCAGCGTTTTCAGTAGCTGCTACGTTGGCAGGAATATCAGGCAGCTGCATTGGCAAATCATTGATAACTGATATTTCGCGTGCAATACCGCGTACACTAAAACAGTCACCGCGATTTGGGGTGATAGAGATATCTAATATCTGATTGTCTAAACCTAAATACTCACGAATATCCATACCAATCGGTGCATCAGCTGGCAATTCAAGCAGACCATCGATGCTATCGGTTAAATCAATTTCAGACGCGCCGCAAAGCATACCGTTAGAGTCGACACCGCGTAGGTTACCGTTTCTAATTTCAAAACCTGCACCATTATCAGAAGGCAAAATGGCACCAACGGTCGCAACGGGTGCTTTCATACCAACGGTGACATTGGGTGCGCCGCAGACGATTTGTAACGGTTCAGCTGCACCAATATTAACCTGCGTAACGCGCAGTTTATCGGCATCTGGATGCTGCTCGACGCTGATGACTTCACCGACGACCACACCACTGAAGGCACGGGCAACCGCATAGCGATCATCAATCTCAAGTCCTGCCATCGTGAGTTGTTCGGCCAATTGCTCACTGCTATTGTTGGGGTTTACCCATTGACGTAGCCACTGTTCGCTAATTTTCATAAATATCTCAGATCAGAATTTTATAATAAAGGTTTTGGAGTAAAGGTAGAGGTATTATTGAATAATAAAATCTAGCCAAACTGCTTTAAAAAGCGTACGTCATTTTGGAAAAACAAGCGCAAATCATCGATGCCGTAATATAACATCGCGAAGCGCTCAATCCCCATCCCAAAAGCAAAGCCAGTATATTTTTCAGCATCGATACCGCAGTTGGTAAGCACCTGTGGATGTACCATACCGCAGCCCATAACCTCAAGCCATTTACCATTATCATCGAGGATATCCACTTCAGCTGACGGCTCAGTAAATGGGAAAAATGATGGGCGGAAACGTACAGTCAGCTCTTTGGCAAAAAATGCTTCCAAGAACTCACTAATCAGACCCTTTAGCTCAGCAAAAGTGCTCGACTCAGTGACCATTAAACCTTCTAGCTGATGGAACATCGGCGAATGCGTTTGATCCGAGTCATTGCGATAAACACGACCTGGGCAAATAATGCGAATAGGCGGTTCATTCTTTTCCATGGTGCGAATCTGCACAGGACTGGTATGCGTACGCAGTAGATAATGCGCATCAAAATAGAAGGTATCGTGCATTGCGCGTGCTGGATGATGCGACGGAATATTAAGCGCCTCAAAGTTATAATAGTCGCTTTCGACTTCAGGACCAGTAGCAACGTTAAAACCTGCTTGGATAAAATACTGCTGCATACGCTGGGTAATCATGGTCACTGGATGCAAATGACCTTTTTGACCACCGCGAGCAGGCAAGGTGATATCAATACTTTCGCTTGCAAGCTTAGCATTTAGTGCAGCCACTTCTAGCTGCTGCTGCTGCTCTGTCAACGCCTCTTGAATACGGCTACGGACTTGATGTAACCAGCCGCCGTAGGTCTTTTTATCGTCGCTGCTGAGTTTACCCATCTGCTTTGACCAGCCAGTTAATGGGCTCTTTTTACCGGTCAATTGCACACGCAAATCCTGCAACGCACGCACATCGGTTACTTGTAGAACCAAGGCTTCAGCGGCACTGGCCAACTCATTTAGCTGAGCTTCATTAAGCTCGCTTAGCTCTGTGGACAAGGTCGGTAGCGCCGACAAATCGGTGGTAGCAGCAGGGGTAGTCATAAGATGCATTCTTCCTGATTTAAACGGACTATTAATAATAGTGATTGGTAATTGTAGGGATTTGACCAAATATTGCAAACCATTTACCCAGTTATTCAAAAGTAATACCAGTGATATGAATGGCTTGAATATTTAGACGATGATAAAAGCTATCTCAACAAAGCATATTTAGCACTAGTGCTCAAAAAATGCGGTAACATTAGATGATGTGATATAAAAAAAGCCACCGACCAGCGGTAGCTTTTATTAATATCATACTATTAATCAATATTATCCCTGTCCATATAGATAACTACTTGTAAATTCTGACTAAACAAGCAGCAACCCTAAAGGAAGGTTAATATTTATGCTAATGCCGCTTTTGCTTTTTCAACCAACGCTGTGAAAGTCGCTGCATCATGCATAGCGATGTCAGCAAGTACGCGACGATCGACAGTGATGTTAGCCAATTTCATGCCATTGATAAAGCGGCTGTAGCTTAAACCGTTTAAGCGTGCACCAGCATTGATACGTGCAATCCAAAGACGACGGAAAGTACGTTTTTTGTTGCGACGGTCACGATAAGCATATTGACCAGCTTTGGTCACTGCTTGTACCGCTACGCGGTAAACACGTGAACGGGCACCGTAGTAGCCTTTTGCGCGTTTTAGGATTTTTTTGTGACGACGATTCGCCTGTACACCACGTTTTACACGGGCCATAAATTACTCCAAGATTTCTTTAATCATTATTAAACGAATCACGATGTCATCGAATAGTAGACATCGCTATCAGATTGCAAAGTCAGATATTTTTAATCCAGTCGCCATAAATTAAACAGCGCTTAATTAAAGCTAAATGACGATAGCCTACTAGATGTATGGGCACATGCGACGAACTGCTGCTTCGTCAGACTTGTCCACCATCTTTAGACCGCGCAACTGGCGAATACGCTTAGCTGATTTCTTGGTCAAGATATGGCTTTTGTTTGCTTGCTTACGCTTGAAGCCGTTCGCTGTTTTTTTGAAGCGTTTAGCTGCACCGCTTCTGGTTTTCATCTTAACTTTCATGATGATTTGCCTCTTTGTCTTTGATAGAACCTGGTCGTCAAATAGTACATAACGAATAGTGGCTGTAAAAACACCCACTAAACCTCTATTTGCCTCGAGGTGGGAGGCGGTATTTTAGCAGATAATGCACTGTTTTGCCAAGGAAACTTTTACGCCTCGCCTAGGGCGTGTCCTCAATCTGAACGAAAGCAAATAAATGGACTGAAAACGGTTAAATTCTGCCAAGCTACGCCAAATAGCTCATCAATATCTCGATATTATTTGCGCTATTTTCCTTGTTTGACGGCAATTTATATCATTCTTATCATCATTTTTAAAATGAGGACACGCCCTAGTAGGCATGACAGTGGATAATGGGTATGAGCCCATTTATAAAGATTTTAGTCAAAACACTCATAAAACTGCGGATTTACCGCCAAATAGATTGAATGTCAGCTTAAGCTGTGCTTAAGTAGAGACTGAACCTTAGTATAAGCTGAGCGCTAATAATACAAAGTTATTTATCACACTTATCGAGCGTCTATCGTACGATGATGACGCTACCAACCTACACCATGATTAGCAGCACTCATAGCCTGCAATCAATCTAGGAGATAACGTGTCAAAACAAGAATTAGACTTTGATAACGACATATTTGTCTTTGAAACAGTGATGCGTGTGCGTCATATTGAACTTGATATGGCTCAGTACCTGACGCTCGAATCATTGACGGCATTGCTATGTGAGGCGCGGCAGAGATTTTTTTACTCTAAAGGTATTAAAGAGATCGATGCAGATTATCACGGTTTAATTATCGATGAGTTACAGCTAAGTATTGTCAGTCGCATACGGGCGCGTGAAGAGCTATTATTTGAAGTAGGCGTTGAGCCGTTATACGATAATGGTGGCACTATAGTGATAAAAATTACCCGTATGCATACTGGAGAAACAGTAGCCAAGGCGCGGCAGCATTTTGTCAATTATGACTTTCGCCTCAATAAGTCGATTGCGCTTGATAAAATTATGAAAGAAGCGCTGTACCCACATCTCTACAGGATTTGATATTGAGGACATGCCCTAATGCTAACCGCTTTTTTATTCAGACCATAAATAGAATCCGTTACGATTCATTTATTCCCCTTTGATTTCTATATAAATAAGAAGACAGATATATTATGACTTTACCTGCTTGGCTGGCTGCCATAAAATTTAATACTGATGGTTTGATTCCTGCAATTGCTCAAGATCATAAGTCTGGGCGTGTTTTGATGATGGCTTGGATGAATGCCGAAGCACTACAGTTAACCGCGCAAACGCAGACAGCGGTTTATTTTTCGCGCTCACGTGCCAAATTGTGGCATAAGGGCGAGTCATCGGGTCATACTCAGACCGTACATGATATTCGCTTGGACTGTGATGCAGACGTGATTGTCCTTAGTGTCACTCAGGCTGGCGGTATCGCTTGCCATACTGGTCGCGAGTCTTGCTTCTATCAGCGTTTAGATTTGTCGGGCCAAACGCCGGAATGGCAAACCGTCGATAAGGTATTAAAAGACCCTGCTGATATTTATCATTCAAGCGATGCAGCAAAATCCATTCCTAAAAGTAACGAGACGCAGGCTCACGATGTAATCCCTTCAGATGCCAACCACAGTCACAGTCACCATGACAACGACACTACCAATCGCTCTATTTTGCAGCAGCTTGACGGTGTATTGGCAGAGCGTAAACAAGCGGATGCTGATAGCTCGTACGTAGCAAGCTTATACGCAAAGGGTTTAAATAAAATCCTAGAGAAAGTTGGCGAAGAAAGTACTGAAAGTATCATTGCCGCCAAAGATTTTGCCAATTGCGACGAAAATAGCAATAAAGCGCAATATGATGACGCTCGTCACGAGCTCATCTATGAGGTTGCCGATGTCTGGTTTCATACATTAGTAGGACTGGCGTGGTTCGATATTGAGTCGGATGCGGTATTAAACGAGCTAGGTCGACGTTTTGGTCTATCAGGTATCGACGAAAAGGCGGCGCGATAGTTTCTATAAGCTTGGCCGTTGCCCTGTTTGATTATTGTTGATTTCACCTTTTTGTCACAAGTGCAGGTTATAATATAGCTCTGTTTTACTTCGCATTGTATGTCGAGGCTGTTTATTGAATATAACGATATTCGATACACCCAAAGTAGGCATACAAAGACTGAAAACCAAGACACAAGGATACCTTTATGGGTAGTTTTTCTATTACGCATTGGCTGATTTTATTGGTGGTAGTGGTGGTCGTATTTGGCACCTCGAAGCTTAGAAATGCTGGCAAAGATTTGGGCGGCGCAGTCAAAGGCTTCAAAGAAGCGGTCAAAGATGAAAATACTGAGCATGCTAAAAAGCATGTGGTGCTCGATCATGATGGCAATGCACACACTGAAGAGCGCCCAACCACCACCAAGGTTGATGACACACATAATGTATAGCCTCTAGACAGTGACCTTTTAGACAATGACATCGGAACATTATGTTTGATATCGGCTTTTCTGAACTACTTCTCTTTGGTGTTATCGCCCTAATCGTCTTGGGCCCAGAAAAACTGCCACAGGCAGCGCGTACCGCTGGGCAGTGGTATGCCAAAATTCGCCGCACGGTATCCACCCTGCAATCTGAAATCGAAGCTGAACTTGATTTGGCAGAGACCCGCCAGCTTATGCAAAAAGAGCTGGCCAAAATTCGCCAGACTGAAGCAGATATGAGGCGCGAGATGGCGGAAATGCGCGGCAGTATGCAAGAGTTTGAATCCTCGCAAAACCAGCATTTAAAAGCATCGCGTGATCCAGCAATGACAATACGCCTAGCCAAAGTAGTCAAGCCAGTAGTGAGAATGATGATAATCGACCAGTGCAGCCAAAAGCGTTTGACTACGCCTATGACAGTAATAGACAGGCTGAGAAACCAGAAAGCCTGAGCAGTCATCGGCACAAGGCGATAATGATAGTCTAAAAACTGACTGTAGCGATAACGTCAATCCAGTGTCTCAAACCATCACAACTAGACCGTGGGAAAATATGTGGTTTCGTCTTGGAGCTTATGATAAAGCGCGTCGTTTGCCGCAACCGCCCTACTTACCAAATTATAAAGCCGATATCTTACTAAACAGCCATATAGACAGTCCTTTACCTAACAGGCTTCTGTTCATGAGCAGGAGAGTCATTAGTGGGCTTATTTAAACGTAAAAAAAGCCGTCAAGAAAAAGTCGCGGATTCAGATATCGAGACCTCAACAGCTACCATAGATGGTAATGTCGACAGCAATACTGAGGACTCTGGCGATATCCTAAGCTCACTTGGCGATATGCGATTACCGAACATTTGATTGAACTGCGTCATCATTTGATTAAGATATGTGTTGCCGTACTGGTCATATTCTTGGCTTTGGTCGGATTTTCACGCGAGCTCTATGATTTTTTGTCCAACCCATTGGTTGCCCAGTTGCCTGCCAACTCAACGATGATCGCGACGGATATCACCTCTAACTTTATGGCACCGATACGCCTGACTGTTTTTGTCGCTGCATTCTTTGCAATGCCCTACATCTTGTATCAAATCTGGTCGTTTGTCGCTCCTGGTCTCTATAAAAAAGAGAAAAAAATCGCTATTCCCGTTTTAATGTCCTCTATATTTTTATTTTATGCGGGTGTGGCTTTCTCTTATTTTATTGTACTCAAAGGCGTTCTCAAATTCTTTATTATGTTCGCGCCGCAGAACGTATTGCCAATGACCGACATCGACAGTTATTTAAGTTTTGCACTCAAACTCTTTATGGTATTTGGTTTAACCTTTGAGATTCCAGTCGTCACCTTGCTATTGATATTGACGGGCGTCGTCTCCATTCAGAGCTTAGAAGATAAACGCCGTTATATTATCGTCGGCTGTTTCGCCGTTGCTGCGGTCGTGACACCGCCTGATGGGGTGTCGATGTTGATGCTCGCCATTCCGATGTGGTTATTGTTTGAGCTAGGATTATTTTTAGCGAAAGTATTAATTAAAGAAGAGCACAGTCCTACTTTAGCAAGCGATACAGGGTTAAATAAAGAATAACATCACTTGTCAGACACTTATTTCAAAAACAGCCAACGCGCTAATCTGTTACTATAACCTGCTTATTTCTACCTTTATTTTCTATGAGTTTTTGTATTATTGTCATATGCGCTTGCAAGCATTTTGCAAGTGCACATGATGAGTCAGCCATTGTCTATGCAGTGGCTTTTTTTACCCCCGTCATTTTTGATCCGTTTTACTCTTTTAGGTAATTTTTTATGTCCGCATCTATGCCAGCTTATATGAGCGATCCCACTGATGAGCAGCTGAGCGCGCTCAACATGGCGATGGATCACAAGTCATTTAAAGTGGTGGCTTATGCGGGTGCTGGTAAAACGACGACCTTAAAACTGATTGGTGAGCGTTTGCGTGGACGTGGCTTATACTTAGCTTCAACAAGACGATTGCCAATGATGCTCGCTCAAAGTTTCCACCGCATGTGGAATGTCGCACCTTTCATTCGCTTGCTTATCGGCATGTCGCCCGTGATATCACTGCTAAGCTGTCGTTGCCGCGGTTTTCACCCAAGCGTTTGGGTGATGATTTGGGTTTGCAGCCCGTCCAAGTACGTCGGCAAATGGATGGTATAAACAAATATATTACCCTCACTCCAGCCCGACTGTCGCGCTTTGTTAGTGATGCTGTCAGCAATTTTTGTAGTACCCATGCCAGTTATCCTGCACCTAGACATATACTATTTCCAAGTTGGCTCGATGATTCTGATGCTGAGCAGCTGCGTGAAATGCTCTATCCAGCCGTCGAGCAGCGTTGGCTACAGTCGATTGATGCGCGCCATCCAGCTGGTATCGGGCATGATATTTATCTGAAACTTTGGGCACTGTCTAAACCCAGTATTCCCGCTGATTTTATTTTGTTTGATGAAGCTCAAGATGCCGATCCTTGATGATGGGAATTTTAACCCAGCAGCCACGGCAAGTGATTTATGTGGGTGACGCTCATCAGCAAATTTATGAATGGCGCGGCGCAGTCAATGCGATGAAAAAACTGCCCTTACCACAAACCTTATTGACCCAGTCGTTTCGTTTTGGCGAACCGATTGCTGAGATTGCCAATACTTTGCTCAAAGCATTGCAAGAAGACGTCCCGTTAAAAGGCAATCCTAATAAGCAATCTTCTACTGATAAGGGTATGGTACATAGTAAAAAAGATGCCATCCTTTGCCGCACTAATGCCGCCGCAATGTCGCAATTATTGACTGGATTAAAATTGGGACACCGCGTGGCGCTACAAGCCGATACCGATCGTATGCTTAAATTTTGTCAGGCAGCCGAAAACTTGAAAAACGGTAAGTCGGCGTACGGTGTACCTGAACTGGCGTATTTTTATAATTGGGGTGATGTGCAAGAGTATTCTGAAACCAATGAAGGCAGTGATCTAAAAACACTGGTGAAACTCGTCGATGATCATGGCACCAATGTCCTGAGCCAAGCGGTCAATAGTCTCACCAGTATCGAAAATGCTGATTATGTTATCTCCACTGCCCATAAAGCGAAAGGGCTCGAATGGGGAAAGGTACAGCTGGACGATGATTTCTATTATGATGTGACCACCAATGCGGTCAAAATAAGCCCTGAAGAGTTGCGTTTGCTCTACGTCGCTTGCACACGTGCCCAGAGCAATTTGGACATCCATAATATTAAAGACTTGATATCGGGATTACAGACAGGCAAAAAAGTGATTTTTGGTAATACTTAATTTTCCTCAGTTAGTCACTCTCTGTATTTGCCACTCTAAACCTCTAGCCTACCTGTCTTTATGGCAATCCTTTAATAGTACCCTTTTAGCAGTGAACAACAAGCATGAATACTAATCAGCAACTTCAAATACGTCAAAATACCATCCGTCAGTTATTCGCCAATCCCGTCCGCCTGCTCGCTCCAATGGAAGGTTTGACCGATCCATTAATGCGGCAAATCCTCACGCAAATTGCCTCAGACTTGGGTCGCCCTTATGATTGGTCGGTTAGCGAATTTATCCGTGTGACTCAACACGTATTGCCTGCGCATGTATTTTATAAATACGTTCCAGAACTGCGTCAGGATGCTAAAACTGCCTCTGGCACGCCTATTCATGTCCAGTTGCTTGGTAGTGAAGCGCAACTCATGGCAGAAAATGCTGCTTATGCTGCCGCGCTTGGTGCACCAGCAATTGATATCAACTTTGGTTGCCCTGCCAAGACGGTCAATAGCCACCGTGGTGGTTCGGTATTATTGGATGAACCCGAAACCATGTATCAGATTATCAGCGCGGTGCGGCAAGCGGTTCGCGTTCATATTCCAGTCTCAGCTAAAATTCGTTTAGGTTATACCGATACCAGCCGCATGGATGATATCAAAGCTGCGATTAGCGACAGTGGTGCTGATTGGCTAACCATTCACGCACGAACCAAAACCCAAGGCTATAAACCACCAGCCTATTGGGACAAAATCCAAAGCTTTAACACGCTAGATATTCCAGTCATTGCCAACGGTGAAATATGGAATGCAGAACACGCGAAAAACTGTATGACTCAAGCTGGTACAGAGCATTTGATGTTGGGTCGCGGCGCGGTTACCCGTCCCGATTTGGTTGCTCGCGTGGATTGCGGTTCAGATGATGCCATGCTAAATGCAGCAACGTTGTCGTGGGAAGCGATGGTCACCCATCAGATAAGATTTTTGGAAGGCCAGGCTAAAACTGAAGTTATCTTGGTTGGTCGTTACAAGCAGTGGTTAGCAATGCTCATCAAAGGCTATAGCGAAGCAAAAGTTTTATGGGACAGTATTAAAAGAGAAAAAAATAAAGCAGCTATCATTAGTGCACTGCAAGCCAGTGTGCGCCAATAATAGCTGCTTTTATCTTAAAGCCAATCTGTCTAACGAATAAGATTAAATACTCACTCTAATCGCTAAATAGAATAACATCAAACAACAGGCAATCGATAACACCCAAAGTATGGAGCGAAACGTCGCCAAATTAGTAATATAAGCCACGCAAAAACCGATACGAATCAGCACGTACAACCAAGCCAGTATATTGATAATCGATTGTGGGACAAAGAACAGCATTGCCGTCAGTACTGCTGCCAAAAATATTGGCAACGTCTCATAGCTGTTTTGCTGGGCCGCGTTAGCACGTGCGGCCGCGCCCGTCGTACCTTGTAAAAAATCACGTGGATGGGCATTGTCAGCCAAATTAAAGCCGCCAATAGCTTTCGCTGTCAATGCATGGCAAGCGGTAGTAAACTTGCTACGACCATCGCCCAAATGGCGGACGCTGCGGTATTAGAGACTAATTCCAGAAGTGCATTCATTATTATACTTGCCCCTACCCTGCAATCACTTCGAAATCATGGGTGACGTTCACCCCACCTTGTACCAACATTCTACTGGCTGAGCAATATTTTTCTGCAGACAGTTTTATGGCCTTCTCTACTTGGCTTTCTTTGACATCTTGACCTGTCACCACAAAATGCATGTGAATGTCAGTATAGACAGCTGGTACAGTTTCAGCACGCTGAGCGGTCAACTCGCAACGTACGTCTGTCACCTCTTGGCGCGATTTTTGTAAAATCGCTACCACATCGTAGCTAGCACAACCACCAAGCCCCAATAGAATCAGCTCCATCGGACTTGCGCCTTTTTCTTTATCGGCATCGATCTGTACATTATGCCTGATGGTGACACACCCATAAATGCTTTGTTTTCTTGCCACGTTACACTTGCTTTTGACTCTGACATCTTGACCATTCCTTATTTTAATTAGCTCGTTGCCCGATTTTTATTTTCTGACAATATGTTTTACTTAGCTAGTGTAGCATAAGCCAATGGCACATTTTATTGAGCCCTTATCATCCAAAATCATTATTATTATAAATAGCTCACCTATTTGTCTTTTGCAGCCTTATTTTTAATTAAACCTTTTTACTAAAATCTTCTTAGCAGTGAATTAACATTCATATAGCGCCTACTGCTTATTATTCAAACCTATCCTCTTATTGTTAGAACCTATCTTTGTAGTAAGATTCCCAAAAAAACATTACAAAAGTTTAATTATAACTGGTTGATTTTAAACAGTTAAGCTCGTGAAACATTTTATAGCAAAATACTGTTACACATTTTGCTTGTTTCTTGGTTTAATAACGGTAATGAATCTTATTTTGACCTAATATCGACAACCATCACCTTATAATAATTATGATTGCTGTCACGGTTCTAGCTCAAAATAGGCTATTTTAAATAAATTAAAAAGGTTTAATCATGATAGATGCAGACGGCTTTCGCGCCAATGTCGGCATCATCTTGGCAAATACACAAGGGCAGGTTCTGTGGGCAAAACGTATTGGTCACAACGCTTGGCAGTTCCCACAAGGCGGTATCGACCGTGGGGAGACGCCGATGGATGCGATGTATCGCGAGCTCTGGGAAGAGGTCGGCCTGCATCCGCGTCATGTAGACTTATTGGCAGTGACGCAAGATTGGTTGCGTTATCGTCTGCCAAAACGCTATGTGCGGCATGGACAGCACCCTTTATGTATTGGGCAAAAACAGAAATGGTTTTTGCTACGCTTAGATGAGACGAACACTCAACATATCCGCTTTGATGAGGGCAAACCAGAATTTGATCATTGGCAATGGGTCAGTTACTGGTATCCACTTGGACAAGTAATTCATTTTAAACGAGGCGTTTATCGCCGTGCCTTGCAAGAGCTAGTGCCTGAGCTACCTCTAAGACAAGAGCTGATTATTCCTGAACAAGACAATCACTTGTTGATAGGATGAACTGACATTTTGATTAAAAGTAACACGTAATAGAAGAGCCTGTATCCTTTAGATGCAGGCTTTTCTATTATATAGCGATTATATCTTGCGGAATAATTATGGCTTGATAGCAATTTTTAGTACGCCGTCACGCTGATGCATGAACAAGTCATAGGCCTCTACAATATCATCCAAGGCATAGGTATGCGTCACCATCTCTGATAAATCTACTCGACCCGACTCGATGACATTCATCAATCGGCGCATACGCTCTTTACCTCCTGGGCAGAGAGCCGTTCTTATCGTATGATCGCCAAGACCAGAGGCGAAATGAGCCATTGGAATGACTAAATCTTCAGAATACACACCCAAACTTGAGAGTGTACCGCCTGGTTTTAATATTTTGAGACATTGCTCAAACGTAGACTGTAAACCTAACCCCTCGATACTGCTATCCACCCCACGACCACCAGTGATTTTCATGATCTCATCAACCACGTCAACTTCTGTAAAGTTTAGAGTAATATCTGCTCCCAGTTTCTTTGCCATGGCCAAACGTTCATTATTGCCATCGACAGCGATAATCAGTGACGCGCTTTAATCCTTGCTCCAGCAGTAGCGCATAAACCGATAGGGCCTTGTGCAAATATAGCAACCACATCACCAATCTGAATATTGGCGTTTTCTGCGCCTTTGAAGCCTGTCGACATAATGTCAGGGCACATCAGCACTTGCTCATCCGTCAGTCCATCTGGCACTGGACATAGATTGGCCTGCGCATCTGGCACTAGCACATACTCTGCTTGCGTACCGTCAATGTGATTACCAAAACGCCAGCCGCCTGTGGCTTTATAACCGTGACAAGAACATCTACCATCTGCATCAAGATAGCCACCGTCTTGTGAAGGGAAACCATCTTGACTGGCATAGGAGGTAAACGTTGGGCAAATGGCGCCAGCAATGACTCGCTGCCCTTCTTCATAGCCCATGACTGCGCTACCAAGCTTTTCAATGATACCTACTGGCTCGTGACCAATGGTTAAGCCTTTTGCAACGGCATACTCACCTTTAAAGATATGGATGTCAGTACCACAAATGGTCGTGGTCGTAATTTTTATCAAGGCATCATTAGGGCCTACATCAGGGATTTTTTTATCTACAATTTCAATTTTGCCTGGTTCAATAAATATCAGTGACTTCATCATGCTCATTTCACACTCCTTGTTTTATAAACATTTACTCAACTGGTATGAACTTTAGTGACATCTATATTTATCTTACGCCATATAAATAGTAATTTAAAGTGAAATCCATTCTTTAATAAAGGGATTGGTGATTTTCTCTTGTTCGATATTAAAACTGTAGTATCAAACTTCTCATGAAAATTGTACGTGAGCCTTATTAAGAGTAGATGAAAAAGCTAATAGATGAAAAATCTATAGGCTACTTATGACTATCATGTCGACATTCTTTATAACTGTCATGCTGACACTCTCGGCTTACTAATCTAGCAATCTCATCCACTGCTGAATCTGCCAACTGAGAATGACATTTCAGGGTTAAAATGCTTTGGGTACGTGTCGCATAAGTGGGCAAATTATTTTGCGTATGATTAAAAGTGACAGGCTCTATATAAATAGAAGACAGAATCTGCTCAATCTCAACAGCCACTCCAGTCTCCGGCAGCTTATCCACTGGCGCTTGCGTATTGTCAGACAATACCGCAAAGGCCGCTTCTTGCCAGTACTTAGGTTCGCTATTCTCAGCGATTAGTGGCAATACTTCTTGGCGCAGCTACCTCGCAGTTTTTCAGTTTTAAACCAGCTGTCCTCAGGCTGACCATTGGAAATGACATGCAGTCCTGCATATAGTGGCATAGGAGCATGACCACGATTATTGACAATAACGGCTTGCTTGCTATCACCAATAATGAGATTGAACCCAGCATAGTTTTGCAAACTAATCTGCCGTGCAAACTCCATCGGGCTGATATCACTGGTTAAGAAATCCGTGACTAGCGCCCCGCGTGAGCGCTCATCAGAGCTTGCCTGCACGCCATCGCGAAAATTCAATACCGCAGCCCAACGTCCGTTTTGCTGATAACATTCTTGAGGCGCTTGATGACCGTCCTGATGATTGGCTTGATGGGGCTGTTGATGAATACCCAGCCAAGTACCGCCACTTTGTACATCGCGTCCTGCAAAAACAGGCTTATCTTCCCATTGATGTAGCAGCTCTGTCGGACGCTGCAAAAACTCATCGCGATTGGACAATAACACCAAAGGCAGCTCATCAAAGAGTTGCCAAGCAATGGCGACAATACACATAAGACTCCTAATTTTACTAAAAATGTGCTTAGCAAACAGCCAAGCTTGATTTCAGTTTAACTTAGTTCACTGACAGATTAGTTTACTGATAAGTTTTTGCTAGCAGGATAACTAATCTGAGAGGTCGACTGTATGACTTTTGATTGTTTGCTTGGTAAATCGAACTCCCACGCAACCATGCCTTTATTATCATTCCAGTCACGCTCATTCACTGGCGGTGTATGAGTGATGGTTACTTTAAGACTATCGTCGCGGCTAATAGGCTCACTGCCTAATACTTGTAAATGCATAGGTCGGTTGTGCTGATTGGTAAATTGATACGCTTGTGTTTT
Source organism: Psychrobacter sp. JCM 18903 (assembly GCF_000586475.1). Lineage (GTDB taxonomy): Bacteria > Pseudomonadota > Gammaproteobacteria > Pseudomonadales > Moraxellaceae > Psychrobacter. The sequence continues at coordinate 147,542 of NZ_BAWJ01000004.1, read as the reverse complement.
AGTTAAAGTTTGCGTGCGATTAAACGCGCCTTTATCACCCTGCTTATCTTCATCAGCTATCTGCTTTACGATAATATTAGGGTCAATACCAAAACCGATACCTTGCTCTTTGAGCGCTTGATAATTATAGCGCGCCTGCCCGACATAATTATCATCACGGTATAACTGTAGCGAACCATCTACCCAAGCTGGTGTCAAGAACGGTGCGGATGCATACCAATAGCCAGCTGCATCCACACTCGGCGTGCTACGAATCCATAGCTTGCTACTGCCCGACTGCTCATCAATGACTGTCCGTACGCGCCTGCCATCGCTTGGAATACTAATACGCTGCGGCAAGCGGTATTCGGTAATGCCGTTTTTATTCTGACTGCTAACGGTAAAGCTTGGCAGCGGCGCCATGTTAGGTGTCGAGGCACCGTCATAGCTGTCTCTTGCAGATACCACAACAGGCATGTTTTCCGCCATAGGTGGTACAGATATAGTCCGGTTTTCTCTATCTTCTTCATATAAAGAAAAATGCTCAACTCGTGGCAATTGGCTGGTCGTGTTTTGATTGGGATTGACAGAGCTTAGCATCAAAGGGACATTGAGCCAGTTTTCTCCTGTCTGCTGAGCAATAACCGCAGAGGCAATGATATTTAATTGCTTAGTTTCAGTATTCAGCCTTGCTTGATACGTTGGCTCCCAACCCGCGCCGCGTACTTGATAGTGCAGTTTCACACTGTTTGGTACTCGACTGGCAGTACGTACACTCACTTGAGTCACACTATTTTGAGTGGAAGTCGCGCTGCCCGCCATTAGTTGGTTGAGCGCATCTTGCGCACTGGCTTGGCGGTGCTGAATTTCTAGTATGCGTTTATTGATACTGACCGCTTGGGTTTCTAGATCGCGCGCATTATTGGCAAGCGTGCCATCTGTACTGATTTGCGTGACCTTGGTTAAATTCTGCAAGTAAGCTTTTGCTAAGCGTGCCGCTTCTAACTCAGCATTGATAACTGCCAAATTATCTTGCTGTGTTTGCACTCTCGCCTCACCTTGATACTGACACTGCGCTGCTTGCTCATCGCTTAAAGTCTCGATACTGACTTCACCAATATTAATACCATTTGCTGCTTGTACGCTCACACTGTCTTTATCGATATAAGGGGACAGACAAGAAAAAACCAGCGTCTGCTCACCGCTACCATTGATTGGTAACGCACGAGTCACGCTAGCTAAGCCCTGATAAATGGTCACTTGTTCAATACTACTGTTCGCTGCCTGAGCAGGAGTCAAAGCTAAAGCCGCTACGCTAAATAAACCCAGTGGCATCAACTGTTTTTTAGAGGTTAAAAACTTAGGTAATATTGCTACTTTTGATAACTTAGCTTGCATAATCATTCCTTAAAAATACGGTTAATCCATTAATACGGTGCATTAGCGCAAGCGCGCAGTATCTAACGCTTCATTAAATATAATGAGGCAATATTTATGATGGCATTTATTTTCAGCAGCTTTTTTATATCTTAGCGGTTTTCTGGCTTTCTTTCTAGATGTTACCCGTAGCAGATAAGTTGTTACCATGAGATGAGCCTCACCGTAATTTGGTATGCCTCACTGGCTATTTTTGCTATTATGAGCAGCATTCTATTACCAAATTTATGATGCCCTTATGATGATACATCCTCAGTACGATCCTGTAGCGCTGTCTTTGGGTCCAGTAGAAGTGCACTGGTATGGCCTAATGTATTTGTTGGCATTTGCCGCCGCCTTTGGTCTGGCTTGGTATCGCAGCACCAAACGTGACAATTGGAACACTGACATGGTGTCCGACTTGGTATTTTTTGGCGCACTTGGCGTCATTTTGGGCGGTCGTGTCGGCTATGTATTGTTTTATCAATTCGGTGAATTTTTACAAAACCCCGCTTACCTTTTCAAAGTCTGGGAAGGCGGCATGTCTTTCCATGGCGGCATGATTGGTGTCTTACTGGGCATGTTATATTTTGCCCGTAAGTATAAAAAGACCCCGTTTCAGGTGCTGGACTTTATCGTTCCTTGCGTGCCAACAGGCTTATTATTTGGTCGTATTGGCAATTATATCAATGGCGAGCTATGGGGCCGCGTCTCTAACGGTGGCTACAACTGGCTTACCTACTTCCCGCAAGCGGCTGCTACTGATATGCAGCAATTGCAAACCAACCCTGAGCTACAAGAGTTGATGCTTGAAGTAAATGGGCAGTATTTGCTACCTCGTCATCCCTCACAGCTGTATGAGGCACTTGCCGAAGGTTTATTATTATTCCTATTCCTATGGTGGTATTCATCAAAACCGCGCCCACGTATGGCAGCATCGGCAGTATTTTTATTGGGCTATGGCATCAGCCGCTTCATCATTGAGTTTTTCCGCCAACCCGATGCGGACCAAGGATTTGTATTACTAGGTTGGATGACCAAAGGCAGATACTCAGCGCTCCCATGATTATTATTGGTTTCATCATGCTGGTATACGCTTACAAACGCGGTATCTATGACTGGGGTAAGCAGTCGGCTTATTAAGCACTAATTCACATTAAGTAGCCTGTTAAAAAACAATACAACTATGCGTTTTAATAGCGTAGAAGAGCAATTTTATGACCATGAGCAACTCCATTATTAGTAACAACAAGCAGCGTAAAAACGAGCAAGCCTATCTAGATTTGCTGCATCTTGTCCTCACTGAAGGCACTGAAAAAGGCGACCGTACTGGCACTGGTACGCTGAGCCACTTTGGCGCGCAGCTACGTTTTAATTTAGCTGATGGTTTCCCCTTATTAACCACCAAAAAAGTCCACTTTAAATCTATCGTCTATGAGCTATTTTGGTTTTTAAGTGGCAGTACGCATGTTGATTATCTACAAGCCAATGGCGTACGTATTTGGAATGAGTGGTCTACGGCTGAACAGACAGCGCGCTTTAACCGCCCTGCTGGTGATTTAGGCCCTGTCTATGGTCATCAGTGGCGCAATTATGGCGCAAGCCAGCGTGAAGATGGAAGCTACAATAATGATGGTGTCGATCAAATCACCCAAGTCATTGAGCAAATAAAAACCAATCCCAATTCAAGACGTTTGATTGTGTCTGGTTGGAATCCCGGTGAAGCAGATCAAGTTGCGCTGCCGCCTTGTCATACGCTATTTCAGTTCTTTGTGGCGGATAATAAACTGTCATGCCAGCTCTATCAGCGTTCAGCAGATTTATTCCTAGGTGTGCCATTTAATATTGCCAGTTATGCCTTGCTGACCCATATGGTCGCGCAAGTATGCGGATTAGAAGTGGGCGAATTTATCTGGACGGGTGGCGATTGTCATATTTATCAAAACCACCGCGAGCAAGTTGAATTACAGTTGACGCGTGAGCTTTATAAGCTACCAACGCTGACGCTTAATTCTGATGTGAAAGATATCTTTGCTTTCAAATACGAAGACATTAGCGTTGATGGTTACGAGTCGCATCCTGCGATTAAGGCAAAGGTTGCAGTCTAGCCTTAGTTTGATTGAAAGTTTTAAATAAATGCAGCAAATGCAAGTAGCATATTAAAGACAATAAAAAGGATACGTTATGAGTTATGCCCACACCGAAGTTGCCCAAATCGCAGCTATCAGTAGCAACCGCTGTATCGGCAAAGATAATGAGCTACCGTGCATATCTCAGCAGATTTGCAGCATTTTAAAAGCATGACGACCAAACAAAATGACGGTGGTATACAAGGTATCGTCATTATGGGTCGTAAGACGTTTGAATCAATGGGCAGCAAGCCTTTGCCAAAACGCGTGAGCTTCATTATCAGTAGCCAATTGGATTATGCTGAACAAAAAGGTTTGGTTGGCAAAAGCAATGCTTACGTGGTGCATAATTTAGATGATGCATTAACGCAAGCGGCAAGTCTGGCACATGGTGCGCATCTGGATACTATTTGGGTGATTGGTGGCGAGCGCGTTTTTAGCGACGCTTAATGTATACCGACCGTATTGAACTGACTCATGTCGATACTGAAATCACTGATGGCGATGCCTTTTATCCTGAATTGCCAAATGAGTTTGAAGTGGCAGAAGAATCTGAGCAAATGTATGATGAAAAAAGTGACTTAGACTTTAAATTTGTGACTTATAAAATAAAAGCAGACTAGGTCAGCTGGTTATGAAACTACTACCCTTTATCTTTACTGGCATATTACTATCGGGCTGTCAGAGTCTAGCGACAAGAGAGCCTGTTATTAAGCCTGCTGAAATATTGCGTCAACCTCAGTTCACAGTTCCACACAGAGCAGCTAGACGTTTGAAAGCTGGTGAGGAATATGAAGTTGTCCTGAGCATATTGATTGATAAATCCGGTCAAATTAGTTCCATTTCTGTTACTGAGTCATCAGGCGTCGTGTCATTAGACCTAAGAGCTCTGCGTGATGCTAGAAAAATGATATTCAAAGCCGGTACTAAGGATAATGAGTTTATTACAACAAAAGTTACTGTACCCATTACCTATGTAATACATTAGAAACTGTTTACCCTACTACTAAAAATTTAGACAGATAGACAGGTAGGTAGAATGTAAATGCCTACTCGTGCAATACTTTATAAACCGTTTTTGCAAGTACTGGCCCAATCCCTTGCACGCCTGCCAATTCTTGCTGCGATGCACCGAGCAATTGTTGCAATCCGCCAAAATGATTGAGTAAATCACGACGGCGCTTTTCACCCAGCCCCGGAATCACCTCTAATACTGACGATGAACGGCGCTTATCGCGCTTCTTACGGTGCGCCGTAATCGCAAAACGATGTGCCTCATCGCGAATATGCATCAGTAAATGCAGCGCCTTGCTATCCATCGGTAAATCTAACGGCTCATGATCGATAAAATGCAGCACTTCAAGCCCAGCCTTACGTCCTTCACCTTTTGCCACGCTAATCAGCAAAGTGTCACCAAGAATACCTAACTCGGTCAGTACTTCTTTGGCGATGCCAAGCTGCCCTTTACCACCATCAATCAGCAACAAATCAGGCAATGGCTGCTTTTTATAGCGCCGTGTCAGCACTTGTTTCATTGCGGCATAATCATCGCCACCGACAATGTCATGAATCGCATATTGGCGATAATCACGGCGACGCGAGCCACCTTGGTCAAAGACTACGCAGCTACCAATGGTCGCCTCGCCCATCGTATGGGAGATATCAAAACACTCTATGCGATCAATGGTTCTATCAGTGACGTCCGCTAAGACGTCTTTTAAGGCACCAAAGCGCGCATGCAACTCTAAATAATCACCCAGCTTGGTTTTTAGCGCATTATTGGTATTGAGTTTGGCTAAATCCAACCATTCGGCACGGTGCTCACGGACACTGGTTTTGATCACGACTTTACTGCCAAAATGGCTCGCTAGCGCTTCACTGACCGCCACCTGATCCGGTAATTCATGACTCAACATGATTTCGGGTGGCAAGTCATCCGTTACCTGAAAATAAAATGAAGTAATAAAGGCAGATAAATTATCAGCAAGTGGCTCGCTGCTATCAACATCAGGGAAGTAGTTTTTACCACCCAGTACACGACCACCACGTACGGTCAGTACGTTGACGCATGTCATGCCTGCCTGACTAGCGATAGCAATCACATCCGCCTCACCTTGTACGGTATAAACGGCTTGCTTAGCTTGTACTTCACGCAGCATAGACAGCTGATCGCGATAAAACACGGCCTTTTCAAAGTCTAATTCTTCAGCAGAAGCTTCCATTTTTTCAATCAAAGCGCTATGAATATCGCTAGAGTCGCCTTTTAGGAAACGAATGGTATTATTGACGTCTTCCATATATTCTTCAGGCGATACCAAGCCACACAGGGCGCACGGCAGCGCTTAATCTGATACTCAAGACAAGGACGCTTACGTTGCTTAAAAAAGGTATTGGTACATTGGCGCATTTGAAACATTTTCTGCATCAGCACCAGTGTCTCTTTGGCGGCATGAGCAGAGGGGAAAGGACCGAAAAAGCGCCCTTCTGGTGATTGCCTTTACCGCGACCATAAGCCAATCGCGGGTAAGGCTTATCCGCTGAAATAAACACATAAAGATAAGATTTGTCATCACGCAATAGCACGTTATAAGGCGGACGATATTCTTTAATCAAGTTTTGCTCGAGCAATAACGCTTCGGTCTCACTACGGGTAATAATGGTTTCAATATTATGTATCCGTGCCACTAGCGCCCGTGTTTTTGGATGGTCAATGGTTTTAGCAAAGTAGCTGTTCACACGGCTCTTGAGTGACTTGGCTTTACCGACATATAAGATATCGCCATTTTTACCCAGCATTTTATAGACCCCTGGCAAATTTGGCAGGCGCTGAATTAAATGCTTAAGACGGGCTTTCTTGTCATCGATAGGGCTCGATTCTGAGACATTGACCATAGAATTTATTGCTCTTAAAAGTCTTATAATACTGCTAGTTATGGGGCGGGAGTCATTGTTTTACAAGCCAATTATTATCATAGCATCACCCATAAAAAAGCCAGCTTTCGCTGACTTAGTTTGTTCTATTATCGCTTATTCAGCAACATACTAATGACGGAAGTTAGCCATTAAAGCTGGGATGCCCGGTAGCATACCAACAATAGCCATCACACCTGTCAACACCACAAACATAATACCCGGTATGATCCAGCGGCTCATTTTAGTCAAATTGGCACTGCGTTCTTTCGAGCCAATCAAGCCCAAGTTATCGAGCAACAACGTGAGTGACCAACCAAAGGCAGGATTCACCAATGCAGAAGCAAAGACTACAATCGCAGCAGACTGAGTGGTTTTTCCTTCGCGCGTCATTTCCATACCAGCTTCAAGCAGTGGAATGAAAACACCAACGATCAATGCCACACACATCACTGGCTGCCAGATAGCCAAATCCATTGGATAACCCCAAACCCCTGCGATAATACAGAATAGAGCCGTCAATAAGGCACCGGCAGGAATTGGACGTTTGGCAATCGCTGCTGGAACAATATAAGTGCCCCACGATGACGCAAAGTTAGCACCGCCCAATACAGAGCCGACGACCTGACGAAACGAAGCGCTGGTCATTGTGTCATCGATATCCATGAGTACCTTTTCAGTACGTTTAGGATAGCTGATTTTTTGAAAGACCTGATGGCCTAAAAAATCTGGTGACCACATCGCAACCGCCAGAATAGCAAACGGCAGTACGACAATGAAGCTTTCAACCGTCGGTAATCCTAACATCCAACCTGTGTTTTCTCCCCACCAATACATTGGATTCATATTTGGTAAGCCTGGTGCAGTTTTGAACTCGAAGGGCGCACCCAATGCAAAAGCGAGACCACCACCTAAGACACAGCTTAGCGGAACCGCAAGCCAGCGTTTTTGCCAATGCTCAAGTAATGCATATAACAGGATAGTAGCCAAAATAATGAAAAAGGCAATATGCGACATGCCAATACCTTCTGCCCAAGCAAAGAGGTTTTTGACCTGTGAGGTGGTACCGATAAACCCTAAGTAAATCAAGAGGCCACCGCACACGCCTTTACTGGTCAAGTTTGCCAGCAGACTGCCCCCTTTACTGATTGCCAATAGCAAGCCGAAGGCACCGATGAGCAGACCAAAGGCCATGGGATGGCCGCCAGCGGCCACGACAATAGGAATAAGCGGAATAAGGGGGCCGTGAGTACCTGCAAGGTTGGCTGTCGGGAGTAGAAATCCTGAAAATAAGATGATAAAAAATGAAACGATTAATAGCTCATAACGAACGTTTTCTAAAACAAACGCATCGCCCAAACCAAGTGGACCTGCAAATGTTGCCGCAATAGCACCCACCATAACCACTTTACCAATCGTCGCCGCCATTGCAGGAATCGTATCTTCATACTCAAAGCGATAATCACGAAACGGCAAATTGGGACGCCAACGTTTTGGCTGCATGATTTGTAGTTCATGATTTAGATAAGCGTCACGACTGTCAAAGCTTGCGCTTGGTTTGTGTAAATCAAGGTAGCTACCTGATGGCTCGCTGTCGTAATTAGATGGATTTGATGACTGCTGATTAGACCCTGAAGAAGGGATCTGAGTGTTACTCATCACATTTCCTTATGTCGACTGAGGCTTTATTTAACTGATAATTTGATAGTGAAATTTAATGTGACTAAAGCGTCCATTAAAAATTGCAAGCCATTGTATGACATAAGAACTCGAAATGCGAACTTAGAACCACTCAAAAAGTCCATACACTATTATAATATATAAATTAAAGTTTCCACTTAATACAAAATTGAACTTAATAGAAAACCATGAGGAAAAAACACACTTAATATAGGCTTTAAATTAGAATAAACGACCTTTTTCTTAATAATTATCTGTATCTAGATATTTGTTATCACATAACTAAATATTAAAGATAGCTATAATAAATAGTTTATTATAACTTTTAAGTAACTATAGAAAATCCATGTCAGTTACGCTTTAAGCCTAGCGGTTTTTATATTTTTTACTTATGATAAATGCCCTTTCGTGACTGCTCTTTGATAGAAGTACACTAAAAAATTTGACTCAAACGGTATCACTAAAAAATATAAAAGAAGCAATAGGACGAATTTATGAGTTTGCTACCTACCAATTTTGAGACGCTAAAACGCAGAGCCAAACAAAGTATCATGCCGTTATTGACACCCCACCTACTGAAGCTGCGTATCAACACTTATGCACCGTACGTAGGCGCTGGTATCAGAATCGATCACCTCAATCTCGATCAAGGTTTGTGTGTGGTAAGTATGGGGCTGAATACGCTGAACAAAAACATCGTGGGCACTCAGTTTGGCGGCAGCCTGTATTCGATGGTAGATCCATTCTATATGATAATGCTGATGCACCAACTGGGCAGCAGTTACGTGGTCTGGGACAAAAGCTCACATATTGAGTTTATTGCCCCTGGTAATAGCAAAGTCACTGCGCGCCTAAAAATTCCTAGCAATGAAATCACCACGATTCAGGAATTAGCAAAAGACGGCGAGCCAGTATTTCGGGAATACCAAGCAGATATCGTCGATGATCAACAAAAAATTATCGCTACCGTCACTAAGACACTCTATATACGCTTGCGTAAGTACAGCAAATCTAAAGACCAAAATAGCCGTATCGAAAATCTCGATGGTTAGAACTTTAAAGGCAATTTTTAAAACGTTTCTCTAGATTTGTGATTTAAAGCATATTAATTAAAGCGCATTAATTAAAACAACAGAAACAAAAACCCCAATCTGGCATACGCACAGATTGGGGTTTTGTCTTTTTTGGTACTACCCGCTTATTTATATGATAAACCTATGAATAAGGGCTTGTATCTGGCTTTTCGCTATTGCCGAATCGCATAATAGACGGTTCAGCAATAAAGCAATATTAAGCACAATGCTTAAAAGCAGATACTGGATATAATCTAAGCGTTAGCTTTTGGCTTAACAGCTTTAGGTGCACGCGGAGCAAGCTTCTCGCGGATACGTGCTGATTTACCAGAGCGCTCACGTAAGTAGTATAGTTTCGCACGGCGAACAGCGCCACGGCGTTTCACTTCGATGCTATCGATGATTGGTGAATGCAATTGGAATGCACGCTCAACGCCAACACCGCTTGAGATTTTACGTACGGTAAACGCTGAGTTTAAACCGCGGTTACGTTTAGCAATTACAACGCCTTCAAAAGCCTGTAAACGCTCACGCTCACCTTCACGTACTTTTACTTGAACCACAACGGTATCGCCGGGTGCAAAGCTTGGGCGCTCAATCAATTGAGCATTTTCGATGACCTGAACCAATGGATGCTTGTTGCTCATGAGAGTTATCTCCTCACATTAGATAATAGAGGCTTGACGCATATCACCTGTTTGTAATAATGGATCGTATCTTTTTAATGAGACACAACGTAAGTGGGTTATGACAAACGGCCATTATGCTATGACTCGTTTTGTTGTTGCTCAAAATTCTGTTGCTTAACTGTTTATCTTTTTAGCCGCTATCAACGCTGTTTTTTATCTGCTTTCGCCAATGCTTTTAGCCACTTTGCTTGCTCTACCGTTGGCGTAAACACTTGCCATAAGTCTGGACGACGCGCTTGCGTACGTTCGACTTGCTGACTAAAGCGCCACTTCGCGATATTGGCATGGTGACCTGAAAGTAACACTTCAGGCACTGCCATACCCGCAAACTCATGCGGCTTAGTATAATGTGGACAATCAAGCAAGCCATCGACGAACGAGTCTTGCTCAGCTGACTTATCATCACCCATAATATCAGGCAGACGACGTATCACACTATCCATCAGCACCATTGCTGGCAGCTCACCACCGGTAAGTACGTAATCACCAAGCGATATTTCCATGTCAACATATTGCGACAGTAGACGCTCATCAATACCTTCGTAACGACCACATAATATAATCATGCCGTCATACTCAGTCATATCGACCACACTACTCTCACTCAGCGTCTGTCCTTGTGGCGACATATAAATCACCGGACAGTGCGCTTTGTCGACACGGCAGCCATACTGACTTGCTCGCAGGCGCGCATCCTCAATCGCTTGGGATAATGGCTCAGCATCATCACCATGCCAGGACCGCCACCATACGGACGTTCATCAATACGGCGATAATTATCACTGGTAAAATCACGCGGATTAATGCATTCAATCGTCACTTGTTTCTGAGTGACTGCTCGACCCGTAATTCCAAACTCACGAATCGTGGCAAACATCTCAGGGAAAATACTAATAACGGCAAAATACATTAGGTATCTACTTGCGCAGTGGCTAATATTGGCTAAATAAATCGGTGTTATTACTGATAAAGCTTAACCGCAAAGTTAAAATAATTATCAATAATCACTCGGCCATGCCACCAGCACTGTTTTTTCAGTCAGACTGACCTGTACTACAGTTTGCTTGTGCCATGGAATCAGGCGCTCATCGGCATCTAAGCTGTCTGAATTTGCCGCAACCCGCATAATAGCGTGAGCGCCAGTCTCAAACATCTCAGTAATGTCGCCTAGATACTCATCCTGCTCATTTACAACGCGCAGGCTGACCAAATCCGACCAGTAATATTCATCTTCAGCGGGTTCTGGCAAGATGTCTTGCTCGACCCAAAGAGTTACCCCGTTCATAGTCTCAGCAACATTGCGATCAGGAATCTGCTCAAACTGAGCCACAATTCCTGTGCCTTGCTCACGCCAAGCCTTAACGGTTAAAGGTTTCATGCCGGTAGCGGTTTTCATCCACCAAGGTTTAATGTCAAATATCGCCGTACGATCATCTGTCTCACTAAATACCCAAAGCCAACCTTTGATGCCATAAGGCTTTTTGAGCTGACCAATTTTCATAAGGGCACTAGCGTTTGGAGCAGAGGACATAACGGCTAACCTAACAATGATGAACACAGCGAAGATAAATAAAAAGCAATTAAAAACGATAAACGCAGTTAAAAGCGATAAAAAGTTAATGGCGTACCTAGTTAGACCAGTTACGCTATGTTTTTTACTAAAGTCTATCGAGACTGCTTATAGACGAGCTATCAGCGTCTCAGTGACCACAAAACTTAAGCAGTTGCTTCAGTTTGCGCGACAGACTTGTTGAAAGCTTTTACCAATGAAGCAACGCGATCTGAAGGTTGTGCACCTTTTGCGATCCACGCATTGTACGCTTCCATATTTAGGCGTACTGCTTCTTCAGACTCTTTAGCGAGTGGGTTAAAAAAGCCGATGTTTTCAATGTAGCGACCGTCACGCGCGCGGCGTTGATCAGCAACAACTACTTGATAAAATGGGCGTTTCTTGGCACCGCCCCGTGCTAAACGAATAACAACCATGTGAATTCTCTCTTTCGCAGGTATACCAAAAAGGGCATAATTATATCACAGTCTTGATTTATTGAAAACATAAACTGCGCTTATTTAATTATTTATTAACAATAGCTTAAATGCCCGTCGATGTAAAATACAATTGATCATCACCACTAATTTTTAACTGAATATACTGCCTCTACATCATGTCCAAGTGGCTCGTTGCTGTATTATTCAGCGCTGTGTTATTCGGTGCTATATTACTCAGTACTATATTAGTCCAAATTTGAGTATTCAATTGTTGCCTACTGTTTTAAAGCTATCCGTGCCATTCATTGATTATGCTACTCTATGACATAGTCAGCGAGTGAATGATGCTATCGCCTAACGAATTGCTCAATTTCTCAAGAATCGCAACCATTATGCTATTCATAAATATCGCACGTTATTCTTGAACGACATAAAAAGCACCATTTTTACACTAAACTCAATAAAGCATCTTTTAATATGTTGGATCCATATGACCACACCAAAATCGCAACCACGTCGCAAAGGGCGGTTTACGCGCTCTTACTCCAACACTTGGCTGACAACCTTGATGGTCTCTTTCATTGTTCTGATCAGTGTCAGCTTGTCGATTCTGTTTTTTTGGCGCAGTCTATATTTACCCGAGCTTAAAAACCATGCGCGTTACTTGACGAGCGAGCTGCAGTTGATGAATAGTGTCAACAAAGACTGGAAAAATCGTCCTGAAGTACGCCAATGGATTTATCAACACTCGCATGTCGTGGTAGTGAATAACCCTAATGACTTTCCAGCAGTGTCTGATAAGGCATTTGTCGGCGTGTTCACTGATGTCTTACAACGCGAAATCGGTGCGCAATTGGGTCGACCTGTCGAGGTTTATTTTAAATTCAAACCGACACCGCAGCTTTGGGTGCAAGACAGCCGTGATGACAGCTTTTGGATTCGTGAACCCGTGGTTTATTACTCGCAATATAGTCCAGCACTGTTGGTGCTGTTTCTTATTGGATTGCCTATTTTATCGCTGCTGACCATTATTCTACTGGCGCGGCAATTAAATCGTCCGCTACGATATTTACAGCGTGCTGCGACCAACTATATTCGCCTCGGTCATGCCACTACGTTGCCAACACAAAAAGGGCCTACGGAGATACGTCAGGTCAACATGGCATTCAATCGTCTATTCACGACGTTAAATCAAGCACAAAAAGAGCGTACGATTATGCTCGCTGGTATCTCGCATGATCTGCGAACGCCCTTAACTCGTATGCGTTTGACTGCTGAGATGCTACCTGATGACTTTTTCCGAGAGGGATTGATTTATGATATTGAAGACATGGATGCCATTTTAGAGCAGTTTATCTCGTTTATGAAAGATGGCTCCGATGAGCCAGTCAGCCTAACCAATTTGGATACCATCTTTAATGAGATTATGGTGCAATTTGCACCAATGGAGTTCATCTATCAATCAGAGTGTCACAAAATGGTTCCTGTGCGCCCCATGTCTATCAAACGCCTTGTGATCAACCTGGTCAATAATGCCAAGCGTTATGGCAAACCGCCCATTTACCTGTCAGCGACTGTTGTGCCAACTTTTATAGAAACCATTGAAGAGGAAGATAGCGATGTCGTCAGTGAAAATGTCGTCAATAGAGAGGCGCAAGAACAATTGCTGATATGTGTGCGTGACTGTGGTGATGGTGTTGCAGAAGATCAGTTAGAACGTATTATGCAGCCTTTTGAACGCGGAGAGACAGCACGTACCACACAAGGCAGTGGTTTAGGTCTAGCGATTGTCGATCGTATTGCCAGATTGCATCATGGACGGTAGAAGCCATTAACCATCCCGACGGAGGTTTGCAAGTTTGTGTGCGTATTCCTCTGCTTTCCAAGGTTGCTGGAGATACAACCATGGCAAACGATACAGAAAAAATGCCTGTCTTTAATGATAAGATTTGGAACAAAGAAGACTGATAGCAGTTGAATTGTTCATCACTAAAACTAATAAATGCTCAAAACAATTCGCTGCGACTATTTAGTTGTATAACACCTAGTCTTTGTTTCCAATAATAGGTGGAATATATTTGGCGCTATTCGTAAACGCTAATGGCTGCGTAATACTTTCTTGTGCTGCCGTTAACGTTTGCGTCGTCGATGGCTGCTGCAAGAATAAATAGTAGCCCAACGTTATTGCATTTAGTACCACCAAACCACCAAATAAATATGGCATCCTTTGCCCTCCTCTGATTTAAAGCTATCTTTAAACCGTTAATAATAAAAATTAACCGACAATTCTATCTAAGGTGTGTATTCATTCTAAAGATGAGATTGAGAACACTGCTTAGAAATTGAGCAAGTTTATTTGTCACACACTGCTTAATTGATGCCGCTATTTTTATACTAAAAAATAACGACAATCCTGTGCAGTGGCATTATTTATCTTCAAAACCACGCTCGCTTTTTTCTTGCGTCAGTTCATCAGCAGCCAAAATTTGTGTCAGTGGCTTGATAGGCCACGTCATGACAAATCGTGCACCGCCAAGCTCTCGGCTCTCATCGACTTTCATACTACCATTAAACCAAAAGGCAATGCGCGATACAATAGACAAGCCTAAACCATAGCCGCCTGAGGCGCGTGTGCGACTGTCATCTAAACGTGAAAATGGAATAAAGACCTTTTCGCGATCTGCTTCTGGAATACCATGACCATCATCCTCAACACTAACAAAAGCATTGCCCTTTCTGACGCCAGCACTAATGATAATCGTGGTTTCTGCATAACGTAAGGCATTGCCCGCCAGATTTTGAATCACACGGTGTAAATAACGCCTATCTGCGACAGCGGTTACTTTAGCATTCGGCAGCTTGGTCACTATTTTGATAGGCTTACCCAAGGCATTGGTTTCACGCTCAATCTGCTCCAATAACTCTCTAAGATTGACTGGTTCTAAATCCAGCTTTGGTGAGCCTTCTTCGAGCTTGGCGTAAGTCAAAATCTCATCAATCAAGCCATTAAGCGCTTCGATATCTTCATCAATAAAATCACGCTGCATAAAACGTGAGTCTTCGTCATCCGTATCAGCCAACATATCAACGGCAAAACGAATACGAGCACCGGTGTACGCAGCTCATGTGATACCGCTCGCGTTAATTCTCGCTGCGACTCAATAAGGCGCTTGATATGCGAGGTCATGGCATTAAAAGTCGCGGCTAAACGGGCAATTTCATCCTGCCCAATGACTTGAACTTGACTTTCAAGATTACCTTTACTCACCTCATTGACGCCAACCTGAATCAACTGCAATTTACGCTCAAGTGGAAAAATCAACGCATACACGCCTAAGCTGATTAAAAACATGCTGATAAGAATCATACTAATAATCAGATTAAGTGGGAACCAATTGAATAATGGCACCGGACCAATCAATATCGCCATGTCATTGATTTCAGAAGGTACCACTACTCTAATAGCCGAATTACTTTTACTGCTATTGGTATCTTGTAAGGAAATAACCACTTCATCTCGGCGTAATCGTGCAAGCTGATCGGTATCCAAATCCAGTGTATTGACGGCTTTAAACTCTAAAGGAAAGGAAAACTTTTTTTCCAGTTCAGCCAAACGGGCACGCTTGTCAGATAACGTCACATAGTAAGACAAATCATCTAATAAAAACACAGCGATTGCCCGTACTTGCTGCTCAGTCACTTGCGATATTCTAGCGGTCAAAACGCTTTGATTGTCCGGTAGACGATAATACACATCGGCATAGACAGGTTGCTCGGTATAACGAACGACCGTATTGCCATTTTCAAAACGCCGCAGTTCACTGGCATTAAAGTCCACTTCATCAATAGGCAAAACTTTGAATTCTGAGCCAAATAAACTACTGGCATCAGACAACCAATATTCACGCTGCTCTTCACTTTCCTGATGAGCGATACCTTCACTCACCAGATGAAAAGCCCCTGTTGCCATGTTTTCACGGTAGGATTGGACGCGCTCTTTGTTGATGGTATCCATCAACAGTTGAGCAAACAATGCCACACACAAACAGACTATGAGTAGCCCAGCATAAATACGAACAAAGATACTGTGTTTTAAAGAAGAGACTAATGACATACGTGCCGTAACCAACTTAATGAATAAAAACTGCCGACATCATTCAGCAAACAAGCGCTGCGTGATAAATGATATCAAACACTGTTGAATAAAAAACCATTCTGGCTGCTGTATTTTAATTTATAACTGAGCATCACCTAAAATCCATTTACCTCATGTATATTTAGGCAGCACCCATAATAATTGCTTAATTAAACCACATAACGCTGTATTTAAGTTCAAAAATTAAAATTTAGCCACAAAAAAACCAGCCTAGTTGCTGGTTTCTTTGGTCACGCTAATGAGCAATGAGCCGTTGCCGGAGCAAAATTGACTTAGTTGCCTTCTTTAACGAATAAATACCCTTTACTACGAACGGTTTTGATACGTTTTGGATTTTCTGGATCATCACCGATTTTTGGACGAATGCGTGAGATACGAACGTCAATTGAGCGATCTTGACCGTCATATTCAATACCACGTAGACGCTCAAAGATATCTTCACGCGAAAGAATTCGACCCGCATTAGAAGCAAGCAACCATAATAAGTCATATTCAGCACTGGTGAAATCAACCAACTCATCACCTAAATTCACAGAACGACCGCCATTGTCAATGACCAGTTCACCAAATTCTAGGCGCTGTGGTACATCTTCTGATGGGGCATTTTCTGAGCGACGTAATAACGCACGAATACGTGCTAACAAGACACGTGGCTGAGCAGGTTTAGCGACATAATCATCAGCACCCATCTCAAGACCCAGTACCTGATCCATATCTTCAGTACGCGCAGTCAGCATCAAAATAGGATTCTGATAATGCGGGCGTACTTCACGACATACCGTCAGTCCATCGCTACCAGGAAGCATGACATCAAGTACGACCAAATCTGGTTGTTCACTGACGATGCGACGAATAGCACGATTACCATCGGTTTCGATAGCGACTTCTAAACCATTTTTGACCAAGTAATCTTGAGTCAACATGGCCAGACGCTCATCATCCTCAACAATCAAAATTCGGGGGGTGTTGTCTTCTTCATTCGTTGTCATTGTTATATCCTCTAATACATCTCATTTAAAAGCAGTAAAAGTAAGAGCGGTAAAATTAATAGCACCATTAAGTGGCACAATTGATGTTGGTATAGCTGTTACAAACTTGGTAGCACAGTATACTATTAAACATACAGCTTCCTATACTATAGCTTATAGTCGTTAACAAAACCTATAAACTACACCCATTAAAACTTTAGTTTACGTCCAAAAATTATGAGCTTTATACAAATAATAGCAAGTGAAATGTTTTTTTACGACCCTTTCCTCACCTGAATTTCTATAAGTAGCCAATCTTAATGCAGCGCACAGCGATAGGATACTTGATTGATACCGATACTTGTATTCCTGTTACGTCTAATATAGCGACATATCACCTTTGCTGCCAGTGACTTTTTCATCTATTATCCCAGTACTGCCTATTATCCTTCGATACATAATTAGTAGATACATGTTTAGTAAATGCATAGTTCATGTATGCATAGTTAGTTAACACTCATATTTAAAAAACTGGCTGTCGAGATCGAAATTGCATCATAAATCGTGTATTTATCCTCGATCAACAAGTATAGAATATTAAATAATAAACATAAAAAAACAGCCCATGATGGACTGTTTTTTATCTGTGGTAAGAGTCAAAAAGAAACTCTAAAATTTTCCACAAAAAATTAAGCGCGGTTTTTGTACTTACGGATAGTCTGTAGCTGTGCCACAGACTCTGCTAATGATGCTAAAGCTGCATTAGTTTGTACAGTATCCGATTGATTAACCAGCATCTGCTCAGCCTTTTTACGTGCTTCGACAATTTTGCTTTCATCAAGGTTATGTGCACGCATCGCTGTATCAGCCAATACGGTAACCATCTTCGGCTGTACTTCTAAAACACCGCCTGATACATAAATCACTTCTTCTTCACCGTTTGGTGTTTGCACTCGCATCGCACCCGGTTTTAACAAAGTAATAAGCGGTGTGTGACCTGGCAATACACCAATCTCGCCTTCGGTACCAGTAGCTATTAACATGCTAATTTCGCCTGAATACAACTCTTCACGAGCACTTACGACGCGACATTGTAACGTTGCCATACTTAACTCCTTACGATCAAAACACAATCAAAACTGCGAGGCGTTACTAACTGGCAAATAGACTTTTTATGGTCTATCTGCCCTTTAGCAAATGCTAACACAACTTACGCTGCAGTAGATTTCATTTTTTCTGCTTTAGCAACAACTTCGTCGATGCCACCAGCCATATAGAACGCTTGCTCTGGTAGGTCATCGTATTCACCCGCGATGATTGCTTTAAAGCTAGCAATGGTATCGCGTAGTGGTACATATTTACCAGGTGCGCCAGTAAAGACTTCCGC
This sequence comes from Psychrobacter sp. JCM 18903, assembly GCF_000586475.1. Lineage (GTDB taxonomy): Bacteria > Pseudomonadota > Gammaproteobacteria > Pseudomonadales > Moraxellaceae > Psychrobacter. The sequence goes on along the minus strand of NZ_BAWJ01000004.1, from coordinate 129,166 downwards.
TACGTGGAATGGCTGTGATAAGAAGCGCTGAATCTTACGCGAACGATAAACGACTAGTTTATCTTCTTCTGACAACTCATCCATACCCAAGATAGCAATGATGTCTTTTAGTTCACGATAGCGCTGCAAAATCTCTTGCACGCCACGAGCAACGTTATAATGCTCTTCGCCAATGACTAATGGATCTAGCTGACGCGAGGTTGAATCTAGCGGATCAACCGCAGGATAGATACCTTGTGAAGCAATATCACGACTCAATACAACCGTTGCATCCAAATGCGCAAACGTCGTTGCTGGTGATGGATCCGTCAAATCATCCGCAGGAACATATACTGCTTGAACTGAGGTGATAGAGCCAGACTGAGTTGAGGTGATACGCTCTTGTAGCATACCCATCTCTTCAGCTAGTGTTGGCTGATAACCAACCGCAGATGGCATACGACCAAGTAGTGCTGATACTTCAGTACCGGCTAGTGTATAACGGTAGATGTTATCAACAAACAGCAATACGTCACGACCTTTGCCAGTGGCAGGATCTTTCGTATCACGGAAGTATTCAGCCATAGTCAAACCAGACAACGCAACACGCAAGCGGTTACCCGGTGGCTCATTCATCTGGCCGTATACCATCGCAACTTTAGATTTGCTAAAGTCTTCAGTGTTTACAACGCCAGCTTCTTGCATTTCGTGATAGAAATCGTTACCTTCACGAGTACGCTCACCGACACCAGCAAATACTGACAAACCTTCATGTTTTAGAGCGATGTTATTGATCAGCTCCATCATGTTAACGGTTTTACCAACACCAGCACCACCAAACAGACCAACTTTACCACCTTTCGCAAACGGGCAAAGTAGATCGATAACTTTAATACCAGTTTCTAGCAGCTCAGTGCTGTTTGACTGATCCGCGTAGCTTGGCGCTTCACGGTGGATAGACCATTTTTCATCAGCCTCTACAGGACCTTCTTCATCGATAGGACGACCAAGAACATCCATGATACGGCCAAGCGTACCAATACCAACAGGCACAGCAATAGGTGCACCAGTGTTAGTGACTGTTAAGTTACGCTTTAGGCCTTCAGTTGAACCCATTGCGATAGTACGGACGATGCCATCACCTAGTTGTTGCTGTACTTCTAGGGTGGTTTCGGTACCATCTACTTGCAAGGCATCATAAATCTGAGGAACTTCACTACGGTTGAACTCAACGTCAAGAACCGCGCCAATAATCTGTACAATACGACCGCTACTCATTGCGTTCTCCTTGAACTTCTGTATATAGTGGGTTTCATAAGGGGTTTCAATTATGAAACAGCAGCAGCACCGCCAACGATTTCCGAGATTTCTCGGGTAATCGCCGCTTGACGCAGCTTGTTATAAACCAACTGTAAATCGTTAATTAGGTCACCAGCATTATCTGTCGCCGCTTTCATCGCAACCATACGTGAGGACTGCTCAGAGGCAATGTTTTCCATTACCGCTTGATACACAATCGACTCAATATAGCGGCCAAGCAACTCATCAATCAATGTTTTGATATCAGGCTCGTAGATATAATCCCAGCTCAGTTCTGTTTGAATGCCGCTCTCTTCTTCACCAAACGCACTGTCTGGTAAAGGTACCAACTGATTGACAGTCGGCTTTTGGGTCATTGCATTAACAAACTTATTATAAACCACATAGATGCGGTCTATTTTACCGTTAGTATAATCGTCAAGCATGGCTTGAACTGGTGCGTTTATCTGCTCAAACGTTGGCTTATCACCATAATCGGTTACTGCCGAGGTCACTTTACCACCAAAGTTTTTGAAAAAACTCACACCTTTAGCGCCAATGACTGCAAACTCAGTTTGTACAGATTGATCTTGATACTGCTGGATACTCTTAGATAAAGCTTTGAATAAGTTAATATTCAAACCACCCGCCAGACCGCGATCAGAGGTAATGACAATATAGCCAACCTTATTGACTGGGCGCGAGACCATATACGGATGTTTATAGTCTGATGAGGCATGCACCAAATGTGAAATAACCCGGCGCATACTATCAGCATACGGGCGACCCACTTCCATGCGCTCTTGGGCACGGCGCATTTTACTTGCCGCAACCATTTGCATAGCACGAGTAATTTTTTGGGTGCTTTTAATACTGGTGACTTTGGCACGTATCTCTTTTAAGCTTGCCATAATGATTCCAATATAAGAGGGTTAAAAAGCATTGGCGCATGCGACAATTATTTAGTATATAACATCAATCTAACAGATTAATGTTATATATTTTGTGCATGACGCGATCTAATACCGTCAATGGTTAGAACAGTGGCGCTACTGTCTTAATAAAAAAATACAAGACAATGCGCCACTTTATTAGCCATCAAAGACAGCCATAACCAATTCGGCTTAACCCGTTAAATTAATAACTGTGATTTTGTTTAAAGGTCTCTAAAGATGACTTCAAACGACCTGCGATATCATCATTATAATTCGCAGTATCATCAATCTCACGCATCAATTCAGTTTGCTCATCATGCATATAGCGTAAGTAAGCTTCTTCAAAAGAACCGATTTTTTCGACAGGAACGTCCGCTAAAAAGCCTTCATTCGATGCATAGATAACTGCAGCTTGCTCAGAGATTGACATTGGCTGATACTGCTTCTGCTTCATCAATTCAGTCACACGCTCACCATGATCAAGCTGTTCGCGAGTCGCGTCATCAAGATCTGAGGCAAACTGAGCAAAGGCGGCCAATTCACGATACTGAGCTAGTGCAGTACGGATACCACCAGATAGCTTCTTGATGATCTTAGTCTGAGCTGCCCCGCCCACACGAGATACCGAGATACCAGCGTTAACTGCTGGACGGATACCTGAGTTGAATAGGCTTGATTCTAAGAAAATCTGACCATCGGTGATTGAAATCACGTTAGTCGGTACGAATGCAGATACGTCACCAGCTTGGGTTTCAATAATTGGCAGTGCGGTTAAAGAACCGGTTTTACCAACTACTTCACCATTAGTGAACTTTTCTACGTACGCCGCGTTTACGCGTGATGCACGCTCAAGTAAACGTGAATGTAAATAGAATACATCACCAGGATACGCTTCACGACCTGGCGGACGACGTAGCAATAGTGAAATTTGACGATAAGCAACGGCTTGTTTTGATAAGTCATCAAATACAATCAGTGCATCTTCACCGCGGTCACGGAAGTATTCGCCCATCGTACAACCTGAATACGGTGCGATATACTGTAGTGCGGCAGGCTCTGATGCTGATGCAACCACAACCGTGGTATATGCTAATGCACCAGTTTGCTCAAGCTTGCGTACGACGTTTGCAATGGTAGAACGTTTCTGACCGATTGCGACGTATACACACTTGATACCAGATGATTTCTGCGCGATGATCGCATCGATAGCCATCGCGGTTTTACCCGTCTGACGGTCACCAATGATAAGCTCACGCTGACCACGACCAATTGGAATCATAGTATCAACGGCTTTATAACCCGTCATTACTGGTTGATCTACTGATTGACGATCAATAACGCCTGGGGCGATTTTTTCGACTTTATCAGTCATTTTGGCATCGATAGGACCTTTGCCATCAATAGGATTTCCCAAGGCGTCAACAACACGGCCTAGCAGCTCAGGACCTACTGGTACTTCAAGAATACGACCAGTACAATAGGCTTTTTGACCTTCTTGCAGCTTTAGGTAATCACCAAGTACTACCGCGCCGACAGAATCACGCTCTAAGTTAAGCGCCATTCCATAGATTTCGCCTTCAAACTCAATCATTTCGCCGTACATGGCATCTTCAAGACCATGAATCTGCACGATACCGTCAGATACTTTGACAATCGTGCCTTCATTCTTTGCAGTTGCACCCGCATCAAGGTCTTGAATACGCTGCTTAATCAGGTTACTGATTTCCGCTGGATTCAATTGTTGCATTGCCTTGTTTCCTTTAATTTATGATAACCCGCCCACTGACTTAAATGCTCTTACTTTCACGCAAATCATAGATGACTGCGCTGGTAAATGGCATTAGGCAGTTAGCTGTGTTTTTAACTGTTGTAACTTGCCGCGCATCGAATCATCAATGATTTTGTCACCGACTTTGATGGTAGCGCCTGCAATAGACTTGGATCGACCGACTCATGAATCACCACACTAGCATTTAACGATGCAGCAAGGCGCGTTTGAAGCATTTCACGCTGAGCGTCAGTCAATGGATAGGCAGAGGTCACGTAAGCATCAAGCTGCTTTAAGCTTATTGCCTTGTGGCGGCGATAATGCTCATAAACTTCAGGAAGCAGCGCCAGACGCTCTTGCTGCGCCAACTGCTTAATAAAATTATTGAGCGCTGGTGACACTTTAGGATAGCTAATACTATTACCATAACGAGAGCCTTTGCTCTCGCCTAGTAGCTGTTTAAAAGCAGAGTCGCTATCACCAGCCACTTGTGAGTCATAAAGATCAACCAAAGCAGCTGACTTATGCTCAGCCGTAACGGCTGGATTTTCTAGCCATGTACGGAACGCTTTGTCATTGACAATTGCACTGGCGACAAACAAGAAATTTTCCCACTCGTTTACGGCCCCGTTTTCGTTGGCATAGTCAAACGCGGCTTTAGCGTAGGGTCGTGCTAAGGTTGATAAGTCAGCCATTATATCCTCACAGTTACAGCTTTGCCGCCAGTTGGTCTAACATACTGGCATGTTTTTGCACATCGACTTTGTCTTGCAAAATCTTTTCTGCACCAAGTACAGCCAGTTCAGCAACTTGGGCACGTAATGATTCACGCGCTTGATTGATTTCTTGGTCGATAGACGCTTGCGCTTGTTGACGAATGCGCTCGCCTTCCACTTGGGCCTGCATTTTTGCATCTTCGACAAGCTGGTTGGCACTCTTGTTCGCTTGCTCGATTAAAGCAGCAGCTTTGGTCTTTGCAAGATCAAGCTCCTGCTGGACGTCTTGCTCAGCGGTCGCCAGATCTGCTTTTGCTTTTTCTGCGGCATTCAGGCCTTCAGCAATTTTACGCTGACGCTCATTGATGGCACCAATAAGTGGTGGCCACACGAATTTCATGCAGAACATCACAAAGATTGCAAAAGCAATGGCTTGACCGATGAGGGTAGAATTGATATTCACGTGATCACCTCTTTGTTAATGAAAAATCAGTTTCATTGATCATATTTGATAGCCAAACTTTGGCTATGGTTAAGATACAAACTTTGACTACCAAACATTTACAACTGAGCTTTCTGATTAACCTGCTAGAGGGTTAGCGAACAACAATAGCATAGCAATACCAACACCGATCATCGGAATAGCATCAAGAAGACCTGCTACGATGAACATACGAGTTTGCAGCTGTGAACCAAGTTCTGGCTGACGCGCAACGCCTTCTAGGAATTTACCACCTAGAATAGCAAAACCAATACCTGTACCTAGTGCACCTAAACCGATAAGTAGTGCTACTGCGATAACTGTGTAACCACCTAATACTGGATCCATGGATGTATCCTCATTTACCTATTGAATGTCTAATTAATGTTCAGTTGATGATGCAAGTGACATATAACTATCGTCAGCATCATAAATACGAACGCTTGAAGTGTAATAATTAAGATGTGGAAAATAGCCCACGGTACTGATAACGCCCATTGAATCCAAAACGGCATTAGAGCAATCAGTATGAAAATCAACTCACCAGCATACATGTTACCGAATAGACGCAGACCTAAAGAGATAGGTTTCGCTATCAAAGTAACAAACTCTAAGATAAAGTTGATGGGTATTAAAATAATTTGTACGATAGGGTTTTTGGCACTAAACGGATGCAGTGTTAGCTCGCCAACAAAGCCGCCCAAACCTTTTTCTTTGATACTATAGAACAGAATCAGTATAAAGACAGAAAAAGACATGCCAAGCGTAATATTAGGATCCGTCGTTGGAACGATCTTAAAGAACACATGATGTGGATCATGTCCCATCATTGCGCCGATTTGGCCAGCAATCATAGGAATAAAATCGACGGGTAGTAAATCCATCAAGTTCATTAAGAATATCCATACAAAGATAGTCAACGCCAAAGGCGCAATCAGCTTTGAGGTACCACTATACGAATCACGAACGTTGTTATCAACGAACTCAACGATCATCTCAACCGCAGCCTGAGTTTTACCCGGCACGCCTGAAGTGACTTTTCTAGCGACCATCCAGAAGATGGCGCAGAAAACAATGCCTAGACCAATTGACCAAAGCATAGAATCAAGGTGGATGGCTTTAAAGCCCATTGCACTAGCTTCTTCAGCAGTATAGGCAACTTTCCAGCCTTCGCCCGGCAGATAGCCGTACGTCCAGTTCGTTAAGTGGTGAGAGATATAGTCTGTTGTTGTTTGCTCGCCTGCCATAATGTCAGCTTCTTATTAATCAACGATTTAATCAACTACCAAAAATATGGTTGTCATCTGATGAGGTTTTAACGATCCTATTTGACCTGCTAGCAAGCCGATGAACCATGCTAAAGCGCTCATGTAATCAATAACATCCAACCCATAGTTCTATTACTAGTGCGCAATTTGATAACTTAAGATAAATTTTAGCTATCAAAAAAGGGCTTATGATGATTCAGTAATAGCCCTTGTATATGTACGCGAAATTATTATATCTGTGTTTACTTACTGACGCGTTTCCACGATCGACGCTTAATACAGCGTTCATAAGCAAAATATTTAGCTGCCTATATTAATGCAGCGTTGTATTCGTGTAAAGTCAATTATGACTTTTTTATGCACTGTATGAATAAGTTAGCTACTATTAACGTTTACTAACATAGCTTTGCGTGATTAATTAAATTGTAAGAATTTAATTAGAGGCAATACTGATAGCTAATAATTGGCTATCGACTCCATTATCACACGCTATACTCATTTAAACGCTCATATCACAGTCTTTATGATCATTGGCGCTGTCTTTAGACAGTTTTGTATGTTTTGACTTTCTTATGAAATCAGTCATAGAGAAGCTGGACGGCAGGGTGACTTGCCTAGCACTATTAAGCACTCAACTATTGATATAGTCATCGTCTATTAATGCTAGCGTATATGCCACAACATCCAACTGTGACTAATTTGCATTACCATAAAACCGATAAACAGCGCAGGCGCAGATAGGGGTTGTACGGTAATAAAAATTAGTGCGAAACCAAACACAGTCAATAGCCATTTGGCCATTTGACCTCGATATAGCTGGCTAACAATATGTTGGCGCGCGCGATATCCAGTGTACCAAAAGATAAAAAAAGCAAATACAGCTTGGGTAGCAAAGCTGAGTAGCGCACCAATAGCGGCGCTTTTTGCGACAGTAAGCTCACTATGTAGCCAACTGGTATCTAAAGCCCAAGCAATAATAATAAGGATAAATAATATCCACGCTTGGCGTTTGATATAGATGCCAATTTTATCTTTTTGTGTGCGTTTGGCAGGCTTGGTCATCGGTAATGTAATCCTATAGCCTTACAGCATTGGGATAAGGTGGCAATATAACATCGTCGCGACACTTTTATCCGTGAACGGCTCACTCTACAGGTGTTACCTTTTAACCAAAATAAAACGCCACTTATTATAAGGGGCATACCACCGTTAAGCAAGAAAAATATACCTTTTATCAGTGACCTAGCTGAATCACTCATAGACGTCATAGTTACTGACCAATGGATAACACCCAAAGTATTACTACATAATGGCTTCTCAAGCGTTGCAAGCCACTATGGTTAATCAGTTATCCTACGATATACATTGATAGATTTGCTGTGCCATCGTCTGCCAACCACTCACAAAGTCTTTACTATTGCTCATATCTTCAGGTTGCACAGTGGTTTTTACGGACTGTAACTTAGCGAGTAGACCTTTGGCTGGTTGACTTGGGCTAACCAGACACATTTGCTTGGCTGGACGCTTCTCATTTAGCCAGCGTATTTGGCTTGCTCGTGGTGCTAGATGGTGATCAGTGCTTAAACTGCCAACAAGCTTTAGGTTTGTACTGGATTCAATGTATTGATAAGCATCATGATAGGCCCAATAAGGCTGGGTTTGCTGCTTGCCTTTAGCTTGTTTTACGAAAGATGCCACTCCCCTATCCATTCGCTGAGCAAATTTTTGTGCATTGGCGTGATAAAGTGCTTTATATTGCGGATTAGCATGGCTATGAATCACGGCAAGGGCACGAGTCATGGCTTTGGCATTTTCAGGATCTAACCATATATGTGGATCCAAGGTGCCAGCAATAGGCTTGCCTTGGACGTCACGTAGCGGATGACGATTAAAGGCATCAAATTCAAATAAGGCAATCGCATTGGGGGCGGTATTAAGGCTTGCCGCCAAGTTATTTTCTAATGGCTCACCAAACCACACGACAAATTTACTGTCCTGAATGGCTTTAATATCGCCTGGCTGATACTGCATGATGACCTACCTCCCCTGCCTGCAATAACTGCTTGGCGGGCGGTGAACCTTCAGTCACTGCTTGACTCAATAAAAACAATGGATAATTACTCACGCTGACTGTTGCCGCTTGTGCACTCACAGTAAAGACGCCTGATGCAACTATGCCCGTAATGAACCATCGCTGTAGTATAATGGTTGAGCTTAAAAAATATTTGAGAACTGAGTTCATAATAGATTCTTTAATGTATGAAAGATAAAATATAAGTGGAAACATTTAGACGTTATCGCCGTTGTATCTGAGTGATCATTAAGGTATCAATAAATAAGCCAAGATCACTTATCTGCTCTTATTTTTAGTATGTTATACTATAACATTATAAATTACTATAATAACAGTGCCATTTTATTTCGTAGGAGCTTGCACCATGTCCACCAGTTTATCAGTCTGCGAACATTTACATGATGTGCAGGACTTTACACCGCATGACGTGATCGAGCGCCTAATGGCAGCAAAAGAACAATGTCGCCTGAACGGTTCACGCTTTACCCCATTGCGCCAGCAAATATATCAATTGGTATTGGCAGCCAATAAGCCTATCGGTGCATATGATTTGATCACGCAATTGCAGCAAATGCGCTTATCAGAGCCTAATAACAATGATGACAGCAGCGAAGCGTTTAACTCGCAACAGCACCCAATGAAAGCGGCATCTAAAGAAATTAGCTCTAAAAAACAAGCGCCAAAAAATGTCGCGCCACCCACTGTTTATCGTAGTCTTGAGTTTTTATTGAGTGAAGGCTTGATACATCAATTGACCTCTATCAATGCTTATGTGCCCTGCTGTCACCCACGCGCCCAGCATACCGCAGCATTTTTAATCTGTGGTCAATGTCAGCGTGTACAAGAATGTAGCAGTGTGCCCGTACAGGAAATGATGAGTTTTGCTGAGCAAGACGTTGGCTTTATCGTGGAACGCAGTGTGATTGAGCTGAGTGGTCGTTGCCAAGCGTGCCAGTAACACACCCTAACCACTGAAGCCTAAGTCATTGTCCTCCGTTTTTTATTTGTATTACTCATTCACTTATTGGTTGCCATACTATGAGCCTGTCTACCTCACCGTCTAATCAACCGAACTTTTCCACTGTTGATGGTAATACCATTAACACTGCGAGTAAACTGCTGAGCCTAAGCGATGTCAGCTACGACATTGGGCATCAACGCTTACTCTCACATATTGATATTGACATTGCGGTTAATGAAACAGTCAGTCTTATTGGACCCAATGGCGCTGGTAAGTCAACGTTGGTTAAACTTATTTTGGGATTGATTGAGCCAACCAAAGGGCATATTAACTCTCATCAAAAGTTACAGCTTGGCTATGTGCCGCAGCGCTTTGCTGTACCGCCGATATTGCCATTACGAGTCTGCGATTTATTGGCACAAGCGGATAAAAGGCGCTTAACGTCTGAGCAGCGTCAATTTATTTTTGATAACTTGTCATTGACGCACTTACTATCGCGACAAATGCTGCACCTGTCGGGTGGTGAGACACAAAGGGTCTTGCTCGCGCGCGCATTGTTAGACAAACCCAACTTATTGATTTTAGATGAGCCGATGCAAGGACTGGACCCTGATACTGAGGTTTGGCTCTATCAGTTTATTGATGAGCTGCCGGAGTTTTTGCGTTGTGCCATGCTGGTGGTATCGCATGATCTGCATTGGGTCATGAAAGGCAGTCGACGCGTGATTTGTCTTAACAAGCATATTTGCTGTGAGGGACAACCAAGCGAGCTTGCCGTTAGTAGTGAGTTTCAAAAGCTATTTGGGCATCATTATGAGCAGCCTTATGTGCATCAACACATGCCTGTGAGCATCACGCCCCAAGCGAACTATAATCATTAAGGCGCGTTGAACATTCACAAATATAAAATATATCGAAGCTTAATACATCAAACACATATCGAGCGTTGAGCTTTATAAAAACTTTTACGGATATTTATTATGACTGCTTGGTTAGCCATCATTGCCCCCGCTTGGATCGCTGGCAGTATTTTAGCGCTATTATCAGCGCCTTTAGGTTGCTTAGTCTTGTGGCGACGCATGGCCTTTTTTGCTGATGCTTTAGCACATGGTACCTTGCTTGGCGTGGCTTTAGCAGTATGGTGGCAATTACCTATGGGCATTGGCATTGCCTTGGTCAGCGTCATGGTAGTGCTAGGCTGGTATTAATCGATGATGAGCGCCTGCCTGTCGATGCGGTTTTGGCGGTTGTGGCGGTGTCATTGTTATGCTTAGGTTTATTGGCTTTGACCCAGTTGACTGACCAACAAGCAAACGTACTGGGGTTTTTGTTTGGTAATTTGCTAGAGCTTGATTGGGCAGACTTGCCCTTACTTGCTGGTAGCGTGCTGGTAGGACTCGGTCTACTCATGTATATATGGCCTGCACAAATTAAGCTTGCCACTCATGAAGCACTGGCGCGTATTCAAGGTGTTAATCCGACACGCCAGCGGCTGTTCTTCATGGGCGTATTGGCGGGATTTTGTGCGATTGCCCTGCAAGCGGTTGGTAGTTTACTAATCAGCGGTTTATTGGTATTACCAGCATTAACGGCACGTTTGTGGTCATCATCGCCAAAACAAATGGTCGTTATATCGCTACTGATCGCACAGCTTGGCGTGACACTAGGCGTTTGGGGAAGCATCTGGCTAGATATTCAGACAGGACTTGCTATCGTATTAATATTAGCCATTTTATTTTTTATCGCGCTGATTTTCTCAAAGCTCAGCACTGCAAAAATTTGGTCAGCGCGCCGTTAGACACATTATGGTTCACATAAAGCCGCTGGTTTTTTATCCTCTTATCCAACTTTATTTCATCAATATGATAGAGCTTTCATTGACTTTATGTTATAACTTGCCCTAATACCATCGACATACTAGCGGCGTCAAGCCAAAAAACATATTGGTCAGACCAAAATTCATTAGTCTACTCGATGCATGACATCTATTTATCTATCATTCGTTTTAACAGCATCACTTGTTTCGATTCGATGAGGGACTGACCCAATGCTAAGCTATCCTGTTAATAACATTAGCACACCAGATGAACAGGTAAACATACTACAAATCACAGATTTGCATTTATCAACGCCCGTTTCTTCTAGTGTTGATGGCGATACTAATAATAGCGAAGCCTCTGTCTGTCAGCAGTGCTTTGAAACAGTACTACAGCAAGCATTGAGTAGCGACATTCGCTGCGATTTGATTATCGTGACTGGCGACTTAGTCAATGAAGTCAAACCCGCTATTTACGATCATATTTTTGAGGTATTGCAAGCGACCAATATTCCTTTTGCTTGCATCGCAGGCAATCATGATGTGACGGATGAGATAGGCAGTGACTTGCCGTTCTTTGAGCGCGAACTGATTGCTCAACCTGCCGACCCGCGCTTGCTAAGCCGGCATGTCATTGAGACTGATCGTTGGCAGCTGCTATTATTAGACTCATCCATCACGGGCAAAGTCGCGGGCGAGATAACGCCTACCGATATTGACTGGTTATGCGAGAGACTTGATGCCTGTGATAAGCCTGCGCTGATTGCTCTACATCATCATGTCATTCCCGTAGACTCTGACTGGATTGACACGCATATGGCGGAGAATAGTGAAGCCTTTTGGCAGCATCTGTTAGGATTTGACCATCTCAAGGTCATTATCAGTGGTCATACGCACCAAGAGCAGGTTCGCCATCGTCAAGGAGTCACGGTCTATAGTACGCCTTCTACTTGCTACCAGTTCAAGCCTTATGAAAATGATTTCTCCTATGATAAAAGCGTCGCGCCCGGTTACCGTTGGTTGCAATTAGCCAACAATGGAAAGGTTGCAAGCTGGGTAGAAAGACTGGATACTTGACGCCCAGATTTATTGGCAGCCATACTGATGTAAGCCCTTACATCCCAAGCTATTGACTGATATTTCTGAGTTCAGAATACAATGACTGGCACGGTAAAAACGACATGATGATGAAAAATGACTTCATTATTGTCAGAAACAATGATACAACGTATAAAACGAAATGAGGACTGCCTAGTATCTGGTATTAGGTAGAATTATAATAGCTAGGATGGCTAAATCGATCACAGCTAAGTCTTCACAGTCAGTGATTTGTCGCATTATTAAGACAACGCTATTTAAATAAAAATATGCATAACCATATACCTGACCATTGATAGATTGCTTTAAGCATATCAAGATAACTGTACTATTAGATCCGCTGTGTTACTTGTGTTACCAAGTGGTAAAACGTTTTATAAAGGGACAAATTATAGCGTTTATGACATTGATAGCGTCTTGTCTTTTGATACGTCGTTTTATTGAATTAATTTGAAAAAAGTAGGATACCCATATGAGCACCCTGACCACGAATCCAAGTGAAGCTAAGTTTACTCCTTATGTGCCTGCCAAAGACGAAGAGTACATGTCTGATGCGCAGTTAGAGCACTTTAAGGCTATATTATTGGATTGGAAGAGCCAACTGATTGGCGAAGCGGATCGCACCAAGACTTATATCCAAGACGAGTCCAGTGCTATGCCAGATATCAATGATCGCGCCACCCAAGAAGAAGAGTTTGCCCTCGCATTGCGTACGCGTGACCGTGAACGTAAGCTCATTCGCAAAATTGATAAATCTATGTCAGAAATTGAAATGATGATTATGGATTTTGTGAAACTTGCGGCGTAGAGATTGGTCTGCGTCGTCTCGAAGCGCGCCCAACGGCTACCCAGTGTATCGATTGTAAAACCCTGTCTGAGATTAAAGAACGCCAAAATCAAGGCGCTTAAGCGAATTACGATTCATCTCAATAGTAGAATGTAAGCATAAGCGACCATAACATGGTCGCTTATTGCGTTTTAGCTGGCTGGTTTTTAGTCAATAAATCATGGCTGATACAGAGCTTTAAGCTTGCTTATATTGATTTGCTAACAAAACAGACTCATTTCACAAATATCTTTTTACGGATATATTTATTATTCTATCTTCTACCTTTTTTACCGATAATTTCCTACTTTGAAAACTAACCTTATTCCTATGCCCACTCCAATCATACCAGTACAGCCGATTGGTCGTTTTGCTCCCTCACCGACTGGTGAACTGCATCTTGGCTCATTGACGACTGCGCTTGCCAGCTTTTGCCATATAAAATCCATTGGTGGTAAATGGCTACTGCGTATTGAAGACACTGATACCGAACGCTGTGATCAGCAATTTACTGAGCAAATCTTGATTGATTTGGAAGCGCTTGGATTGTACTGGGACGGTGATATCATTTATCAATCTGAGCGTATTGATATTTATAATGATTATCTACACTCAGCTGCATCCGCTCACTTATGGTTGTCAGTGCTCGCGTAAAGATTTGGAGCAATACTGGGCGCAAGAAGAGCTGAGCCCATCTTATGATGCTAACCCATTGCAACCAAACAGGAAGCGCTATCCACGCTGCTGCGTCAGCGCTGACCTTGATAGAGAGCAACATAAGCTACGCATACAGCTACCGAATTATAAGATTGGTTTTAACGACGGTATTCAAGGATTGCAGTGGGATAACCCTCAGCAGACATTGGGTGATATGGTGGTGCGTCGCCAAGATGGTATGATCAATTATATTTTGGCTGCTAGCCTTGATGATGGACTGCAACAAGTGACACATATTATGCGCGGTCTAGATATCCTACCCATGACGACAGCGCAAATCAGCATCATGGATGCCGCACGCTTACCTGCCATCGATCATTGGTATCACTTGCCACTGATATGTCATGCTGATGGACAAAAACTCTCCAAGCAAAACCTAGCACAACCCATTGATACACGAGATCCAAGTAAACTTATCGCCAATGCTTTACAACTATTACAGCAACCAGCCGTTGATAGAGACACACCTACTCGTATGTTAAAGCAAGCCATTGCTCAATGGGGCAGTACGCCGCTACAAGGCAAGCAACAGTTAAATATGCCCAATGAATAAAAGTCAGCTAGCAAAAAGCGCCACTATTTAGCGACGCTTCTTTGGATAATGCCAGTCATGATGCATCGAGCCTATAACTAATGCTCAACCTATCAATAATAACGGCATTGGCTTTTTTCGATTTCAGGGCTTTCTTTATAAATTTTTAGCAATAACGCAACCATCACCAAACTAATCAACATTGATGAGCCTCCATAACTGAAGAATGGCATGGTCAATCCTTTGGTTGGAATCGCGCCCATATTCATCGCCGCATTGATAATTGTCTGCGCTATGAACACCACACCGATACCAAAGGCGGTATAACTCATACGCATCTGCCGACGTTTGAGCGCGTTATAACTGATACGCATCGCGCTACCGATAATCAGCGCTTCGAGCACCAATACCATGGTAACCCCAACAAAGCCTAACTCTTCCCCTGTAATGCTAATAGAAAATCAGTATGTGCCTCGGGCAAATGCGACAGTTTTTGTACGCTCTCACCATAACCAACGCCTGTAAATTGTCCACGACCAAAGGCAATCAAACTGCGTGCCAGCTGATAATCCGTGTCTTGCACATCATCAAACGGATCCATAAATGACATCACACGTACCAATCGGTACTGCGCTGTCGTCACCATCAATACCGCACCACCGATGGCAGCCGCGCCCAGTGCTAAAAAGTGCTTGTAAGGCGCACCAGCGATATAAAAAATCGCAAAGATGGTACCTAAAATAACGACAAAAGAACCAAAATCTGGCTGTGACAATAGCAGCATGGTGATGAGTGCCACCACCAACATAATCCGTAAAAAACCGTCTAAGCCGTTACGAACTTCAAAAGAGCGACGCACCACAAAATCAGAGACAAAGACAATCATCACCAACTTGGCCAACTCTGCCACCTGAAAATTAAATACCCCTAGGTTCAGCCAACGCTTGGAGCCGTTAATAGGCGTACTAAATAGGGTTGCCACTAGCAGCATGCCAGTGATACCCAATAAGATAAATTGGGTTTCAGTCTTATATAGTGTTCGCAGAGACACGCTGTAATAAGAAACCGTAGCGACCGTCAAACCGATCATCATATACAGCAGCTGGTTTTTGAAAAAGTGCAGCTCTGTCATGCCGCGACTGAGCGCAAAAGGAATAGATGCGGAAGCCACCATCAATAAACTGAGCACCAACATACAGCCAACACTCGATAGGAGAATGGCGCGTGCTGACGGCATAGAAAGAATACCATCTGAGCCAGATGCTTGCTTCGGTTGGGACGAGGAACGAAAAAGAGAAGAGAGCGCCATAATTTTATATACACTAACGAACGAAAAAACACGGCGTCTATTAAACGCCACCGTTTAAAAAATAGAAAATAGACAGTACCAGACAGATTACTAAGCAAATAAGCTGACCATTCATGTTGCTGACTGGCTATGATTGACAGTAGCAGCAATCTATAAGCAAAACAATCATTTATACAGAAAATGCGCGCGCGTCGTAAAAGTCAATTCAGGGCAATCCTATTGCATTGCTCTTCTTCTTTATTAAATACATGAGTTCTTTATTAAATGCTGAGATTCGCTAAGCACTTATCATGCAAAGGCTTAAATCACCAAACCTTTTATTCCGCAGTCATCATATCTGACGACTCAGTTGCTAATTGACCAACCAACTGACTGAAATGCTCACCGCGAGCTGCGTAGCCACTATATTGATCAAAGCTGGCACAAGCAGGTGACAATAGCACCGCTTGCACTTGCGATAGGCTGCTTGTCGTGACTTGTTGAATGGTTGTAAAGGCATTTTCTAAAGTTTGGCATTGATGTAACGCCACATCGGCGCTTATCTTAGCTGCTCGCAGATGCTGTTCGATCAGCGGCGCATCTTCACCAATGAATAGTACTTGGCTAACATACTGATTGATAAACGGCGTCAATTCACCAAACTGTTGAGCCTTACCTTGTCCACCCAAAATCAATAGTAGTTTACCGTCCTTTGGCGCATAGACTGCGCCCAGCCCTTCGATAGCTGCCATCGTTGAGCCGATATTGGTGCCTTTTGAATCATTGAAATAGTCAATGTCTGCAGCATTTGCCACATACTGGCAACGATGCTCAAGTCCAGTGAACTGCTGTAAGGTATTCAACATACTGCCTAATGGCAAACCAGCAAGTTCGCCTAACGCTAAGGCTGCCTGTGCATTGAGCAGATTATGACGACCTTTAATCAACAGTTTATCTGCCGACAGTAGTTTTTCTGTACCGTGGGCAAGATAAATCTGGCCTTCAGGAGTAGTAATAAGACCATATTGACCTTTATCAGGAGCATGTATACCGGTACTCACTCTGGGCAAATTATCAGCCACGAGCGGGCGCGTCAATGCGTCTTCGCGATTGATAACCACGGACTTAGCACCCTGAAAGATACGATGCTTGGCTTGATGATAGCCCAGCATATCACCGTGGCGATCTAGATGGTCAGGTGACATATTTAGAACCGTCGCCACTTGCGCGCCCAAATTGGTCACCGTCTCTAACTGAAAACTCGACAGCTCAAGTACCGCCAGTTCCATATCAGTATTATCAAGCAAGGTCAGCGCTGGCACGCCAATATTACCGCCGACACCGACATTGACACCAGCATCCGCGGCCATTTGCCCGACCAAGGTGGTCACGGTGCTCTTAGCATTAGAACCAGTAATCGCCACTATCGGTACGGTACAAGCCTCACAAAATAGCTGAATGTCACTAACCACGGGAATATTCGCTTGGCGGGCAGCGGCGACGGCTTCGGTAGCAAGTGAGATACCGGGGCTTATAATAATACGTGCCGCTTGCTGCAAGAGCTCGGCGTCAATCGCACCAAATTGGCGAACACTAATCTCAGCGGGCAGTTGATCTGCTAAGCTAGGTGTCACCTGAGCATCAGTGACAGCAACCTGATAGCCTTGATTGGCCAAATAGCGCGCAACTGATAATCCAGATTGTCCCAAACCGACCACGACTTGTAGACCACTGCCTTTATGAAGTAAGGCATCTGTTGCAGTGTTGGTGGTCATATTTATTCCTTCTATTGGACGAGCAAAATGGCATCAAACAAACCTAGTATATAAAGAAGCAAAATGATGCCGTCAAGATGAGACGCATCATAACGGTATCGTTCAGATTTCGGTACTGGTTTTTTATGACGATGTGCTATTATGCGCCTGTTTTTATATTAAGTGGCTAATGCTATAATAGTTGCCTTAATCTGTAAGTGACTGGGTATTTACCCAAGCATTTTAGTTTAGCATGTTGTCACAGTTAGCACGCTATTGTCACTTCTGTTTGGCAAAGTTACTACTATAGACGGGTCATGTCGAGCGGCTATTTTTATTTGATAGATTATTTATTACCCTCTACCGCAGCATATCATGCTGACGCTATTCGTTATTGTAGGTGCTCTTATAAACGCCCTGCTTTAAGCACCTTATTTTAACTATTTTTTTAGGTAGTCTCACTGAATTTATCATCGTATCAATTATTGGTGAGCGTATCAGCGATACCAGTAAGTAAATCAATAGACCTATTTATTACTGACCTTTAATAACTCAATACCGCAATATGACACAGCACATGTTGCCGTAAAAGAAAGATGAATAGCTACTTTTATAGCGATGCGATCATTTTATGAATGAGTAATGATTACTTTTTTTGCCTCTAACCCTATGCAGTTTACTTATGACATCTTTTATTGATAACTTACGTGACGAATGGTTTTCCAATGTTCGCGGCGACGTTTTATCCGGTTTGGTCGTTGCCTTAGCGCTGATTCCTGAAGCCATTGCCTTTTCTATTATCGCAGGTGTTGATCCAAAAGTCGGCTTGTATGCCTCATTTTGTATCGCGGTCGTGATCAGTTTCGTCGGTGGTCGTCCAGGCATGATTTCGGCAGCAACTGGGGCGATGGCACTGGTGATGGTTGACTTAGTCGCCGAGCATGGTTTGCAGTATTTGCTAGCTGCCACCTTATTGTGCGGTGGGATTCAGATTATAATGGGTATTCTAAAGCTCGGTAATTTGATGCGCTTTGTGTCGCGCTCGGTAGTCATTGGCTTCGTCAATCGCTCGCGATATTGATCTTTGCCGCCCAGCTGCCTGAGCTTAACCCAATGACTGAACGCGTTGGCATGACGGTTTATATCATGACAGCGGCGGGTTTAGCGATTATCTACTTGTTTCCGCTGATTCCTAAAATCGGTCGCGTGATTCCGTCACCGCTGATCTGTATCGTTGGTTTGACCGCTGTCGCCATGTATATGAATCTTGATATTCGTAATGTCGGCAGTATGGGCGATTTGCCTGATTCATTACCAATGTTCTTATTACCTGACATTCCATTGAACCTAAATACTTTACTGATCATCGCGCCTTACTCTATCGCACTTGCCATCGTTGGTTTATTAGAATCGATGATGACAGCGACTATCGTCGATGATTTGACAGATACGCCAAGCGATAAAAACCGCGAGTGTCGCGGTCAAGGGATTGCCAACGTCGTATCAGGTTTCTTCGGTGGCATGGCAGGCTGTGCCATGATTGGTCAATCTATGATCAACGTCAAATCTGGCGGACGTACGCGTCTGTCCACTTTGATGGCAGGTATCGTACTGCTCATTATGGTAGTGTTCTTAAGTGAATGGGTCAGTCAAATTCCCATGGCGGCACTGGTCGCTGTGATGATTATGGTCTCTATTGGTACTTTTAACTGGCAGTCTATTCGCGAATTTAAAACGCATCCGATGTCATTTAATATTGTCATGCTAGCGACTGTTTTGACCACAGTATTTACGCACAACCTAGCTTATGGTGTAGGCGTGGGCGTGCTGCTATCGGCGCTGGCATTTGCCAATAAAATTGGTCAATTCTTAACGGTATTTAGCGAATATGATGAGAGTACTAATACCCGTTATTATTATGTGCAAGGACAAGTATTCTTTGCTTCTACGACTCAGTTCTTAAACAGCTTCGATACCAAAGAAGCTTTAGATAGTATTCAAATTGATGTCAGCCAAGCGCATTTTTGGGATGTCAGTGCCGTAGACACCTTGGACAAACTGGTCATGCGCTTGCAACGTGAGGGCATTGATGTCAAAGTGGTGGGACTCAATAATGCGAGCCGAACACTGATTGATCGCTTCTCTATCCACGATCGCCGAGATATTGGCTTATTGGATTAAACAAAGCCACGTCTATTTATTGAGCTAATATTGATTAACCGCTCATAAATAGACAGTTGAAGTTGAATAAACAGCTGCATTGGTGCAAAGGGTTGGGCATAAGCATTATCGCCCCACCCTTGAGCCAAGCAGCTGTCTTTTTATTCTGTCTTTTTAATATTGGAATAATGTGGTGGTCTTATGAGTAATTTGAAACCAGATAGTGTGATTGCCTGCTTGGACTGCCCAGACCACGTGCAAGCAGTGTTAGAAGCCAGCATGTGGGCCGCGACTCGTCTACAAGCACCTGTTGGACTGTTGCATTCTGTACCGAGCTTGCAACAAAAAGCGGCGGTGAATTATTCAGGCTGCCTAAATATCGATGATGAAAACATGCTGCTTGAGCAATTCACCACCAAGGAGCACTTGAGTAATTGTGAGCTAAAAGCCCAAGGCAAGCTTTTGCTTCATCAAGCCACCACCTATTGCGAACAGCAGCGACAAAAACTAAAAACCTATACCCTGCATCGCCATGAACACCTCAATGAAAGTATCGATTACGTCGATGACAAAGCACAATTGATCGTTATAGGTCACAATGTCACCTGCAAATCGACATTGAGCCAGTTAATTAGAGTCAGCCACTGCCCCATTTTGGTGACTCATGCACCATTTTTGCCCCCTACGACCGCGTTGTTTGCTTTTGACAACAGTCCAACATCTCATAAATTGCTCAATTGGCTCTGCAAAACCTCACTGGTTCGCGCATTAACCGTTCATATCGTGATGGTCGGTAAAGAAAATTCTGAAAATTGCGATGCGCTACGCGAAGCTTATGCGCGGCTCAAACAAGCAGGCATCAAGTCTAAAAAAGCATTGCTGGACTGCCGCGATGTCACTTCGGCTTTGAATTATTATCAAAATGAAAATGATATCGGTATGCTGATGACCGGTGCTTTTGGCCAATCTCGTCTGCGTGAACTTCTAAAAGGTAGCGACACAAAAAAGCTGCTCGGTAGCACCAAAACCCCCTACCTACTCTTCCCAAAGGTATAGGCTCTAGCCGATCTACGCAGCCACCCCTCTCTCTTTGAGCGCAGAGCCTATACATCCATGTTAAGCTCTGCCGCGTGCCGTATCACACAATTTTCCCTACTTTCTCCTCAAGTGATTCGTTTCATATACCAAACTAGGTTAGCAAATCATCACAGGAAATAGATGGATGGTCTCCCCAAGCACCTAAAAAGTTGGTTATAATAAAGTTTTCGTCAGTTCAACGCTAAAGGTTAATTCGCATTCTCTATGCTCATAACGATGGTTTATACCATTGCAGCATAACCAGTATTTTTTGCCATAACTATGGCTGTTTTTGAACAAACAAATCCAATCTTACCTATCCCCCTTGAGTAAATTGGCACAGTTCTTGAATGACTAATAGTAAGCATGGCAGCGATACGATGCACCACAATGCTTCGATCAACCTGCGGCATCACACAAATAAGGAATATTTTATGAAGCTAATCACTGCGATCTTAAAACCGTTTAAGCTCGATGATGTACGTGAAGCGCTTTCTGACATCGGTGTTAAAGGTGTCACTGTTACTGAAGTCAAAGGTTTCGGTCGCCAAAAAGGTCACACAGAACTCTATCGCGGCGCAGAATACGTGGTGGACTTCTTACCTAAAGTAAAAGTCGAAGTGGCTGTTATTGATGAGATGGTCGAACCTGCTATCGAAGCCATCACTCGCATCGCTAGCACGGGCAAGATTGGTGACGGCAAAATCTTTGTCACTGCACTCGAGCAAGTTATTCGTATTCGTACGGGCGAGACAGGCCCTGACGCTATCTAACGCGCAAGGCCATATAGACACAGATTTATAGATCATACCGATAGCTGTATTGCATCAATTCAAGGGGGAATTAACATGCAAAATCAAATCTTCGAGCTCCAGTACGCACTTGATACGTTTTACTTTTTAATGTGCGGGGCGCTCGTCATGTGGATGGCAGCAGGCTTCACCATGTTAGAAGCTGGACTCGTCCGCTCAAAAAACACCGTTGAGATTTTAACCAAAAATATCGCACTTTTTGCCACCGCTTGTACCATGTACATGATATGCGGCTATGCCATTATGTATGGTGGCAACTTATTCTTGAGCGGTATCGCGGGTAATGAAACGCTGGTAGCAGATGCCCTAGCAGCCTCCGCTGAAAACGGCTTTGACGGTGATTCTGTTTACTCCGCTGCGTCTGATTTTTTCTTCCAAGTGGTATTTGTTGCAACCTGTATGTCGATCGTTTCAGGAGCGGTAGCTGAGCGCATGAAGCTGTGGTCGTTCTTATTATTTGCTGTGGTGATGACTGGTGTCATTTATCCATTAGAGGGTAGCTGGACGTGGGGTGGCAATGATGTATTTGGTATGTTCAATTTAGGCGACATGGGTTTTTCTGATTTTGCAGGTTCTGGTATCGTCCATATGGCGGGTGCTGCGGCTGCATTAGCAGGGGTATTATTATTAGGTGCACGTAAAGGCAAGTATGGCCCTAATGGTGAAATACGCGCCATTCCAGGTGCTAACTTACCACTGGCAGCGCTTGGAACACTTATTCTCTGGATGGGTTGGTTCGGTTTCAATGGCGGCTCGGTGCTAAAACTGGGTGATATTGCCAGTGCTAACTCGGTTGCTATGGTGTTTTTGAATACCAATGCAGCAGCGGCAGGCGGTGCAATTGGTGCTTTAATAATAGCACGCATCATCTTTGGCAAAGCTGACTTAACCATGCTCTTAAATGGTGCACTCGCAGGATTAGTCGCTATCACAGCAGAACCCTCAACCCCATCTGCATTACAAGCAACACTGTTTGGTTTGATCGCTGGCGTTATCGTTGTGCTATCTATCTTAGCATTGGATAAAATAAAAATAGATGATCCAGTGGGTGCTATCTCAGTTCATGGTGTAGTCGGTCTGTTCGGTCTACTTATCGTACCAATTACCAATCCGGCAGCATCGTTCGTAGGTCAGATTGCTGGTGCAGCCACTATCTTTACTTGGGTATTCATCGCCAGCTTAATCACTTGGGCGGTTATCAAATTAGTGATTGGTCTGCGTATCTCTGAAGAAGATGAGTATGAAGGTGCGGATATAGCAGAGTGTGGCATGGAAGCATATCCAGAATTTGTGAGATAAGCTCTGAAGCCAATATTAAAATATATGTACTAAAAATCCCGCATTACCAAAAGGTATTGCGGGATTTTTATTTATAAATATTAGGTCTAATGTTAAAAATAAACGATAGGTTTATTTCTTTTTCCACGTTTGACTGCGTGAGAATGGACCGATATAACCTTTTAGATTTAAGGTGTTGCCACTCAAGTTTGCGGTCATACGATAGTCTTTGCCTTTTTCAGGATCAGTGATCGTACCACCACTATATTTGCCACCACCATCAGACTTTAAACCTTTAATAATGGTCGTACCAACGTGCTTTTTGCCTTTGGCTGAGTTGGTAGCAATAAGCGTACCTGTTAGTACACCGTTTGACTCAGTAATCTTTACGGTACCTTTTGGCTTACCTTCATCAAATGTCTGCCACGTGGTATTGGCTAAAGGATCAGCGGCGAATGCCATGCTTGCTAAACTGATACCTGCAACAGCTAGAGTGGTTTTGGTAAATAATTTCATAGACTGATTCCCTTCATACAATGATTACTCGAAACGTTATGTTTCTGATCTCCTAGGCTTATCCTTCGCTAAAACCCCTATTAACAGCTATACGACTTTCTACTCTTTGGGAGTGGTTATCGCATCTAAAAAACTGCTCATCAAAATTTTATACGACATAAGCGATGTCTTGACTCATTATAAGCAATTTTAAGCTTTTGCCTAGTAATTTTTTTATAGTTTATTATTTCTATAAAAATTGAACTATATCAAATAGTTATAAAAAAGGATTGTCGATATTTTTATCCAACCGGTCATCTTTTTCTTTTGACTTATGCTGACTATTATTGTAAATAGAATTATTTTCAAATGCCTGAATAATCTTGCTTGTTAGTTCATGTAACTGTTGCGCTTGCTCATATCCAGTAGCATCAAGAGTCAAATCAATATCGCCATATATAATAATTTTATCTGTTTGGTTTTCGATGATAAGCTCACCAATTTGCATGCTTTGGTGGTCATTGACAAATGGATCAATCATTTGATTCTCCTTTTTATTAACAATATCTTGCGTAATTTTTGGATTTTTTGTGCCTTTTATTATATATAGACTCGTGTCACAAAGGCATTATGCTTGCAATTGGGCGATTACCCACTCAAGAATCGCCCAAACAAACAGCATCCAAGCCGGCTCTTCTGTTGGCTCATCGGGCAACTCGGAGCTTTCACCCGCCTTTAATGGCAGATCAAATGCCTGTGTTTTGGTTTTGGCATCCAAGACGGGCAGCACATCGATACCAATTCTGGTCGAGAGTTCATCAACACTAATAACCTCTATGCGTTCTGACTCATCATTGGGTGCATAATAGACCCCTGCTTGATTAATCGCTGGTATGTAGACGGCTTTAAAAAAATGGCTGGGCACCAGTACACGATCTGCCAATTGCTTGGTTGTTTTTCCAGTAAAGGCTACTCCAGTAATGCTATAAACCTCTCCATATTGCTGGGTCAAATAGCGAGTGCTGATTCAATATTACGCCAGATATAGCGATTGTTGCGCGGTGACTGCGGGGCGATATTGGCAAGACTAAAGCTATCATATTGTTGACTGCGATTCGCCATATCGGCATTGGGCGCTAAATGCCCGCGATCATAGCCAGAGCCTGAATAGTCGGACAATGAAGCACGTGCGGATTTTGGTAACCTACTTTCTTCATGAAAGCTGTCTTCACGATCGATTTCTTTTGCTTGTTGTAAACGCTTGCGATCCAAATATTCTGCCGACCAAAGCGGTGTACGCGATACGCCAGAATACATAACGGCAAAACCATCCATGCATAAAGCTTGGGTTTTGTTGCTTAGCTTGGTATTAATAAACTCAGGATAGACACCGCCATAAAAAGACTCGCTACACTGAGTAAAGTCATCAGCATGTGCTGAAGTTATGCTTACGACCACCGCCATCACGGTCATTGTAATACTGTTTTTCAAACGGGCATTGAGCCTACCGAAACTTATCATTCAACTTTCAACCATCTATACTTGTCATTACGTATACGCTATCGTAGCAGGCGTTTGTAAATAAAGAAAGATAAGGTGCAAGTCGTGACATTCTAGACAGTATCCGCTATACTAAGCCGTCTAAAAACGGTGAAGTGGGTGAGTGGCTGAAACCGCACGCCTGGAAAGTGTGTATGCGTTAATAGCGTATCGAGGTTCGAATCCCTCCTTCACCGCCAATCTTATAAAATATTAGTTTTCCCACCTTTCCCTAATTCGACCCATATACCAATCAAACCCTTTATAAATAACGCGTCTAGCGTTTTTTATGCCTGCTATTTTCCCAATTCAACCCAACGTGACACACCTATCCCGTCGCTTGTGTTGGTCTATTCGTTGGTCTATTATTCATATACGCCGTAATTAGACCAACATTCGATCTAGATTTATATGCTGTAGACCAACATAACCCTCTTAACGCTTTAAGCATATAGCTCGTAGGTATAGGAATAGACCAACATGTTAAGTGATGCCAAAATTCGTAAGCTCAAACCAACTGATAATTGTACCCCTGCCCGTCCAGATAAATATAGCGATCAGCAAGGGCTACAGCTATTAGTACGTAGCTCAGGAACGAAGACTTGGATAAGCGCATATCGTTTTGATGGTAAGCAGCAGAAAACTACTTTAGGTGCATACCCACAGATAAGCTTAGCAGAAGCAAGAATAGCGAACTCTGATATCAAAGCTTTAGTAACTAGTGGGATCAATCCCAAGAATAAAAAACGTCAAGATAAGCTTGCAAATGAGCAAGCTAAAATGTTCAATGATTATGCGCTTGAATGGCTAGAGGAGCGTGAGCGCAACGTAAAGCCTCGCACCTACCAGCAAGACTACAACCGTATGCACAAAGACGTCATACCTAGCTTTAATGGTATAGCTTTGAGGGATGTGACCTTTGAAGACTGTAAATTCATGGCAGATCAGATAGAGAATAGGACAACCGATGAAGGCTCACCCCCAAGAGAAGTAACTAGACGTACGATTGACCTTATTACTAATATTCTTAGGAGAGCTAAGAGAGAGCGCTTAATCGATACGATTCATACGGAGGGCCTCAAAGAGCTTTATCCTAAAGCCAAAAGCCAGCACATGAAGCACGTTGACCTTAAAGAGCTACCCAAACTCCTGCAAGATATTGAGAGCTATCATGGTCACGATCAGACACGCCTAGCCATGAAGTTTCTAGCCTACTCTTTCTGTCGCACTATCGAGCTGCGTATGATGAAGTGGGAACACATCGACTTTCCCAACCGCCTATGGCGGGTCGATATTGATAACCTAAAAATCGCGCGTAAGCACGTCGTTCCCTTATCTGATCAAATGCTAGCAGTACTAGAGGAGATGAAAACAATTACGGGTCAATATGAATACGTGTTCTACAATACAGGCATGCACCAGCCTTATAGTGCAGAGTTCATTAATAATGCGCTAGACATAATTGGATATGCGGGTAAACAAACTGGGCATGGCTTCCGCCACATCGCCTCAACTAACTTAAACGAGCTTGGTTACATGGGTGATGCAATCGAAAAGCAGATGGCGCATGATAAAAAAAGCAGTATTCGCGCAGTTTATAACCACGCGCAGCACTTAGAAGAGCGTCGTAAGATTATGCAAGTTTGGGCAGACTTTTTAGACCTGCTCAGAGGTACAGGCGAGGTCGTAGACTTTCAGACAGCGCGGCTGCAAATTGAACAGTCCCTGAAAAGTAAGCAGCCTAACTTATTACAAAACGCTGATAAGCAGGATCTGATTAAAGCATTGTTAGATCAAGGAATCACAGCAGATGAGCTACAAGGATATATTAATAAGCGTTAGTATAACTCCTTGCCATCAACATCGACGTAATCTAGGTCATAAAAGCGATTAATTAATATATCAAGCATGGCTGTCTCTGACAGCCCTTGTACTTGAGCCATTTTCTCTAATTTAGCTTTGGTTTTTTTTGTCAGTGGTAGGTGATACGCCTTTTTTGTTTTACCAGCGCTTCGGTATTTTTGCTGGCTCCAAGCTCGTTTCATTTTATCAATAATTATTTCTTTACGATCGCTTGATCTGTAATTAATATAATTATCATTCATAATCTCAGATACTGGATGATCTATAAGATCCAAAGAAGCCAAAATATGGTTTCTCGTTTCCTTTGAAGATTTATTATTTCTTACTGATTTATTGTAAATACCAACCTTTCTTAAATAATCTTTAGTCCACTCTATATGTAATATATCACTTTCAACCAGCCATTTAGAATAGTTTTCACTCCTAATAATAGAAGACCATCTTTTCTGCATATCACTTAGTAAAAATATTTTAGATTCCAAATTATTAGCATTATCTTTATTATCAAAGAAACTATAAATCTCCTCCATTAAATTATTACTATTTATGTCAAAATAAATATAACCCTTCTCTTTACTTAAAATGTTCAAAACGAAAATCTGGCTTCTTAAATTATCGACAAGCCATTCAAAATTCTGTTCAGGCACAAGTTTATAAGTCATTTCCGAATAAGCATCAGACACATAGTCTTTAAAATTTTCATGTCTAGATAGTTGGTTCATTAATTCTTCATGACGGTCACTTGATCCATTACTTGAAAAGCTAACATTCACTTTATAAGCTAGATATGTTTGCATCCATTTAACTTGTCTTTCTGTTAAAGACCTGATGTTTTTATCAAAATAACTTTTATTGTTATATCTCACTTGAGAGTTTTCATTATTAAATTGTAATGACATACAAGGCTCTTTATGTTGTTAAATGGTAATATCACGAGTGATATTTTAGTATTATGGTTCTAGAATTTTAATAGAAATTATATAATAAAAAAGTAATATTTACCCGTTATCTTTATAATATTTTTATAGCGTTAACGGCCATTCGAACCTTATAAACTGAAGGATTTTCATTATAATAGAAGCTTAGATGTATGATGCTATTTCTCAGGTAACTATCCTCGATAATATTTCTAGAGAAATAAGGATTTTCCTCTAGCAAATCATATAAGATTTCAAGGTAGCCTTTAAATAACAAAGTATTAAGCAAGCTGTATTAGGTTGGTATTACAATATCAATATATATCAGTATTTTTTAACTGGTCATTGTTTAGCTAAGAGCTACTCTCTTAGCTACTAGCATTATAATAATACAATTTACTAAAACCCTATGAACCATTAATTTCATAGGAGTACTACAATGTCATATCTCACTACTGATCAATCTAGACTTACCAGTGATGTCGATAAACTCGTTAAAAACGTGTTATTCAAAAATCTTAGTTGTAAAAGCTTTCAAAATAAATTGAACGAGTTATATCGTCCGTTCATGCTCATGTATTACTTACATGATACTGCAAATTACTCTCAAGCTATTAATGCACTTATTAACAGTTCCATTATTTTTATTGGCACTACACATCCTTACGATGTTATTTGGGATTATGAGATGACCCAAAAGCTCATTACAGAGCTTTTGGACTATAAAAATAGTATCATGAGAGAGAAATATGATTGGATTTATCAAGAAAAAAAGAATAAAAAAGGCTTGGACTTATACTTTAAAAGTTTAATTGAAAATAGATCAAGAGTATTGATTATCTTTATTGAGCTAAAGTATTTAAAAGACCAACGTCATAATGTAACTATTTTTGATTTCCATAATCATATAAAAAAACTCAGAAGGCTTATTACTACGGAAGACTCTTGTTTCAAACATAAAACTGGTTATGCATGGGCATTAGAGCAAGGCTATAAAGATGGTGGTTTTCACTGCCATTTAGTTTTAACGTATGATAATTCAAAAAGATATTCTGACTGGTATATCGCTAAAGCGATAGGTGAGAAGTGGCAAGAGATCACAAAGGGCGTCGGTACCTATCATAACTCTAACGATGCTGAAACCAAGCGCACTTATGGAAAAGATGGAAAGCTAGGTATTGGTAGAATACACCGTGATAACCCTAGGGAGGTTGAGAACGCTTTTACTGTAGCAGGGTATTTGACAAAGTCTGACAAATACGGACAAAAACTTAAAGTTTGGGTGCCTAAGATGCAAACATTTGGACATGGTGAATTTAAAGAAAAGTAAAAAACAGAGCCTTGCCCATATCAAAATATTTTTAGATATATAGTATTCCTATGAGATCAGTCAGGAAGCATCGCTCTCCTGACTGTTTAACCCCAATCCATCCTAATCAAAGGCCTGCTTAATCGCAGGCCTTTTTTTATGCGCAATCTAAAAGGAGCTATTTATGAGACCCATTTGCCCACACTGTCATTCAGCGAACGTCAGAAGCACTACCGATACTGACAGCCCCTTTAATATCTTCGAACAGCTGTGCTCACAATCTGCCCTATCAGGTCTTGGTGTGAGTATCTGTAAGTACTACAAAATCAATTCAGCAATCGGTGTGGTGGTAGGAACGGCACTGGCTTCTGCTATTAGCTTGGCTAAAGACAAGCTTCAACAGCCACCCTTACTCGTTTTGGCAGCAAAGCCCAGTTACACCTGCAATACCTGCTCAAGAACTTTCAGTATTTAACTTATCCATATAACCCATAATTCTAATCAAATCTAAAAGGATAATGATCATGGCACATTTAATCGAATCAATGGCATACGTTGGCGAAACCCCTTGGCATGGCTTGGGTAATGAGCTTGCTCCCAAGCAGCTATCGAGATCTGGGCAAAGCAAGCGGGTATGGACTGGCGTATAGAATCCTCAGACGTCAGTTATATGGCAAACAATGACAAAGGGCATAACCTGATTCTGCCCTTTACTGAGCAAAAGGTGTTGTACCGTAGTGATAACTTTGAGCCGTTATCGGTGGTCAGTCAACGCTATCAGGAAGTACAGCCGCGTGAGATTCTAGAGTTCTATCGTGATCTTACCGAGCAGTCTGAATTTGAGCTTGAAACGGCAGGAATCTTAAAGGGCGGTCGTAAGATGTGGGCATTGGCTCGTACAGGGCAGTCAGCAACGCTTAAGGGTAAAGATGTCAGTAATGGTTACTTGTTACTGGCCACCGCTTGTGATGGCACGCTAGCGACTACTGCTCAGTTCACATCGATCCGTGTGGTCTGTAATAACACCTTAGCAATCAGCTTAGCTAACGGAAGCGGAGGCGCAGTAAAAGTACCGCATAGCACCTCCTTTGATGCGGACAAGGTCAAGCAGCAACTAGGCGTGTCAGTTAAACAATGGGATGAACACAGCTATGAGATGAAGCAGTTATCTGAGCGCCGTGTGACTCAAGCAGAAGCCGCCAATTATTTAAGCCGTGTATTCAACGATCAGGACAATGACATCATTCTGTTTAACAGTGCTAAGAAAGAGAAAGACGCGGTGCCCAATGCCAAGGCGATGAATCAGGTGATGAATATGTTTAACGGTCAAGGTCGCGGAGCCGATCTTGATGCTGCCAAAGATACCGCTTATGGCTTGCTATGCAGTATCACTGAATACGTCGATCATGAAAGACGGGCGATGTCGAGAGATCATCGATTAGACGGTGCTTGGTTTGGCTCTGGCGCTAAGCTTAAACAAAAGGGTCTAGAAGAATCACTACTGTTGCTGGCTTAACCAGCCACATTTAAAATCTGACAATACAATCAACCACGCCTTCGAGCGTGGTTTTTTATGTCGCTTATTTCATTGAATACCAATAATCAATTTATCTAAGGAATTTGCCATGAACATGATCGCACTACACAGCACTACTCAGCCAAGACGCGCAAAGCGTTCAACTGTTAAAGCAAAAACAATGCGCATACCTTCAAACACGAAAGCCAACATTGAGCACCCAACGCCTTTGGTGCCATCGACTCAATCAACCAACGCTAAACGTCTTGTCAGTACCAAGGGCTTGAGCCGTGAAGACTGGTTAGCCGTTCGAAAGCAAGGTGTTGGTAGCTCTGATGCTGCCGCTGCATGTGGGATTCATCCGTACCTATCCATGCTTGAGCTATGGATGATTAAGACGGGACGCATGAGCTCAAACATTGATGAGAGTATTGAGGGTTATTCTCCATTGTACTGGGGTAATACGCTTGAACCAATGGTCGCTAAATACTACCAAGAGCATACAGGTAATAAAGTTCGTCGGGTAAATGCCGTCTTGCAACACGCCGACCCTGACAAGCACTTTATGCTAGCCAATTTAGATTATGCAGTAACAGGCAATGATGAGGTACAGATTTTAGAGTGTAAAACCGCTGGTGAACATGGTGCCAAGCTCTGGAAGCATGGCGTGCCGTTATACGTCACCTGCCAAGTGCAGCATCAGCTGGCGGTCACTGGTAAAACTGCGGCGCATATCTGTGTGCTACTTTGTGGACATGAAGCCAAGATATACAAGGTTGAGCGTGATGAGCGCTTGATTGAGTCCATCATGGAGCATGAGCGTCAGTTCTGGCAATACGTGCAGACCGACACCCCACCAACGCCTGATCATAGCGAGTCAGCTGCCAAAGCCTTAAAGCTGCTTTATCCAACGCCTAAGCCGTCAAGCAAGGTTGATCTACGAGATGACGATGGTGCCAATAAGTTATTTGAGCAACTGCTGAGTTATCGTGATTACATGCAAGAGCTAGAGAAGCGCCATGATCAGGTAAAGCATCAGCTGCAAACACTGATTGCAGCTGATGAAGTCGCTGTGTTTGAAAAAGGCGCTATTTCTTGGAAACGCTCGAAAGATAGTATCGGTCTTGATAGCAAGGCCGTTATCAAAGCGCATCCTGAGCTGTTGGCTAAATTTAGTAAAACCAAGCAAGGTAGTCGCCGCTTCGTCATTTTGAACGATTAAGCAGAAACCTACTACACTTAACCAAAACAAGCGCATAACTGCCCACCCTAATCGGTGGGCTTTTTTATGGCTAAACACATTTTATTAAAACTATAAGGAATATCATCATGATTAAAGGTCTAACCATAACCCCACCAGTTCTAGGTCGTATCAGTATTGGACGTGTCATTCAAAAAGATGGTAAGCGTTTGCCTGCTAAAGACGATCAATTCACCATTACCAGTCAAGTGCAGAACAAGGATGGCTGGATCAATCATCCACTAGATGAAAAGCTACGCGAGCACAGTAACGGTAAGCTGAGACACATACCGGTACGCATGTTGTTTAACGATCCTGAGCTAAACCTGCGAGCTGAGTACACCTTGTTCGATAGACAAACCGGACGGCCACTATGCGTGGGTGACGGTGAGCAGTGTCAACGCCGTACAAACAATGGCGTGGAAACACTGCCTTGCCCATCACCTGATCGTTGCCCATTAGCGCAAGGCGGTGCTTGTAAACCATATGGTCGCTTGTACGTTAATCTCAGTGAAGACGACGAGTTAGGCACGTTTATCTTTCGCACCACAGGCTTTAATAGTATTCGCACGCTTGCCGCACGGCTGAGCTACTTTGCTGCGGTGTCAGGTAATAAGCTGTCCTGCTTACCACTGCAATTAACCCTAAGAGGCAAAAGCACCACACAAAGCTATCGGACGCCAATTTACTTTGTCGATTTAACGCTGCGTGATGGTGTGACACTAAAGCAAGCAGTGCAAGATGCGCAGGCAATTGATGCGGAGCTTAGCGAACACGGCTTTGATCAAGCAGCGCTAGAAGAGGCTGCAAAACAGGGTTACGTCAATTCATCCTTTGAAATTGATAACGATGGCTTACTTGATGTGGCTGAAGAATTTTATCCCATGGAGACAGATGACGTAAGCAATAGCCAACAGGGGAGTTATCAGAACGGGTTAGCCACTCATAACGTGACTAGCATTGAGCAAGGGCTGCGGCAAAGCGTGACAGCTGTAAGCTAAAGAAATTGAGGAAGATATGCGGTATAAGAAGGAGCTGACTATTCAGCTCCTTTTTTTATTGATTGATTTAAGGCTAACCATTGGTCTGAATGGGATGCCGTAAAAAAATATGGGACTCGGTAACTGTATGAGAGGAAACACTCTCATTCACTTATAAGGAGCAATCATGGAAAACTTGAATATTAATGACCAAAACAACACCGCTAATCTCAGTGCATTATGCTTACCACGAATGTTGCCATTAAAAGAAGTAACGTACCATACAGGACTTAGCAGTACTACCATTTACGATATGCTAGACAAGAAATCTAAACGCTACGATCCTACTTTCCCTATTCAAGTAAAGCTATCAAAGGGACGTGTAGCATGGGTAGAAAGCGAAGTGGCTGCTTGGATTGAGAGTAAGATGCTGATCGGATTCACTGATCAAGGATAGAAAATAAGCCGCACTACGCGGCTTATTTTTTTGCTGTCCTTAACCGCACCTAGCTACGTTTAGCCACTTCTAGCTATCTGCAAGATACCAAGTTTGATCTTTAGAAGCCACTAGGCTATCACGGCACATTTTCTGTAATAGATTACGCACCTTGTTTTTACGCTGTTTATCATTTAGTACTTGCGGTAATTTATTAGTCAGCATCTTATCAAAGTCAGCTAGTCTACCCAGACGATAGTCTTGATGACCAATGGCATTACTTAATGCTTCACGGATGATATAGAGGTCGTACTGCTGCACCTCTTCAGGGAACAACGTACCAGCAGGCATGTAGCGGTAATTTAGATTGCGAATTTTGTTATACACCTCGTCCAAGGCTAACAAAAATGGTGGCGAAAAATGCTCATAGTCTTTTTCAATACCATCAACGCCCTTTAGAATCCAAGTGATATGTGCTTGCGCTGGACTTAAAAAATACGTGGATTCATAACGTCCCAATAAAATAATCGCTGTGTTAGTTTAGGGGATAGTTACAAGCGGATACTAACAGCAATATCTCAACCGCTGTAAAGTGTAGTAGCATAAAAAATAGCAAGCCGCATCTATCTTAGGAGAAGCTAGTTATCCAGTGCCTCACGTATTACTGAGCGACTGGCTTTTGGCTATAGACTCATCCCAATAAGGCGGCGCTCCATAATAGCCTTCCATAAAATCGATAAAACACCTGACTTTGTGCGGTAGTAGCTTTCTATGGGCGTAGACGGCATATAAACCTAAGCGTTTAGGTTCAAGTTCAGGCAATACTATCACCAGCTTGCCACTGCTAACTGCTTCACTGACAATAAATGTCGGCTGTAATACCAATCCTGCACCTTCAATAGCTCCTTCTACCAACACATCACCGTTATTACTAAGAAACTCACTACCTTGCTTGAGAATCTTCGCCTTTAATAATTGGTAGACCTCTTCCTTCGCGTCCATGTTCATATAGCTATAATGTAAATAGCGATGATTCTCTAAATCTTCAGGCTTATCGAGTGTGTCATGCTTTTTCAAATATTCAGGCGACGCACACAGAACCACACGAATAGGTGCCACTTCCTTCGCAATAAGTGATGAGCTTTTCAGTTGACCTATACGCAGTGCAATATCAAACCCTTCTTCAACAATATCGACTTTACGATCAGTCAATTGTAGATCGACTGTGACCAATGGATAACGGATCTGAAAGTCAGTGACTAATTTAGCCATATGTTTTAAAGCAAAAGATACTGGCGCACTTATGCGCAACACACCTTTAGGGTTTTGCTGCAAACCACTTAGTTGCGACTCCATATCATCCATACTCAATAAAATCTGCTGCGCATGACCAAAGTAATGACTACCAGCTTCGGTGAGGCTTACTTTACGGGTGGTACGATTCAGCAGACGATTATTTAGCTGCTCCTCCAACTTAGAGACATATTTGCTCACCAATTGAGGTGACAGTTGCAGAGTATTTGCCGCATTAGTGAAGCTGCCTTCGGTCACCACCGCTACAAAGGCACGCATCGCATCGATTCTATCCATATTTTGCCCTGTTTTTCTTTAACTATCGAAATTGAACAATAAAGCCATTATCAACGATATGTTGTTAATTAATCAATATCACCTATCTTACTCTTTTTTTATGTTGATGGTAAAGTAGGGTCATGCTTTTTAAAAGCAATCATCTGACTAGGAGTAAGTATTATGTTAATCAATGGCAATTGGACTGAAGACTGGCAACCGGTACAAGCAGAAGACGAACAAGGGCGTTTTATTCGTCAAACCTCATCGTTCCGTCATTGGATTACTGCTGATGGACAAGCAGGACCAACGGGTACTGGGGGCTTTAAAGCAGAAAAAGACCGCTATCATCTATACGTAGCGCTGATTTGCCCTTGGGCCTCACGTACCTTGATGGCACGTCAGTTAAAAGGTCTGCAAGATATAATCGATATTACCGTGGTCAATCCGCAGCTTGGCAATCAAGGCTGGCAGTTTGGTGGCTTTGACGGTGCTGACAGTGATCCTATTAATCATGCCCAATTTGCTCATCAACTTTATACCAAAGCAGACCCTCAATTTACCGGACGCGCGACTGTACCTGTGCTTTGGGACAAAAAAACCAATACTATCGTTAATAATGAGTCTGCTGATATCTTACGTATGCTAAATACCGCTTTTACAGAACTCGTGCCAAATTACGTTGACTTGTTTCCAAAAGAGCTTGCTGATGATATCGAAGCCCTAAACTTAGTTATCTATGAGAATTTAAACAACGGCGTATACAAAGCAGGATTTGCGACGACACAAGGGGCTTATGAAGAAGCTTATCAGCAAGTATTTGACACCTTAGATATGCTTGAGGCGCGCCTGAGTGATGGTCGTCATTATCTATTTGGTGAGCAGCTGACGGAAACAGATATTCGACTGTTTGTGACTTTAGTACGTTTTGATGCCGCTTATCACGGTCTATTTAAATGCAACCGTAACTTGATCAAAGATATGAGTTCTCTACATGCTTATATGCTACGAATCTTAGCGCTTGATGGCATTTCAGAGACGGTGAGTATCAAGCACATCAAAGCAGGCTATTACTCTATCAAAGCGTTAAATCCCAATGGAATCGTGCCCACAGGGCCTGAACATATTTAGCAAGATAAAGGAGTAAAGTTCATGAATAATGAATCAACCACAGTCAAGCAACCTGTATTGTTTATACCTCATGGTGCCGGGCCTTGTTTTTTTATGGATTGGCAACCAGCAGACACTTGGGATCAGATGGCTGACTTTTTAACTAATAGCTCAAATGGTTTGCCAGAGCGTCCCAAAGCTATTTTAATAGTCAGTGCCCATTGGCAAACGCGGGAGTTTAGTATTACTGCCAGCAAGCAGCCTGAGCTGATTTATGATTACTCTGGCTTCCCTGAGCATACGTATCAGCTGACTTATCCAGCAGCTGGTGCGCCAGTACTGGCTGAGCGGATTGGTCATTTGCTCATCGATGCTGGTTTAAGCAATAAGCAGGACAGTTCCAGAGGTTTTGATCATGGGGTGTTTATTCCACTGAAACTGATGTTCCCTGACGCCGATATTCCAGTAGTACAGCTATCTCTGCGTCATGATTTAGACCCAAAAGTACATCTAAGAGCGGGCCAAGCGCTTGCCTCACTACGTGATGAAGGCGTGTTGATCGTAGGCAGTGGTATGAGCTTTCATAATATGCGCGGCTATGGTGATTCGAGTTTTACCGCACCGTCAGTAATATTTGACGAGTGGCTAACGACAGCAGTTGCAGCTAATGCAGATGAGCGCTTTGCAGCGCTTGCTAATTGGCCAGAGGCACCTCATGCATTGGATTCTCATCTATTAGGTGCGGAGGAGCATTTGCTACCTTTAATGGTTGCCGTAGGGGCAGCAGGAACAGATAGAGGTAAGAAAACATATTCTCAGCAAGTCATGAAAACTCAGATTTCAGCCTTTCAGTTTGGCTAAATTTATTAATCTGATATTCATTTAATTCTTTATAAACTGATACTCACAAAGCAGCAAACATACATAGACAAAAATTATTTATAAACGGAGAAATATTATGAACATCGACCTTAATGGAAAAACAGCACTCGTCACAGGTTCAACTGCGGGTATTGGCCTCGCTATTGCAACAGGTCTTGCCAAAGCTGGCGCACAAGTCACTATCGTTGGTCGCGATCAAGCTGGCGTTGATGAGGCGATCAAACAGCTTCAACAAGCTGATGCTGTTAATGATGCCAATAATATAAAAGGCATTGTTGCTGATGCGGGGACGGCTGGTGGCTGTCAGACAATTATCAACACCTTGCCAGAAGTAGATATCTTAGTGAACAATCTAGGGATTTATGGCGCCACCCCTTTCTTTGATATTGATGACAATGCTTGGGAGGAGATGTTCCAAATTAATGTCATGAGCGGTGTCCGTCTGTCGCGGCATTATGCAAAAGCAATGAAGGAAAAAGGTTGGGGTCGTATTCAGTTTATCTCTAGTGAATCGGCATTGAATATCCCAGCTGAAATGGTGCACTACGGCGTGACTAAAGCAGCTATTCAAGCGTATCACGTGGTCTTGCCAAAGTGTTAGCGGGCAGCGGTGTGACAGTGAATAGTATTTTGCCAGGACCGACTCGAACCGAGGGCGCAAAAGCCATGATGCAAGAACTGGCGGATGAGCGCGGCGTCTCAGCGGAGGAGATGGAAGGCGTATTCTTAGATGAGAACCGTCCATCAACGCTACTTAAGCGTTTTGCAACCCCTGAAGAAATTGCCAACATGAGTGTCTATATTGCCTCAACACAAGCGAGCGCAACCACGGGTTCAGCACTACGGGTTGAAGGTGGTATTGTAGAAAGTATTGCTTAACGAGTTTTAGACGGTAAGTTTCTATCATTAATAATAAGGGTATTTAATTATGCTAACATCTAGCGCA
This sequence comes from Psychrobacter sp. JCM 18903, assembly GCF_000586475.1. Lineage (GTDB taxonomy): Bacteria > Pseudomonadota > Gammaproteobacteria > Pseudomonadales > Moraxellaceae > Psychrobacter. The sequence goes on along the minus strand of NZ_BAWJ01000004.1, from coordinate 91,525 downwards.
ACGATACAAACACAAAATCCGCAGCAAATAATGAATCGACTGTGCAAGCACTGGCACATAAGCTGCCCGTTACCCTAAGCTCAGATAAAGGTGAGATTGAGCTGCCCATGGGTGTCTGTCAGATGTATTGTACTGACTTACTGATAGTAACACTCAAAAGTGATACCGAGCAGTTGCCAAAATTACAGCAAGTTGTCAGTGATCATTTGCTACGTATGGCTGGCAAAGAGACGCTTGTTATCGAATGGGCTTAATTGAGCATCACAGCCAATACAAGAAGAAAAGGTTATGAATATTGATTCGAAAGAGCGCTATGGTCGCATTAGCAAATTTTTTCACTGGAGTATGACAGTATTAATCTTCTGGCAGTTACTTAAGTTCACTGACCGTATCAGCGACGGCGAGCATTGGATCGGTCAGACGTTAGTGCCTTGGCATGTTTCTATTGGTGTTCTATTGCTCGTATTAGTTGTCCTGAGACTGATGTGGGTCGCTTCGCAACGCCATCAACGTCCAGTACACGAGCCAACCACTGCCAAGCTGGTTATCGCTGGTCATGGTTTGCTTTACGCGTGTATGTTACTGCTGCCGCTAGCTGGAATCATGATAATGATTGGTGGAGGCTATGGCCTAACCGCATTCGGCTTTGATATCTTTGCTGAAGGTGAAAAGGTTGCTTGGGCGGCAACGCTGGGTCAACTGCATGCACCACTGGCTTGGATGCTGACAGCACTAATCATTGTCCACACTGCTATGGCTTTGTATCATCATTACATTAAAAAGGATAACACCTTAAAGCGGATGCTGTAGTGAAGCGCCTCGAGTATATCGGAGGCTGATACTTTTCCAAAAAACCATCTTAAACTATCTAGCTCCAAATTTTACTCATTCAAGTAAAACTCAGCCATCCCGTCGAGCCTAGCCTTCACCTCTTTCCAGTTCGGCATTACTTGCGTTAATAGGCGCCAAAAGTTCTCGCTATGATTATGCTCAGCTATATGACACAGCTCATGCAATATCACGTAATCAATGCACTCCTTTGGGGCTTTTATTAAATGAGGATTTAATATTAAATTGCCTTTAATTGAGCAGCTCCCCCATTGCTTTTTCATAGTCATTAATTTTATTGAAGGACTACTATCAACCCATGAGGCCTTATGCAGCAAGGCTTCAAGCCTCTCTCTAGAGATCGACCTAAATTTATTTTTATACCATTTGTCAATAAGGCTTTTTACGAGAGCGGCTCGTTCTTCATCGTCCAACCTAGAATCACTTTGAGACAATTCTACATTCAACTTACCGCGACTAAGCTTCACAGTACTGTTTATCACATCGTTAGCTTCTGCATCGGTTATCACTTTTAACACATAACGACGACCCAGATAAAACTGGGTTTCACCGCTAACATAACGCTTAGGTAATACATGATCTTGTTGCTTGGCAAAGTCCTGTAGGCTTTGCCATATCCAGCGAGCACGCTTCATCATCGCGTTATGTATTACTTCTTCGCTGGCATCGATAGGTGCGGTGGCAACCACACGCTGATCAGGATGTACTTTAATGACTACTTTTCGAGGCTTAGCCTTTTTAGCAATCAGCTTGTCGCTTTCAGGCTTATTTATCTTTTCTTTATAAGTTGCTTCTTTACGCACGACTTCATAATCAATCTTATCTTGACCATAATAAAATACGCCATTCTCAGTCATTACCTACTACCCTCTTGCTGCTCTTAGGCTACTTATCTCTTGAAAGTCCAAGACGGGTAATCTTTAGCACTTCCTCAATGAGCTGTTGCGCTTTATCGATACCCAAATCCATAAATAACATCGGCAGCAATTTGACACTAATAGCATTTTCAATTTCTGCTGGGTTAATAGAATACTCAGCCACTGCTGTCTTAACAATATTATCAATCTCAAAGGCGTAAGCAACTAGCTTGTCGTTATCTAACTCTTTATCTATCAAGAAATCAGTATCAAATAAGTGCTTAAACAGACCAAAATACGCCTGAGCATGTTTGTTTAATTTGCCGCTATTATCGATAAACTCATTTGGTACATCGGCGACATCACGGTCTTTGACAGCTTGCTCAAAATCAGCAAACATCATGTACTGCTTCACTGGTGCATCGAACATGGCTTTGGCATCCGCAATCGCTTGCTTAAGCAATTTAGAAAAATACTCTTGGGCATAAGGGTCATCAGCCAAATCCTGCTCAATCATCTTGGTCACCCGACCAGTGATTTTATCCGTTTGGTTACGGGCTTCATCATCGCTTAATTCTTCAGGCTTAACATCTTTACCTAAGTTGCCAACCAAGTATGCACCTTTTGCCTCACGAACCTCAAGTCCAGCGATATGCTTATCAAGCAAGCTTCGAATATCCGCTTCATACTCATCGTAATCGATGGTTTCATCAGCATCCTCGCGCACTTGCTTACGTAGATTAACAAAGGCTTTTAGATCGGCTTTGTAGCGATCACGCTTACTATCGAATGACTTATCTTCAAAGAAAGACGCCGATTGCAACGCAATTTTCATGGCGTTAGAAAACTCTGTCAAAGCTGCATAAAAATCATCACGCTCTTTAAGCTTGGTATCGACTACTCTGCCATCGATTTCCTGCATTTTTGGTGCAAGCACCTGTCTTAACGCTTGCCCATCCTGCTTATTCTTCACCGAAGAGAATATTGCCCACAGTTCGCTATGCAGTCTGGGTAGCTGCTTATACTCAGTATCCATCGCGTTATATAGACCTTTAAGGTCTTCGATATCGAAGCCACCTTGTGTACGCTCGGCTAAGTCTTGGTATTTCTCAATGGTGATATCCAGCTCTTTTAAGATGCCACGATAATCAATCAGATAACCAAAACGCTTTTTCTCATGCAAGCGGTTTACCCGTGCAATCGCCTGAATGAGGTTGTGCTGCTTTAAAGGCTTATCGATATATAGCACGGTGTTTTTTGGCTCATCAAAGCCCGTTAATAGCTTATCAACGACAATCATAATGTCAGGGCCATCATCTTGACTAAAGGCCTTTATGATAGCTTTGGTATAGGCTTTTTCATCACCGCCATACTCTTTGGCGACATTGGCTTGCCACCAATTCTGAACAATGTCTTTTGATTCGCCATCGACAGTGTCATGCCCTTCACGGGTATCAGGTGGCGACATAGCGACCACTGAGGTCACTTTGCCAATCTTATCTAAGGCCATTTTATAGCGGATAGCAGAGGCTTTAGAGTCACAAGCCAACTGACCCTTTAGGTGCTGCTGTTTAAAGTTCTGGAAATGATCAGAGATGTCATGAGCGATCAGCTCAATACGACCTTCAACCTGATAGATTTGACCTTTTTGTGAGAACTTACGTTTAAGATCAGTTTTTTGATCATCGGTAAGCTTTTGGGTAATACGGTCAAACCAAGCATCAATAGCTTGGTCATTGGTATTGAGCTCAGGGATACGCTCTTCGTATAACAGTGGGGTAACGGTTTTGTCTTTGACCGCTTGCTGCATGGTATAAGAGTGAATGATGCTACCGAATTTGTTTTCGGTCTTGTCATCTTTCAGTAACGGCGTACCTGTAAAGGCAATAAAAGCGGCGTTTGGCAACGCTTGGCTCATGCGAATATTGTTCTCACCGTTTTGGCTACGGTGACCTTCATCGACCATGACAATGATATTTGGGCTGTCGTTATAGCACTCATCATACTTAACCGCTGAGCCAAACTTATTAATAATAGAGAAGATAACGCGCTCGTTACCGTGACCGATTTGTTGTGCTAGACGGCGACCAGAGGTAGCCATCGCATCCGTTTTGTCGCGATCACTGAGCACGCCACCCGAAGCAAAGGTTTGGCTGAGCTGGGTTTCTAGATCAACACGATCCGTGACGACGATGACTCGGCACTTCGCAAGCTCTTCTAACCAAATAAGCGCCTTAGAGAAGAACACCATCGTAAAGGATTTACCACTACCAGTAGTATGCCAAATCACCCCACCTTGCCGACTACCCTGCTTGTGATTAGAAGTATCGAAACTGCTGATACGTTTAATCAGGGCTTTGATACCAAAGACTTGCTGATAACGGGCAACAATTTTGCCCGCCTTCTTATCAAACAAGGTGAACATACGCGTCATCTCAAGCAAACGCTCAGGCTGCAATAAGCTGATTATTAAGCGGTCTTGATCAGTAACGACTAACTCACCACCATCTACTAAAGATAAATAGTTTTGTTTTGCAGAAGCAGGACGATGACCAAATAGACGACTTAGCTGCTCATCACTGAGCTTTTGGTTTTTTAGACGGTGGAACTCAGGCTCTTGGATCTCTTCTTCGATCCATTTTGCCCAAAACTTCTCAGGCGTACCGCAAGTCCCATACAGCCCGTCATGACCATTTACCGCTAGCAATAATTGGCTATAGGCAAATAGATGTGGGATTTGTTTTTGACCTTGATTACGAATGTGCTGCGAGACAGCTTGCGCATTCGTCGATTGCCCTACCTTACTGGCGTCAGGACGTTTGGCTTCAATCACTGTCAGCGGTAGACCGTTCACAAAGCAGACGATATCAGGAATGATGTTGCCTGTACCCTCGGCATTCTGTACTACAAACTCTTCGGTAAAGTGAAAGGCGTTATTATTGATATTATTCCAATCTATCAAAGCAATGGTTTGCGAAGTCTTTTTGCCGTCGATAAACTCAGTCACCGTCACGCCATAGAGCATGGCGTTATACAGCTGCTCATTTGCTGTCTGCAAGCCTAAGTTCATGGCGGGATTTAGCTCGTGCATGATTTTATCAATGGCGCTGTCTGATAAAGGATGTAGCTTGCCCTCAAAAATAAAAGTCTGTTTGGATAAAAACGTATGCATAATCGGCAATAGCACCACTTGGTCAGTGGCCTTATTTGAGACAGTCTTTGAGCGCATGGTAATGCATTGGTTGGGCGGAATAAACTCATAGCCCAGTGTAGTGAGTAAGGTTAAGGCAGGAATTTTTGAGCTAAATTCTTCTGCAAAATTAATGGCTGATGTCATCATGTACTCCTATTAGCCAAAAGCCATTATATTTGCTGTTTCTAATATTAGTTTTATCGCTCTACCTTTATATGGCGTGCCATCCATAAACCTATCCATATATAAAGCCCATTCTTCTAGCTTGTCGTCACTTGGTGTATAATTTTCTGTATTCTGGGTGCAATCTCTTGCAAGAACCACCATCATCACTTCAAAAGCTTCGGGCCTAACGATATATTGATGACTGAGACTTCCATCATTAATGACTGGAATCTCTTTTACTCCTAGAAAATCACCTAATAAACTAGCATCAATGTGTTCGTGTTTAATTCTGCTTAAGATTGAAGGTCGAAAGCAAACTAACATCACAGCAATCAGTCGTAGCAAGACGTAACCAAAGTACATCCTTTCAGAAAATGTCTCTGAATTAGAAAGATTCTGTACAATTTGTATATGCAAAATTAGTGTTTCTATTTCTCTAAGAGAGAGATTTTGATGTTTAACCAGATGTTCGATCGCTTTTCTAAAATGTTCTTTTCCTAAAAGCTCATTAGGTAAGCACTCTTTATCTCTTGCTAGTTTAAAAAAGTGATCAGTAGCTGCTAACACAGGATAGTTCAAATCCCTAATAGAATGTGCAGACAATTCAAACCTAAACTTTATAAATTTATCTAAGTAACGTTGTGCATCAACCGCCTGACCATAGCAATGGTTTATAGAAGCTCTCAACTGCTGAGTATTAGTAACAAGTACGAAGCTAACACCTTCAACATCAAAGGTATGTTTGATTATCTCGAGCATGTCGACTGCAAAATTTGGTCTACATCGATCAAGTTCGTCGATAAATATAATAATAGGATCTTGGGATGCGATAGCAGTTAGAGCAGTTTGTAACGTCTGTAAACTCTTTTCTGCCTCCACATGGTCTTTTAGTATGAGCTCTGCCGTTTTATCTATTGAGTCATCAGCTGCTTTTTGAATTACTTCATCAAAATCATTTGCAAGATCAGCAAAGTCTTGTCTCAGAATATGAGAAACACCAGCTTTAGCGACTGTTTTAATGGTATAGCGTACAGCTGGCAATACTCTATTTATAAAAGCTTTTCTGCGTGGACCTTCAGGTAATATTTTAATAATTTCTGCTAGTACGGTCATTAAAGGCTCATCAACGTGATCAGCTTTAAAAGCATCGATATAAATTATATTGTGCGTACTGCCTTCTTTCATCAGATTGATCAGTTTATGGCAAAACTCAGTTTTTCCTGTTCCCCAACTACCATCGATAACCATTGGTGAAATATCTATATCAGATTTTAAAAGCTTGATAGCTTTCTCAGCAATGCTTTTACGCTGAAACTCATCACGCCCACCTTGCCCACCGAATGTTTTTGCCGTAATGTCCATATCCATTTCACTGTTCCTTTGATTGAACTTAATAAATTATTATTAGAAGTTAACATTAGCGACTGACATCTGTACGATCACTCGATATCTATGGATACTTATGACGGTTTATACAACCTATGTCGCACATACCTTTCATCTTTGTTATAGCAACGTAGGCAAGCTCGATATCCCGAGTGATGAGAGACTGTCATCTGATAACAGATTAAGGTTATCGTATATCCAGTTGACGAAATCAGCTCCTGCTAATACAGTAACATTGTGCAAATCTGCAAAATCATTATTTTTAAAGTCGGCAGTGGTAATCAGAACTTTATCGATTTGGGAGTAATCATCTTCATTGACCTCATACTCTGCAACTTGCTTTATACCATGATTCCCTGTTGTACCATCATGGTGCTTAACTTGAATAAAAATGCCTTCCTTCTTTTCTGAGAATTCTGAAAAACGTGTCGCAATGACATCGACATCTTGTATGCCCGATTTCTCATTTTTCGCAGGTATACGTGCAGTGTAGTTTTTAGCTTCTAAAATTTCTTTAATAAGGTGTTCAAGACCAATGCCACCAGACTGAAGGTTTATATCTTTATTACTGCGCAATCTAGATAGTAGATCAACTTTAAAATTCTCAGTATTTTGCTGTATTTTAAGTTCTTGTTCATTATTCCATGTATATAGCTTGTCGTTCTTAATCGACTCTATATGCTTATATAACTCATCCGAAAACTCATTCAAATCACAAACAGTCATGCGTATTTTAAGTCTGTTTTGCAGAGCAGTTGATAAGTTACCTCTAGGGATAAAGTAACCATCCTTATGCTTTAGATATCTGACAGATATTCTATTCTCCCCATACTGAATGCCTTCGGTAACAGGTTGATAACTTTTCTCACCAATTATTTCCGCAACAGCAACTGCTCCAGAAAAAGGAACAATCACATAGTCACCTTGCTTAAGATTAAAATAGCGTTTTATTTGATTGGTTTGTCGCCCTCTACCGATACCTTTGAATCCTTGGTCAATTAAATCTTTGACAGTCTCAAATTGAGAAAAATTAACGCTCGCCCAACCATAGCCAATCTGATTATTTTTAATAAGCTTAGGACTTCTGACCATCACAAAATTAACTTGAGCCATTTACCAATTTCCTTTTAGGTGAGATATAAAAACCAACTATATTCTATATGTATATTAGTATTGCCTAAGAAATGTGAAGCTAGTTACGACATTTTTTATAAAGTGATGAGTTGTCATTCCAATCAGCTTTGACACGTACACTTTTATCCGGTAAATATTTATAATTTATCGTGTGTATAACTGGGTCAGCTTCATAATAAAAAGCACCTGTGACATTCAACTCATTTGAAGATGTAGGATCTACTCTAATAACTTTAAATCGCTGAGTACCATTTGAAGAACCTTTGCTATCACTTAAAAATGCTGGCTCACGAATTGCTTTAGGGAGATCGCAGTCTCCCCAAGAGCCTTGGTACTTTTTAGGAACAATGCTGGACTGCTTTGAATAGACATAAGAGCCGTTAAACGCCCTTTCAGTAGACGTACAGTTGCTTAAGTTCTTTAACTGAATTTCATTGGGTGAAAATCTCGCTTCAACTTGGCAACCTAAGTTAGACTGATAGTCTAGATAACCACTCTCTGGTACTGTAAAAACAACAGTGCTATTGTCTTGGATGGGTTTAGCTTTGCTAGCGACAACAAAGCTAGAGTCGCCAATCATATTAGCAAGGAACAGCTCGTAGTGTTTAGCACCCTCATATTCAAAACTGCTTAGGTGTACTTTTTTATTGGTGCCGCTGACATAGACACCTTCTACTACAGGGGCAGCCATAGCCGTTAAAGGTAGTATAAAAAATAGGACTAAAGCTTGTTTTAACATTAAGTGACGCCTTTTTAGATTCAGTTTTCTTGATAGTAGTTCAATGGTTCGTACAACGCACCTCTACTCTTCTTTCCAATCCAGACATAGCGTTTGTTCGGTCTTATCGATTGTAACTGATACTGTCATAAAAAAGACAACAAAAAACCGCCAAGGTTGCGCGTTACCCAAAGGGCGTAGCAGCGTGACGGTTATGTTGAATACAGACTAATAAATAATTGCTATCATTTCAATATTTACTAACTCTTGACTGCGGTTGGGTCGAATGCCTATAATTGCCATATGCTAATGCTTTTGTATAATTTATTAGCAAACGACTTCTCTAGTGGTTGGGTTTACACTTAGTGCTCTCTTACTGATTCCCATGGATCTATCCTTTGACCTACAAGTCAAAGTGTTGTTTTCTGTACTTAGAACGTATAGATACTTAAAAAGGAGAAAAGGCGATGAATAAGTTGAAAAATTACGTAAGTTGGAGCGCGGTATACTGGGAGTGCAGCTGCAAGTAAGCACTAGTGCCAACCCGTTGTGGAGAGTAGTACCGTAGGTGCAATTCCTTAGCTCCCTCCAAATTCAAAACCGCCTAAATTAGGCGGTTTTTCTATTCTGTAATTCAGTGATGTTTTAAGGCATCTAACCACGTAACAAGTTGCGTAGAGTCAGTTCAGTATACCTAACTAAGAAATTATAAAAATTGAAAGTAAACGTATTAAATTTTTCGCAATTTCTTACGACTTTGGACGAATAAAGACCGACACAGGAATACCATTCGTGTCTTTACTCAAGTCGTTCTCTATACCTTTAGGATTAGCGATAAACCCTTCGGATCGTAAACGAAACAAATAATCCGTTTGCAGTCTGGATGTACTTGATATCTTTGTGAGTCAACAATGAGTTGCTCTCCCACTTGTTTTGCTCTAAGGCTGAACGGCTTTTCTTAAGTTCGATGATAATCTGTTCATTCTTCAATAAGAAATCAGTTCTTGAGGCTGCACCTGCATAGCTTGGTGTATACTCTTCAGGTCGAACATCATCAAAATATAGTTTCAATAAGGCATGAAATAAGTCTTGTACGTCGTATTCATCATTTATATTGAGAGTACTCCTATTGCTATACCTATGACTTAGCTGTCGACATACTTGGTGAAACCGATTAATAATAAGTTCGACGTTTTCATTAGCATTCATGACAACATTTAGATTTTTGTCAGCTTCATTCCAATATTCCTCTATCTCATCAATCATAGATTCTAAGAATGTAATTGAAGAACCTAGAATTTCATCACTACTCTGAAAGCCTAGTAGTAAGTCCTCTTCACTAATACTTGAAAGAGAGTAGTTCAAATTTTCAAATTCTTTTATATGATGAGAGTCAATACCAAATATATTCCTAATGGCAGCGTCCGCATCTCTTTTCCACTTGACTATTGGTTGAGAATTACCTGTCTTAAAATCAAGTGCATTAGCTCTATCAACAAGGGAACTCAATTTAGAAATTGCGTTAGACTTGTTCATCACGCAACCTCCCCATCAACTACCACCCGCTTCTTACCCGTCAACAATACCTGCATCAGCGCCTTTTTCTCTTGCTGCAAATCAGCTAATTGCTGCTCAAGCAATTCAATCTCTTTATCGGCATTGGTTAATACGGTGGCGATTTTTTGTTGTTCTTTTTGAGTTGGAAGACTAACAACTAAGTTACGTAAAACACCTAAAGCAACAAATTTTTGTGTGCCACCAGCATTTAGGCGATAGATCTGCTTATCTATATCATGACTTGATAAATAATATATCAAGAAACTATTTAGCAAGATCCCTGTTTCTTTTATCAAAGCCACATTTTTGATTGCATAATTAGATGACTTAACTCGAACTGGGTTACCTATTGTCCCTATCATTCCAAACAAAATGTCACCATTATTTACGTTTGAACGTTTATTGATTTGAAGGTAATCCTCTTCTGAAATCAATTTAACATTTGATAAATCTAATCTGCCTGAAGATAGTAAATTCTTTGAGGTAATTAAAGGATAACCTACATCTATAAACTCAGGACTGTCATGGGTTCCATCTCTAACATCAGAAACATCACCTAACTTAACCTCTTCCCACTCACCCTCAAACCTTTTACCCGACTCATCAAGCAAGCGCTTTTTACCCGTCAGCAACTGCTGCATCAAGGCTTTTTTCTGCTGGGTGCTATTCTCAATCAAACGCTCAGTCGCGCCAATCGCTTTATCCCAAGTAGATAGAATTTTGGCGATTTTTTGTTGTTCTGGGAAAGGTGGGACTGGCACTTTTAGTGATCTTAATACAGTTAGATTAAGAGCTGATTGAGAACTTCCAGAGGAAGAAATACCAAATCTATTTTTAGCTATATCTGAATGTAGGTAATGAACAAGGAACTCGAAACTCTTCGTACGTATACGACCTAAATTTCTATGTATATTAGCGTTATTTAATTGTTTTGGAACTATTCCAATCCGACCGACCGTACCAACTAATGATATTAAAATATCATTAGTCTTTATTCTTGAACGTCTATATTGTTCATCGAGTTCAGGTGAGATATGGTGAAGACATTGCGGTTCACTCAAATCTGATAACAGATCCTTTATTTGAAGAAGAGGTATACCATCAGCGAAGTAATCTCCAGGCTTCAAAACTCCATACGTTATAGGAGCACTAGGCTCACACAACGATTCTAAAGTTGAATACTCCCAATCCTTAGGCACCATAACCCAACTCCTTTAAAAACCCTGCCATCTCAGTCTCTAATTTATCCAATTCAGCTTTTAATTCAAGACGCTCAGTACGCACCGCGTCCAGATCAATCTCAGCTTCTTCCTCAAAGGTATCGACATAGCGTGGTATATTTAGGTTAAAGTCATTTTCTTTAATTTCATCAAAGCTGGCTAGATACGCATATTTATCAACGCTTTCCCGCGCTTTATACGTCTCAATGACTTTAGCAATATTGTCCTCAGTGAGCTGGTTTTGGTTTTTACCTGATTTAAATTCATTGCTGGCATCGATAAACAGCACTTTGTCATCAGTTTTGTTCTTTTTAAACAGCAAAATAGCGGCTGGAATACCCGTACCAAAGAACAGCTTTTCTGGTAAGCCAATCACCGTATCAAGCAGGTTTTCTTCAATGAGCTGCTGACGGATTTTGCCTTCGCTTGACGCACGGAACAGCACGCCATGCGGCACGACCACACCCATACGCCCAGTCGCAGGTTTCAGCGTTTCGATCATATGACTGATAAAGGCATAGTCGCCCTTGGTCTTGGGCGGTACACCGCGATGAAAGCGACCATAGGGATCGCTGCTGGCATCTTCATGACCCCATTTATCTAATGAAAACGGCGGGTTGGCGGTCACCACATCGAACTGTAATAAGTGCTTGCCGTCCTTGTCGAGTAGCAGCGGATTACGGATTGTATCGCCCCACTCGATACGGTGGTTGTCCTCACCGTGTAGGAACATATTCATCTTGGCCAGTGCCCATGTCGAGCCAATGGCTTCTTGACCGTATAGCGCATACTTCTTAGAACTTGAGTTTTTGCGTACCATTGCCCCGCACTTGATAAGTAGTGACCCTGAACCGCAAGCAGGATCACAGATTTGATCACCCTCAACAGGTTCAAGGATAGTCGCTAGCAAGTTAGACACTTCCGGTGGCGTATAGAACTCGCCAGCCGTCGCCCCACTACTGGCAGCAAAATGCTTGATTAAAAACTCATAGGCATTACCAATCACATCGAGGCTACCGACACGCTCAACGCTTAGATTAAGGATGTCTTTGCCAAAATCTTCTAACAGATGGCGTAATAGCTCATTCTTTTGCTTTTCTTGACCGAGTTTATCGGTGTTAAAGCTGATGTCTTGGAAGACGTTTTTGAGCTTGGTGCCGTTGGCTTCTTCGATAGCGTGTAGCGCCTCATCGATGCGCTGACCGTTACCCGGCTGATGACGCTGCTCGTATAAGTCCCAAAAGCTGGCACCTTCAGGCAATACAAAACGCTGCTTGGACATCATGGCATGGATCAGTTCGGGGTTGTCGCCAAACTGCTCGACCAGCTTGTTGTATTCATCTCTATAGACGTCTGATAAATACTTTAGGAACAGCATGGTTAAGATAAAGTCTTTATACGTATCGGCGCTGATGACCCCACGAAAAGTATCGCAGGCGTTCCATACGGCTTTGTTGATGTCGTCTTGATTGATTTTGCTGGTCTGTTTATCAGGCATTACTAGAATTTCCTTAGGCGGATATGTACTGTCAAATAGTTTTTATAGCTGGTTGATTTAGTTTATGGCGCAAGCGCAGAAGCGCAACTAGCATTGTTAATAGTTACGTTAACTATAGGTCTATAATCTACATCCATATAGGAGTAAACCAAGGTAAAGTTATTCGCTATCATAAATTGCTCAGGTAGAAAAGAATCTTCACAGACTTCACGAATATTTTGTTTTGATGATAGATTTTTCTTCAAATCTATTCTCTCTGCTGCATCAAAAGGAATAGTATAGCGATAAATAAAATTGCCGTAATAAGGGGTCATCATTATGCCAGTTACTTCAATCAAACGATTGAAATTCATTGGTAATGATTTCGCATGAGTGTCTGTCACTATAGTAAAGAAGGTAGTTGCTAAATCGATGTCTGTATAGACATAATTATGATCAACGATACCTGACTCTTTCAAGCCTTCATCTATCTCAGTCTCTGCAAACGCTACCCCTGCTACTGTCATACTTAATAATATTATGAATAATTTTTTCATGGTCCTTTACCTATTATTGGTTGTACCGACTTTTATTAACTGGTTTCGATAATGATAGCAATGTCTAAGAGAATTGGCAGATGTCATTGCTGAAAAATTCGATTATATCAATTGCATAAGGGTACTAAACATTATCGCACAGTGGATTAATAATATAGTTGAGGTCAACTTTCATTTGATAGTAACAAGAACGCAAGCAATGTCTCAATTGCTTGCCGTAGGTTATTAGGATGGGAATCAGTAAAATATCTGAGAGTTTCACTAGAACTGGTACAAGCTAATTAGCTCTAATTAAATCTATCAGCTTCCTTTATATTGTAGCCGAACTTCTTACCAGCCTTTTCCGTTTCTCCGTCATAGTTATGACATGCTTGTAAATACAGAATAGTGTTAGGATACTCCGCGCCTGGTATCCAACTATCCTCACCCACGCCAAGGGGTAAAATGCTACCTTCAACGTTGGACTTATTTGCTAAATTGGGTCTCTTTAGAGAGCAATTGACATATATCGTATAAAACTCATGATCATGTCGTTTTTTTTGCATCCCAACCTTTGTAACCACTTACTGCTTTAAGCTTCAACTGTGTATAACCCGGTTTCTGTTTCACAATCTCAGACTTCATTATTCTTGTTACGGCACATGGATCATGATAACAAGATGATGAGGTAGCACCATTCTGTATACTTGTGGTTAAAATTGGCAGCATTGGTATCAAATGCAAGCAGTCCTAGAGACAGTAATATTAAATTTATTGACGTCTTCATTAGCTAGATTCCATTAATTTTTATTTAGCAGATGCCTACTTAAGGCTGAGGGACTTGATCTTTATCGTAGTAGTAATCTGATATTTGAAAATCTCTAATTACTTGGTTAGGTTTTAACGCTACAGGTTCAGGAGAGTGATTGTCACAAGTCACATCAAGAACTGTTGCACTACAGTGGCTGTATAGTGCACCCACCTTTCTATATAGCCTTCAGGGTCATCGACATTGGTGCCTAGTCTATCTTTCGTCCATGAAAAGAATACGTAAGTGGCAGGTGCAGGTAATTTTATTTTATATCGTGGCGCACTATCTGGGACGTTGACAGAGTATGTTTTTCCCGATTTTAAATCTCTCGCATAGACAGTCATCTCTGGCGTGTAATCGGAAGGATAGTAAGGCTTACCGTATACTGTTGCTGTATTAGCCTTAGTTGAGGAAGGCTTTGCAATAGCAGTATTTGATAGTGGCAGTATTGATAATACGACTACTGTTAATAGTTTATTATTCATAGGAGTTCACTTAAATATCTATTTATTAAGTTCGGTGTAAGCATCTCAACTAAGTAGTATGATTTATGATCTGATTACTACTTAGGTTGACACTCAATTGGCGTTCTGCTGAGAGCAAAAATGAGCTAACTTTGACTTATAGCAATAATAGCTATATTCGTCACTACCATCAGTAAGCCGACTGAAAAAAGCATCTCTCACATAAGTCTTATATGGTTTCCCATTGAGGAAGTCACCATCATCAGAGGTTTCAATATCATAATCTTTATCATTTATTCGATACGTAAGAACACTTAGTCCAGCCCCTCCCCAATCACTTACCATACAAGGTGTTTTAAAAGACATATTGTCTTGTTTATCTACACCATAACAGATTGTCATTTTATCTATTGTTGGCCGCGATGAGGCTTGGTTAGTACTTAAAATACAAGCCATTGCTAAAAAAGCTTTAACTATTTTCATTGAAGATTTCAATTATGTATCCTTTCAATTTTCGACAGTCTCACTATAGCTTTTCAGTAACACTCTAGCAATACAAATTTACAGTAAAAATAGAGTAAAGTTTAGTATTATTCGGTCATTGAGATTTCAATTCTATTGGCTAAACAAACATTCTACTGAGGCGCTACCTTTCTAAATACTATCATTCAAGGTTTAGAAAGGTTAATGATAGCCTCATTGAACAATTATACTGTCAGGTTTTTTCAATAAAATTTTTAATTAATCCAAATTAAAGTTGATAACATTAGTTACAATAGATCAGTAAATATCATTGCTATTAGTGACCAATATAAACTGGGTAATGAAGTCAAAAACTCTGTTATTAAGTAGAAACAACTGTAAAGGAAAAACATGAAAATTGACGCAGATGTCTTCAGCATTAAAGATCTTGATAAGTATTACTTTGTAGTACCAGACTATCAGAGAGAGTATGTTTGGGAGGCAGATAAACATATTTATCAATTTTTAGTTGATATCGACGAAGAGTTTGACGTTCATGCTATTGAACAGCAGAGCTATTTTCTAGGCTCAATTATCATTGTAAAAAAAGACAATAAATATGATGTTATTGACGGTCAACAAAGGCTAACTACAATCGTGCTCTGTTTGTGTGCCATGCGTAATATCTTAGAATCACTAAATAATAAAGAGCCACTATCTCGTATGAGTAGCAATATGCTTGATATCACAAAAAACTGGCTATACACATTTGATATGAGAGCAGAGACGACTATGCCACGTCTAGAGCTGCAATATGATGATAGCAATGGTTACTTAGATACAATGATCCAAAAGCTTAAATACGAGAATGAAGTTACCAGCTCGATTGATAAGATGAAAAAAGCTTATGATCGTATATTGGAACATTTCGAAAGTTACGTTCAACAAGATATCAAAATCTTTGAGAAATACGTTAAGTACTTTCTAACTAGCGTGAATATAGTAGTGATTGAATCAGATAACCTTGGCAGTGCTTTAAAGATATTTGAAACCATTAACCAGCGTGGTGCTGGTTTAAACGCTATGGACTTAGTGAAAAACCTACTGTTTAGCAAAGCTAAAGATTATGACTTTGAAATTATCAAAGCTAAATGGAAACAAATCACTACCGATCTCCAAAGTTGTGATGAAGGGGATAAACCGCTACGCTTTTTAAGGTATTTTATGATTGCCCGTTACCATAACGGTATCATTCGAGAAGATGGTCTATATTCATGGATTATTTCAAAAGAAGGTAAACAAAAACTGCAGTATGAAGACAGACCTCTCTATCTAGTTAATGAAATGGCTATTGCGTCTAAACGTTATAGCTACTTAGTTCAAGCGACCAATAACGATATTCACGAAGCTGGTATCAACAAATACCCTAATGTAGTTAATATTGGTTATATTAATAAGCAACGCTCGCGACAACATCTCATCCTACTGATGGCATTGGATTTAAACTGTGATGATGAAGTGATCAACTATCTCGCCCAACAAATAGAAAGTTTTTTATTTTTTGCGAACACACTTAGAATGCAAACGAAAAACTATGAAAAACGATTTACAGACTGGGCAATCAAACTACGAGGCAAAGATACTGTAGTAGAAGTTGCTGGATTCGTTGACGAAGCTATGACACCTTTCTTACGAGTTTATTTATCTGATTTTAAAAATAATTTTTTACAGGTCAAACATTACGATTATAACCCACAGTATAGAGAGCGTTATGTCTTAGGCTGCCTCAACACCGAGATATCTAAGCAAGCGGGACTAACACCCCTTAGTCAAGAAAATATACAAAAGCTTCAAATTGAGCATATCCTTCCGCAAACTTTGACCAATTTAGATGTAAGTAATGAATTTAATGAAGAAGAACGTGACAAATATACTGCTATGCTAGGAAATACCACACTACTTGAGAGTCAAATCAATCAAGCTATTAATAGTCATAACGATTTATCCACTGATTGGTTTGGAATGAAGCAAGCAGAATATATACACTCCAGCTTTGTACTGACCAAGCTATTGAATGATCAATATACTATCGGCAAAAACACTGGTCTAAATCGCCTAAAAAATAAGCTAAACTTTCAGTTTGATAGGTGGACTAAGGCATCTATTGAGCAAAGACAGAAAATACTAATGGAGCTAGCCTTGGATCACTGGCAGCTTAATGGTAAGCGTCTTGATGAATACGATAAGGCAAGCACTGTAGAGAATATGGAAGGGTAAGTAGAATTTTGCGTAATTAGTAAAAAGCCTTCTAGCTGTTAGCTAAGGGGCTTTTTTTATGACGTAAATAGTCGTTAGTTAAGCTTTACTTAGGCCAACATTTTAAACTAATAAATCTAGGGTCTGTTGAACATTCAAATATTAGGGCTGCTGATCGCTAAAATTGCCTCAAACTAGGCGAAGCTGACGATAATGTCGAGACCTTAGCGAAGCTTGCAACAACGTTTGGGGTGATTTTAGCATCAGCTTTGGGGCAGTACTATTTTTTGCCAATATATGGCGACATTGTTTAACCTAGAATGACTAGGCCGCAAAAATTTCACTGCCCAGTGTCTAAAAAAGCAGTGCCTAAAAAAAAGCAATGCCTAAAAAAAAGCAATGCCTAAAAAATAGTGACTGCCAGCACCACATTTGAATGTTCAACAGACCCTAGTGAAATGTATTCAAGAGCACCGAGACTTTGAGTATAAGTACAATAATATTGAAGATGAGCAATCACGCAAGATGGAGTTTGCCAATACGATCAAAGAAATCATTGTCTCAGACCGCCGTAAAGAAGTGGATTTTTATAAGAAGTTTATAGGCGATGATAACTTCCAAATGGCGTTTATGCATAGCTTACTCTTGCTAGTAGATAGAGAGTCTAGTGAGAAAAGATAGTTCATTATAGAGATATATTTTATAGATTTGATATAAACTAACCTAACACTCATATATCATTAAACATCTTAATGGTTGACTATGAAACAGTAGGCTGTAAATGCGTAGAGAACAAAATATATTATTGGTTGCAGATGAATCCTCTTTGATGAAGATATATGATTTTGCGAAATTAATTAAAACTGTGTCCAGTATTAATAATCCAATGTTGAAAGTTATGGCGTTTGCACAATTACAGCCAGCCTTTAGTATCGGAAAAATTTTCGGTAATAAGAAAATTGATCGAAATGTTATCTTGTCAGATATACAACAGTTATTAGGTTTAGGAGCTAATATAAGTCATATGCTTTTAAGTGAAGCAAGTAATGTTGCACTAGGTATGGGAGAAGTTCCTAGAAATAACTGCTTCTATATCTCGCATCCTATAAAAGAAGATATATACATACCTCTGCAAGATTATAATAAGCTGTTGGCAAAAGAAAAGAATAATGTATTTATGGAACTTGCGGCTGCATTAGGTGCAAAGTCCATACACTTAGAAGATGCAAATTTTTATAATAATGAAGGAAAATTAGAGACGGACTTTAGTGTGCTCAAGCCTGTAGCAATGGATATCGGTATAAATGCAAATTTTGAGAAGGATGGCAGTATAAAAAGGGAAGTTTATTCCTCTTTCGATAAACCTAGAGGAACGCCAATGATACCTCCGCATTTGCAAAAGTGGGTTGATATTGACTCGGACTTAGGACTCATGGCAACTCATAGGTTAAACAATGGACTGCGCTCACATCAAATAAATTTACAGTTTAACGACAGCTTAGCTGGCGCAGCAGAGGTAGCTGCAAACATTCCAGGAATTAATGAAGGCGTTCGTTTCAAAGCATCGGCTAGTAAACACATTTCATCAACATGGGTTTTTAAAGTCGAATATTATTCGATATATGATGAATAAACTAAAAACGCTTTTTTAGTGATAGTATATGTTTCAAATCAAATGATACCATAGAAATATTTAGTTACATTTTATCGTGAGATAACTCCTATTATTTACCTTGCACCCAACACTTGAAAGTTGTTGGTCTATTTGTTGGTCTAATACAATAATTTTTTATCATAAATACAATTATATCAAACACTTAAAATAGAGGTTCGAATCCCTCCTTCACCGCCAATCTTATTCTGCTTAATCAAAGCCTCTAGCTTTTCCCATCTGTTCAAACAACTCCAAAATACCTGTTAATCCAAAACACTTTCTGAAATTTTTAATTACAAGCCTCTTTTTGGCTTAATCTATTTGCCTATGTCATTTTGTCACCTTTTATTTATTACCTTCCTCTCACTTACGCCCCTCCCGCGCCTTTACTTGATGTTTCGCTATTTTCTACCAACATCGCAGCAGCCGTTTTTTTGAGTATCGCCCACTGCTCATCATCGACATAGATGCCTTCTTTCCATGCGCGCTGATGGGTTTCAAATAGCTCATCTGTCGATATTTTACGATTGAAATGCTGTGTATCCTGTTCAATATCAAAATTTTGGGTCGCAATTTCAATAATCATATCATTGGTATTATAATTGGCTTGTGCTTGGTCAAAAAAGTATAAATCAGGATACACAAAACCTTGATTTAACGTAAATAATGTATGCTTGGGCACAGAGCCATTGTCCCATTTAGCCAGACAAGCAAAGCCTTTGGCAGCCAGCCCCACCAGCTCGCTATAAGCCAACCAGCGGTTATGACAGTTCTGTAAATAAATATGAAAATGCGCCAAATCACCCATTTTTTCAAGCGCATAATCGATGATAGTCGGCAAGTGACAAGCCAAGCTGCTACCATGCAGATCTAAACGAATAGCACCGTCTTGTTGATGGACGATATCGATTGGCGTATCGTGCTCAGTTAAGATATACGGACTGGCATTATTAAAGTGTCTGATACCGTCCAAGCCCGCCATCTGTAGCTCAGCGACCATAGTAGCAATCACATCCGCTTCGCCTACTTCTCGGTGCATCCCAGTAAAGGCTTTGTGTACTATCGTCACGATTTCATTATGCGATACGATCATGAGTCAAACCTCCCTGCTCTTTTGATAAATCGGGTAATAAAGGAAATAGCCATTCATCACTATGCACCTCGCTAAATAAAGGCGCACCTTGAAACAAGGTGATCCGCACCCAGCGATCTGATCTGGGATCGAACTTGGTGGCACCAAACATCGATAATTTACACCGTAACAGGTGCATGGGTAATGTGGTTTTATGCAAGACATTCATCTGAATATCGCCCAGTGGCTTATTTCCCATCGTCCAAACGCGGCGCGCAATCGAGCGATATTTTGGCTGATTTAAGATGAATTCTGAAATGAGCTGCTGTGGATCGGTAGGTTTCAACGCGAGATACAGCTTATTTGCTTGCCGTGCGATGTCTAATGCAAGCTCACGATCAGCACCCGGTTCTTGCCCGCGCACGCCCATCCTTGGCTCTTCTTTATCCACCGAACGATACCAAAACCAATGGCTATTATCGGGCTGGCTAAAATCAATATGAATCGCCCACTGATAATGTAGCTCTAATACATCGATTAAATCTTGGATCACCTTGCCTTTCGGTAGCGACAGCGTTTCATCGGCATTTATTTTTTCTTGAAACGCATCGACACGCTCAGGATAAAGCTCCATCAAGCAAGAGATAATCACTTCTTGGCTCTCAAGGCTTAGATGATGGTGAGCTTGTAAGAACTCTGCCCATGTACTGTATTGATTAATGGTTACCATCAAATTATTTTGTAATACGGCTAATTCTGCAACGACCGCTTCATTGAGTTTGATTTGCGACTCATTGATGGTAACAATCTCGCTAAAATGCTGAATAGCACGTTTGATTAAACTGGCAAAATATGCGGTTTTTTGGGTTCAATCTGGCAGATCAGTGTTACTTGCAACGCTTCTTCACGGGTAGTTAGCCATTGATCGACGACACAAGGATGGTTGATTAGATACGGTGCCATGCCCAGACCGGTGGCGTTACCAACTCCCAAGTAACGCTTAATCTCTGGATGCAGCGCAGCGGCGTTGCTACCGCCTTTTTGCTTTGCCAAATAATCGACCCAATCTAAGCTAAACTCACGCAGCAAATACACGGCACACATCTGCGCGCGAAAGGATTGATCAAAATCTGCACTGTGATCTAACGGTTTGAAGTCATAAATACCAAACTTACCATTGCCATAGACGGCAGTAGTGCGCAATATATAACCCACTTGCGCAAGTATATCTAAATCTGGTTGCTGACCAACGGCGAGTGAGCTAACGATATGATCAAAGACCCGTACGCTCTTATTTGCTCTTGCCAGCACCATCACCATATTAGAGTTGCGACCTGCTTCTTGCAGCGGTACGTTGGCTTGTAGATTACCCAGTAATTCCTCACTTATCTCACCAAAGACCAGACCAAAGGTCACATCCCATTTTTGGGCAATCACCCTATCGTTGCGCTCATCATCAGCCAGCTCATTACAAAAAACCACCAGATGATACAGATGCTCTGGGGTATTGAGGCGATAAATAACCGTGCCATAGCCTTGCTCATCCAAACCCCACAAATGGGTACTGAGCGTCCATTGCTCTCTATCAATCTTACGCAGTAACGTGCGCACAAAGCTAATGCGAGTTTGGTGCATCGCGCCCAACCTTTCTGCATTCATAATCACGTCACGAGTACGAAATTCAGTGGTAAGTTGGGGCGGCTTGACGTTAATGCTTTCATTATTTGCATGAATCATATTCATAATTTCACTACCTTACCTAATATATTGAGCCAGCAGCTTTGTTAATAATCTCAATGATGATATCTATTGGTAAATAAGTATTCAGCCGTTTTGAGGATCGTTGTTTTGACCTTGACCGTTTGGTGGTCAATCAGTTTTTTGAGTAAGCTTTTCCTTAGCAAGCTTTTCTTCGCTGATTTTATGTCTTACCTCTACCTGATTGGGTCGATACAAATCTTGCTCTCGCGCCATTTGCTGGGCAATTTGTGGTCCATTCCATAACGACGGCAATAGAATAAAGGAGACAGGCACAGCGGTAATCACGATAAAGGACTGTAATGCGGTCACGCCCCCTGAACCAAGCGAGATTAAAACAATCGCTGTTACCCCCATCATGATGCCCCAAAAGGTACGAATCATGGCGTTTGGCTCACGCTCGCCACTGATGACGACGCTGATGGTATAGGTCATCGAATCACCTGTCGTGACGATAAAAACGGTGGTTAAAATTAGAAATAATATCGAGGTAATTAAAGGAAAGGGTAATTGCTGGGTAACGGCTAATAGTGCACCAGGTAAGTTAAAGCCTTCAAACGCGCTACTAACACTGCCCGGATTGGCAATCTCAAACGCCAGACCCGAACCACCAACGACGGTGAACCAAAAGCACGTCACGAGCGGCGCAATAATACATACGGTGGTAATCAATTGACGAATCGTACGACCACGTGAGATACGAGCGATAAAGATGGCCATCATCGGGCCATAACCCAAGAACCAACCCCAAAAGAACACGGTCCAACCGCCAAGCCAGCCTTCATCACCGCGAAAAGTGGCCATCGGAATAAAGTTATCGACCATCGTGCCGACACCTTGAATATAACCATTGACGATAAAATTGGTCGGTCCAAATATCAAAATAAAGACCATCAGCGCAACTGCCAATATGACATTGAAGCGGCTGAGCAATTGCATGCCTCGAGCAAGACCACTGATCGCTGATAAGGTATAAAGCGCAATCGCGAATATGATAATGATAAGCTGGGTGGCAAAAGTATCAGGAATACCAAACAATTCATTCAGTGCATAGCTGGTTTGCAAGCCCAAGAAACCAATAGGACCAATCGTCCCAGCAGCCACGGCGACGATACAGCAAGCATCGATAATCGCGCCCGTTTGACCAGTAAGTACGCGCTCACCAAACATAGGATAAAGAAGTGTGCGAGGTTTCAGCGGCAAGCCTTTGTCATAATGCAAATGCATGACCACAATCGCAGTCAAACTACCGACAATCGACCACGCCAAAAATCCCCAATGCATAAAAGATTGTGATAAGGCGTTAAATGCTCGTTGTTGCAAGTCTGGCGACTCACCGTATAAAGGAGGCGCTGACACGAAATGAGCAATAGGTTCTGCCGCCGCCCAAAAAACCCCACCGCCAGCCAACAATGTACAAAACAGAATGGCCATCCACTTGAAATTGTCCATTTCAGGCTTTGGTAAGTTGCCCAAAATAACACGACCCGTGCGACCTGCACCAACCGCTAAAGCAATGACGAAAGTAGCGAGAAGCAGAATTTGCCAAAAAGGACCAAAGATATTGGCCGACCATTTAAAACCAACATCCACGATTGTTGCTAACTGTGCTTCTGCAAAAATCGCCATGAGCACAAAAATTGTAATAAACCCGCCACTATACCAAAAGGCCGGGTTTTTTAGCCCCAACGCATCAATATCGGCAGCAGCTGGTACAGTGCTGACATCCGCTGTGCTATTGGCAGCGTTTGAGCATCCTTGCTCACCTTGGTTAAATCCCTTTAAATCGGCCATGATGTGGCTCCATATGCTAAGGCTAATGTTGCGTTTTAAATCAGAGGTATCGCAATGAGGATATAACCAGATAACCTCACTATATTATTGATTTCAAAGCTATTTACTTCAAAACTGTCTATTTCAAATGGCTGTGCGCTATAAAACATCTGTCGTCTTATAGCGGTTTCACACAATAACTGGCTAAAAAATCTTTAGAATTGACTGTTCAAGCCAAAGGCTTTATGCCCTGCTCTAAAAAATCAAACCAGTTTTGACCGATGACTTTTCCAGCATCAATCTCATTAAAACCATGCTTGAGCAAACCGTTATAGATGTTTTCCATACCGTCCTTGCCAGCGAACCATGCAAGGTATCTGGCCAACCTGAATTATTGGCATTGCCTTCGCCATAGTCCATCGCTTTTGACCAGCGCCCATTACGCATCCACTCAAGCACGGTTTGGGGTTGATTGAGACACAAGTCACTACCAATGGATAAATGCTCGACGCCATATTTGTCAGCACAATTGGCAATCATCTTACAAAAATCATCTAATGTGCAATCACTACCATTTGGCAAATGAAACGGATATAAACTAAAACCTAGCAACCCGCCCGCTTTGGTCAAGGCACTGATAACCGTATCCGATTTATTGCGTAGGGCATCGTGTGCCGTGGTTGGATTGGCATGACTGATACATATCGGACGCGATGATGCTTCTATCGCCTCAAGCGTGGAGCGCTCAGCGCTGTGTGACATATCGATAATCATACCGACACGGTTCATCTCAGCAATGGCTTGCTGGCCAAATCGCGTAATACCGCTATCATTCTGCTCATAACAGCCCGTCGCTAGTAAGCTCTGATTGTTATAAGTCAGCTGCATAATCAATAGACCCAAGCGGCGCATTACACTGATTAGGCCAATTTCATCATCGATTGGTGAGCAGTTTTGCGCGCCAAAGAAGATGCCAACTTTGCCCTGCTCTTTTGCCGTTTTGATATCAGCAACTGAGTACGCTGGCAAAATAAGATCTGAGTTTTGCTCAAAGCGTGTGTGCCACTCACTAAAGCGGGTCATGGTCTGACGAGCATCTTCGTGATAGACCAAGGTGGCGTGTACCGCATTGATACCACTGGCTTGTAGCATCTTAAAGTAATCACGATCCCAATGGCTATACTGTAATCCGTCAATGACGATATGGTCTTGGTACATATCAATTCCCTTTAATACTTTTATCAGTGGCCGCTATCATTGGCTATTAAGTGCTTTTTCACACCGTGTCGCTTCGATAGCGGCGAGTATTCTTATTAAGACATTTTTAGTACGCTTTTTGATAAGCAGTCTTCACGATGGTATAGAACTCTTTGGCATATTGACCTTGCTCACGCGGGCCAAAGCTTGACTGTTTACGGCCACCAAACGGTACATGATAGTCCGTACCTGCAGTCGCTAGATTGACCATGACACAACCTGCTTGTACTTGCTCTTTGAACATCGCACTGCTACGCAAGCTCTGGGTAATGATGCCACCCGTCAGACCAAAGCGCGTATCATTGGTCATCGCAATCGCTTCGTCCAAATCCTTGACACGCATGACGCAAGCGAGCGGCGCAAATACTTCTTCTTGGTTGATATCCCAGCTGTTGTCCGTCTCGGTAAATAACGTCGGCGACATATAGTAGCCGTCATGCGGCATCTCTAAACGCTCACCACCAAAGGCTAAATTGGCACCAGATTGCTTGGCTTTTTCGATCCAGCCATGTTTGATGCCAGCTGCTTGTCATCGACGACAGGCCCCATAAAGATACCTTCATCAAGCGCATGACCGACCTTTAAAGTCTTCATTTTTGCGACCACACCTTCGACGAAGGCATCATGAATACTGTCCATTACGATGAGTCGTGAAGAAGCGGTACATTTTTGTCCCGAACCGCCAAACGCACCAGCACTGCCGCATCGATAGCAACTTGCAAATCGGCATCATCTGCGATGACCAAGGCGTTTTTGCTGCCCATCTCAAGCTGGCAACGGATAAAGTTCGGTGCCGTCGCAGCAGCGACCTTGCGACCTGTTGGTACAGAACCGGTAAAGCTAACGGCATCGATATCTGTAGAATTGATGAGTGCATCGCCGACTGACGAGCCGCCACCCAGTAGCAGGTTAAACGTCCCTTCTGGCATGCCTTGACGGTGAATGATTTCAGCCAATGCCACTGCGCTGGCAGGTGTTAAGTTCGCAGGCTTCCAAATGACCGTGTTACCAAAGGCCAGAGCTGGCGCGATCTTCCATACAGCGGTGGCCGTTGGAAAGTTCCAAGGTGAGATAATCGCGACCACACCGACTGCTTCGCGGGTGACTTCAACCTTGACACCAGGACGTACTGAGGCTGCGTTATCACCGATTTGGCGCAATACTTCAGCGGCATAGTAATGAAAGAACTGACCTGCGCGGTAAATCTCTCCGCGACCTTCCGCAAAAGGCTTACCTTCTTCAAGAGACAACAGCGTACCTAGCTCATCACAGCGAGCAATCATTTCATCGCCAATTGCTTGTAGGATAGACTGCTTTTTTTCTAAAGGAGTCGCTTCCCATTTTGGTTGAGCGTGACGAGCAGCAGCAATAGCGTCTTTGACTTGATCGCCACTGGCCTGTGCGAACTCACCGATAGTGTCAGTGATATCAGATGGGTTAATATTGGCAACGGTATTTACGCCCGCCTGCCATTCACCATTGATATAAAGTGATTTGGTTGGGTCTTGCTGCAATATCTGTTTGGCGGTGTGAGCTGACATAAGAGCTTCCTTGATAAAGTATTAAAAGATGGAGTATTAAAATTAGTTTTAAGGCACAGCGGCATATACAACCAGCTCAACCAGCATTTCTTCACGAGCCAGTCCTGCTATCACGAGCGCTGCCCGATTTGGATAGGGTGCTTCAAAGTATTCAGCATAAACTTGATTGACGGTTTTTAGATAATCACGATCGGTCACATAGATCATGACCTGTAGCACAGAATCCATACCAACATTGGCACATTCTAGTGTGTGCTTGAGATTGTCTAGCGTTTGGCGGGTTTGCGCTTCGATACCACCTGCAACCACATCACCATTTTCATCGATAGGAATCTGCGCGGTGTACAACGTACCGTTGCTAGTGATCGCCCACTCTAAAGGGGCTTTAGACGCATAAAGTGAGGTTCTGATGGCTTGTTTGGTTGAATGAGTCGTCATGTCGTCATATCCTTTGATCAATGATTGGGCAGCGATTGCTATAGAGGTATCCTACCCAAGTACTAATGATAAATCTAACTAATTAAATTTAGAATATGATAGATTTAATCTATCATAGACGATATCTTATATATTAATAGTGGTGAGGAGTAAGCGTATGAAATTACAGCAATTACATCACTTTTTATGCGTGGTAGAGGAAGGTGGCTTTCGGGCGGCGGCGGATCGCGCCAATCGCTCGCAAGCGGCGTTGTCTGCTCGATAAAGGAATTGGAAAAAATACTAGGTCAGCGCTTATTTGAAGGAGGAAATAAAGCAACACTCACGCCTTTTGGAGAGACTTGTTTACCCAAAATCGAGCAGTTTATGACGATTTATCAAGCGCTAAAGGATGATTTAAAAGGAGCAGCCGCTGGCGATAAAGGCAAAATAAGGATTGCAAGCGTGCCATCACTGGTGACAAAACTCTTGCCTAGTGTGTTGGTTGAATACTCCAAGAGATATCCTGATGTCGAGATTGTACTAATAGATGATAACTCTGTCGGTGTGGCCAATCGTTTACTGGCAGGTGAAATCGATTTGGCATTGGGCAACTGCACCAGTATCGATCAATCAAATATAGATTTCACCTTGCTCATATCTGACCCGATTGGCGTGGTCTGCTTAAAAAGTAACTCGTTAAATCAACCAGTAAAACCGTCAAGAAACCAACAAAAAATAGGGCTTAAATGGCAACAACTGATGACCCAGCCTTTTATTTATAATGGCACCTGTCGACTGCTCGAAAACACACCCGCCGAGGTGCTCAACCGTAATGCGCGTTACACGGTCGAGAATATTACTTCCTTATTTTCATTATTACGCAATGATCTTGGCATCACCACCCTACCCAAGCTCGCTTTTCCGTCGAATGAGCCAGAATTGGTATGGCTCGACTTACTTGAACCTGCCTTAGACAGACAAATTGGTATTTTTAAATTGGCAAATAAAACGATTTCACCGCCAGCACAAGCGTTTCATGAACTGTGCATTCAGTATGTCCAGAATCACTATATTTTATAAAGACAGGTTAAAAAAAGGTTGAAAATGGGTTAAGACATACCTCACTACCGCCTACTTTTATAAGCCACTATCAGAAACTCCATTCACTTGAATAAAAGCGTCTTTCACTATGTCTAAAGGTTTAATTTCCGTTATTCGTGGCCTCTTATCTGTTATCGGCATCATACTTATCATCGATTGCGTTGCATTGATGGTCGTCGGTAAAGTCAACTTCGGCTCGGTTGTACCTTTTTTACTCGGCATGGTTTTTGTCATACATGGGATGTTTTGGCATGCAATACGCAGGTTTTGCAGCAACATTATGGCTTTAACCGCCTTTGGTATGGGTTATGGGCTGTATTTATACTTTGGTTGTTGAGCTTCGCTCTATTTATTTGGTCATTACAACAGCAGATTACGCTTAGCCAGCAGCCTGCACCGACAGTGGCAGCGATTATTATATTAGGCTCAGGCACGGTTGCAGGTAAGCCGACACCGACGCTCGCCAGGCGTTTGGACACCGCTGTGCCCCTTATCGAGACACAACCAGATGCTTTGGTGATGACCAGTGGTGGCGTTGGTTTTCAGCGTACACGTAGCGAAGCCGATATCATGGCCACGTATTTGCATGAGGCACATGGCGTGCCATTCGAACGCATTTTACAAGAAGGTAAAAGTACCAGTACGGAAGAAAACCTCGCTAACAGCCGAGCGTTGTTAGAAGCAAAAGGGCTATCTATCACTGATCCTATCGCCATCGTTACGAGTGATTTTCATAGCATTCGCGCAGCCAGCATTGCGCGACATCAGGGCTATACACAGCCGATCACCGTCGCCAGTCCCACGCCTTTATCCATTCGTTATAACGCTTGGTTTCGCGAGTATTTTGCCTTTGTTAGTGGCTGGCTGTTAGGAGAGTATTGATAGTGATGTATATTTCATCAGTTTGAACAAGCTTACTGCTAAATATCATAGCTCTAGCGTTGCCGCATTACTGTTTTTACCAATCAAAACGGTGGTAATTTTACAGTGCGTTATAATCAGTAAGAACCACTGATAAATACTGCAAATAAAAATAATAATGATGGAGCGCATTATGCTATTGGATATCTTTTTAACTGTTCATTTTATGCTGCTGATACTGATCTCTTTGCGAGTGCTTGCGCGCCATGATCTGACCTCGCCCGCTCGGCTCGCTTGGCTCGTGATATTGTTCATTTTGCCTTATCTGGGGGTTGTAATTTATTGGATGTTTGGTGAGGTGCATCTAGGACGCGATTTTACGCGCAAACGTAAAGAGATCATTGATAAATTAAGCGCACATAGTCCTGAAGTACTTGGTGATGACATCACTTTGTCGGAGGCCATCAAGCCTGAATACCAAGCGGCCTTTGCCTACTCTGCCAATGCAACTGGCTATCATACAACGGTGGGCAATCACGCAGAGCTGATGGCAGATGCGGCTGAGACGCGCAAACGTATGATTGCCGACTTTGATGCAGCGACCGATCATATTCATGTGCTGTATTATATTTGGCTAATCGATGGTATGGGAATCGATACTGCTCAAGCGCTCATACGAGCGGCAAGGCGCGGCGTCATATGCCGAGCAATGGTTGACGGTATGGGCTCACGAAAAATGGTCGGCTCAAAGATATGGCAGGAAATGATAGAAGCTGGCGTACAAGTCAGTGTTGCCCTACCAATTAGTAATATTTTAAAGGTACTCATGTTTAGCCGGATTGACTTGCGAAATCACCGCAAGATTACGGTTATTGACGGCAAAATCGGCTACTGTGGCAGTCGCAACTGCGCCGATCCTGAGTTTCGTGTAAAGCCAAAATTTGCGCCGTGGGTAGACATTATGCTGCGGGTCGAAGGACCGGTCGTGGCACAGAATCAGATGTTGTTCGCCAGTGATTGGCTGACTGAAAATCCTGATACGCCGCTTGACAGCTTTCCTTATTTTATTGACCCTCAACCAAAGCAACAAAAATCCCCACAGCCAGAAACTGATAAGCCTGTACCAATAACATCACCGCCAAATGGCTTTGCGGCACAGGTTTTTTCTGATGGTCCTACCCAACGACGCGGCACCACGCCACAATTTTTAGGTGTCTTAATTGGTCAGGCAAAACGAACCCTGATTATCTCAACGCCTTATTTTGTGCCTGATTATTCGCTCGTTAGCATTTTGTGTGCGACCGCTTATCGCGGTGTACAAGTAACCATGATTTTCCCAAATAATAACGACTCAATAGTCGTGGCTGCTACCAGCACAGTTATTACTGGCAGCTGCTTGAAGCGGGGGTCAATATTTACGAATATAAACCCGGTCTATTACACGCAAAAACCTTGACCATCGATGGCGAAATCAGTCTGATTGGCTCGACCAATTTAGACTTGCGTAGCTTTGATTTGAACTATGAAAACAACATTGTGTTTAGCGATAAAACGCTCACAGCGGATATCGTTGAGCGACAATACCAGTATATCGCTGATTCTGAAGAGGTCACTCGTGAGCAAGTTGAAAACTGGCCGTTATCTTATAAAATCTGGAATAACATTGTCGCCACGATGGGACCTGTTTTATAACCCATTATTAGGGCGTGCCTCAATTCAATTGATCATATCTAAACGGGCTAATGACATTAAGCATTCTATTCAGCTGCTGTCTTCTGCAAAATATAAACGACAAACTTAGCTTGCGTCGTAAAGGATTCTGTTTCGACCGCTGCTAGTAGCGCCTGTCTTTTTTCATTAAGCGCGCGATAAGCATAAGGCGTCATAGTCATCAAATCAGCCAAATCAGCGGCTGACAACGTCATCTCGGTACTGACATGCTCCGTACCTATTAGCGTGAAATATGGAGCCAATTCATGCAAAAACTTATCCGAATCATGCTCGCGGACGTTGTCAAATAACGCTTCGCGCATCGTCGCTAGATGCCCGATATCGGGCTTGGCAATGATTAAATAACCGTCTGCAGTCAATACCTCATTGAACGCGTCTGGCAAGATAGGGCTAAAAATACTGCTAATACCATTGATGCTATGCGCGCGTAACGGCAAATGGGCAGCGCTGGTAACAAGCGGATAGATGACTGCGACTTGGCTGTCGCATTAGTAACACTGTCTTTAACTTGCTGATACCAAAGACGCCCTGCTACCTTACTGGCTTTCGCAAGCTCTACCACAGCCGGTTTACTGATATCTGCGGCG
This sequence comes from Psychrobacter sp. JCM 18903, assembly GCF_000586475.1. Taxonomy (GTDB): domain Bacteria; phylum Pseudomonadota; class Gammaproteobacteria; order Pseudomonadales; family Moraxellaceae; genus Psychrobacter. The sequence goes on along the minus strand of NZ_BAWJ01000004.1, from coordinate 60,685 downwards.
ATGAGAGCATCCATGCCTGTCTGTGCCATTGCCTGCGTGTAATATCCTTCACCGCAGCCAATATCCAACCAATTGATTGCCTTGCTATCCTTTGTAGTTATCGGCTCAATTGCTGAATCAGCGACCGACTCATTTTTCGCCAACAATTCCCTCATTTTTTGGCAAATAAGCGTCTGCAATGGCTGATAATGTCCGGCGTTTAAAAACCGTTTGCGTGCATCGATTGATTGCTGGCTATCGCCCGGTGCTTTGGATTTTTTTTGTTGTACGGGCAGTAAATTAACATAACCCTGACGTGCTATATCAAATGGATGAGCCGTTTGTTTTGGGTGCAAGCTGCCATCGCAGCGCCACGTATCTGCGGCAGGCTGTAATGGTGATTGGCAAAGGGGACAAATAAATAAGCTCACAAGTATCTCAACGTCATCGCAATATGGCTGCCATTTTAACAAAATTCAGGCTTACTGCGTGATAAAAGGCGCGATAAACAATGCAGGAAAGAAAATGCGAAAAACAAACTATCAGCAACCAAAAAAAGCCACCTCAACTAAAGTGAGATGGCTTTTGCATACATGATATTCACATTAATGTTCGAGCGATATGGCTATGTTAACGCAGTTTTAAGGTCATGAGCCCAAGGATGACGAGAATAATGGCAATAATCCAAAACCTTGCCACCACTTGCGTCTCTTTCCAGCCAATCTCTTCAAAGTGATGATGCAATGGTGCCATCCGAAAGACGCGCTTTTTACGCAGCTTATACGAGCCAACCTGTAGCATGACCGACAGTGCTTCGGCGACAAATAGACCGCCCATAATAGCAAAAGCGATTTCTTGGCGGGTCATAACAGCAATCGTACCAAGCATCGCCCCGAGAGCAAGCGCGCCACATCACCCATAAATACTTGGGCTGGATGGGCGTTGAACCATAAGAAACCAAGCCCTGCACCAATCATCGAACCACAGACAATGAGAACCTCGGAGTTATAGGCAATATAAGGCACATGCAAGTAATCAGCAAAGCGTACATCACCTGATACATAAGCCATCGCGCCCAAACCTGCCGCGACCAAGACCACAGGCAAAATCGCTAGACCATCCAAGCCATCGGTTAAGTTGACGGCGTTAGAAGCCCCATTAATCACAAAGTAGGTAAAGATAATAAAGCCAATACCAAATGGCACTGCCGAAAAAGGAATCATCCAATCTTTAAAAATCGGTAGCAGCAAATCCTGCATCTCACGCGTGGTCGCGATATCTGGCTGCAAGGTGGCGATATAATACAAAGACACACCGACGAACAAAGCACCCATAGAGAGCCAAAAGTATTTCTTACGAGCAATTAAGCCTTTGGGATCTTTATACTTAATTTTTAGCCAATCATCTGCCCAGCCGACTGCGCCAAAGATAATCATGACAATGAGCAAAATCCAAACGTACGGATTATTCAAACGCGCCCATAGTAAGGTGGACACGCCAATCGCACTTAAAATCAGCACCCCACCCATGGTCGGCGTACCAGTTTTCGCCAAATGCGATTGCGGACCATCATTGCGAATCGCCTGACCATATTTCAGTGCACGCAGACGTCGAATGACACGCCCACCAAAAAACATGCTAAATGCGAGGGCGGTAATGACCGCGAGTAACGCTCGCAGCGTCAACGAAGAAACCGCAGAAAACGGCGTGTAATACTGGCCAAGCCAGCCAAACAACCAAACTAACACCGCCTACTCCTCGATTAGCGCATTGATAAGGGTTTCCATTTGCATGGAACGGGAACCTTTAAACAGCACCGTACAAGGCTGCGCCTGCTGCGCTTGCAAATACGGCTTCAAATACGCCAATAAACTGTCTTTATCGGTAAACGCATGGGCATTGATGTCAGAAACCTCTTGTGCACCCGCCACGGTAAAAGGCGCGTATTCACCAACACACAGCAGCACATTGATGCCCGTTGTCGCGATCGTACGACCCAAGCTTTGATGCTCGCTGACCGCCGCCTCTCCCAGTTCTGCAATATCGCCCAGCACCATGACTTGCGTGCCCGTTTGCGCCGCCAATACTTTCGCTGCCGCTCGCACCGAATGCGGATTGGCATTATAGGTATCATCAATCAAGCGATGCATACCCAGTAATTGACTGTTCAAGCGCCCTTTAGCAGGACGCGCATTTTCAAGTCCGACGACGATATCACTAACATCGATATTTAGTGCATGGGCACAAGCAGCAGCGGCTAAAGCATTATTGACATTGTGCTCGCCCGCTAGTGGCAAGTTGATATCATGGATTTGATTGCCGATATGCAGCTTAAATTCACTGCGCTCAGGCTCGACATCTAAATGGCTGGCACTGACATCAGTATTACCAAAGCCAATCACGTGTGACGTATATTTTTCAGCGATACGGCGTAATTGATTGGTAAAATCATCTTTATCAGGAACGATCGCAAATTGGCTGTCATTCAAGGTATGGTAAATCTCAGCCTTGGTTTGGCAAATCCCTTCACGGCTGCCAAACTCACCCAAATGCGCCGTACCAATATTTAAAATACACGCGACATCTGGCTTTACAATCTCGGTAGTATAAGCAATTTCGCCAATATGGTTTGCGCCAAGCTCTAGAATGGCATAACGATGGTGGTCGGATAATTCGAGCAACATCATCGGCACACCCAAATCGTTATTTAGGTTACCACGGGTAATCAATGTCGGTGCCAATCTGCCAAAGATACTACCAAGCATTTCTTTGCATGTGGTCTTACCGCTAGAGCCAGTAATAGCAATGACGGTTAAATTTTGATGCTGTTGACGACGATACGCAGCCAATTTTCCTAGCGCCAAACGGGTATCGCTCACCACTAACTGCGGAATGCTATTTGCATCAGCCGTAGCAACAGGGCGAGCGACGATAGCCGCAACCGCACCTTGCGCGATGGCAGTATCGAGATAATCGTGACCATCAAAATTATCACCCGATAACGCTAAAAATATATCACCAGGTTTTATCGTACGGGTATCGGTGGCGATACGAGTGCTCATGACATCATTTACTGAAGTGTTTTCTGAATCGGGTTGATCTTCACTCAGCTGCCAATGCCCATTGAGTGCTGCGGTTGCCGCGAGCAGATTGTCTGCTTGCCAAACATACAGCCCTTGCGACTGAATGCTGTTATCGTTGTCGGCTGTCATAATGATTACCTTATATATATGATGACTACTTATTTATTTTTTATAGTTAACGACTCATGCTTCTTAAGAAGCATATAAAATGGATGTTCAGCGCTACTATTTATTTATCAAGGCTATACACGCCCTGCTTGTTTTAAGGCGTTTTGCAAAATAACACTATCGTCAAAATCATAACGAACATGGTTAATTTCTTGATAAGTCTCATGACCCTTGCCAGCGATCACGACGATATCATCAGCCGCTGCTTGAGTGACCGCATACTCAATCGCTGCTTGGCGCGCAGGCTCAATATAGGTACGCTGATATTGCTCAGCGCTCATTCCTGCCTGCATATCTTGCAATATCGCATTGGGGTCTTCAGTACGTGGATTGTCTGCCGTTAACACGACTTTATCCGCGCCTGCCAATCCTGCTTGCGCCATCAGAGGACGTTTGCCTGCATCACGGTCGCCACCACAACCAAACACTGCCCACAGCTGACCCTTACAATGGGTCTTTAGGCTGGCAAGCACTTGGCTTAAGGCATCTGGCGTATGCGCATAATCAACGATAAAGCAGCCATCATTAGACGGCACACGCTGCATACGTCCAACCGCACCTTGTAGCTGCGGCACCACTGCGGCAATACGCTCAAGGCTAATGCCTAAAGCGACGGCAGCTGCCATTGCGGCAAGCAAATTGGCAACATTAAAGCGCCCGAGTAATGGACTAACGATACCTAAATGATTAACTTCGCCATCGCCTAAATCTGTACGTAGCGTAATCTCGACACCTTGTAAGCTTGGTTTGATTTCAGCCGCAACAAAGGTCGCAGATTTTGATGGTTCTAAACTGTACGTCCAGACCGTTAAATCACTGGCATCTGCGGTGTCGAGCATAATCTGGGCATGTTCATCATCGATATTAATGATAGCGTGTGTCAAATCTGGAAAATGTGCTTTATCAAACAGTTTAGCTTTTGCTGCGGCATACTCTGTCATATCGGCATGATAATCTAAGTGGTCACGGCTAAGATTGGTATAAATCGCCACCGACACTGGCATACCTTGTAAACGCTGCTGATCCAAACCATGCGAGCTGGCTTCCAATGCCAATAACTCAGCATTCTCTGTACCCATTTGATATAAAAATTGCTGAACCGCTAAGGCATCACCCGTGGTATGGCTGGCTTGCACCAAAGCGCCAAGCCTACCATTCCCTGCCGTGCCCATAACGGCGCTGCTCATACCTGTCAGCTGCGTCAATTGCGCCACCAATTGACTGATAGTCGTTTTGCCATTGGTGCCCGTCACCGCTATGACAGTTGGCAAGGTCACGGGCTGCTGATACTGCAAACGTGCTTGAATGAGCGTCCCTAAAAAATCACGAATATTGGGCACATGTAAAACAGGGCAAGGCAATGCTGCTAATTGCTGCTGCGTTTTAGCAGTACTATCATTCGATAAAGTGATATCGGCGTGATTTGATACACTAGTCGTGTTAAGCAAAGCCGTGGGATCTATTTCTGATAGGATAAAAGCCGCATTTTCAGCGGCTTGATAGAGGTAGTCGCGACTTTTTTGACAGTTTGGTATGTGGCTTTTTAATAACACAAACACATCGTTCGGCTCTAGCTGACGACTGTCTAAACGAAACTGCAGGAATGGAATATCAAGAAACGAATTGATTGGTTTTGAATCCGCCCCAATCGATGTCGTCTGAGTCGATAGTTTTTGCAATGCCTGCTCTATACCTACACCATGCCTGCTATTGCTACTACTAGATTCAGTCAGCTGTTGCAAGGTAACTGGTGTGATGCTTGGCGACGAGGGTGACAGGGTCATTGGCAAATCCTATACGGTTAAAACACATCAAATAGTTAAAAACTGAACACTTAAAAAACTTACGTTTAAGCCTATAGATCTTCCGTTTTTAACGGCTTATCTAAGGGTACATTGTATAAACGCAGCGCCTCTTTCATGACATTATGAAAGACTGGCGCGACTGTTAAACCAGCATAAATCTGACCACGCGGGTCTTCGATGAGCATCACGCCGACCAGCCTAGGGTTGGATGCTGGCGCCATACCCGCAAAAACGTTGCGGTATTGGTCAGTATAGTAGCCACCTTTTGGATTGATACGGCGCGACGTTCCTGTTTTACCAGCGACGCGATAACCGTCAATCGCAGCACCTTTAGCCGTACCACCCGGTTCGGTGACACTTTCCATCATTTGTACGATAGACATCGCTTGCTCGTGTGCCATGATACGCTTGCTTGGCTGCGGCTTGTCATCTTTAATGAGGGTCAATGGATGCATCACACCGCCTGCCGCCAGCGCCGAATAAGCCTGCGCGACCTGAGCCAGTGTTACCTGTAGACCATAACCATAACTAACCGTTGCACGTCTTGATGTTTCTTTTTCTTTTGGTGTGACCACAAGCCCACTACCTTCCCCTGGGAACTGTAGCGGTGTCTTTGAACCAAAACCAAATTGCTTTTGCATATTGGTAATGCCATCAGCTGGTAAAGACAAAGCAATCTTAGTCGAGGCGACGTTACTAGATTTCTGTAATAGCGTTGCCATCGTAATCCGCCCTAAATTATTATGGTCACGAATGGTATAACCACGGACACGAATAGAACCAGGATTGGTATCGATCAAGGTAGTGGCGGTATATTTTCCTGAGTCTAAAGCCGCTGCAACGGTGAATGGCTTCATCACTGAACCGGGTTCAAAGACATCTAGCAGCGCACGGTTACGTTGGTTTTCACCGGTCATCTCATTCAGGTTATTAGAATTAAAAGATGGCCATGTTGACAAGGCAAGCACTTCACCCGTTTGCACATCAACAATCATGCCTGTTGACCAGCGCGCTTTTTGCAAACGCCCTGCTTTCTCTAGTTCTTTATAAAGCAAATACTGCAGGCGCGAATCAATGGTCAACGCCACATCTTTACCTGGTATTTCTGGTTCAATCTGTTTAATTTCTTTTAAACTGTTTTGTTTGGCATCTTTTAGCACCAACACTTTACCATCATCACCTGCCAGCTCAGTTTCATATTGGCGTTCGATACCAGCACGACCTTCGTAACCACCTTCAGGATCGCTGACATTTTGACCCATAAAACCCAATAGCTGCGAGTTTGGTTGTGGCTGCGGGTAATAACGTTGGAAAAAGTTTTTTTCATAGACGCCAGGAAAATCAAGGGTGCTGACACTTTGGGCAATCTCAGGCGTCACTTTATTCAGTAGCGGCAGATAGTGCGAGCCTGCACCCGATGGCAGTGCTGCTTTAACTGCTGCTTCATCGGTTACATCAATACTGTCATCGATGGCAGTAACTTTTTTCAGCTCAGTGACCGAAATATTCGCAGCCGCCGCAAGCGTGGTCAGATCCATGTTATCCAAACGCTTTTGCATACGCGCAACCAGCTGTGGACTCTCAGGATTGGTGATAATAATACGCTTAAGCTCGTAATATTCGCGCGCGTAATCATGCGGACTAAAAGAGACCGTCGCCAGTGGTGCACTGACTGCAAGTGGCAAATTATTGCGATCGGTAATCATACCGCGATAGGATTTTTGCGTGCGCACGCTAGTGATGAGCTCATCACCTTTGTCTTGATAAAACTGGGCATTGGCAACTTGTAAATAATAAGCACGGGCTATCAGCAAACCCAAGACAACCAATGCAATGACCCAAATAGTACGGAAACGATTTTTGTCTTGCTCAAAACCGCCGCGAGAGGAAGCGCCAGACGCTTTACCCAAAAACCCTCTTTTATTTTTCAGGTTTTTGACACTGGTATAAGCGCCTTGCTCTTCACTTTTTTTCAATCGATCAAACAATTTAGCCTTACGGTTGCCAGAGGATTTTTTTTCAGCCGTACTGCCTGTTTGTCCCGATTTGGCTGCACTGGCAGGACGTAAGGCTTAGTCACCTTACCGCTAGTTGGCTTTTTATTCGCATTTTTCGCGGTCGTTTTACCACTATTGGCATTAGGTTTTTTATCACTCATTGTCCTGCCTCCGCTACCGTGGCATCGGTGATAGGAGCGTCAGGCGATATATCCGTAGCAGCTCGTGGTTCGATAATGTCAGACTTATCCTCATTTGAGTCAGTATCGACGACTGGCACCTGTGCTGTGGCAACACCCGGTTGGATAATGAGCTTATCTTTTAGCGTCGGTGAAAACATGCCCAGTTCAGCCACCGCACGGCTAGCAATTTGCGGCGTCGCACTAAAAGTCTGCTGTTCAATGAGCAAACGCTGATGTTCGACTTGCAGATTACGCTCTTGTTTTTTCATGTCTTGCAAGGTTTTATAATCCTGATGATATTGCTGAACGCCTTCGGCTGTTTTGATACCGCTCCACACAATCGCCACTGCTAACAGCAATAGCACCACTACATAAATACTAACCACATTAAATCGGCGCACAAATAGCTCGCCGATATCGGTGTTATACGGCATTGCAGCGCGACGGTTTGCGGGTTTGTCAGATATTGCCATGACGCTCTCAAAAAGTGGACTTCAAGTATGAAAATTGGCAACTGTTTTAGAGCGGTAAGACGCTTTGTACAGCACCATCAATAAAGTAAAACCAAACGAAAAAGGAACAGCCGAGCCTAGCAGATAATGTTTACAGATTTTTAACAGCCGCGTAAGTATTCAGACTTTCTATCCTACTTAATTGACGGCAACCAATCACCAGCAACTCAGCCAAACACCCTCTCTATAACATCACGCTACCTGTGTTATTGCTCGACACTGGGTAGATAGTCGGTATCAGTACGAGTCGCCATACGCAACCACGCACTACGCGCGCGTGGGTTTTGACTGGTTTCAGCTTTGCTTGGACCCACGCGTTTAGGCTTGCTAAAGTAGCGTGGACGATTGGGCGGCATCGGCAAATTCTCATCCTCTGGATATTGCCCTTTACTATGACGCTGCAAAAACTGCTTGATACGGCGATCCTCTAACGAGTGAAAACTAATCACTGCCAGCTGCCCGCCTGCCTTCAAAATCGGAATACTTTGTTCTAAAAAGTCGTCAACATCGCCAAGCTCATTGTTAATAAAAATGCGCATCGCCTGAAAACTCTGAGTCGCTGGATGCTTACCGCGCTGCCAATTAGGATGCGCCACTTTAATCACTTCAGCCAATGCCAAAGTAGAGTCATAACTGTCCATCTGCTTAATAGCACGGGCGATGCGGCGACTATGGCGCTCTTCGCCAAAATCATAAAGCACATTGGCCAAGGTTTCATCATCGACTTTTTCAAGCCACTCAGCGACCGACTGCCCACGGCTGGTATCCATACGCATATCGACCGCCCCGTCGCGCATAAAACTAAAACCACGACTGCCATCATCAATTTGCGGCGATGAAATACCCAAATCTGCCATTAAGCCATCAACTTGCATGATACCCATTGCCGCTAGACTATCCGTCAACGTCGCAAAACTATCGTGCACCACTTTCACGCGACTATCGGTCTTTGCCAATTCGCGAGCAACGCTAATCGCCGTTGGATCTTTATCAAAAACAATCAAGGTTGCGTCATCGGCCAACTGACTTAATAGTAGTCGGCTATGACCACCACGCCCAAAGGTTGCATCAACGTAGATGCCACTCATCTGCAAGCTATTTTGGTTGTCACTGCTTTGTTCTGCATCGTCTGTTTGCTTTGGGAGCGCTTTGACACCCAGCACTGCTGCAACGGTTTCTTGTAACAGCACCGCATCATGAACAAAGCTCAATTCATCAGAGTTGGCTTTATCAGTGACAGACTCTTGCGTCGGCTGATTAGTAGAGTCATTCTCTACCACACAATCGTTTTCCACAGCAGACAGCTCAGCCTCTGATGCAGCATTAACAGTGGCTAAAGAAGGATTCATTTTAGAATCTTGCTTAGTATTCGGCGTATTTTTTGGCTTATTATTCAATATGGACACAAACGACTCAGTAGATGACGACCATTTTGGTCAGTAATAGTAAAAAATCAGATGAAAATAAACAAGTTATGACTTGTCTAACATTATTATCGCAAGGATACACGGGTAGTCAAGCGCTAGACGGGCTTTTCGTTAAAAATATCCCATCTCTCTGTTATACTAGCGCTATATTTTACGCTATTTTTCTACCTTGACGGCTATTGTTTGTGCCGTATTTTTTGTTCAAACTTGTCATGCACATTTATTATTAATACTTTTAACCGCCATTTTTCACTGCCATATTCATTAACCACCCTATTCTGAGAATTTTATGATGCAATCATCGACTTCAACTAACAGCACGCGCCCTGTCCGTACTCGTATCGCGCCTTCACCGACTGGCTTTCCGCATGTCGGCACCGCTTATATTGCGCTATTTAATTTAGCCTTTGCCAAAGCCCACGGCGGCGAGTTTATTTTACGTATCGAAGACACCGACCAAACGCGCTCGACCGAACAATCTGAAAAAATGATTTTGGATGCGCTGCGCTGGGTTGGTCTTGACTGGGCGGAAGGTCCAGATATCGGTGGACCGCATGCGCCTTATCGTCAGAGCGAGCGTAGCGATATTTATAAAAAGCATGCCGAGCAGCTGATAGAAAACGACCATGCGTTTCGCTGCTTTTGTAGCAGTGAAGAGCTTGATGCCATGCGTGCTGCGCAAATGGCCAATGGTGAAACGCCGCGTTACGACGGTCGCTGTGCCCATTTAGCCCCAGAGAAAACCGCGCAATTGGTTGCTGAGGGCAAACCAAACGTCATTCGTATGCGTGTGCCAACCGAAGGCGTTTGTCAGGTACAAGATATGCTACGTGGGACGGTTGAGATTCCTTGGACACAAGTCGATATGCAAGTGCTGCTAAAAACCGACGGCATGCCAACTTACCATCTAGCCAACGTTGTCGATGACCATTTAATGGACATCAGCCATGTATTGCGCGGTGAAGAGTGGCTCAACTCTGCGCCGAAACATCAGCTGCTTTATGAGTATTTTGGCTGGGAGATGCCGGTTCTTTGCCATATGCCGCTACTACGTAATCCAGATAAATCAAAGCTGTCTAAACGTAAAAACCCAACGTCTATCACCTACTACCGTGATGCTGGCGTGCTACCTGAAGCGCTGCTTAACTACCTTGGTCGTATGGGCTACTCTATGCCTGACGAAGCTGAGAAATTTACCTTAGAGGAAATGATTGCCAGCTTTGATATTCAACGTGTGTCCCTTGGCGGCCCTATTTTCGATATCGAAAAGCTCAATTGGCTTAACGCCGAATGGCTACGTGCGCTAACCCCTGAAGAGTTAAAGAATAAAATCCTTGACTGGGCAAGTAACAGCGATAAATTAACCGCTATCGCCGCTGCTATTCAGCCACGTATTGAATTATTGTCTGATGCGGTCAATTGGGGCGGTTTCTATTTCCAAAACTTACCTGATATCAATGCTGAGAGCTTTACCCATAAATCTCTGACGCCCGAGCAAATTACAGAGATGCTGCAACTGGCGCTTTGGCAGCTAGAAACCTTGCCAACGTGGTCAGAAGAAAACATCTACGCCACGCTTAAAGGTCTTGCCGCCCATCTTGATATTAAGATGCGTGACTTTATGGCGCCGTTCTTTATCGCTATCGCTGGTAGCACCTCATCGACGCCAGTTATGAATTCTATGGCAATTATCGGCGCTGATATGACGCTGACGCGCTTGCGCCATGCGGTTGATGTACTGGGTGGCTTGGTAAAAAGAAACTGAAAAAACTTGAAAAACAAGCAGCAGAATTGCCAGATTTTTTGGCCGCTGAATAGCTCAAACAGTACAGTATTAATATAAGAAAAAGTGGATTTTACGATGTCAAAATCCACTTTTTTCATTTTTTAAGTGCTGAGCCTTTTAATAAAACTAGAATATTGTAAACTATCTCATTAGTTAGTTAGCCAATTTAATAAATTTGGAGATGATCGACTTGAGTATTATAAAATTCTTAGCACCACTCTTTATAAGCGGTATTTTGATCATGCCTAGTCATTCGACAGGCTTCCAAATGCCTTTCTCATGGGCAGAAAATGAAAAAGCAAGAGCATCAGTTTTATACGTTAGTGATTATAGTGATGAAACTAGAGTTTTTGAAGCCAAAGTTGGTCACTCAAAACTAGGTCATCAAGGAGTTTATTTTAGTGATTACTATGCGGAAGATACTAACGTCTGTAAATATAGAACTACTACACCCGATAGCATCACTATGATATTTAATGGACAAGCGGTCAAGATGCTACGTTGGTGTTATAAATTTCAAGATGCGGAACAGTATTATTTTAGCTTAACGCCTGAAACAGATCGTGGTGAAAGTTATGTCATTAATTTGTTCAAAGTAGCCACATCACCTATTGAGATTCAATATAACAATGAAACATTATATTTCCCAGTAACAGGCTTTACTAAAGCTTGGAATAGTGCTGGTGGAGATGCAATTTAGTAAGTTAATACATATTGTATAATAGTAAACACTGCAGTCTTTAATTTAAAGCTGATAAAAAAAAGAGGGGTCAGGCTGAACTAACCCTTTTTTACGTTAATCTCAGCATTTAAAATTCAACACCTTTATTGGATATAAATATGGCCGCCAAAACCGTCACGATAGAAAGCAAAGATTATGTCTTTAGCACTCTCAAAGAAGCACAGAAATACTATGATGCCATCGTAAAAGAGCTTTTTGAGGCAAAACTTACCCTGACAAAAGGTCAAGATTTTGAAGATTTAAAGTGGATATACACCACTTACTGTGGTTATACCAATCATAATGTCGATCGATTGAAAGAATCTGACATCGTTGGCTTTAAAGGTATCAGCACAGTACAACAAAAAGGGGGGCAATATATCCCCACAGAATGTGCTGCCGTTATTTTCTCTAACGGTACTGAAGAAGAATTCTTTACCGATAAAGCCATCAAAGAGCTTGCCATCAAGCAAAATCCACGCTAATTTGGGCTTATTAAGTAGCTAAAATAGCTTTAAACGCTTTTTTTCGAATATTTATGCATTATTTTTAAAATAGTAGTTGACAAGACTGCCGCTCTTACATAAAATACGCACACTCTTAGCGAGGGGCTATAGCTCAGTTGGTAGAGCACTTGCATGGCATGCAAGGGGTCAACGGTTCGACTCCGTTTAGCTCCACCATACTATTTATTGCAACGCTCAGTACTACTGAAACGTAACCATAAATACTCGCTAGTAGGACGATATCAGCACCTAGGCAATGCTTATTTATTAAGCTATCTGATATTGTGAAGTACCGTTGTAACCATTGGTTATAACACTCTATGCGTCCCCATCGTCTAGAGGCCTAGGACACCGCCCTTTCACGGCGGTAACGGGGGTTCGAATCCCCCTGGGGACGCCACTATTCGGCGTCACTTATTAGCACTTTTGCTTGGCATCAGGTTAGACTAATAAGCGAACAATAAAAAAGCCAGTCATCATACGGTGACTGGGCTTTTTTATGTCTATTGGTTTTGTTATATCCAGTTCATTATGGTTTGGATAAGCTGAAATTAATATATCAACGATCATAACAAGAGACAAACTCTCTAATCGCCCAGCCCCAATGCCTGTATTCGCCCTTGTAATAGCCTTCTAAATATACCCACGGACGGTTTTTATTATCGTAAGTGGTATCTGTGACATACACCTCGCGATCATTACGCAGCTGATTAATAACCTTGCCATTAGGTTCATCACGAATATTTAATGGAGTACCCGTCGGATCTGTTACTTTGCAAACTCTCTCGGCATGCGCGGCATTTATCCCAACAGTCGTGGCCAAAACAGATACAGCAATGGTATAAGCCAAACGTTTCATCTCAAATCCTCATTATCAACAAATGTCTTATTAATCTCTGATATCTTATCAGAGTTCACATTGCGGTATCTGCGATTTTATAAGATATTTACGTTTTATTGATTTCGATAAAGACTGAAGCCATAACCATGCTGAATAGTTTTTAATATCAGTATTTATTGAATGATTTATTCTATTGCCAACCCGTAAGATCCTCGCTACCATCAATCCTATAAGGATTTTATAGAATGTATAAATACTTTATAACGTACAAATTTTTAGGCTTAACACAAGGACGTTTTAACCATGTTCGGGATTGAGAACTATCTAGGGTTTATCATGGCAGCTATTTTGTTAAACCTGACCCCAGGCACGGACAGCATGTACATCATTACCCGTAGTATTTCGCAGGGGCAAACGGCAGGGTTTTATTCTGTGTTGGGTATTACTTCAGGCATTTTGGTGCATACGCTACTGGCTTCGCTAGGATTGTCCGTGTTGCTGGCTAACTCCCCTACGGCATTTATGCTCGTAAAATATATTGGTGCCAGCTATTTGTGCTATCTAGGCGTCAAAATGCTCATAAGTCAACAACAGCCTTTGATAGCCGCGAGTTTGCAGGATGACGAGAAGCCAAAGCCCGTTCAGCCTTTAGATCACTGGCAAATATATAAGCAAGGCGTGCTCACCAATACCTTTAATCCAAAAGTTGCATTATTCTTTTTGGCGTTCTTCCCTCAGTTTATCGATGCCAGTTATGCTTATAGCATGGTGTCGTTCGTCATTTTAGGACTGACCTTTGCTGTCACTGGCTTTATATGGTGCTTATGCTTAGCATTATTGGCGTCAAAATTCAGTGAAAACCTGAGAAAAAAGCTCTATCGAAGCCATTTTAAACAAGATAAGTGGTGTGGTATTTATTGGCTTGGGAATTAGGCTGTTGACTGAGAAGAGTTGAAACCATTGGAATAAATAGCAGAGGAAATAATAATGAACGATGATACTAAGCAAAAAATCACTTTATTACTTGAAGAGTTAATTAATACTCCATGCTCAGAGTCAAGGCAGGTAGCAATAAAGCGTGAACTAGACAAACTGTCTCCTGACCCATTTTGGAGTGACTATATATTCTGGAGTGATGAATATGTAAACGAAGACTTAAGTATCAATTATGAGAAATTTTTTGATAAAATTTCTGAGTATCCAAATTCTCATGAGTATAAAACAAAAAGTCGCATTTTAGAGCTAGCACAAAAACTTGTTATTAGAGATTTCTCTGAAATTAGTGAAGTTGATATCGTAAATGAAATCAATGAACTGTCTCCTGATATCAGCTGGACTAATTATCTTTTTGTTGATAAGACCTGCTTAAACAATGACGGCAGTATCAATAAAGAAGCATTCTTAAATAAAATATTTAAGGAGAGCTGGAATGAAAACTTTAGATAATTCATTGGAATAGATTTGCAGATACGTGTTTCCTTTTTCCCAGATAATAAAAAAACCCAATCCCCTAGTTCGACTGGGAATGGGCTTTTTATCATACTAAGCTCAATTGACTATTATGCTGCGCTCTTACTTTCAGCAGCCAATTGACGTAGCACATAGTGCAACACGCCGCCGTGACGCACGTATTCGCGCTCTTTTGGCGTCTGTAGCATGACATTGACATCAAAGCTCTCAGACGAACCATCGGCACGCGTGGCCGTGACTTTGGCGGTCTTACTCTTGCCATTATCTAGACCTGTAATACTAAGCACCTCAGAACCGTCTAGATTATAGGTCGCAGCATTTTCACCGTCTTTAAAGGTTAATGGCAAGACACCCATACCGACTAGGTTTGAGCGGTGAATACGTTCGAACGAGCTGGTCAATACTGCTTTTACGCCGAGCAAAATCGTACCCTTCGCGGCCCAGTCACGACTAGAGCCAGAACCATATTCTGCACCGCCAAGTACCACGAGCGGACGCTTATCTTCTTTATACTTCATTGCCGCATCATAGATGGCCATTTCTTCGCCGTCTTGTAGAGTGGCGCTATCGCCGTTGAAGTAATAAGTATAGCCGCCCTCTTTGCCAGCCATCATGGTATTTTTGATACGGATATTGGCAAAGGTGCCGCGCGTCATGACTGCATCATTACCACGGCGTGAGCCATAGCTATTGAAGTCGGCTTGCATCACACCGCGCTCTTGCAAGTACTTACCTGCTGGCGAATCTGGATCGATATTACCAGCTGGTGAGATATGGTCAGTGGTGATTGAATCACCGAACAACCCTAAGATGCGTGCGCCTTCGATATCAGGGATACCTTCTGGCTCCATGGTCATTCCATCAAAGAACGGCGGGTTTTTGATATAAGTAGACGCTTCGCTCCACGGATACAACTGGCTATCGGCTGAGCTAATGGCGTTCCAGGCAGCACTACCGTCAAACACTTCGCCGTAGTTTTTGCGGAACATATCCGCATCGATATTATTGGCAATCAGCTCATTGATCTCATCTGACGTTGGCCAAATATCTTTTAAGAAGACATCTTTGCCATCTTGATCTTGTCCTAACGGCTGCGTCGTTAAGTCAATATCAACCGTACCTGCCAACGCATAAGCCACTACCAATGGTGGTGACGCCAAATAACTGGCTTTTACGTGCGAGTGGATACGACCTTCAAAGTTACGGTTACCCGACAACACGGCAGCAGCGACTAAGTCTTTTTCTTCGATACCTTTTTCAATCGATTCTAGGAGCGGTCCTGAGTTACCGATACAAGTGGTACAACCATAACCGACTAAATAGAAGCCTGTTTTTTCAAGCTCGTCCATTAACTTAGATTTTTCAAGATAATCGGTGACGACTTTCGAACCGGGAGCTAACGAGGTTTTAACCCAAGGCTTGGCTTTTAGACCTTTTGCAGCGGCTTTTTTCGCCACTAATCCCGCGCCAATCATCACTGCAGGGTTTGAGGTATTGGTACATGAGGTAATCGCTGCGATAACGACAGAACCATCACGCAATTTATGGCTCTTATCATCAATATTGACGTCAGAGAAAACATTAGGCTTAGCATAGAGTCTATCCGCTTGCTCTTGCTCGCCGCCTTCTTCATCAAAGCGTACCTTGCCTTCGACTTCTGACTTGCGGTCTTTGGTCATTTTTTCTAAGGTTTCGCCAAATTTTTCGTGCATATCAGATAGATTGATACGCTGCTGTGGCAAGTTCGGACCGGCAAGTGCGGGCTGTACTGATGATAAATCTAGCTCTAATTTACTTGAATAAGTTGCCGCTGGGGTATCGGCATCGTGCCATAAGCCTTGCGCTTGGCATACTTTTCGACCAATTCAATCTGACTTTCTTCACGACCTGATAGACGCAAATAATCAATCGCCATTTGGTCAATCGGGAAAATACCACAGGTTGCCCCATATTCTGGTGACATATTGGCAATCGTCGCACGATCTGCCAGTGGCATACTGTGTAAGCCTTCGCCATAAAACTCAACGAATTTACCAACCACACCATGCGCACGTAGCATTTCAACCACACGCAATACCAAATCTGTCGCGGTAACGCCTTCAGTGAGTTTACCTTTTAGCTCAAAGCCAACCACTTGTGGAATCAGCATTGATGACGGTTGACCAAGCATTGCCGCTTCCGCTTCAATACCGCCGACACCCCAACCAAGCACGCCAATACCGTTAATCATCGTCGTATGGCTGTCCGTACCAAATACCGTATCAGGATAAGCCGTCAACTCACTTTTACCATCAACATTGACATCAGCAGCCATTACAACACGAGCTAAGTATTCAAGGTTAACTTGATGCACAATACCCGTCGCTGGTGGTACGACCACAAAGTTTTTAAACGCATTACGCCCCCAATGCAGGAATTCATAACGTTCATTGTTACGTTTAAATTCAATTTTTTCGTTTAAATCTAGTGCATCTTCTCGGCCATAAGCATCGACTTGTACAGAGTGATCGACAACCAATTCACTCGGGATAAATGGGTTAATTTGCTCAGCACGACCGCCAAGCTCAACCACGGCATCACGCATGGCTGCCAAATCGACAACTGATGGCACACCAGTAAAGTCTTGCAGGACTACACGCGCTGGCATAAAGGCGATCTCTTTTGACGCTTCTGCGCCTGCATCCCAGTTAGCAACGGCTTCGATATGGTTTTTGCCGACAGATTGACCATCATCTTCATTACGTAATAGGTTTTCTAAGACGATTTTCATACAAAATGGCAATTTGCTGATGTGCTCAAAAGTTTCGGTCAGCTTTGGCAAACTGTAATAGGCATGTTCCTTGCCCGCGACCGAAATGGTGTCTTTTACATTAAAAATATCACTCATGGTAGCTTCCTTATCGTTGTTATAAATCCTAAGCCCAAACGGTTATAGGTTTATGCTGAGGATTGGTGGCTATATAGATGATTGTACGAGTTGTATTCAAAATCATTATTATTTGACACAATACAATATAAATTTGAGTTAACAAAATAGCTAAGTGACTCTTTAGGACTTAACAATAACGTTCTTTTACCATAACAAAACGGCGGCGCTTTGTTAACGTCTAGACGTTGTCAAATCGTGGCATAATCGTAAACGTAACAAGGGTTTAACGTTCTATTATTAAGTATCAATATATTTTCCAAAGAAATATTAGAATCAAAGGTAATGGGTAAACCAGTCGCGGCATACGAGCCTTATCTATTAGACGTTTGGCTGGGCTATGCTATTATGGTGCGCTTTTTTACCGCTAGGCAAACGCCTCGAAACAATCGTTTCGCGCGCTACTTATTGATGAGTTTTTATGGCAAATTTTAACACCCACCTGAATGTTGCATTTATGGTCAGTGGTACACTCAGTTTGACAGTTTATAAAGCGGGATTGATTGATGACTCGGGGTTTTTAGTTTGCGTGGCGCTCGGCACCATCGGTGGGCTACTTCCCGATTTGGATTCTGATAACTCCACACCGATTAAACTTGGCTTTAATATCACCTCATTTATTTTTGCCTTTGGTTTGGTCATGCATTGGCGCAGTGAGCTGAGTTTGCTCGCCTGATTGCATTATGGCTGGCAGGCTACGGCTTTATGCGTTATGTGGTTTTCTCTATTTTTACCAACATGACCGTGCATCGCGGCGTGATTCACTCCGTGCCTTATATGGCAATTTTGGGTTTGGGGCTGACTTATTTAAGCTACTACGTTTTGCACCTTCCACTGACGGCAAGCTGGTTTTACGGTTTATTTTTATTCGGTGGCGCGCTAGTGCATTTGACATTGGACGAGCTATATAGTGTTAACTTATCGAATATGAAAATGAAGCGCTCATCAGGTACAGCGATGAAGTTTTATCA
The DNA here is from genome assembly GCF_000586475.1 of Psychrobacter sp. JCM 18903. Lineage (GTDB taxonomy): Bacteria > Pseudomonadota > Gammaproteobacteria > Pseudomonadales > Moraxellaceae > Psychrobacter. The sequence goes on along the minus strand of NZ_BAWJ01000004.1, from coordinate 42,311 downwards.
GCCTAAAGATAAGTGGTGGTATTTATTACTATATACACTGCTCGCCATGTTGGTCTATTTTGCCCCGCCGTTTGATTCGTTTTGGCAGCAGCTGCGTGACCCAGCACCATGGGCACAGCTAAAAGTTGGCATATTGCCAGAACTAATAAAAAGCATGCTGCGATAAAGATACGGTAAAGCAGTAAAACCCAAGCGAAAATGAGAATAAAACATGCAACCTAATCTACACGTTTGCCCTTGCCAAATTCATCCATCATCAAGCGCTATCAGCTCACCACTACTGTATAAAGATTGCTGTCAGCCTTATCATGAGGCTGTTTATAATGATACTCTTTATAATGATGAAGTTGGCAAAGCAGAGGGTATAAAAGCGGAGACAGCCAAACGTCTCATGCGCACGCGCTATAGTGCCTTTGTGTTGATTAAGCCAGACTATATCGTCAAGACTACGCTACCCGCGCAGCAAGACTTGCTTGATATTAACGCGATTGAATCGTGGGCAAAAGAGACGAATTGGGCAGGACTAGAAATCGTAGCGCACACGCCAAAGCTAGGCAAAAGGCATGCACAAGTTGAGTTTAAGGCTTATTTCAAGCCAACTAATAATGCAAGTAATTTAAAAGAGAAAGTGCAGGCGCATCATGAGCTGTCTACCTTTGTGAGAGTAAAAGACAAAGCTAATAACGATGCGCGCTGGTACTTTTTAGATCCGACTGTTTCACTGTCTGTGACACAGAAACAGCCGTGTATTTGCGGATCAGGGGAGAAGTTTAAGCGTTGTTGTGGGGTTTATTTGGGTTAGTTTCTCTCTCAATTTTTGGTGTTTCTCTCTCAAATTACTAGTTTACTTATAATTATTCGTTTTATAAAAGCTATATATATCAAACCCTTAAAAACACTACCGCTCTTTCTCTCTCTCATTTGGGCCTTTTCTCTCTCAAACCTCTCTCAATTAAAATGCTTCTATCACTTCATAACCCACTTAGAGTACCGACCCACCCCAACGTTTTCTATTTTTTCTATTTTTCTAAGTTTAGTTAATAAATGACCTATTTTAGTGATTTTCTGTTTTTCATCAAGAACTTCACTAAGTGTTGGTATTAGCAAACTGTCGATATCAGGCCTTGTAGCACATTCATATTTGTCTATATAGTCTAAAATAAGTTGCATATAAAAAGTATCATCTTGAATTCTATTACGTATGTATTTAGCTTTTTTGTTAGTGGCTTCTGCTACTGATGATGATACATAGTAGTTCGGTCTTCGTCCCTCGATAAGGTTCTTCCGTTGTAACTCTCTAGCCATACCCTTAGAAATATTCTGACCTTTTTGAACTCTATCTAAAGCTATAATTTCCATTATTGATAAATCTGTGTTTTTAATTAATAACTTGCTATATGCAGGGTCTACAACATCACCATATATAATTAACTTAACAGCCTGTGGCATAGTCAAATCGTAATCAGGTAACGGCAGATAGCGCTTCGCTTGTTTTTCGTACATTTCATGGATTCCATAACCCATCGTGTCAATCATATTGAGCTGAACCATAGCTTGCGCAAGCTTATAATTACGATACTTTTTTGGTCTTCTCTCTTCTGTTACATAATCCACAGGTTTGCCTTCGAAAAAGCTTCCTTCACTTTCAAAGATTAAACGATCTATTTTTTCAGACACGATAATTCTAGAGTTTTTAGTATAGTCTGATGGGCTATACAGTTATGCAAAGCTTCTAAAACGACACGTTGATTATATTTATCGATTTCAACAGGAATGAGCTCATCATCAGGTAAAATTCGTATTTGGAAGTTACGTATCTTCTGGTATAGCTGTGTTGATGTTAATAAAAAAGGTGGATAGAAGTGTTCGTAAGCTCTTTCTTCCGCTTCTAAGCTCCATACCATAGCCGCAGGGTGCGGTGAAAGAAATCTAGCTGACTCTGGTTTTCCAAGAAGTAAAAGTGTAGATCTAGTAATTTTGCCATTTTCAGTTAATCTAGCTTTGTTTAGAAAATCTAAATCGTCTAGCTCAAGCACTGTTTCATTTTCAAGCCTTTGACCCATTTTTCTAGCAAAACCTTGCTTTGCTTTATTTAATGCATCGGGATCTAGGTCATTTATAGTCGCTTCTGATACTATTTGTGCTGACCAATCTATCCATTTTTCTTGTTGATTAATCTCATTTAACTTATCCAATCCTAGTGCTACTAAGCTTTCACCAGCTCTAGCGTAGTAATGCCCGTTGTAAGATATTGGCGAACCTTTAGGTGCTGCTGGAATTTGAAACATAACAACACCCCCTTTAGGATGTTGCAATTCAAAAATATTTCTAAATGTAATTGTTGGTTGCGTATCTTGAGAAATCTGCTGACTCACTGCTTGTATACGTTCAGAACTCTTAGCTTTGTAGTCTGTGCCAATAACTTGTCGGGTTTTATCATCAATACCAAATACTAGCCAGCCAAAACTTTGCCCTCGCAAATTGGCTTCGTTAGATATAGCTGAGAAATACTTCCCGATATCAGATAAAGAGAACTCTCTTTTACCGCGCTTAAATTCGACAACTTCATTTTCCCAACATTCAATAAGAGTATCGAGTAACTCTAAAAGCTCATCATGGTTCATATCACCCCCTAAACACTCGCCCCAACCGCCCGTGCCACCGCAATGCCTTCATCAATCGTCAAAAACTTCCGCTGGCTTGGACTATCTTTATAAATGACGTCGCCATCTTGGAATATCAGACATTCATTGACGGCTAACTGTTGCCATTTTTCATTTTCAGTCAATGGCACGGTCACTAGTATCGTCACTTTATCGGTATCTGTCGTCACATCACCAAAGTTAATCGCCAAATCATCATCTGCCAATTTCGCCTCGCCAAACGGCGCTTGACGCGTGAGATAAAACAATAAACTCCCCGCATAAGCCAATTGCCAGCTACCATTGATATCAAGCAATTAAACAACCCATTGGCGGATAAATAACGACATTGAGTGGTCAAAAAGTTAAACAGCGTTTTGTCATCCGGACGGGTTTTAAAGCTACTTTTTAGGCGATTAACAAGGTAGCAAAACGCCATTTCAGAATCAGTTGTGCCGACTGGCTGGCAATGTGAGGCGTTGCCGTTGTCTTGCAAGCGCTGACAGCGTTTGATAAATTCGCTATTCATCTGCCCGTTATGGGCAAAAACCCACTGCTCGCCCCACACTTCACGGACAAAGGGATGCGTGTTCGCCAAGCAATTTTGCCCTTGGGTCGCTTTACGAATATGAGCGATAACATTCATGGCTTTGATTGGATAGTTATTAACCAAATCAGCCACGGGCGATAAATGGCTTGGGCGATTGTCATGGAATAAGCGTAGACCAGTTGAAGCATTCTCTGGTTTGTCACTATTAGTGCATTCGCTACGCTCAAAAAATGCAATGCCAAAGCCGTCTTCATGGCTATCGGTCATGCCACCGCGGCGACGAAACCCTGCAAAGCTAAAACCAATATCGGTTGGGGTATTACAGTTCATTCCTAGGAGTTGACACATTTATACTTCACCGCCGTTCTTGTCGTCTTGTGCAGAATTTAAAGTAGGGTTAATTTTGGCGGCTGACGTTTCATCAAACACCTCATAAGGCGTTGCCCCATCGGTGTCAATATTTGCCAAAATGCGCTGTGCATGCGCCAAATCAGTATCCTGCACCCACAGCACAATCCCAGAATTCATACCCGGCATTGCGCTCAGCGGTTGCAGAGACACCGTAATACCATTGTTACGCAGCAGATTGGCATGCAGATCACCTTGAATATTGGTGTCGTAGCGTGCCAGTTTGTGCCAGTTATCAACTTGATCAGTCATGATAAATTCCTTTTAAATATTTATAAATATAACTCGTTGCTATCATTCTATTAGCAACCGAAACCTTGTGACCAATTAATTTGATTTAACGGATAAGCATCAATATGGAAACCGTTTGGATAATCTTTAAAGCCAGATTGTGATTTTAATTGCTCAATAGCAGCTTGTGCTTGTTGCTCAGTCACAAACACACCGATTATCTTAAAATCTTCGACATCGTTATTTTTATCATCGTCTTTATAACGTGCATGCTCTAGTACAAATACGGTACTTTGCGCTTTTTCAACATGTGACCAATGATAAGCGGCAAGGCGTTTCATCAGGTCAGGATTTTTGACCATGATATTATCGCCCGTACGTCCTTCGGTACGGTTATAGTGAATAACGTTGAGACGTAATAGCCAAAAAATCACCGCCGCTTTTGCGAGCATCACTGGTAAGGCACGTTTTTCATCTTCACCGAGGATGCGTTTCGACTCATAGCCTTGTAAGAAAGCCGCCATTTTGCTGCGGTCAAAATTCACTGACTCGCCTTGTTCAGCCATACCCCAAGTGGTACAAAAGTCATTAATCGTAATGGCAATATCCATCACATAATGCTCAACACTGACTTCGGTAAAGTCCAATAAACCTGTTAAACGTTCTTCACCTACTTGTAGATTCCACAAGGTATTATCAGCGAACATGTCTAAATGACATAAGCCTTTTGGCAAGCTGGCAAGCGGCAAATCCGTATAAGACTGCCAAATATCACTCATCAATTTGGCTTCGTCAGCTGGCATAAATTGCCTTTCGCGGTCACGCACCTCGCTCCATGGGTATAACGGCACGCCATATTCTTCCGCAGGTTGTAGTGCTTGCAATGTTTCATGCAGCATCGCTAAAGCGGCGCCAATTTCATGACACATCGCTTGCGTCGTCTGCTGTGGATGCGAGCCTGCTAGGCATGGCACTAAGGTAATTGCTTTATTGTCATAGCGTATGACATAGCATTTTTCTGCGCTATCAACCAATGCTAACGGCGCAGCGACCGGTAACTTACCGTCCAATTGATTTAAGATAATCGCCATCTTTTCGATGTCTTCTGGTGGACGTTCTTCAAATAAGGTAAATACATAAGAGTGTGCGCCATCTACATCGTCAGTCGTCTGAATAAACCAGTTAGAGTTTTTGATACCTTGGGTGATCGGAATGGCACGCGCGAACGATACGCCAAAACGGTGGCAAAAATCGGCAAACTGGTCATCGGTTAACTGGGTATAGACGGACATGACATCTCACTTATGGCAATTAAAAGAAGGTAAATAGGATAAATATCGACGGTAATGACAGTGATTGTACCGTGCATGAGCAAACTTTGGTTAAAAGCATAATAATCTTGCGAAAACCTGCCTGAGATGGCGGTGATTTTGCTAGACTAGCGCTTATAGAATGAATTGATTATAAGGCGAAAGTCCCTATGTTAGCAAAGCGTATCATTCCTTGTTTGGACGTTGATAATGGTCGTGTGGTCAAAGGCGTACAATTTGTCGATATTAAAGACGCAGGCGATCCTGTCGAAGTAGCGAAACGCTACAACGAACAAGGCGCTGACGAAATTACTTTTTTGGACATTACTGCGACCAATGACGAGCGCGATACCACCTATCATACCGTTGAGCGTATGGCGGAGACGGTATTTGTTCCGCTGACAGTTGGTGGTGGCGTGCGTAAGATTGCGGATATCCGCAACTTACTCAATGCAGGTGCGGATAAAGTAGCGATTAATTCAGCAGCGGTATTTACCCCTGAGTTCGTCGGTGAAGCGGCGCAGAAATTTGGTAACCAATGTATCGTCGTGGCTATCGATGCCAAACGCGTTGCTGATATCAACGTCGATGGCATTATCATGCCGCGTTGGGAGATCTTTACCCACGGTGGTCGCAAACCAACGGGTATCGATGCCGTTGCTTGGGCAAGCAAAATGGCTGAGCTTGGCGCTGGTGAATTACTGGTCACCTCGATGGATGGTGATGGCACCAAAAAAGGCTATGACTTGGCACTAATGAAGCAAATCACTAACCGCGTCAATGTGCCTGTTATTGCTTCAGGCGGCGTCGGCAATTTGCAACATTTAGCCGAAGGGGTGTTGGAAGGCGGCGTCGATGCCGTACTTGCTGCCAGCATCTTCCATTTTGGTGAGTATACGGTTCAAGAAGCCAAAGCGTATATGGCAGCGCAAGGCATACAAATGCGTCTATAGTACGCTCGTAAAGTACAAATAAAACAGAAAAAAATGTTATCATAGCGCTAACCACTTATTTTCGTTCATTTAACTGATTATCTAACGGATAATAAGCCATTTGAACCTAGCGATATATTTAGCGCATTATTTATTCCTACATTTTAATTAAAAGCCCATTCGGCAAAGGATTTTTTATGTCAAATCTACAACAGCAGCGCAATGACGTGACTCACATCGATGGTAATTTACATCAAAACAAAGACGTTCGTATTGGTATCGTCGTCGGTCGTTTTAATGGTTTTGTGGTTGAGTCATTGGTAGATGGTGCAATTGATGCGCTACTACGTCACGGTGTATTGGGTAGCAACATTACCGTTATCCGCGTGCCTGGTGCTTTTGAATTGCCATTGGTTGCTCAACGTGCCGCTGAATCTGATCGTTTTGATGCCATCGTTGCTTTAGGTGCGATTATTCGTGGTAGCACACCGCATTTTGATTTCGTTGCAAGCGAATCTGCAAAAGGCTTAAGCGCGGTAGCTATGGACTACAATATCCCTGTTGCCAATGGCGTCTTGACCACTGACAGCATTGAGCAAGCGATTGAACGTGCTGGCACGAAAGCGGGTAACAAAGGCTCAGAAGCGGCGATGGTTGTACTAGAAATGCTTGCGGTACTATCACAGTTAGATATTGAAGATGACAGTGAAGACGCTTAATCAAGCCATCATTTGATAGGCTGTTAGTTATTTAATGAGCGCTGTGGTTTTTATAAGCTTTCGTTTTTATCGAGACCACAGCGTCAGTGTTACAAAGACTGTTACCAAGTACACTACAAAACTCGACTGGCAAAGCTGCCAGCTAACTACTATTTAACATTTTATTTTAAAACTTTTATCTTAAAAACTTTTTATCTTAGCAACTAGGTATAGACCCCCTATGACTGACCAACTCAAGCGCGCTATCAGCGCTGCGAAAACCGCCCAAACCAATGATAAACAAGCTGAAGCCACGCGCATCGCGAGCAGCAGTGCGGGTGATCAAATCTTCGATATGAGTGAGTCTTCTTACAAGACCAGTCACACCGCTATTCGTAAAGCGCGACGCTTTGCGATGCAAGGTCTATACGAATGGCTCGTCACTGATCGCCGCTTCGATATCGATGGTAAGCTTGGCTGGAAAGACAATGCACCACACGATATCGCCGCTCGCACCCGCGCGACTAATGCCATGCATACCGTACATATTGGCTATTATCATGAAATGATGCGTGATATCCCAGAGCAGATCGAGGCGCTAGATGTCCTTATCTCTCAGCATCTTGACCGTGAAATCGATAAATTGGATACCGTCGAACACGCTATTCTTTTAATTGGTGCTTACGAGCTACAGAACCGCTTAGAGATTCCGTATAAAGTGGTACTTGATGAAGCGATGAAGCTCAATAATCACTTTGGCGCTACTGACGCGCATAAATTGATTAATGCCGTCCTTGATAAAATGGCGGTAGAGCTACGTGCTATTGAAGTAGAAGCAGATAGCAAAGCCAATTTACGCACCTCACAAAAAGCGGCTGCTAAACCTGTAATAAAAGCTGATATCAATGCAGAAAATAATGCCGATATAGAAGATAGTGCTGATACAGCTGCCATTGAAGAAAAACCAACTACTTCAAACAAGCCTCGTATCAGTGCCAATAATGCTACTGTCAAACGCAATAGCGCTAGTAAGCTACTGCCAATATTAGTGACTTTAAAGCGAGCAAAAAAGCGAGCAAAAAAGCGACTGAAACAGACCGCACTGATGCAGACAGCAAAGACTAATCATGAATGAGTTTGAGCTGATTGAGCGTATATTCTCCCAAATGCAAGCTGCGCAGTCATTGTCTAGCAGTGTCGACAAAGGCAGTGTCGAAAAAGGCATTGGTGATGATGCCGCGGTGATGAGCTTGCCTGCAGGCGCGCGCTTGGTCAGCTGCATTGATACGCTGGTTCAAGGTCGACACTTTAGCGCTGACTGGGAGCAAATAAGTAAGCTGGCATTTACCATCGGTTATAAAGCCGTAGCTGTTAATGTCTCAGATATTTCCGCTATGGGTGCAACTCCGCATAGTATTCTACTGGCGTTAGCTTTGCCTGAGCGCTTGGCAAATGAGCACTGGTTAAGTGAATTTGCTAAAGGCTTATTTCATGCTTGCCAGCTATTTGGGGTGACGCTGATTGGTGGTGATACCACGCGCAGCGACAATTTAGTTCTGAGTGTCAGCGCGCAAGGGTTACTCACCAAAGAGACGCCAGCCGTCTACCGTTCAGGCGCGCAAGTTGGCGACAAACTTTATGTCTCAGGCACGCTTGGCGATGCCGCTTATGCGCTACAGCATCCTGATACTGCTATCGGTATTGAGCTTACGCATCGTCTACATATGCCAACGCCGCGTATTGCACTGGGTGCAGCATTGGCAAAAATTGGTGCGACTGCGATGATAGATATCTCTGATGGTCTGTATCAAGACATTGGACATATCTGCCAACAAAGCAGCGTTAGTATGCGCATTCATCTCGATCAGCTACCTACTAGCAAAGCATTGGCAAACGCTGAGTTAACCGAGCGCTTGTTGTGCCAGCTGACTGGCGGTGATGATTATGAATTGGCTTTTACTTTGCCTGCTCATATTGAACCACCTGTTAATGACAGTAGCAACACGCCTGTTACCTGTATCGGCGAAGTCATAACCGTAAATGAGCCAGATTCTATCAAAAATTTACCATCAGGGCTTTTTTATCAAGGACAGCCCATCACACCTACCCATCCCGCCCCCTTTACTACTTGGCCCAATCTGACGGGTTACCAACATTTTGCAGGTTAACATGATTGATCACAACCTATCTAAGCCTGATATCCGTAAAGCCAATGATTGCCCGCCGCTACCCGCCAATGCCAATATGCTTGACCGCGTAGTTTATTGGCTTGGGTTAGGTTTAGGTAGTGGCCTACCGCGCCGTGCGCCTGGTACTTGGGGAACTGTTGGCGGCTTAATCGTCGCCATACCGCTACTGAGCTTAGGCTTCGTACCATTCTTGATTATTACCATTCTGTCCTGTCTGGTTGGTAACGAGATATGTGGTCGCACCTCGAATCTGATGGGCGGGCATGATAACCCGCATATCGTCTGGGATGAATGGGCAGGCATGTGGCTTACCCTACTGCCGCTATCTTATATGGGTATCGCTGACGGCAATTTTTGGCAAAATATCGCCCAAACCTCTTCTATTGTTGCCATTATTATCGCCTTTATATTATTCCGCTTTTTTGACATTATTAAGCCACCACCGATTGGCTGGGCAGATAAAAAAGTCGCAGGCGGCCTAGGTATCATGCTTGATGACATCATCGCAGGGGTCATGGCAGCAGCCGTTTGGATCATTATTTATACCACCATCCTTTAATTGTTAAATTAGCCTCGCTTTTATATAAGCGACGGTCTTTGATAACCGATTGTCGTTTATAGTCCACCATTTTTTTGACTCTCCCACTTTTTTAATAATGAGTTTGTGACGATAGCCAATTTATCAGCAAGCTACCAGTAAATGGTAAGCCCATGACAAGCAACGTAAGTTACAAAGATGTCACGACATAGCGTTTCAGTTAAATGACTGTTTGAGTTATAATTTGAAATTATATTTTGTTACATTTGTAGGCTATTATGACAACTCCCCTCTCGGTAATCATTCTCGCTGCTGGCAAAGGCACACGTATGCAGTCGGCTAAGCCAAAAGTGCTACAGACATTGGCTGGCAAGTCGTTATTGGGTCATGTCCTTGATACTTGTCATCAATTAACGGTTGATGACACCATTATTGTTCATGGTTTTGGTGGCGAGCAAGTCCAAGCAGATATCAATGCTCAATATGCGCATTTGCCTATTACTTGGGTTGCTCAGACTGAGCAATTAGGTACTGGACATGCGGTGAAAGTGACCCTGTCGGAATTACCCAAAGAAGGGCAAAGCCTGATTCTCTATGGTGATGTGCCATTAGTCAGCTGCCAGACATTAGCAACGCTACAAGCGGCTAATACTGACGGCATGTCGATGTTGACGTTGACCGTAGACAATCCTTTTGGTCTCGGTCGTATCAAACGTGACAAAGACGGCAACATCGAAGCCATCGTCGAGCAAAAAGATGCCAGCGCCGATGAGCAGAAAATCCAAGAGATTAATAGCGGTATTTACTGCGTCGATAATGCGTTATTGCATAAATACCTGCCAAAACTGTCTAATGACAATGCGCAGCAAGAATACTATCTGACGGATATTGTCAAAATGGCGGTCGCTGAAGGCATTAATATTGTCGCGATTGAGCCTGAGCATACCTTTGAGATTGAAGGCGTCAATAACCGCCAACAGCTCGCTAGCTTAGAGCGCACTTGGCAAGGCAAACTGGTCGCCGACTTACAAGAAGCGGGCGTGCAGTTTGCTGATCCAAGTCGCGTTGATATTCGCGGTACCTTGACTGCGGGTCAAGATGTGTTTGTCGATGTGGGTGTGGTATTCGAGGGTGATTGTGTCTTAGGTGACAATGTTTATATCGAAGCAGGCTGTGTCATCAAAAACGCCCACATTGGTAATGCCTGCCACATAAAACCTTATTGCGTGATTGATCGCGCTGAGATTGGGGCAGGTGTTGATGTCGGTCCTTTCGCCCATTTGCGTCCTGAAACGGTATTGGCTGACAATAGTAAAGTTGGTAATTTCGTCGAAATTAAGAAATCGACTATCGGTCATGGCAGCAAGGTTAATCACTTGAGTTATATCGGTGATACGACCATTGGTACAGATGTCAATGTCGGTGCAGGTGTCATTACTTGCAATTATGATGGTGTCAATAAATCACAAACCATTATTGAAGACAATGCCTTCATTGGCTCGAACTCAAGTTTAGTGGCACCTGTGACTATTGGTGATACCGCTACGGTTGCTGCAGGTTCAGTGATTACTAAAGACGTCGACAGTAAAGCATTAGCCTTTGGACGGGCACGACAAACTCAGAAAAACGACTTTCAGCGTCCGACCAAAAAGTCAAAATAGCAATGGTCAATCACAAGTATTTTGAACAATATCTATTGAAGTAATACTAAGCAGCATGACAATTTTTGTGATGCTGCTTCCTTATATTTATAACGTCAAAATTGTTAGTATAAAAGCTCTGCCAGTATGAACTTCTATTATTTATTGACTGAACATTATTGCCTCTCAAAGCATTTGAGCGGTTAAGCATTGAAACATTGAAGCCTTTAAAAATCAAAACATGAAACATCGAATTTAAGGAATAGTTATGTGTGGAATCGTTGGAGCAGTCGCTGAGCGTAATATCGCTAATATCTTACTTGAGGGTCTTAAGCGTCTAGAATACCGTGGTTATGATTCTGCCGGTCTGACCGTCATTCGTGATGGCGAACTCCATCGCGAGCGCCAAGTGGGTAAAGTGCAAGCATTGGTCGATGCTGTGGCCGTCAATCCTGAATTTTTCGATGGTCATATTGGTATTGCGCATACACGCTGGGCAACCCATGGCGAGCCGGCACAGCGTAATGCCCATCCGCACGTATCAGGCAAGATTGCTGTGGTACATAACGGTATCGTTGAAAACTATGCCGAATTAAAAGAAGAATTGATTGCTAAAGGTTACGTGTTCACTTCGCAGACCGATACCGAAGTCGTCGCTCATCTAATCAATGATATCTACAAAACCACACCTGATTTACTAGAGGCGGTTCGTGCCGTTATTCCGTTATTACATGGCGCATTTGCCCTTGGTATTCTACATATCGACTGCCCAGAAGAGCTGATTACTGTTCGTTTGGGCTCTCCACTAGTGATTGGTGTGGGTATCGGTGAGAATTTTATTGCTTCTGATCAATTAGCCCTACTACCAGTCACCAATCGCTTTATGTATCTAGAAGAAGGTGATATCGCCAAATTGACGCGCAGTAGCATTAAGGTTTATGCCGATGGTGTCGAAGTAAAACGTCAGATACATGAAATTGATGCGGCACAGCACAATGCGGATAAAGGTGAATTTAAGCATTATATGCTCAAAGAGATCTATGAGCAGCCAGACGCGGTTGCCCGTACTGTTGAGATGGCTGTAGATAGCGATGAGCCGTCTAAACTGCGTGATGATTTTTTACAGCGTCATGAAGCGCAATTAAAAGGCATTAAGCATGTCCAAGTCATCGCTTGTGGTACCAGTTACCACTCAGGCTTGGTCGCAAAATATTGGTTTGAGAGCCTGATTCGTGTGCCTTGTTCCGTTGAAGTCGCTAGCGAATTCCGCTATCGCAATCCTGTCGTCATCGACAATACACTTGTCATTTGTATTTCTCAATCTGGCGAAACGGCAGACACGTTATCGGCGCTACGTGATATTCAAAAGCACACGCCAGCAGGTCTAGTTAGCTTAGCATTATGCAACGTACCGACATCGTCTTTGGTACGTGAGACGGATATCTTTTTACCAACGCTTGCTGGTCCCGAGATTGGTGTTGCTTCTACCAAAGCATTCACCACTCAGCTTGCCGCTTTAATGCTATTGGTCTTAAAAGTAGGTATGGTTCAAGAGCGCATGACTGGCGAAAACCTGAGTACCTTGCTTGGTCAATTACAAGAGCTACGTGGTCAACTACATGCCAGCTTAAACCTCGATGCGCCTATCAAAGCCATGAGTGAGCATTTTGAGTATAAAAAGAGCTGCCTGTTTTTAGGTCGTGGTTTGCAGTTTCCAATAGCGCTAGAAGGCGCTTTAAAGCTGAAAGAAATCTCTTATATTCATGCTGAAGGCTATGCAGCAGGCGAGCTTAAGCATGGACCATTGGCATTGGTCGATAAAGACATGCCCATCGTCGTACTAGCGCCAAAAGACAGCATGTTTGATAAGCTAAAAGCCAATATGCAAGAAGTACACGCGCGCCACGGTGAGCTGTTTGTATTTGCCAGTGAAGAAAGCAAGATGGTTGCAGAAGATAGAATGCACGTGGTTTATGTGCCTGATGTGTGCGAGACGCTTGCCCCTATCGTCTATAGCGTACCCGTACAGCTGTTGTCATACCATGTCGCAGTAATGCGCGGTACAGACGTCGATCAGCCACGTAACCTTGCTAAATCAGTGACTGTTGAGTAATATAAGTATTTGATTTTATTATCAATAAATTGCTTTTTACACCGAGTCCTTCGCTATCTGGTACGAATAAGATAGCGAAGGATTTTTTGTGAATAACGAAATAGAAAAATATCAGTAATTTATATAATTCAATCACTTATATAATTACTGTATCTACAGTATGGACAATGAAAACATGGATATCGAAAGCGGCACCGCCAATCAAATCGCTAACCAAATAGAAATAATCTATGAAGATGAATTTCTGGTGGCAATTAATAAAGAGGCTGGTCTATTGGTGCATCGCAGTTGGCTAGATAAAGGCGAGACGCGCTTTGCCATGCAACTCACCCGTGATGCGGTAGGTTGCCACGTGTTTCCAGTGCACCGGTTAGACAAGCCCACATCGGGCGTATTATTGTTTGCCAAGAGCTCAGCCGTGGCGCGCAGCCTTGGCGAGGCTTTTACTGAACACAAAGTTACCAAGCAGTATTTAGCGTGGTGCGCGGCTATATGTCAGAACAAGGCACCGTTGATTATGCGCTGAGCTTTCAACCCGATGCCATCGCCGATAAGTTTGCCGATTTGGACAGACCCGCTCAAGAGGCGGTGACCCATTGGCAAAGTTTGGCACAAATCGAGCTACCATTTGCCGTATCAAAAAAGCATGACACGAGCCGCTATAGTCTTGTGCGCTTGACACCCGAGACTGGGCGCAAGCATCAGCTGCGTCGGCACATGCGACATGTATTCCATCATATCGTGGGTGATACTAGCCACGGTGATATACGTCACACACGATTTTTTCGTACTCACTATGATTGTACGCGCATGTTGCTGCATGCTCAGACTTTAGCGCTCAGCCACCCCGTCACTGGTGAGCCATTATTGCTAAAAGCTAAATTAGACGACCAATGGATGCGTATCTTAGAAGAGTTTTCTTGGGTGGACAGCGCTAAAGATTAAACAGCGTAGGTTTTATCTTAGATAGTCATATCAAAGAAGTCGACATACTGATGCTAGATATGAAGGTTCGATACCTTAGTGAGGACTTCAATCTTCGGCTATGAGCTTTTGGATTTTTATTTACCGTAAGCGCTGTTATAGGAATAAGAGCAGCTAACATCATATTGGCTGGCGCTTTCTTCCCAGTTTCATTTTTATATTCGCTAGCACCAACCCCGACAATATCAATATCATTGCCAGCATCTTCCACCATGTCACGACCTCTCCTGTAAGCAGCACTGAGGTTGTCATACCGAATACTGGCACCAATAGAGCAAACGGCATAACCTTAGAAGCCGTATTTTGACTAAGCAGATGCGCCCACAGTCCGAAGCCTATCAACGTTGAGACATACACGATAAACCCAAGTGATAGCCAAGACTTAAGCGATGCCTCGTTAAACGTCGCCAGCTGCCATGCCTCGGTCTCAAATATGAGAGAAGATAGAGTTAAAATCACGCAAGCGATCAGACCACCCCAAACCACGAGAGCGAGAGCAGACAACGCGGATGCCTTATTCCTTTCAGTATTAGACGGAATAATAGCCCCGTCTGATCCTTGCTGCGTCGCTTGTGTTGACGCCTGTTTTGAAGCAATGTTACCAAAACTCCAGCCTATGGCCGCAATCAAGATACAGACAAACCCAGCCAGAGGCATATCACCACCAAGGTTCAACGCGATGACGCTAAGCCCTAGCACACCGACCAGCATACCGATGATTTGCATGCGACTCACTGCCTCACCCAGTATAAAATACGCCAACAATACGGTAATAAAAATTTGAATTTGTAGCAATAGTGCCGTCAACCCTACCGATGCCCCTAAATGCATGGCAGTAAAGACAAAAGCATACTGCATGACAAACGTACCGATAGCATAGATAAGTAATGTACGGTTAAATTTAGGCGGTTTTAGAAAAAAAACCAGTGGCACAGCGGTAAAGAAAAAACGCAGGGCGGTGAGCATTAGCGGTGGAAAGCTTTCAAGTCCCCATGCAATAAAGGTAAAGTTTACACCCCAAATAAAAGTAACCAGTACAGCCAATGCAGTGTATATAGGAGTCATATCGTTGGCCTAGGAAGTTATGGCTGATTATTATATTTAAAAAAATTTTATGACAATCTCGTATTAACCATAGAAGGCTTTTAGATAGTGAGCACTACACTTACACACAATAGAACGGCAATGAGCATTAATATTGCACCGCCTATTTTTGTAATTAACTAGAGGTTATCTTGAGCTTTCCATAGATACCGACTGGCTAAAGCAAATGCTTCTTCGTAGCAAAAATGGATCAGTAAGACCAGCAGGCAAAAAGCTGAAGCTAAAATCAGAAATTGAGAAAGATAGGTTTGCTCAGTATCGATGAATTGCGGAAATACAGCCATAAAAAATAAGATAGGTTTTGGGTTAGAAAGAGAGGTTAGCAAACCTTCTTTGAATAACCTACCAGCGCTTGTACTGCTAACCTCTAAGTTGCTATCAGACTCTAGGACAAATGATTTTCTTTTTCCAAAGGCTATTTTAAAACCCAAGTAAAATATATACATTGCGCCCACCAATTGAATGGCCAAGAACATTTTCTTTGATGTTGCGATCACTAGTCCAATACTAGTAGCTGAGAAAATAGCCACGCCTAGCATTCCTAGAGAGATACCTAAGATGCCATAAGCTATTTTTTTTCGACCATGCGTCAGGGAGTTTGTAATACTTAGAATGACACCAGGACCTGGGCTAGCAATAGTGGCAGAGGCGATAAGAACGTATAAGGCAATATTACTCATTAAACACGACTACCAGAGTAAGCTTTTGTTGGCATTCTAGCATTTAATTTATATGTCAAACCATGCTTATTTTAGAAAGGACAGTCATTCTGAAAAACAAAAATACGTATACCCAACAGAACCCAGATACTTCACCCTTTAAATCCATTAATAGACCACTTAAAACAGACTGATATAAGAGAACCACTCAAAATAGACTTTTGAACGATCTAAACGTTGCAGTGTAAACGCGCCAATATAAAGACTTAAACCAACCCCTTATAAAGGAAATAGCACCCCACAACCGTTAATAACAACGCAAAGCATTTCTTTAAAAGCTCTGGTGATAGTATATGAGCAACTTTCGCGCCTAGCTTGGCGGTAAAAAAGCTCATGATGCTGATCCCTAAAAAGGCATAAATGTGCACAAAGCCAATGGTGTTAGGCACATCAATTCGTTGCTGCATCCCAAAAAACATAAAACCTAATGCTCCAGCAATAGCAATCGGCAGACCACAAGCTGCTGAGGTGCCAACGGCTTTTTGCATCACAACACCATACCGCGTGAGATAAGGCACGGTTAAGCTACCGCCGCCAATACCGAAAATGGCAGAAGCGATACCGATAACCCCACCTGCTGCGAGCTGCCTAGGTTTTGAAGGCAGTTGTGTATTAGCATCGTCGGCACTACTAGAATTGGTAGCAGGATTAGTAACCTGTTTTTTGCCACCGAAAAACATCTTGTAGCGACCCACAGTAAAAATACGCCAACAATGAGCTGAAGGTATAGCCCAGACATCTGCCCTGCAATCCCTGCCCCTAAAAAGCAACCAATCGCTAAGCCTGGTGCCAGATTTTTGAAGACAGGCCACATGACTGCGCCTTTTTTATTATGTGCCATGAGCGAGCTGATCGAGGTGACAATGATGGTCGCCAATGACGTACCTAATGCCAAATGCATGATA
Organism: Psychrobacter sp. JCM 18903; assembly: GCF_000586475.1. Classification (GTDB taxonomy): domain Bacteria; phylum Pseudomonadota; class Gammaproteobacteria; order Pseudomonadales; family Moraxellaceae; genus Psychrobacter. The sequence goes on along the minus strand of NZ_BAWJ01000004.1, from coordinate 25,348 downwards.
TTGTCAGGGCTGTAACCCATTTGCGTAAAGACGATGAATAATAATGGCACGATAATTGTGCCACCGCCTACACCAAATAGCCCCGCAGCAAATCCTGCTAGCGCACCTATGATTAAAAAAATGATTAATTCCACGGGATATTTACTTCTTATGTAGAGTTAGTACGATGGTTATTTTAGTTCAGTGACAATCAATCAGTTAAAAAGCCAAATTAAGCGATTTCTGCTTGATCCACTTGACCAACCCGAGAATAGGCACGATTGAAATACACCAAACTTTCCTCTTGCTCACTTTGTCTAATAGCGACCACTCGGCACATGAAAACACTATGCGTGCCCACTTGCTGAATGTCCTCAATCTCACAATCAAAACTGACCAACGCATCTTCTAAAACGGGAGCGCCTGTTTTGAGTTGTGACCAAGAGCCGTATTCAAATCGCTCTTGTGAACTCAATTTGGAGGCAAAAGCGTTAGATATTGATTCGTGCTGTGCGCCTAAAACATTGACACTTAACGTTTTATTTTCAATAAAATGAGCATGTGAGCGAGACGTCTGATTCATGCAAACCAGCAAGGTTGGCGGTGTATCGGTAACGCTACACACCGCAGATGCGGTAAACCCATGAGTACCAGCGCTGCCTTCTGTGGTAATGACATTGACCGCTGTTGTTAACAAAGACATACCGTCTCTAAAATCGGTGGCTTCAATCATGACTTAACTCCTAAATTTTAAATCTTTAAGTTCATTGATAACTGAGGTCACTCATGAGTTTAAACAATCTAGTATAGACGGGTTAAAAACCCAACCTATAAAAGCTAAATTTTGCATCAGTTTATTTAATGAACCCTAAGCGGTCAGTTCTTGACGCACGATTGCCGCGCCAGCACTTAACGCTTGCAGCTTACCTCGTGCCACTTGGCGCGATAGTGGTGCCATACCGCAGTTGGTTGAAGGATACAACTTATCCGCATCGACGAATTGCAAAGCTTTACGTAGCGTATTGGCCACTTCTTCAGGGGTCTCAATGGTATTGGTTGCCACATCAATGGCACCAATCATCACTTTTTTACCGCGGATCAATTCAATTAAATCCATGGGTACATGTGAGTTTTGACATTCTAAAGAGACAATATCAATATTCGACTGTTGCAATTTAGGGAATGCTTGCTCGTATTGACGCCACTCTGAACCCAATGTCTTTTTCCAATCGGTATTGGCTTTGATGCCGTAGCCGTAGCAGATATGCACCGCCGTTTCACACTTTAGACCTTCAATGGCACGCTCTAACGTGGCAATACCCCAGTCGTTGACGTCATCAAAGAACACATTAAATGCAGGCTCATCGAATTGGATAATATCCACCCCAGCCGCCTCTAATTCTCTCGCTTCTTGATTTAAGATTTTAGCAAATTCCCAAGCCAATTTTTCACGGCTTTTATAATGACCATCATACAAGGTATCAATCATGGTCATCGGACCAGGCAATGCCCATTTGATTGGCTGATCGGTTTGCGCACGTAAAAACTTAGCATCTTCAACAAATACAGGTTTTTGACGGCTTACCGCGCCCACGACTGACGGCACACTGGCATCATAACGATTACGAATACGCACGGTCTCGCGTTTCTCAAAATCGACGCCATCCAAATGTTCAATAAAGGTGGTCACAAAATGCTGACGAGTTTGCTCGCCATCACTGACAATATCAATGCCTGCATGCACTTGTTCTTGCAATGTCAAACGTAGCGCATCTTGTTTGGCTTCAAGCAGTTGCTCACCTTCTAATGCCCAAGGTGACCAGATTTTTTCAGGTTCTGCAAGCCAAGAAGGTTTCGGTAAGCTGCCAGCCGTTGACGTCGGTAATAACTTTTGTGTCGGTAATAATATTGTCATACGATTCATCTTCTTATTAATTTGTATTTTACTTTTCGGCTACATTTATATTGGCTATGCTGCGGCTTTTTTCACAGCTTCTTTTTGCACAGTGTAGCTGGCAACATCGTAGCTTGCCGCCCACTCTTCAAGAATAGCTTTATAAGGCTTGATAAACTGCTCTTCCGTAAATTTACCTTGCGTCACTGCCATCTGGTGCGTTCTTCACGGTCATACACAATTTGAGTTAGGGAGTAATCTTGGTACTTCAAGCTGGCTGATACACTTGACCCGCTGCCGAATTGGCATTATAAATCTCAGGTCGGTAGATTTTTTGAAACGTCTCCATGGTACTAATCGCACTGATTAGCTCAAGATCGGTGTAATCACTAATCAAGTCACCCGAGAAATAAAAGGCTAAAGGTGCAACACTGCCAGCAGGCATAAAGTAGCGAACCGTTAAGCCCATTTTAGAAAAATATTCATCAGTCAACGATCCTTTGTTCAAAGAACAGCCATCTTGTTTGTATTCAACGCCCAATACAGGGTGCTGATTGGTCGTACGTTGATAGGTTTTACTGGTGGAAACACTCAAGCAAATCACAGGATTCTTGGTGAAATTAGCTTGGTAAGCTTCTGAATTCAATAAATACTGAAACAGTTTGCCGTGTAAGTCACCGAAATCTACTGGTGGTGCGGTTGCTGGATTTTTATCGAAATGGTCTAATAAGACGACGCTAAAGTCATAATCGCGCACATAAGATGAAAAACTATTACCAATCATACCGTCAATACGGGTGTTTTCTTTATGATCCACAATCGTTGTTTGCAGCATCTCGATGATAGGGAAAGTATCGCCATTTCCTGCCACATCCATGTCGACAGAAATAATATCAACCTCAACAGAATAACGATCTGCGGTGGGATTATCCCAATGTGCCAAAGCATTAAAACGATTATTTATCATTCTTAATGTTTTGCTTAAGTTCTCTTGACGATGCTCGCCACGCGCCAAATTCGCAAAGTTCGTCGTCAGACGCGTGCTATTTGCAGGATGATAGTTTTCATCAAAACGAATGCGCTTAATTGCACAGTTAAATTCTTTACTCATGATAATCCGCTACCCTAATCTACTCTCATTATTTGAGATAAAACCAAATTTGTGTATGAGGTGAATCATACCCAAACTATTACATGAATAAAAACGATACTATTTAAATATAAGATGAATATAATTCATGTTAATTAAATTATGGTATGACATGAGATTGGATAGCGGAGACTGTACGACTTACTCGATAGGATCATTGAGCAAAAAATAAGCCTGTAGAAAAATGAGCTACGCTAAAGAAAGCATAAAGAAAATTTCGATAAATTAACTAACGAATCTAAGGATTCTCTCATTAAAAAAGCCGAAACTTATTTTCTAAGTCTCAGCCCTTTTTTTGATAATATAAATAGAGAATTGCTTTCTATTGATTGTGTTAGCGATAAATATTTTTTCAACTTTAACGAGGTCAAACTACTGCCTTGCCGCTTCAATCTGAATATTTAGCTGAACTTCTTTAGTAATACCCAATAACGTATATTTACTGATGCCCCATTTCGTTCGATCAATGGTCGTTGTAAAATCCCCACCGCACACTGATTTTTTCAATATTGGATTTAGGTAGCAATTGAACTTGCTGGCCGTCAGCGTAATGGGATTAGTCTTGCCGTGTAGTGTCAACATACCATCGACTTTGCTGACATTTGAACCACTACCATCAGTCGTAAAATACCATTTGGTAGACTCAAATTGCGCCAGTGGAAACTGCTCAATATCAAAAAAATCTGCGCTTTTTAGTGTGATATCAAATGCTGTATTGCCTGTATTTAGGCTATTCAGAGGAATTACTAGCGAGATATTACCGGTCTTAGCCGCTGGATCATAATCTAGCTGTCCAGTGATATTATAAAAGCCACCTGTGTTGGTAGAGGTATTAAAATGGTCAATAGCAAAGCGTACATTGGTATGGGTGGGATCAATATCGTAAGTCCTCGCCTGACTGCTGGCGATACCCAACATGCTTATACATAAAGCTAGGAGAGACGGTCGAGAGGACAGTATGACTGTCGAGAGGGACATTTGATTCATAGTAACATTCCTTTGCTGCATAAATGATAGAGCCATCACATCCTTTGTAATTGTGCTCTTATAATTACTCTCTTATATAATGACAACAAGCCCATACTTAATCAATCAGTATGGGCTTGTCTGTTTTAGACATAGCATTCTCACTGCTAACGCTATGTCATAGGTATGATCAAATAAACCCGTTAAATCATACTTTACCATTTGTCGTTGTTTGCTCTTTGCCACTAGGTACGAGCCATTTAGCAAACCATCCTGACAAATCATCCATCAAAGTATAAACCACGGGAATCACCACAAGGCTTAATAACGTCGAAGTCACCAGACCACCCAGTACCGCAGCAGCCATTGGACGACGGAAGGTTGGATCAGCATCACCCCAACCGAAGACTAAGGGCAACATACCTGCCCCCATCGCAATGGTGGTCATAATAATAGGACGCGCCCGCTTGCGACAAGCATCGATAATAGCCTCAAAACGCGCCAAACCTCGACGCTGTGCAATCAGTGCATAATCGACCAGTAAGATAGAGTTTTTGGTAGCAATACCCATTAGCATAATAAAGCCAATCATCGACGGCATAGAAAGACTGCTATTGGTAATAACCAAACCCACAAAAGCGCCGCCTATCGATAAAGCAATGCCATCAAAATGGTAAAAGCTGCAATATACGCCCAAACAATAGAATAAGTACGCCTAAAATACAAACCACACCGACCGACATCGCAATCACAAAACCGCTGAATAGCTCAGCCATGTTTTCTGCTTGACCTTGGTCAATAATGGTAATGGAAGGCGGTAGTTGTTGCATGGCAGGTACTGATTTAACCGCTTGTACCAAGTCTCCAAGCTCGCCACTCGCAGGTTGCACCGTGATACTGATGGCGCGTTCCCGATCGAGCCTGCTAATCTGCGCCGGCCCAGTGCCAAAGTCTAATGACGCGACTTCACCCACACGTACACCCTGTCCTGCTGGTAACGAGCTCGGTACATATAGACCTTCTAATTGACTGACATTTTGTTTGGCAACATCTGGTAGACGAATGACGATAGGAATCTGCCGCGTATCCAAATTGAGCTTGGATAAACGCTGCTCATAGTCACCCACCGTCGCCACTCGTAACGTCGTAGCGATGTCTTGCGTGGTCACCCCTTTATCCGCCATCGCCAGTCTGTCTGGCGTCACCGTTAACTCTTGACGCGGCAAACTGCGGTCACTGGTCACCGAGCCCGCACTGGGCAACCCTCGAATCTCTGACATAATTTGCTGAGCAGTCTGTTCAAGCAATTGCGGATTGGTACTGGTCATAGAGAAGTTGTAACCGCTCTCTCCGCCACTCGATAAACCGACGGTAAAGCGCGCACCTGGCACTTCTGCTAACAAGTTACTTATTTGACGTTCAATCTCTTGCTTAGAGCCGCGCTCTGCACGTGGTGCTAGCACGATATCTAGACCTGCTATATTTTCGGCTTTGCCACCACTAGAGTTTGAGTCCATGCTAGCCTGAGCCTCACCGACTGAGGTAAAAATATTGGTGACTTCAGGCATTGCCAAAATACGCTCACTTGCCAGCGCAGCAACGCGCTCTGTGTCTTCCAGCGCAACGTCAGGTGTCAACTCAATCGCCACACGAGTTTGGTCAATGTCATTATCAGGAATAAAAGAGGTTGGTAGTAATTTGACAAGCATCAGTGACGCCACGAATAACACTAAAGTTGCACCCATCGTCAGCCAGCGATGATGCAGTGTCCATGCCACTATTTTGAGATACCAACCCATCAGCGCGCTTTGCTTCTCAACGTGTTTTTTCTCTGGTCGCAATATATACGCTGCCATCATCGGTGTGATGAGACGTGCGACCATCAAAGACGCAAAAATCGATAATGCAGCTGTCCAACCAAACTGACGGAAAAACTGACCAACGATACCGCCCATAAAGGCGGTGGGTAAAAACACGGCAATCAAAGTAAAGGTGGTCGCGACTACTGCCAAGCCAATCTCGTCAGCCGCTTCCATCGCCGCTTCATACGGTGTCTTGCCCATACGTAAATGCCGTATGATATTTTCGACCTCGACGATCGCATCATCAACCAATACACCAATCACTAACGACAATGCCAACAAAGATATAATATTGAGGCTAAAGCCAAATAAGTACATACCTAAAAAGGTGGGAATCACTGATAATGGCAAGGCGACAGCAGCAACTATAGTCGCCCGAATGTTGCGCAAAAATAAGAATACGACGACAACTGCTAACAGACCACCTTCGATCAGCATCCGTAAAGAAGCTTGATAATCTTCAGCGATGGGCGTTGCCCGATCATAGACCTTTTCAATCGTGATGTTACCTACATCGGCTGACAGCTTGGCAAGCTCTGCATCAACCAGCTCCATGACCTCGACTTCACTGGCACCACGCGAGCGGGTGATGTTAAATGCCACCACCGTTTGCCCGTCAAGCTTAGCAATAGAGCTTGGATCAGCCGCGCCATCTGTGATTTGTGCCATACGTCCAAGCGCTTGCGTGCCACCTGCTGGGATTGCCACTTGTAAATCATTGAGCTCACTTGCCCGCTCCACCGCACCAAGGACACGAATCGTCTGGGTGGTTTTGCCCACTTCTGCTTCACCACCAGAGCTGTCCTGCTGAATACCCGTGATTTGATTGGATAGTTGTGTGATAGGAAGCTTAAGACCACTCAAGGTAATCGGGTCAGCTGCGACGGTAATCTCACGCTGCAAACCACCAATACGGCTAACCGTACTGACACCCGGTATGTCAGAAAGACGCTTGGTGACCGTATCATCGACGAACCAAGACAAGTCTTCCACATTCATGTTTTTAGAAGCCACAGAATAAGTGACAACGGGGAATCCTGCGGTTGAAACTTTAGTAATAATAGGGTCATTGGCAGCGGCAGGCAAATCGCCGCGTACCTCGCTACTGCCGAGCGCACATCATCGACCGCTTCCTGAATATCCTTTTCTAACACAAACTCTGTGACCATGGTGGCAGCACCCGTTTGTAACGTGGTGCGAATATGCTTGATACCCTCAATACTGGTGAGCTTGTTTTCTATCTTTTTTGCGATGTCGTTTTCGAGCTGTGATGGCGCGGCACCCGGTAAAGTCACCGTGACCACAACTGCAGGTAAATCAATATCAGGAAACTGCTGCACCTTCATTTTCATAAAGCCATAAATACCGCCTAACGTCAGTAATATAAACAGCAAAATGGCAACTAAAGGATTTTTTATCGAGTAAGCAGAAACATTTAAACTCATGGTTTTGCCTGCGCTGCTGTACTCGTTTGGCTAACACCATCAACGATACGCACCAAATCTCCATCATTTAAAAAGCTGCCGCCTTGTTTGACAATTTGACTGTCACTAGGCAAGGCTCTAGCACGGCCACATTTTCGCCAAGTCGCTCGCCCAATGTCACTCGTTGTTGCTTGATACGACCCATGGTCTGACCATCTTGAGTGGTCACATTGGTTACTAGCATCACATAATCATAGCCATCGTTGCTGACGATAGCGCTATTGGGTACCGTTTGCGTACTGGCACTGCCTAATAGGAACTCACCCGTTTGATACATACCTGCCCGTACTTTTGCATTGGCCGCCAAGCTCGCATAGATAGTAATCTGCCGGTTGTTGTCCGCCGTTGGTGCTATGCGGCTCACTTTCCCCATTACCGTATCACCATCTGGTAAGCTCACCCGTACTGGCGTCCCGACACTGACTTCACCGACAAGCTTGGGATCAATATCTGCACGCCATTCCAAAATACCACCTTTAATGATAGTAAATAATGGCTCGCCACCAGCAACCATACCAACCTCCGCCATTTTCTCGCTGATGACACCGCTGACTGGTGCGACCACTGTTGCATTATCTACACTCAAGCGCTGAGTGCTCAGACGCGCTTTGGAAGCTTGTAGCGCAGCCTGTGCTTGAAGTTTTGCAGTACGATAGCGATCGGCTTCTTGTTTACTAATGGCATCAATATCTATCAATGGCAATACACGGGCAGCATCAGCACTGGCATTGGCAAGCGTCGCTTCTGCTTCGGCAACATCTGCCTCTGCTTGCAAGACTTGCTGCTCCATAGCATCGGTGTCAAATATCGCCAATACTTGACCCGCTTTGACGCGATCACCTTCTTCGACCAATATACGCTCGATAGCAACACCGTTTACTTTGGCACTGACATTCGCCGTATCTTTGGCATCAATGGTGCCATCAGACTGAGTGTGTTACCAATATCATCTTGGCTTGGGCTGACCGTTTCTACTGATAATACCGCCTGCTCAGTACTTGTAGCGCTTGCAGTGGCACCATCACTTGAAGTACCACTAGAAACTGGCGATTCATCCGTCGCGGCTTCATCACTCCCGCCCCAATACTTTCCAAGTAGCACACCAATGATAAGCACGGCTGCCAATACGGGTAACAACCATAATGGTAATTTTGAAGCGGTTTTTTTAGACAAAGTATCAGACTGGCGATACGGTGGTAGCTCAGATGGTTGAGGTGGCTCAATGTTGGTTTCTTGCTCGCTAGTCGGTGCTTGCTTATTATTAGGGTGTTCAAAATCACTCATAGTCGGTCTCTATAAATAAGCACGGTACTAACGCCGTAAAAAGTATAAGGGAAACAAAATGATGCAGGCAGAGCTTATCAAAATAGTCTTTTATCATTGTAGACTATCTCGTCATTGGGTCAATTGTGTTAAGTATCTACATAGTCAATTGTTGATAGCAATCAAGACATTGAACTTAATAAAAATATTAGTAGCAAAGATTATAAAGTGAACGATAAGTAAAGACAAAAGACAGCCTATTCCTAGCTCAGTCCCAGTTCATTGCATAAGTCTTCTTCGCGCAAAGTTCCTCTCTTAAAACTTATTCCGCCAATGAAAAAATGACCAAATATGTTGTCATATTGAATGAATTAAGATACGACCATTATAGTTGGAACAATCACTCGTAAAAATTAATGATACATACGCCCTACAGTTTAGACTTGTATTTATGGGGTAATTTGTCATTATTAAGATAACTCTACTAATAAAGGAATCCATCATGGCTAATAAATCAGACGTAAAGAAGCTTAAACAAGAAATTAAAGACACCAAAGCAAAAATTAAGCAGAAAAAGAAAGACCTCAAAGAGCTTAAGAAGTCATTGAAAAAGTCGAAAAAAGCCAAATAGCTTTGTTTCGAAATGATGGCTTTACGTCAAAAAATAGAAGAGGACAGCGTTGGCTGTCCTCTTTTTTACCATTAATTTAGCCATTTTTAGCCCATTTAAACGATAATCGATTGAATTGAGGACACCCCTTAGGCATTAGTATAACGACTCGCCTCAGGCATCCAGCGGTGAATCAGTTGGCTGACATCTGCCTTGCGCGTAGGATCTGCAATTAGATGTTTGGCTAAACGCTGAGCAATGGCAAACAGCTGCTCGTCACGTATCAGATCAGCCAAATAATAACCGACGTTACCCGTTTGACGTTTGCCCAATAACTCACCGGGACCACGTAGCTCCAAATCTTTTTGCGCAATAACAAAACCATCAGTGCTATCACGCAGGACATTTAAGCGCTCTGTACCTGTCTCTGATAATGGCTTTTGGTATAACAGTACGCAATAGCTTTTGGTTGAGCCACGCCCGACTCGCCCGCGCAGCTGATGTAATTGCGATAGACCTAATCGTTCGGCATTTTCGATGACCATTAACGACGCATTAGGGACATCTACGCCGACTTCAATGACCGTTGTGGCAATTAGCAAGTCGAGCTGACCTGCTTTAAATGCCTGCATGATGGCTTGTTTGTCAACGGATTTCATCTTGCCATGAACAAGACCAATACGAATATTCAAGCGCTCATTTAAATCCTCATAAGTGGCTTCAGCGGCTTGCGCATCTAGCACACTAGACGCTTCGACCAACGAGCAAACCCAGTACGCTTGCCTACCCGCTTCACAATTAATTGCAATCCGCTCAATGACTTCATCGCGTCGATTACGGTCAATGGTCACCGTAGTAATTGGCGTACGCCCCGGTGGCAATTCATCGATAATCGAGGTATCCATATCACCGTAAACGCTCATCGCCAGCGTGCGCGGAATCGGGGTAGCGGTCATAATCAGCTGATGCGGCGTGCTATTCGCCACACCTTTATTGGTCAGTGCCATACGCTGCTCAACACCAAAGCGATGCTGTTCATCGATAATAACTAAGCCCAATTTGGCAAACTGCACCTGCTCTTGAAATAATGCATGAGTCCCGACGACCACTTGCACCGCGTTTTCTGCGACTGCTTCCAACGCTTCGCGGCGCTGCTTCGCCGTTTGTTTACCAGCAAGCCAGCCGACACCGATACCTAACGGTTCAAACCATTGTTTAAAATTGACCAAATGCTGCTCTGCTAAAATTTCTGTGGGTGCCATAACAGCCACTTGCCAACCACTATCTAACGCATAACCCGCTGCACCTGCTGCGACCAGAGTCTTGCCCGCGCCAACATCGCCCTGCACCAACCGCAACATTGGAATGGAAGTCGCCATATCAGCCGTAATATCTTTCATGACTCGTTGCTGGGCACCCGTTAAATCAAACGGCAATGCGGCAAATAGCTTATCAGCCAATGGACTTTGTGTGGCACATTTGGGTGCTTTATGCTGATGCAGTTGCTGACGACGATATAACAAGCTGAGCTGATGGGCAGTTAATTCTTCAATAATTAAACGCTGGCATGCTGCATGAGTACGGGCACTTAACTGGGTGAGTAGCTGATATTGTCGTCCTGCGTCGGTATAAGTCGGCGGTGTATGCAGTAATACTAAGGCTTCAAATATCGTCAAATTATAGACGTTGTTATTAACTGTTCTATTAGCGACTGTATGGATATCACTGTTTGTATTATTATTGGCATCATAGACATTGGCTTTATTGACACTACTAACGCTATGACCAGTCGTATTATCTGGCACACTACGCGCCAGTGTCGAGAATATATCTTCTGGATACTCTGCCTCTGTTATCGGTATTTTAGCCGGTTCAAAAGGTGCTAATGGCAAGTCAGCCACGACTGCAAAGTCTGTAGGAGTAAACAGCGTCATCGGTAAGCCTTCACTGCGAACCGTCTGTAATGCCAGCTTAATTAAGGTGCGCAGCTTATTTTGATGCAAACCTTTAACACTTGGATAAATGGGCTGCAAACCAGTATTTACTACCGTCTCATTACTACTAATAACTTGATATTCAGGATGGTGGATTTGCTTACCATAACGACTCACTTTCACTTCGCCAAATAATTGCAATTGCGTCCCTAAGCTCATGGTTTGTGCAAGACCACGATAAACCTTAAAAAACCGTAGCGATATGGTGCCCGTATCATCATCTACCATGACCGTCATACCGCTGCGCTTGGTGTCAACGTGTACCACACGCCCAGCAATCAACGCAGACTGCCCGTGCCCCACCTCTGCTATGGACAGCAATCGGCTACGATCTTCATAATCACGTGGCAAATGCAGCAATAAATCAAATATTCGTTTAATATTCAATTGTGCCAACTGTTCTGCGACTTTTAATCCCACACCCGCCAGCGCCGTCACTGGCATATCTAGCGCTGAGAGTGGCAACTCAGACCTAAAGTGGTCTGTTTGGTGGATAAAGAAGCGTTCACCGATACTGACATCAAAGATCCTAACGATATTATTTTTAGTTTCATATACTCATTCAAGTATTTTCAATATACCGTAGATGATGACAGTTTTTATAAAACAGCTGTCATCAACAGGACACATCAAAACACCGACTCATTTCATTATAGCTGACAATACAATTGCTTATGCTCAGCTATTTAGTAATACTGCGTCAAAAAGCCTGAAAGTCAAACGGCTCATTTGTATCATATCAATAACTGATGTCTTATTTTCCGTATTATGGTCATTTTATAAGGTGTTTTTATGTTCGCTCCTGCCCAGTACCGACAACCTCTTCATAGTCTAAGAGTGCAACATAGTATGAGAGTGCTATGCACCAGCTTAATTATCGTACTCGGATTATCTATCAGCGCTTGTAGCTCTCTAACGCCAGCGCAGCCGTTACCTGAAGCACCTGAAATAGCGCCACTTAATGTGGCGTTAGTATTGGGCGGCGGCGGTGCCAAAGGCTTCGCCCATGTTGGGGTGATTAAAGCACTAGAAGCAAATGGTATCAAACCAACGCTCATTGTTGGCACCAGCGTCGGCAGCTTGGTTGGTAGCCTATATGCCAGCGGCTACACACCAGTACAACTTGAGCAACTGGCACTGACCACTACAGATAGCGAATTGACAGATTTTGTCTTATCCAACCAAGGTGTCATCGAGGGTATCAAACTCAAGAACTTTATCAACGATAAAGTCGATGGACAAGCAATAGAGGATTTCCCCATCCGCTTTGCAGCAGTCGCGGCGGAGAAGCATACTTTGAAAAAAGCCATTTTTACCACTGGTGATGCGGGGCTTGCTGTTCAAGCGTCCTGTAGCGTACCGAATATTTTTATTGCGCCGCGTATTCCCGAAAAGGTCGGTAAAAAGTATATCGATGGTGGCGTGGTCAGCCTAGTACCTGTCGATAGCGCCCGTTATTTAGGTGCTGATATTGTTATTGCCGTTGATGTGACAGATACTGCTATTAACAATACTAACGGTGTGTCTACACTTGATAAAAAATTAAACCTCAACGGATTAAGCAGTTTTTGGGGATTTTTGGAGAGTAATGTCGTAGCCTCGCCAAGCGCCAATCGTGCCTCATCGATACAACGTGAACGAGATCGTGCTGATGTGCTGATTACGCCTGCGGTTAGTCATATCAGCTCACTAGATACCAGCCAGCGCCGTGCTCTCATAGCTGCAGGCTCGCAAGCCACTACCGCACAGATGGCTGCCATCAAGCAATTAATCAAAGAAAAATCTAGCGGAAAATACGCGACGCTTTAAGCGCTTTGCAACGGCGTACCAAAATATCTTTTTAACAAACTATAAAAAAGCACCACAGCAACGAGCCGTGATGCTTTTTGAGATTAAACGAATATTAAGCCAGTATTAAATAAATCACACTGATAAAATACTTAATATTAAATGACTGGCTTATTTCACACGTGCACGGTATTTAACCACTACGGTGTCATTAAGACCAACACCCTCTAAATCCCAGCGTACCGCTTTATAATACTTTAATGGAATTTCTTGCAGTTGGTTATCCACTTTTCCACGTAATGGCATACGGGCAAAAGTATTGCCGTCTGCACTGCCGTATGGAAACTCAGGTGATACTGTACGCAATAACTCTACCTGCTCAGGGATACTCATCGTCACTGTCATTTTTCGGACGCGATCTGCATTGGTATTGGTAAAATAACCTTGGTACTCCAAGACATTACCTGATTGCAGGCGCGTACTAGCATTCACCGGAGCCAAAACCTCTTGACCGTTTGCATCAACGCTAATCAATGACGCGGTAATTTTACTATTGACAGCTTGTGCACTCGAGTTGCTGCTTTTAGTAGCATTGGTCTGTACAGCTGCCGAACTATCAACGGCTTGTTCTGGCGTCGGTAGCATTGCCGAGGCTTGCGTCACTACCATCGCACCGATGAGCGTACCAGCCACAACGTGAAATAAGCGATGTCCGCTCCAAGCACTAAATGGCTAGCAAATTGGTTACTTTTTTTCATGGTTTTCATTATCCCTGGTTAATATGTCGGTAAAACGCAGCTGGTAAAACTTGAATAACTTTTGATATATATTGAATCGTTGACAGGCAGCGCAATTTAGACGGAACATACCCACTTATAATAAACATGTCATAAGAAACATAACTCATTATAAATGGTCGACTGTTATAGTATTGGCAGACCTAGTATTGCTGCTGATTGTAGTGACAGCTAATGGCAAGCGCTGCATGCGTCTATGCTGCTGGCGTCTATCTTGTCATAGCTGGTAAGCTTATCGTATAAAATTCTTATTTTTATTGATTATCTTCGTTCATCGCCTGTAAAGCAATAGCGTTTAGCATAGCAAAAAGTGTTTGTACGTACACTAACCCCGTGTTGAGGTTGTGTATATCGTCCATCAGTGATAAAAATTGATTGATACTACTGAAATAAAAGATAGCTCATAACGGCGTTTTTTGCTATGGTAATTCTTTAGCGATAGGCATTTTTTGCTACGCCCCTTTTCTTATTCTCACTACTATTGCCTTTATTATGACTACTAGCGCCATGCCCCAAATCAACCCTGAATACGTCCATTGGTTCCGTAACTCTGCCCCCTACATCAATACCCATCGCGGCAAAACGTTCGTGATTATGTTTGGTGGTGAGGCGGTCAATCATCCAAATTTTAGCACCCTTATTCATGATTTTGCTTTATTACATAGCTTAGGTATCAAGCTGGTATTAGTACATGGAGCGCGACCGCAAATCGAAAAGAACTTGAAAGATGCTGACATTACATCCCCACTGCATCAAGACATTCGAATTACACCGCGCGTGGCGATGCCTGCTATTTTACAGGCGGTAGGCGCTATTCGCCTGCAACTCGAAGCGCAGCTGTCGATGGGACTGGCCAATTCACCTATGTATGGTTCACGCATCGATGCCATTTCAGGCAATTTTGTGACCGCACGTCCTTACGGCATTCGTGATGGTATCGATTACCAAATGACTGGCGAAGTGCGCTCTATCGATGTTGAAGCCATCAAAAACAACCTGCTACACGACCATATTGTGATTTTAGGCTCAATGGGTTATTCAGCGACTGGTGAAGTCTTTAATTTGTTGGCTGAAGACGTGGCGCTCAGTGCGGCTGTGGCACTGGGTGCTGATAAGCTTATCTTCTTGGGCGAAGAAGCAGGCATCAATGACGATGATCGCTTACTAAGAGAGATGATTCCTAATGAAGTCGATCGCTTCTTACGTGATCGTGATTTAAATTGCGAGATCAATTATTTCTTAAATTGCGCCAGTTTGGCTTGCCGCCAAGGCGTCCATCGCACCCATATTATCTCGTATGCCAAAGACGGTGCCTTATTAGAAGAGCTGTTCACTCGTGATGGCTCTGGTACTCTTATCAGCCATGACCCTTACGAAGAGATTCGTCGTGCCAATATTGACGATGTGGTCGGACTGATTGAGCTATTATCACCGCTAGAAGAGCAAGGCATATTAGTCAGCCGCTCACGCGAACGCCTAGAGCAAGAGATCGATAATTATAGCGTCATCGAGCGCGATGGTATGATTTTGGGCTGCGCGGCGCTATATCCATTGGATACAGAATCAGCAGAAGTTGCCTGTGTCGCCGTACATCCCGATTATCGTAGCGGTAGTCGCGGTGCGGACTTACTGGCATTTTTAGAGCAACAAGCGCGCAGTCATGGTCTGCACAAGTTGTTTGTGTTAACGACACGGACGGCACATTGGTTCGTCGAGCAAGGCTTTGCGGAAGTCGAGGCCAGCGCGTTACCTGCATCGCGTCAAGAAAAATACCATAATGGTCGTAATTCTAAAGTCTTTCAAAAAACTCTTTAGATGCTCAATCTCTAGTCATAAAAAAGCCCTCATAATATTATGAGCTTTTTTATGATTTTATTTTTTAACACTGTTCACTAGGGTGTGTACTAAGTATTATTTTATTTTTAACAGCTCAACCGTAAAGATAAGCGTGCTGTTAGGCTCGATACCTGCGTTACCCGCTTCACCATAAGCAATATCTGATGGGATATAAAACTCGTATTTGCCGCCTTCTTTCATCAGCTGTAGACCTTCTGTCCAGCCAGCGATGACTTGGTTCAACGGAAACTCAATTGGCTCACCGCGCTCATAAGAGCTATCAAATACTGTGCCATCGATTAACTTACCTTCGTAGTTCACTTCAACCACGTCAGTCGCTTTTGGTGATTTACCCGTACCTGCGGTGATAACTTTGTACTGTAAGCCAGAAGCCGTTTCTTTGACGCCTTCTTTTTTAGCATTTTCTGCTAAGAATGCAGCGCCTTTGGTTTTGTTTTCTCCAGCTTTTGTTTCCATGTCTTTAACGAACTTTTCTTCTTGCTCTTTTTGATAAGTCGTCAACACTTCCTGCATTTGTTCTTGGGTCAATGCTGATTTATTGCCTTCATAACCATCACGGAAGCCTTTTTCAAAGGTATCAAGATTCAGGTCACCGACCGCTTCTTTGTTACCTTCAGCCATCATGAAGCCTAAGCTATAACCTACTTTTTCATTTGCTGAGCTTTGCTCGGTGATTGAAACGCTTTTAGCAGCTATCTCTTGGTTACCGTTATTTGTGCTACAGCCTGTTACCAACAACATAGCACTAGCAAGTGCACCAACGCTTAAAGTAGTGATTTTTTTCATAAAGTACTCTCAAATTGTAAGGATAGTGGCGAGATGTCACATGTTCCTATAATAACAAATCTTAGTTTTAGGAACCATGTTTGCCGTCAAATTATCGGGCGAATGTACAGTCTATGTTAATATTTCTCATCATAATAACAAGTTATCACACAAATACAGTAACACGTTAAGCTTTCTATCTTTAAATCTACTAATACATCAGCTAAGCTAAATTAGTTAAGGTGATAAGTAACCGAGTGTACGTCTTTATCATGGATGATTAACATTGGCAGTAAAGCAATTAACACGAGGGAAACCAAGGTTTTTTGATAAGGTTACCTACTCAAAAATTATAATATCACCGCATAACTTACTTTAAAAACACTATTAATTATAACCATCTATGTATTGGTTTCGCTCAACAATAGCTGTACTGATGATATTGTTGAGTGGCTTTCGTATGATGATTAAAGGAGGATAAGATGAATCCAATGTACACATCTTTTAACGGTTATCTTGGTGGGCCTATCGGCTCTATTATTGGTGCTATTTTAATATTTATTATTGGTTGGCTAGTGGCACTGGGTATCGCGGCACTGGTTCGTAATGTATTATCTAGAGTCAATCTGAACCAACGCATGAACTCTTCAACGGGTAAGACCTACGATTTAGAAGGTATTATCTCAAAGATTGTATTTTGGTTCATCTTTATCATCGCGATTTCTGGGGCGCTGAATCAATTGAATTTGAACTCAATCTCGACACCGTTTGCAAATATGGTCAATCAAGTCCTAGCCTTTATCCCTAATCTTATCGGCGCTATCGCTGTGGGTATTATTGGTTGGGTCTTGGCTACTGTTGCACGCACAGCTATCAACGCGGCATTGGCGAAAACGTCAATGGATGAGCGTTTAAGTGCTCAGGCAGGTGTAAAACCGATGAGTAGCACGATTGCCGATATGGTTTATTGGTTCATCTTGTTGGTTGTTTTGACGATGGTATTGGGTAAATTAGAGCTTGATGGTTTATTTGCTCCATTGACTAATATGGTTGATAAAATCTTTAGCTTTATCCCTAACATCCTCATTGCAGGTGTCGTCTTTGTCGTCGGTTATATCATTGCCAAAGTGGTACGCGGCATTGTGACCAACCTTGTTTCTACTTTTAATGTTCAAGAATTGGCTACAAAAGCAGGCTTAAGCGAAAAAAACAGTTTGCCTAATATCGCTGGTTCATTGGCATTTTTAGTAGTGATCATTCCAACTATTATTGCTGCATTAAACGCATTAAAAATTGAAGTGATTGCTCGTCCTGCGACAAACATGCTGAACAAAATCATGGAAGCATTGCCAAACATCTTTATGGCCGTTGCAATTTTAGTCGTGACCTTCTATGTGGTACGTATGGTTGCCAATATCATCAAAGGTTTGATCGAAAACACTGAGATTAATCAATTGCCTGCGAAAGTTGGTTTACAAGAAACGATGGGCGATAAGAGAGTTTCTGACCTTGTTGGTTATGCGATTATCTTCTTTGCGATGTTATTTGCCTCAATTGCCGCCGCTGACTTACTAGGTTTTGAGCCTATCTCAGCCATTATCGCCATGTTTATTGCGTTTGGTGCTAACATTATCTTGGGCGCAATTATCCTATTTATTGGCTTTTGGCTTGCCAATATCATTGCAGGTGTCGTTGAGCGTTCTGAGCAAGGCTCACAATTCTTAGCAAACATCGTCCGTGTATTAATCATGGGTTTAGTACTTGCCATGGGTTTAAAAGCGATGGGTATTGCTGACTCTATCGTTAACCTAGCATTTGGTCTAACGCTAGGTGCCGTAGCGGTAGCCTTCGCCCTTTCATTTGGTCTTGGTGGTCAAGAAGCTGCTGCACGTTTCCTACGTAAAATGCAGGATAAAATGGACAAAGAACGTGAAGAAGCTAAAGCGAAATCTGCTCTTCATGCTAGCTCAAGTACACAAGAAAAAGTTGCTGACTCAGTTCGAGAGAACACTCCTGCTGCTTCAGGTACAATGACTAGTGACTTCCCTACTAGCACTGTCGATACCAACAACCTTAGTACGGGTCATGTAGATATCACTCATGTTGAAACAAGTGATGACGATATCGACACTGGTTCAAATCTAGCGCCAAGTAATAAAGGCTTTACTGATATTGATAATAACGACTTAAAATAAGTCATCATTAACGATATATTTTGAACAAAAAAGACAGCCTAGGCTGTCTTTTTTATGGCGTAAATTTATTTTCTACAAAACATCGCTACAAAATCATATTCAGGACTTGGTCTTCCGTGCAGGTATATTCAAATTTAATTGCATTCGCATTGGCTCATTTTTACTTGCTGATAAATTACTTGCTGATAAGTTATTTACTGTTTGCTGTTTATGCTGTTGGTTTAAGCGCTGTAGTTGCTTGGTCAGCTGCCGCTCACGCTGGGTCATCGGATCAACCGGTTGAATCCATAAATCTATATCAATAAAGGTGTCATTAGACTCGTCAATAAAATCAATGCCCAACACAATTACATGATGCAGCTCGGCTATTGGCAGGCGGCTCGCAACATCCTGTGCAATCTTTGCTAAGTTTGGCTGAATAGCCTGTTTACTGTGCTGGCTCTCAACATCTTGCCCATAGAAGATCAATACATAATGCCGTCCCAAGCTTTCATAAGAGTGCTGATGGACGACATAACCTTCTTTTTGCAGACCATGTGCTTGTTTAGGATGCCTATATAGAGTTCGGACCAGCTCATGCGCGAAAATAAAGACTCGTCCAATAGCTGCTGTTGCCAATAACAGCGTTTTGTTCCTAGTGTCTCTTTATCAGCATTGTCTAGTACTTCTGCATCGAGCATCTCTATCATTTGGGTGCTTAGCTGCGACCACAGAGCTGCCGCTTGCGCCATATGCTGATGATACATGTGTGCAGTCGTGCTTTTGTTTTTGTAGGCAAGTGTCATAGCGACTAATGCAGAATTGGGCTCATCTTGCACCTCGTACTTGATGAGTGCATTCTCTACTGCGATAGCGTCCGTAAACAAAGTTGGGCTATGTAAAAACTGAGTGACTAGATCTGCTTCTGATTCAAAGCTAGCGACATGATTACTGGCTGAATACTGCAATTGCCCTAAACGATAATGCAAAAATCGCCATAACTCGCATGGTGCTTGTAGCTTGCTAATATCGCCTGCCAGTCATGCCAGCTAAAAACTTGTAGCTGCTGCATACTGTCACTCATATCCACCACCAAATCTTCCATAAAATAGTGGACACCAAAGCCATGAGTGAGCCTTTTTAGGGGTTGTCGTTGCTGGTTATTTATCTTAATTTTATTGATTTCTTCACCTTTATCGGTGCGCTGAATATCAAAAACTAAAACATTATGGCTCATGTTGTCGTTATTTTTATGCTGAGCAAGATATGTCTTGTGCCATATGAGCGCGGCCTTTACTACCGCCACACGCGCAGCTTTAATATCGACCAAACTACTTTTAGCAGGCAAATACAATATGAGCTCAAGTAATGATAGGTTACCCAGTGGCAATTGATAGTGATATTGCTGAGCACGGTAACACGCGTCATATTTATGCTCAAGATGCTGCATATTGGCCAAAGCAATATCTACAGCATCTTTCTGCAAATAGCAGGTCAACTCATTAACAAGACAATCATTATCAGATAGGGTAATAGATGAGTTAGACACAGTGTTAACCTTTTATTATCGAATGGACGCGTTGTATGGTAAGTTGCTATTGATGAGCATAACACTAGAGCATGTTGAATATTCGCAAATGTTTTTGCTATAACGACAGGCTACCGACGAAAAACTTAACAAAATAAGCCTTATTAAATGCAGTCGCTTTCAGGGCAATGAGTTGTTATGATAATAGCAAAGTAGCATGATTTGCAGTCAAACTTATCGCTTATGGGCTGCCTTTGATTACATTTTTTAGAGTCATTTATTAAAATTATTTAATGACCATTATATAATAAAAAGGATTGAACGTTATGAAACGCTTTAAAGAGAAAACTGTCATTATAACAGGTGCAGATTCTGATATTGGTCGTGCAACGGCGCTTAGATTTGCACAAGAAGGGGCGAATTGTATAATCGTTGGTATTAATAACGATATTTTAGAATACATCTACGAGGATCTGCCACAGGATCATACATGGATCAATACAGGTAACCACCTTACCGTGACCAGTGATATTAATGATTTGACCCAAACGGCAAGATTGATAGAGCATGTACGCGATAAATATAAACATATTGATGTGATGGTCAACATAGATACTGCGGTCGGCATTCATCAGTCAGTTATTCCAGAACTGATAAAAACACAAGGCAATATCGTTAATGTGTCAACGCTAACGGAGATATCAGCAGACTGGAATATAGAGACCTATAAAGCTAGACAAAAGAATTTGACTGATGTTACAAAGAAGCTGGCATTAGAGAATATACCAAATAATGTACGTATTAATGCCGTATCTGCTGGATTGGTGGCAACAGACATCAGTCCAAATCCATTTATTAGCCACTCCCCACTAGGGAAGACAGCGACACCGTTTGATGTAACCGCCGCTGTGATGTTTTTAGCCAGTGATGATGCTGCCATCATTACTGGTATGAATTTACCTGTCGATGGCGGGGTGAGTACGTTTAATAGCTAACTCAATGCTTAGTTTTTTAGCCATTCTTAAAACTCATCACCGCAAACAAAAGACCCCCTGACATTAATCTGTCAGGGGGTCTTAATATAATACAGATACTCATAACTCATTTAAAAACGTTATTCAGCTGAATGATTGATATCTTGTAATGGTTGAGATAAGCGCTCAGGATGTCTTGGTATCACCCCTTTATACTGAGCATAAATTTTTGGTAAATCCGCTTCGATATCACCACTAGGATAAACCAACGACATAAAGCGTATCTCTTTAGTTTTGTAATCCATCGCTACCGGCAAAATAGGTACACCAGCGCCCACTGCTAAATAATAAAAGCCAGATTTCCAAGTTTCAGTATATTGACGCGTGCCTTCTGGTGCTAAACCCAAAAATAGTGGCTTACCGGTTTTGAACTTATCAATACTTGCTTGCAGCACTGAGCCTTTATCACTACGATCAATGGGAATCACCCCTATCCAGCTTAATAGCTGAGCAAATATTGGCACTTTAAATAACGTATGCTTACCCATAATACTGATTTTTAAATCTAGGGCGAATAAACTGGGTATCGCATAAACCCCGTCGATATTCGAAGTATGCGGCAGCGCTAAAACCACGGCTTGTGAAATATTTGGAATCTCTCCAACTGTACGCCAACCCGCAGCTTTTAGCATAGCTGAGGCAATCACTGGCGCAATTTTATTACCGCGTTTCGGGACTAAACTACCCAGCTGCTTTCTACTAAGCTTAGGCAATATTTTAGAGTTTACAGACTTAGAAGCAGCAGCTTTTGAGCGATTAAACAACTTTGATGTCATGACGGCACCACATAATAAAAGATACCTACATAATAACATTAAGCTTATACAACTAAATTGAATTTTATAGGCTTTTATTGCTTACCAGCTTACCGGTTTATAAAGTTATATAAATATATAGCTATTGATGGACATATCCATCAAGCCCATTAGGATATGTCAGCCAAATTGCCTTTATTCTCAAGCCAAACCTTGCGATCAGCAGCCCGTTTTTTAGCCAACAGCATATCCATCACGCTATTAGTCAACACTATGTCATCCATATCTAGCTGAACTAAACGCCGAGTATCACGGTTCATGGTCGTCTCACGTAACTGCTCTGCACTCATTTCACCCAAGCCTTTAAAACGGGTAATCTGCGCTTTTTTATTGCCCGGCACATTGGACAAAATGTGCTGAAGCTCAGGCTCATCTAACGCATAATGCACCTCTTTACCCACGTCTACTCGATATAACGGCGGCATGGCGACAAATAAATGACCCGCATCCACCAAGGCAGGAAAATGCTTAACAAATAGGGCGCAGATGAGCGTGGCAATATGCAAACCATCAGAATCCGCATCCGCTAAGATACATACCTTGTCATACCGCAGCTCAGACAAATCATCAGATGCCGGATCGACACCGATAGCAATGGCGATATCATGAATCTCTTGGCTCGATAACACCGTATCTGATGACACCTCCCACGTATTTAAAATCTTACCACGCAGCGGTAATATCGCCTGATAATGACGGTCACGTGCTTGCTTGGCGCTACCACCCGCAGAATCACCTTCCACCAAAAACAGCTCAGCACCATCACGCAAATCACCGCGACAATCTGCCAACTTACCCGGCAACGCAGGACCTTGCGTGATTTTCTTACGGGCGACTTTTTTGGCAGACTTGAGACGACGTCCAGCTTTATTAATCGCCAGCTCTGCGATTTGAGTACCCATATCAGCATGCTGGTTTAACCACAGACTAAAGGCATCTTTTGCTAATGTCTGTACTGCCCCAGCAGCTTCACGGCTAGATAGACGCTCTTTGGTCTGCCCAGAAAATTGCGGCTCAGAAAATTTGAGCGACAGAATATAGTTCACCCCATCCCAGACATCTTCTGCCGTTAGCTTGACACTCCGTGGTAATAAGTTATGAATATCGCAAAACTCACGCAATGCTTCTAAAATACCCGTTCGCAGACCATTGACGTGCGTACCGCCTTGCGCTGTCGGGATAAGGTTCACATAACTTTCTTGAATCGGCGTGCCACCATCAGGTAACCAAGACAAGGCAAAGGTAATAGCAGCACGTTCGCCCGCTTTCGCATCGTAATTATAATAAAACGGTGCTTCAGGTAAGGTTTCTAAACCATCCAACTGTTCGCTTAGATATTCGACCACTCCGTCAGTAAACTGCCAAACCACCTTTTCATTATTAATATCATCAACAAATTCAATCGTCAGCCCAGCTGCTAGAACCGCTTTGGCTTTTAGATTGTGCTTGAGCTGCTTGACATTAAATTTAGGCGTATCAAAAAAGCGACCATCTGCCCAAAAATGCACTCTGGTACCACGTTTACGTTTATTCGAGCTGATAGTTTCAGTCAACGGCGTCACTGGTGCGCCATTTTCAAACGCCATATCAAACTGTGTACTATCACGCCATACCGTCACTTCAACGCGCGTCGACAAGGCATTGACAACAGAGATACCTACCCCATGCAGACCGCCTGACACTTCATAATTAGAAGTTGAAAACTTCCCACCAGCATGCAAACGAGTTAAAATCAGCTCAATCCCTGACTGATTAAACTCAGGATGAATATCAGTCGGCATACCGCGCCCATCATCCTCAACTGACAATGAGCCATCACTATGCAGTTGCACCTTGATGGTTTTAGCATAACCCGCCAACGCTTCATCAACTGAGTTATCGATAACCTCTTGCGCCAGATGGTTTGGGCGGGTGGTATCGGTATACATACCTGGACGACGACGTACTGGCTCAAGCCCTTCTAAAACTTCTAACGATTGCGCATTATATTGACTCACAAATGCATCCTTAACGATTCATGTCTGATTAATTCTATTCAACCATTATAACCAAAAATAGCGACGTTAAGGTTAATAGTCCATCGCTCACGTCATATAATGTCGCCTGTTTAGACTCGTACTAAATCTTGTAGCATATTTATCATCATCGGCAACTGCTCACCAAAGTCACTAAACCGATGATCGCCACCCGCTTGTAAAATAACCGTACTCCCTTGCTGTTGATAAAAGGCTTTAGACAATTCAGGATTTAATAACTCATCGCCTTCTTTAATAAATACAGCAATTTTTTTAGGATAATGAACTTCTGATAACTGATGATCTGTAAACCATTGCAAATCTGAGTGAGTAATATTCCAACCGCCCGCTGTGGTATGCAGAATTTCATTGTTTAACACCTCACCTTCCCCATCAGTATTTGCCAACAACTCATTAGCAAAACGCTGCAGCGTAATATGTGGCTGCGTACTAGGATTTAATAGTAAAGCCGCACAGCCTGTATGATTGCTCACCAAGGTAGAAAAATAGCCACCCAATGAGCTACCAACGAATACAACTTTTGAGTCGCTGCCCCATTCCTCAACTAGACTTATCAGTTTATCGAACACGTCTTGTGGCGATTTATTCAAATCGGGACGCAGTACATTGATATCAGGGTGATGATGCTGGCAGTATTTTTCTAATAGCATTCCCTTGGTAGAGTTCGCATCACTGTCCAGTCCATGGATATAAATCAAGTTCACGTATCATCTCACTTATTAATTTTGTTATGATTATCTTATATAGGCTAGTGACGCTAAGCATAGCACCCGCTAAACAAAAATAATAACAATAAAACGGCACACCATTAGTCAGTATTTGCGACATAATAATATGGTCATAATAGTTCTATGCAAGTCAAAGGAATGACGATAATAGCAATGGAGTCGCCATGAACCAACAGTTTGAGCTGTTTGAGATTGCCAATCCATGTATTGGTGTTTGCACTAGCAATAAAAAGGGCTATTGCTTTGGTTGCTTGCGAAGTCGTGTCGAGCGTCAATTATGGCATGATATGACAACGGAGCAACGCCGTGAAGTTTTAAGGCTGGTTTCTGGACGTAAACTGCGTATAGAGCAGATGAGACAGCGTAAAGGTGAACAGTTAAGATTCGATTTTGAGGAAGACGTTGAGATGGGTGAGTTGTTTTGAGAAGTAATGAACTTAATCTCATTTAAAGTCTTTACGCGTATAACCTTAATCTAAAATCAGCAATACTAAACATGCCAATATCCAGTTCGAAAAATAGTCGTAGATTTTCCATTGTTTAGGATCGGTACTAAAATCCAACGCCTTAACTCTTTGTAGTTCGTTAAAATTAGAAGGAAGCTTCTCGAACACTTCGGTTAAA